>NZ_JBIBDS010000004.1:0-679966 GCF_042954805.1 Streptomyces sp. NPDC012637
TCGTTCTTGCGTTTCCGACTCTATCAGATCTTTTCGATCCGATTTCCTCGGTGCTTTCCGGTCCCTTTCGCTTTCGCTCCGGGCCCTTCCGGCGTTTCCGACTCTATCAGATCCTTTCGGCGTCTGATTCCCAGTCAGAGGGGGTTGTCTTCCCGGCTGTTGGGCCGTTCCGACGAGTGAGACTTTAGCGGATTCCTTGGCCCCGACGCTAATCGGGGGCCGGCGTTCAAACCTTCGAACGCGGATTCCTCATTTCGCAAAAACGCACGGAAACACAGGACGGCACGACGAATCGACGCCGTCAGGCGTTGGTGGTTCTTGCGGAATGGCTGTCCGGGGCCGACCGGAGTCGGTGCTCACGTCGGACAACTCGGAGAACACTACGGATCGCGTAATCCCGTGTCAACCCGGGGCCCGGCCCGTACCCTGTGCGTATGACGACGCATGCGCTCACCACCCAGTGGTGGGCCGCCTGACAGGCGGCCCGTACTCACGCATGCAGACGACGGCCGCCGACTCGGCGGCCGTTCGCGTATCCCCCTCCGGGAGCCCGGCCGACGGGCCGGCGGTGCTCAGACCAGAGAGCAGCCAGGAGAGAGGGAGAACGAACGCGATGAAGCGGATCTTCAGTGGGGTCAAGCCGACCGGGCACCTGACGCTGGGGAACTACCTCGGGGCCGTGCGGCGGTGGGTCGAGGTGGACCAGCACCAGGCGGACGCGCTGTTCAGCGTGGTGGACCTGCACGCGCTGACCGTGGAGCACGATCCGGCCCGCGTGACGCGGCTGAGCCGGCAGGCGGCGACGCTGCTGCTGGCCGCAGGCCTGGATCCGGAGCGGTGCACGGTGTTCGTGCAGAGCCATGTGGACGAGCACGCGCGCCTCTCGTACTTGATGGAGTGCGTGGCCACGGACGGCGAGATGCGGCGGATGATCCAGTACAAGGAGAAGAGCGTCCGGGCGCAGGCGGCCGGGCAGAGCGTGCGGCTGTCGCTGCTGACGTATCCGGCGCTGATGGCCGCGGACATCCTCGCGTACGGCACGGACGAAGTGCCGGTGGGTGAGGACCAGACCCAGCACGTGGAGCTGACGCGGGATCTGGCCGTGCGCTTCAACCAGCGGTACGGGCACGTGTTCACGGTCCCGAAGGCCACGCACCCGGTGATCGCGGCGCGGGTCATGGATCTGCAGGACCCCACGTCGAAGATGGGGAAGTCGCACGAGAACGGGGCCGGGATCGTCTATCTCCTCGACGACGCGGATGCCGTCCGGCGGAAGGTCATGCGGGCGGTGACCGACAGCGGGCGTGAGGTCGTGTACGACCGGGAGGCCAGTCCTGGGGTGGCGAACCTGCTCGATCTGCTGGCGGCCGCGACGGGTGGGAACCCGAACGAGCTTGCCGGTGTATACGAGTCGTACGGAGCGTTGAAGAAGGACACGGCGGAAGCGGTGGTGGAGCTGCTGCGGCCGGTGCGGGAGCGGCATGCCGAGCTCGCGGCGGATCCGGGGCACGTGGACAAGGTGCTGCGGCTGGGTGCCGAGCGGGCGCGTGGGATGGCGCGGCCGGTGGTGGACCGGGCCTATCGGGCGGTCGGGCTGTTGCCCGCGGTCTGACGGAAGGCGGTGCGGTAGTCGCGCGGGCTGGTGGCGAGGTGCGAGGCGAAGTGCTGGCGCATGGTGACCTCGCTGCCGAAGCCCGCGCGGCGGGCCACTTCGGGGAGGGGATGGTCGGTGAGTTCGAGGAGTTTCCGGGCGGCGGCGACGCGCTGGGCGATGAGCCACTGGAGGGGGCTGGTGCCGGTGGTGGCCTGGAAGTGCCGGGCGAAGGACCGGGGTGACATGCCGGCGTGGGCGGCGAGGCTCGCGACGGTGTGGGACTGGTCGAGGTGGGCCAGTGCGTGGGCGCGGACCGCGGCGAGGGCGTCGGCGTCGCGGTCGGCGCGTGGCGTGGGCTGTTCGATGAACTGGGCCTGGGTCCCGGTGCGGAAGGGGGCGGTGACCATGGACCGGGCGATGGTGGCGGCGGTCTCGGCGCCGTGGGCGGTGCGGACGAGGTGGAGGCACAGGTCGATACCGGCGGCGGTGCCGGCAGAGGTCCAGATACCGGTGTCCTCGACGAACAGGGCCTCGGGTTCGACCTTCACCCGGGGGTAGCGCTCGGCGAGGGCCGGGGCGAGGTGCCAGTGGGTGACCGCGCGGCGGCCGTCGAGGAGTCCCGCGCGGGCGAGGACGAAGGCGCCGGCGCAGAGGGAGGCGACGGGGATGCCGGCGGCGTGGGCGCGGCGCAGGGCGTCGAGGACGGGTGCGGGGATGTCGGCGTCGGGGTCCTCGATGCCGGGGACGAGGACGAGGTCGGTGGGGGTCAGGCTGTCGAGCCATTCGAGGGGCCGGTCGGGGGTGAGGCTGAGGCCGCCGCGGAGGGGGACGGGGGTGTCCGGGTCGGCGGCGGTGCGGTGGAGGTCGAAGGGCGGGACGCCGCGAAGGGTGCGGTCGCTGCCCCAGACCTCGGTGATGACAGAGACGTCGAAGGCGCGGATGCCGGGGAAGGAGAGGAGGGCGATGCGCTGGGGGGTCACGTGGTCTGCCGGCATGGCTGGCAGTAAACCATCGATCATCGGCGTTTCTGCCTCTGGGGCGGGCGGGCGTGCGGCGGCAGGATCGTCGGTATGGAGATCACAGAGACCACGGAGATCGACGAGAACGCGGCGCTGGTGGTCGTCGACGTGCAGAAGGGCTTCGACGACGAGGGGTTCTGGGGGCGTCGGGACAATCCGGCTGCCGAGGGGAACATCGCGGCGCTGATCGATCGCTGGCAGGAGACGGGGCGGCCGGTCGTGTTCGTGCGGCACGACTCGGTGCAGGTGGGTTCGCCGCTGCGGTCGGGGACGGTGGGCAACGAGTTCAAGGACTTCGTCGCGGAGCGGCGGGGGAAGGGGGCGGGGCCGGAGCTGCTGGTCACGAAGAGCGTGAACTCGGCGTTCTACGGGGCGCCGGATCTCGATGCCTGGCTGAAGGGGAGCGGCATCGGGCAGATCGTGATCGCCGGGATCCAGACGAACATGTGCAACGAGACGACGGCACGGATGGCCGGGAACCTCGGGTACGACGTGGTGTTCGCGATCGACGCGATGCACACGTTCGACCTGGCGGGCCCCTTCGGGTGGACGCGGAGCGCGGAGGAGCTGACCCGGGCGACGGCGGTGTCGCTGCACGGCGGGCGGTTCGCCCGGGTCGTCCGCACCGAGGACGTGCTGAAGGCGGTGCGGTAGGTCAGCCGTTGCCGGAGGCGAGCTCGCGGCTGCGGTCGCGGGCGGCCTCCAGGGCGGCGATGAGGGCGGCCCGTACGCCGTGGTTCTCCAGCTCGCGGATGGCGGAGATGGTGGTGCCGGCGGGGCTGGTGACGGCCTCGCGGAGCTTGACCGGGTGTTCTCCGCTGTCGCGGAGCATGACGGCGGCGCCGATGGCGGCCTGGACGATCAGGTCGTGGGCCTGGGCGCGGGGCAGGCCGAGGAGGATGCCGGCGTCGGTCATGGCTTCGACGAGGTAGTAGAAGTAGGCCGGGCCGGAGCCGGAGAGGGCGGTGGCGGCGTCCTGCTGGGACTCGGGGACGCGCAGGGTCTTGCCGACGCCGCCGAAGATCTCCTCGGTGTGGGCGAGGTGTTCGGAGGTGGCGTGGCTGCCCGCGGAGATCACCGACATGCCTTCGTCGACGAGGACGGGCGTGTTGGGCATGACGCGGACGACGGGGGTGCCGGCGGTCAGGCGCTCCTCGATGAAGGCGGTGGGGATGCCGGCGGCGGCGCTGACGACGAGGCGGTCGGCGGTGACGTGCGGGGCGAGTTCGTCGAGGAGCCGGCCCATGTCCTGGGGCTTCACGGCGAGGATGAGGGTGTCGGCGCGCTTGGCGGCGTCGGCGTTGCTGACGGTCTCGACGCCGTAGCGGGCGCGGAGTTCCTCGGCGCGTTCGGCGCGGCGGGCGGTGACGAGGAGGCTGGCGGGGCGCCAGCCGGCGCGGATCATGCCGCTGAGGAGCGCCTCACCGATCTTGCCGGTGCCGAGGACTGCGACGGTCTGGGTCATGGGGTCTTTCACCTCGCCGGGATGGGCCTGCGCCTGTCCGTGCGGGTGGACGTCGCGTCCATCCGCAGGGACATCCTTGCACCGAGGGCGTGCCCGGTGCGTCCGGTGTCCGAGGGGCGGTCACGCGGTGCGGCGGCGGAGGGTGGCGGCGCCGAGGGCGAGGACGAGGACGGCGCAGCCGGCGACGACCAGGGCGTCGCGGAGGAAGTCGGCGGTGACGTCGGTGTGGCGCAGGACCTGGTTCATGCCGTCGACGGCGTACGACATGGGCAGGGCGTCGGAGACGGCCTCCAGGGCGGGGGCCATCCGGTCGCGCGGGGTGAACAGGCCGCACAGCAGGAGCTGGGGGAAGATCACGGCCGGCATGAACTGGACGGCCTGGAACTCGGAGGCGGCGAAGGCCGAGACGAAGAGGCCGAGGGCGGTGCCGAGCAGCGCGTCGAGCAGGGCGACGAGGAGCAGCAGCCAGGGACTGCCGATGACGTCGAGGCCGAGGAACCACAGGGCGAGGCCGGTGGCGAGGACCGACTGGGCGACGGCGACGAGGCCGAAGGCGAGGGCGTAGCCGGCGATGAGGTCGGCCTTGCCGAGAGGCATGGCGAGGAGGCGTTCGAGGGTGCCGGAGGTGCGTTCGCGGAGGGTCGCGATGGAGGTCACCAGGAACATGGTGATCAGCGGGAAGATGCCGAGGAGTGAGGCGCCGATGCCGTCGAAGGCCGAAGGGCACGGGGTCTCCCCGGCGCAGGCAGGGGAAGCGTCGAAGACGTAGCGGAGCAGGACGAGCATCAGGCAGGGCACGAGGAGCATCAGGGCGATGGACCGCGGGTCGTGGCGGAGCTGGCGCAGGACCCGGGCGGCGGTGGCGAGGGTGCGGTCCGGGTTCACGGCTGCTCCTTGGTGACGGTGCGGGCCGCGGCGCGGGCGCGGGCCGCGGCGGCGTCGACGAGGTGGAGGAAGGCGTCCTCGACCGTGGCGGTGTCGTTGCGTCGGCGCAGCTCCTCGGGGGTGTCCTCGGCGAGGAGTTCGCCGTCGCGCAGGAGGAGCAGCCGGTGGCAGCGCTCGGCCTCGTCCATGACGTGGGAGGAGACCAGGATCGTGGTGTTGCGGTCGGCGGCGATGCGGTGGAAGAGGTCCCACAGGTCGCGGCGCAGGACGGGGTCGAGGCCGACGGTGGGTTCGTCGAGGACGAGGAGTTCTGGGGTGCCGAGGAGGGCGACGGCGAGGGAGACGCGGCTGCGCTGGCCGCCGGAGAGCCGTCCGGTGAGGGCGTCGGCGTGGGAGGTGAGGTCGACGTCGGCGATGGCCCGGGCGACGGCGGCGCGGCGTTCGTCGCGGTGGGCGCGGCCGGGCAGGAGGACGGCGGCGAAGTAGTCGAGGTTCTGGCGGACGCTGAGGTCGTCGTAGACGGACGGTGCCTGGGTGACGTAGCCGATGCGGGAGCGCAGGGCGAGGTCGCCGGCGGGGCGGCCGAGGACGTCGAGGGTGCCGGTGACCCTGGCCTGGGTGCCGACGATCGCACGCATGAGGGTGGTCTTGCCGCAGCCGGAGGGGCCGAGGAGGCCGGTGATGCGGCCGCGGGGGATGGTGAAGTCGAGCTCGCGCAGGACGGTGCGGTCGCCGCGGACGACGGTGAGGGCCGTGGCGGTGATGGCCGCGCCGGTGGCCCGGGCGGCCTCGGGGCCGGCGTCGTGGCCGGCCTCACCGGTTTTATTCATCATGCGATGAATAGTGGGCCCGTGGGTGCGACACGTCAAGGACCCCCGGACGAAGTCCGGGGGTCCTCGGAAGGTCTTCTGTGGGTGCCGGGTCGTGGGCGCGTCCCTGGGTCCTGTCGCCAGACTCCCGTCGTCGCCCGGAGGGCAGGCGGGAGTTCGACGACAGGGCCTAGCGCTTGGGCTTCTTGCGGCCCGACGGGTTGCCCGTGCGGTTCGCGCGGCGCTTCTCGAAGCGCGTGACCGCCTCCTCGTATTCCGTGCGCAGGAGCTTCTCGCCTGGCGCCTCGGAGAGGCTGCGGAAGAAGTAGGCGAGCAGCGAGCCGACGAAGCCGATGGCCTTCAGGCTGCGCAGGGCGTCCTCGCGGGCCGGGTCGGCGGGGCGCCGGACGAAGCCCTCCCAGGTCTTGCGGAAGGCGATCGCGCTGCAGACCGCGAACATCACGACCACCAGCATGTTGACGAAGCCGCCGACCTTCGCGATCTCCAGGCCCTGGTACGCGAAGCGCAGCACGAAGCAGCCCGCGACCGCGGCGACGAGCGAGCCGACGGCCACGCCGATCCGGCGCACGGTGTAGCCGTCGCCGTGGTCCACCCAGGTCGTGCCGAAGAAACGGAGCTCCTCGGGCTGCGGCCCGGCGGGGGTGGTGCCGGTCCTGCTCTGCTTTTCCTCGCTCACGGGATCGATTATCCCCGGCCGGGGACCGACCGCGGTCAGCCGCAGCGGCGGGTCACGTAGCCGTCGCGGCCCGTGTTCACGTACGCGTCCGAGACGAACTGACCGGGACCGATGTTGTCCCAGAGGTTGGTGGTGCCGTAGGGGCCGGTGATCCACTCGCCCGGCGTCTGGCAGTAGATCTGCACCCAGGCGCCCAGCGTCAGCGTGCGGACGATGGGGTACTTCGTGCCCGGACCCGAGCGGACGTTCACCCGGTACCCGGGAGCGACCGGGTAGGCGGGGACCTCGCCCGCGGTGGTCACGACGCCCTCGGCGGTCAGGGTCGCCACGCCCTCCGCCCCGGCGGTCTCCGCGTTCTCCGCGGTCCCGGCCGCCATGGTCGTCGACTCGTTCTCGCTGCCCATTCCCACTCCCCCGTCCGGTGCGCGCGAGCGCCTGCCAGAAGCCCTGCGGAGGAATTCACCCTCCGCGACGCGCAGGCTAGCAAGCCCCACCGACTTCGGCCGCACCATGGACTAGGCTCCGTGCGTCGCGCAGGCGCGCGGACACGACGGGGAACCACACGGGGGTCGGCGATGCCGCCGTTGCGCAGGACCGGTGCCGGCCGGGAAGCGGAAGAGCCCGACTACGCGGGCGAGTACCGGCTCCAGGCTGTCCTCGGCGCCGGCGGCATGGGCGTCGTCCACCTCGCCACCTCCCCCTCCGGGCTGCGGCTCGCGGTCAAGGTGGTGCACGAACAGTACGCGGAGGACCCGGAGTTCAGGGCCCGCTTCCGCCAGGAGGTGGCCGCCGCGCGGCGGGTCAGCGGCGCGTTCACCGCACCCGTCGTGGACGCCGATCCCGACGCCGAGCGCCCCTGGATGGCCACCCTCTACGTCCCCGGGCCCACCCTCGCCGACCAGGTGAAGCGGAGCGGCCCGCTGTCCCCCGCCGAGCTGCGCCGGCTCACCGCCGGGCTCGCGGAGGCGCTGCGCGACATCCACCGGGCGGGCGTGGTGCACCGCGACCTCAAGCCCAGCAACGTGCTCCTCACCGACTCGGGCCCGAAGGTCATCGACTTCGGGATCTCCCGGCCCGTGGACAGCGATCTCCACACTGAGACGGGGAAGTTGATCGGTTCGCCGCCGTTCATGGCGCCCGAGCAGTTCCAGCGGCCGAAGGAGGTCGGGCCCGCCGCAGACGTCTTCGCGCTCGGCTCGGTGCTCGTGCACGCCGCGACCGGACACGGCCCCTTCGACTCGGACAGCCCGTACATCGTCGCGTACCAGGTGGTGCACGACGAGCCGGACCTGACGGGCGTTCCGGAGGAGCTGGCGCCGCTGGTGGCCCGCTGCCTGGCGAAGGAACCGGGCGAGCGGCCGACGCCCGCCGAGATCATGGCGGCGCTGCTGCCGCCCTCGTACGAGGCGACCGCGTTCATACCGGCGCAGCGGCGCTCGCCCGTCGGCACGGGCGGCGCGGGAGCCGTCCGCGAGGTGTCGGCGCCCGCCGGTGCGTGGGACGCGGACACGCCCGTACGGGCCGAGGTGCCGCGCACCGGACGCGGCGGGCGCAAGCAGCGCGGTGGCAGCCGGCCACAGGGCCGGCGCGGCAGGCGGCTGCCGATCGCGCTCGGCGTGCTGCTCGCCGTCGCGGCGGGCTGCACGGTCGCCGTGCTCGCGGCGCGGGACGGGCGGCCGGTGGACACCTCGCCGCACCCGGCACAGGCCGCCAAGTCCTTCACCGGCTGGCAGACCGCGCTCGGCACGGCGGGCGGGAAAGGCGCCGGACCCGCCGCGCCCGCCTGCACGTTCGCCGAGGGCGCCGTCTACTGCTCCGCGCCGGGCGTCGACGCCGCCCGCCTGGACGCCGCGACCGGGCGGGTCGTCTGGTCACGGCCCACCGGCGGCGGTGGCGGCGCGGACGGTACGGAGCGGCCGACGGCCCCCGTCGTGCTGCCCGGCGGCACCGTCGCCGTCACCGGCCCCACCGGCGAGCTGCGGACCTACGCGGCGAAGGACGGCGCGCCCGGCTGGCACACCCGGCCGACGCTCGCCGAGCGCAACCGGCCGGCCGGTGCCGTGGTCGTCCTCAGCGGCGGCTCACGGCAGCTGCGCGCGGTCGACGGCGCCACCGGCCGCCAGGTGTGGCGGCACGCGCTGTCCGGCCACAGCGCGCCGCAGCTCGGGCCGTACGACGCCGCCACCGGCCTGCTCACCGTGTACGAGCCGACCGCCGACGGCACGCACACGGCCGTCAGCGCGGTGCGGCCGGCCACGGGCACGGTCGCCTGGCAGCACCGCCTGAAGGGCAACCTCGTGCCCGTCGCGCACGGCACGGACGGGGCGCTCGTCCTGGCCGCGGCCTACCGGGAGATCCAGACCGAGGCCCTGGTCCACTACGACCCCGCCCGGCGCGAGGCGCGGCGCGTCCCGCTCCCGTACCGCGTCGCCAGCCCGTCGATCGCCGTGCGCGGCTCCACCGCGTACCTCCTCGACGCGCTCGGCCGGCTGACCGCCGTCGACCTCTCCGCCGCGCCCGCGGCGGACCGGGTCCGCTGGGAGCTGGAGACCGGCAGCGGCAACGTCTCGGCCCTCATGCCAGGGCCCGGGGACCGGCTCTACCTCTCCGCCTCCGACGGCCGCCTCATCGCCGTCGACACCGCGCGCGGCTCGCTCCTCGCCCAGACCGCTCCGCGCCTGTCGGCGGGCCGCCTCGGCTACGTGACCTCCGTCCCGGCACCGGTCGCGGCCGGCGAGCGCGTCTACGGCACGGCCCCGGACGGCTCGGTCTTCGCGGTGGACGGGAGCGCGCCGGAAAGCTGGTGAGCGGAAGGCCCGCGGCGGACGGGCGAAACGGCGGTGCGAGCCCCCTCAGGGGCCCGCACCGCCGTTTGGTCCGTCCCGGCCGGGGGGTCCGGCCCGGGAGGCCCGGCCGGGAGGTCTCCCCCGGCAGGTCCGGCCCGGGGGATCCGCCCGGCGCGGCGGTCAGCCCAGCTTCGTCACGTCGCGGACCGCGCCCTTGTCCGCGCTCGTGGCCATCGCCGCGTACGCCCGCAGTGCCGCCGTGACCTTGCGGTCGCGGTTCCTCGGGGCGTAGACGCCGCCGAGCGCCTCGCGGCGGGCGGCGAGGGTCGCCTCGTCGACGAGGAGGTCGATCGCGCGGGACGGGATGTCGATGCGGATGCGGTCGCCGTCCTCGACGAGGGCGATCGTGCCGCCCGAGGCGGCCTCCGGGGAGGCGTGGCCGATGGAGAGGCCCGAGGTGCCGCCGGAGAAGCGGCCGTCGGTGATCAGGGCGCAGGTCTTGCCCAGGCCGCGGCCCTTGAGGAAGGAGGTCGGGTAGAGCATCTCCTGCATGCCGGGGCCGCCCTTGGGGCCCTCGTAGCGGATGACGACCACGTCGCCGTCCTTGACCTGCTTGTTGAGGATCTTCTCGACGGCCTCCTCCTGCGACTCGCAGACGACGGCCGGGCCCTCGAAGGTCCAGATCGACTCGTCGACGCCGGCGGTCTTCACGACGCAGCCGTCGACGGCGATGTTGCCGCGGAGCACCGCCAGGCCGCCGTCCTTGGAGTAGGCGTGCTCGGCGGAGCGGATGCAGCCGGCCGCCGCGTCCAGGTCGAGGGTGTCCCAGCGCTCGGACTGGGAGAAGGCCTCCGCGGAGCGGACGCAGCCGGGGGCCGCGTGCCACAGCTCGACGGCGTCCTCGGACGGGGAGCCGCCGCGCACGTCCCAGTTCTTCAGCCAGTCCGCGAGGGAGGGGCTGTGGACGGCGTGGACGTCCTCGTTGAGCAGACCGGCGCGGTGCAGCTCGCCCAGGATGGCGGGGATGCCGCCGGCCCGGTGCACGTCCTCCATGTAGTACGT
This sequence comes from Streptomyces sp. NPDC012637, assembly GCF_042954805.1. Classification (NCBI taxonomy): domain Bacteria; kingdom Bacillati; phylum Actinomycetota; class Actinomycetes; order Kitasatosporales; family Streptomycetaceae; genus Streptomyces; species Streptomyces sp. NPDC012637. Next base: position 10,318 of record NZ_JBIBDS010000004.1, read on the forward strand.
GCCGCGGGGCGCGACGTTCGGGGCGACCTTGGCCAGGCAGGGAACGCGGCGCGAGACCTCGTCCATGTCGCTCAGGCCGTAGTCGAGCTCGGCCTCCTGCGCGGCGGCGAGCAGGTGCAGGATCGTGTTGGTGGAGCCGCCCATGGCGATGTCGAGGGCCATGGCGTTCTCGAAGGCCGCGCGGGTGGCGATGTTCCGCGGCAGGACGGAGGCGTCGTCCTCGTCGTAGTAGCGACGGGTGATGTCGACGACCGTGCGGGCGGCGTTCTCGTACAGGGCGCGCCGGGCGGTGTGGGTGGCGAGGACGGAGCCGTTGCCGGGCAGGGAGAGGCCGATGGCCTCGGTCAGGCAGTTCATCGAGTTGGCGGTGAACATGCCGGAACAGGACCCGCAGGTCGGACAGGCGTTCTCCTCGATGCGGAGGATGTCCTCGTCGGAGACCTTGTCGTTGACGGCCTCCGAGATCGCGTCCACCAGGTCGAGCGTGCGGACGGTGCCGTCGACGAGCGTCGCCCGGCCGGACTCCATCGGGCCGCCTGAGACGAAGACGGTCGGGATGTTGAGGCGCAGGGCGGCCATCAGCATGCCGGGGGTGATCTTGTCGCAGTTGGAGATGCAGATCAGGGCGTCGGCGCAGTGCGCCTCGACCATGTACTCCACGCTGTCGGCGATCAGGTCGCGGGAGGGCAGGGAGTAGAGCATGCCGCCGTGGCCCATCGCGATGCCGTCGTCGACGGCGATCGTGTTGAACTCGCGGGCGATGCCGCCGGCCGCCGTGATCGCCTCCGAGACGATCCGGCCCACCGGCTGGAGGTGGGTGTGGCCGGGGACGAACTCGGTGAAGGAGTTCGCCACGGCGATGATCGGCTTCCGCCCGATGTCCGCGCCCGGTACACCGGAGGCGCGCATAAGGGCGCGGGCGCCCGCCATGTTGCGGCCGTGGGTGACTGTGCGGGACCTCAGCTCGGGCATCGTCGCTCGCTCCTCGTGATGGGTGTGTCTGGAGTCGAGCGTACGCCGCGACTCCAAGATCTGGACAAGGGTGTCCGCATGGCGGACGGTCGGCTCGCCCTTCGGTCAGGGCTGGGTCAGGTAGCGCTGCAGGGTCGGTGCCACCTGCGCCACGATCTCCTCGGGGTCCGCCGAGGCCAGCGGCTCCACCTGGATCACGTACCGCAGGATCGCGATCCCGATCATGTGGGAGGCCGCCAGCTCCGCGCGGAACTTCGGCTCCGGTACGTCCAGGTCGGCGGCGATCCGCTCCAGCAGCCGCCGCAGCACGAACCCGCGGAGCACCTTCGCCGCCGCCTCGTGCGTCATCGCCGAACGGATGGTCGCGAGCAGCGGGGCCCGGGTCGCCGGGTTCTCCCAGACGCCGATGAAGAAGCGTGCGAGCCGTTCGCCGATGGCCTCGCGCGGGCCGCCGATGATGGCCGGGACGACGGTCGTCGGCTCGAAGGAGACCTCGATCGCCGCGGCGAAGACGTCGTCCTTCGTACCGAAGTAGTGGTGCACGAGCGCCGCGTCCACGCCCGCGGCCTTCGCGATGCCGCGCATCGAGGTCTTGTCGTAGCCGCGCTCGGCGAACTGCTCGCGCGCCGCGTCGAGGATCCGCTCGCGCGCGCCCGGTCCGCTCTCCTCCGCGGCCGTACGGGAAGGACGGCCGCGCCGCCGGGCGGTCTTCTCGCCCGCGCCCGGCCTCCCGCCCGCGTCGGGGCCCCCGGCCGCGCCGGCCTCCTCGCCCGCGCCCGCCTGCCCCGCGCCGGGGCCCTTGCCGCCCGAAACTCCGCCCGCGTCTCCGCTCACGCGCGCGTGCCCCGCGAGGCGGCGGCCAGGTGGAGCCGGGTGAAGGCGAGGGCCTCGGCGAGGTCGGCCTCGCGTTCGGCGGAGGACATCGCGCGCCGGGTGTTGACCTCGATGACGACATGGCCGTCGTAGCCGCTCAGGGCCAGCCGCTCCAGGAGCTCGGCGCACGGCTGGGTGCCGCGGCCCGGCACCAGGTGCTCGTCCTTGGCGGAGCCCCGCCCGTCGGCCAGGTGGACGTGGCCGAGGCGGCCGCCCATGCGGTCGACCATGGCGAGGGTGTCGGTACGGGCGGTCGCCGTGTGCGAGAGGTCCAGGGTGTAGTGGCGGTAGTCGTCCTTCGTGACGTCCCACTCGGGGGCGTACGCGAGCATCTCGCGGTCCTTGTACCGCCACGGGTACATGTTCTCGACGGCGAAGCGGACGTCCGTCTCGCCGGCCATCCGCCAGATGCCGGTGACGAAGTCCCGGGCGTACTGGCGCTGCCAGCGGAACGGCGGGTGCACGACCACGGTCGACGCGCCCAGCTTCTCCGCGGCGGCCTGCGCCCGCTGGAGCTTGACCCACGGGTCGGTCGACCAGACCCGCTGGGTGATGAGCAGACAGGGCGCGTGCACGGCGAGGATCGGCACCTGGTGGTAGTCCGAGAGGCGGCGCAGCGCCTCGATGTCCTGGCTGACCGGATCGGTCCACACCATGATCTCGACACCGTCGTAGCCGAGGCGCGCGGCGACCTCGAAGGCCGTCGCCGTCGACTCCGGATAGACCGAGGCCGTCGACAGGGCGACCTTCGCATCCGGGACGCGCACCGCTGGTTCTGCCACGGAGACAGGGTACGGGGCGGGCCGCGCGCCCGGAGGGTGGTTCCGGTCACCCCCGGGACCGGAGGGCCGCGGCGGGCGGGACGGCCCGCGCCGCCCGGCGAGCGCTACGGCAGGTGGTCCAGGCGGCGCAGGATCACGCCCTCTCGGAGGGCCCAGGGGCAGATCTCCAGCCGGTCGACGCCGAAGAGGTCCATCGCGCCCTCGGCGACCAGCGCGCCGGCGAGGAGCTGGGCCGCGCGGCCCTCGGAGACGCCGGGGAGCACGGCGCGCTCGGACGAGGACATGGCGGCGAGCCGCGGCACCCACTCCTCCAGGGACTCCCGGGACAGGGTGCGCTCGACGTACAGGCCCTCGCCGGAGCCCGGGGCGCCGGCGATGCGGGCGAGCTGCTTGAAGGTCTTGGAGGTGGCCACCACGTGGTCGGGCCGCCCGAAGCGGCTGAACTCGCCGACGGTACGGGCGATCTGCGCCCGGACATGGCGGCGCAGCGCCTTCACGTCGTCGGTCTCCGGCGGGTCGCCCGGCAGCCAGCCCTTGGTGAGCCGGCCCGCGCCCAGCGGCAGGGAGACGGCGGCGTCGGGCTCCTCGTCGATGCCGAAGGCGACCTCCAGCGAGCCGCCGCCGATGTCGAGCAGGAACAGCTTGCCCGCGGACCAGCCGAACCAGCGCCTGGCGGCGAGGAAGGTGAGCCGGGCCTCCTCCTCGCCGGTGAGGACCTGGAGCGCGATCCCGGTCTCCGCGTAGACCCGGGCGAGCACGTCGTCGGCGTTGCTCGCCTCGCGCACGGCCGAGGTCGCGAACGGCAGGACCTCCTCGCAGCCCTTGTCCTCGGCGGCGGTCAGCGCCCCGCGGACGGTTCCGACGAGCCGCTCCACGCCCGCGTCGGCGATGGCCCCGCGCTCGTCGAGCAGCTCGGCGAGGCGCAGCTCCGCCTTGTGGGAGTGGGCGGGCAGCGGGCGGGCGCCGGGGTGGGCGTCCACCACCAGCAGGTGCACTGTGTTCGAACCGACGTCGAGGACTCCGAGTCTCATGAACGGAAACGCTACTGCGCCCGCCCGCATACGCTTGGCGTTGTGCCAAAGACGAAAAAGGCGAAGCCGGGCAAAAGCAGTGCCGGCGAGAACGCCAGCGAGAACGCCGCGAAGGCCGCACGGGTGTCCCACGCGGCCAAGGCCGTGAAGGCCGTCAAGGTCGGCAAGGCCGGCAAGAAGGCCAAGACCGCCGAGCCCGACGAGAAGGGCCTGGACTTCCCGCGCGCCTGGGTCGAGTTCGCCGATCCGGACGACGAGGAGCAGGTCTACCGCTGCGACCTGACCTGGCTCACCTCGCGCTGGACCTGCATCTTCGGCAACGGCTGCCAGGGCATCCAGGAGGGCCGCGCCGACGACGGCTGCTGCACGCTCGGCGCGCACTTCTCCGACGAGGACGACGAGAAGCGGGTCGCCGAGCACGTGGCACGCCTGACGCCGGAGCTGTGGCAGTTCCACGACGTCGGCACGGACACGGGCTGGGTGCAGGTCGACGAGGACGGCGACCGGCAGACCCGCCGCTGGCAGGGCTCCTGCATCTTCCAGAACCGCCCGGGCTTCGCGGGCGGCGCGGGCTGCTCGCTCCACATCCTCGCCATGCAGGAGGGCCGGGAGCCGCTGGAGACCAAGCCGGACGTGTGCTGGCAGCTGCCGGTGCGGCGGACCTACGACTGGATCGAGCGCCCCGACGACACCAAGGTCCTCCAGGTGTCGATCGGCGAGTACGACCGGCGCGGCTGGGGTCCCGGCGGCCACGACCTGCACTGGTACTGCACCACCGCGAGCTCGGCCCACGTGGGCAAGGAGCCGGTCTACGTCTCGTACCGGCCGGAGCTGGTCGAGATGATGGGCCCCGCGGCGTACGAGGTCCTCGTCGGCCTGTGCGAGGCGCGGCTCGCCGCGCAGCTCCCGCTGGTCGCGCCGCACCCGGCCGACCCCGCCCCGTAGCTCCTACGGGGAGGGCGCCGGGTCCGTGCTCGGGGCCTCGGTCGCCGAGTCCGTCGGCGCGGGCGTCGGTTCGGTCGTCGGGCCGGTGGTCGGCTCCGTCGTCGGCGGCTCGGTGGTGGGCCCGCCCGTGGTCGGCGGCGCAGTGGTCGGCGGCTCACTGGTGGGCGGCGGCGTCGTCGGCTCGTCCGTACGGGTCGGCGGCGCAGTCGTCGGGCGCGTGGTGGTGGGCGGCGGGGTCGCCCCGTGGCCGTGGAGCCGCACCACGGCGCCCGAGGGGTTCACGCCGACCCGGGCGCTCCAGGCGCCGGCCGGTTCGCGGGCGCGGTCCACGAAGATCCGCACGGTGACGGACTCTCCCGGGCGCAGCGTGCCGGAGGCCTGGCTCACGTACAGCCAGGGCGCGTCCGACCAGAGCGCCCAGGCGGCCGGCGAACCGCCCTCGTTGGTGAGGGTGAGCAGGCTCGTCGCGCCGCTGCCGCGCGCGGAGACGGTGAGCCGTGCGGGCGCCGCCTGCCCCGGCAGGGCGGGGCCGGTGGGCGCGCCGGGGCTGATCACCTCGACCGTGACGTCCGGCGAACGGCTGCCCCGGGTGAAGCGGGGATCGGGTGTGGTGCGGGCGTTGCCCGCGTTCTCGTAGCGCTCGTACGGGCGGCCGCCGGAACCGCCCTGCGCGTCGCCTGGCCCGTCGGCCTCGCGCGCGCTGATCCGGGCCGCGTCCTGGCCCTCGTCGCCGGCCGGGGTGCCGCGGTACGAGGCCCACAGCGCCAGGACGGGGGCGGCGACGACCGCGGCGACGACGGTCGTGGTGACCGCCCGGGCCCGCATCCGGTCGCGGCGGGCCGCGTGGTCCTTCGGGTCCATCGGGAAGCCGGTCGGGCCGAAGCGGGGCGCACCGGCGCGGGCCCGCGGCACGTGCAGCATCGCCACGTACGCGGCGGCCCGCGGCGCCTCGACGACCGGCAGCCGCCCGGTCGGTACGGCGGCGGCGCCCGGCCAGGGCCCGGCGGCGCCCGCCCGTTCGGCGGCCCGGCGGCAGCGCGGGCAGTCGTCGACGTGCCGGACCAGCTCGGCGCGCAGGGCGGCGGAGAGCAGCACCTGGTGGTCGCCGGTGAGCCGGGCGACGGTGGGGCAGTCGCCGGTCTCGACGACGGCGAGGGCGGCACGGGTGCGCTCGACCTCGCAGCCCGCCGAGGCGAGGAGTTCGCGGGCCGCGAGCGGGTCCAGCGAGAGCACGGCCGCGACCTCGCGCCGGCCGAGCCCGTGCCGGACGGCGAGCTCCAGCGCCTCGCGCTGCTCCGGCGTGGTGCCGGCGGCCTCGGGCCAGGCGAGCGCGGCGAGCTCGGCCCGGCGGCGCTCGGCGACCTCGGGCGCGAGGCGGGGCGGTTCGGGCGCGGCGGCGACGGGCCGGCCGGTGTGCGCGCCCTGCCGTCTGCGGCGCTGTTCGCCGAGGCTGCGCAGGCAGGCCCAGCGGGCCAGCGCGTACAGCCAGGCCCTGCGGCCGCTCTCGTCGGCCGGACAGCGGCCGTGGTGGCGCTCGGCGATGGCGAGGACGTCGCCGAGGACGGCGGTGGCGGTGTCGTGGTCGCAGAGCACCGAGAGGCAGTAGGTGAACAGGCCGTCCAGGTACTCCTCGTAGCGCGCGGGGGGCCGCTGGCCGAGGGTGCGGGGACCGTCGGTGCTTCGCGTGGGTTGTTCCAGACTGCTGCTCGTCACTGGGCGACCGTAGGCAGGAGGACGGGGGCACTTCTCACCCCTTGCACTCTTTTAATCCATACGGGTGAAGGTATCGCCCGAAAGGGGACACGGGGGCCGTGATCTCGGGCCAGGGCACGCTCGTCAGTGGCGGTGCAGGGGGCCGGCAGCCGTGGCGGGGGCTGTGGCCGAGGTCGTGGCCAGGGCGGTGGCCCGGGCCGGTGGCCGGAGCTGTGGCCGGACCCGGGCCGAGGTCGTGGCCGGGGGGCCGAAGCTGTGACCGGACCCGAGCCGAGGTCGTGGCCGGGGTGGTGGCCGGAGCTGTGGCCGGGCCCGGGCCAAGGTGGTGGTCGTGCCCTGCCGAGGCCGTGGCCGGGGTGGTGGCCGGGACCCTTCCCTCACCTGGTCCCGGCTCGTTGTCAGTGACTGCGGCTACGGTGTCCGTCATGGCTGCTCGTACCAAAACCGCCAAGGACCGGCCGTCCTACCGCTGCACCGAGTGCGGCTGGCAGACCGCGAAGTGGCTCGGCCGCTGCCCCGAGTGCCAGGCCTGGGGGACGGTCGAGGAGTACGGCGCGCCCGCCGTGCGGACCACGGCCGCCGGCCGGGTGTCCTCGGCCGCGCTGCCGATCGGGCAGGTCGACGGGCGGCAGGCGACCGCGCGCGGCACGGGCGTCGACGAGCTCGACCGGGTCCTGGGCGGCGGTCTCGTGCCCGGCGCGGTCGTGCTGATCGCGGGCGAACCGGGCGTCGGCAAGTCGACGCTGCTGCTCGACGTGGCCGCCAAGGCCGCGAGCGACGAGCACCGCACCCTTTATGTGACGGGCGAGGAGTCCGCGAGCCAGGTCAGGCTGCGCGCCGACCGGATCAACGCGCTCAGCGAGCACCTCTACCTCGCGGCCGAGACGGACCTGTCCGCCGTCCTCGCGCACCTCGACGAGGTGAAGCCCTCGCTGCTGATCCTGGACTCGGTGCAGACCGTCGCCTCCCCCGAGATCGACGGCGCGCCCGGCGGCATGGCGCAGGTCCGCGAGGTGGCCGGCGCACTGATCCGCGCCTCCAAGGACCGCGGCATGTCGACGCTGCTCGTCGGCCACGTCACCAAGGACGGCGCCATCGCGGGACCCCGTCTCCTGGAGCACCTGGTCGACGTGGTGCTGCACTTCGAGGGCGACCGGCACGCCCGGCTCCGCCTGGTCCGCGGCGTGAAGAACCGGTACGGGGCGACGGACGAGGTCGGCTGCTTCGAGCTGCACGACGAGGGCATCACCGGGCTCGCCGACCCGTCGGGCCTCTTCCTGACCCGGCGCGACGTGGCCGTGCCCGGCACCTGTCTGACGGTGACGCTGGAGGGCCGCAGGCCGCTGGTGGCCGAGGTGCAGGCGCTGACGGTGGACTCGCAGATCCCGTCGCCGCGCCGCACCACGTCCGGTCTGGAGACCTCCCGGGTCTCGATGATGCTGGCGGTCCTCGAGCAGCGCGGCCGGATCAGCGCTCTCGGCAAGCGGGACATCTACAGCGCGACGGTCGGCGGCGTGAAGCTGTCCGAGCCGGCCGCCGACCTGGCCATCGCCCTCGCGCTCGCCTCCGCCGCGAGCGACACCCCGCTGCCGAAGAACCTGGTCGCGATCGGCGAGGTCGGTCTGGCGGGCGAGGTCCGCCGGGTGACGGGCGTGCAGCGCCGCCTGGCGGAGGCGCACCGGCTCGGCTTCACGCACGCCCTGGTGCCGAGCGACCCGGGCAAGGTTCCGCCGGGCATGAAGGTCACCGAGGTCGCGGACATGGGCGACGCCCTGCGCGTCCTGCCCCGCGGCCGTCGTCCGAGGACCGAACGGGAGCCGGAGGAGCGCGGCTAGGCCCTGCCCGGGAAGACCTCCGAGGAGGCCTCCGGAGCCCGGCCGGCCGGGGGCTCGTGGCGCGGGGCCCGGGGCGGCGAGGCGTTGTCGCTAGACTTTGCCCTGGTCTCGCCCATCCGTACGAGCCGGAGGAGTGCAGTGGCAGCCAAGGACAACGAGGCACTGATGCGTGCGTCGCTCAGCGCCGTCGCCCCCGGCACCGCCCTCCGCGACGGGCTCGAGCGCATCCTCCGCGGCAACACCGGCGGTCTGATCGTGCTCGGCATGGACAAGACCGTCGAGTCGATGTGCACCGGCGGTTTCGTCATCGACGTCGACTTCACCTCGACCCGGCTGCGCGAGCTGTGCAAGCTCGACGGGGCGATCGTCCTCGACAAGGACATCTCCAAGATCCTGCGGGCCGGCGTGCAGCTGGTCCCCGACGCGTCCATCCCCACCGAGGAGACCGGCACCCGGCACCGCACGGCGGACCGGGTCTCCAAGCAGTGCGGCTTCCCGGTCGTGTCCGTCTCGCAGTCCATGCGCCTGATCGCCCTGTACGTGAACGGCGAGCGCCGCGTCCTGGAGGAGTCCGGGGCCATCCTGTCCCGCGCCAACCAGGCCCTCGCGACCCTGGAGCGCTACAAGCTCCGCCTCGACGAGGTGGCCGGCACGCTCTCCGCGCTGGAGATCGAGGACCTGGTGACGGTCCGGGACGTCACGGCCGTGGCCCAGCGCCTGGAGATGGTGCGCCGGATCGCCACCGAGATCGCCGAGTACGTGGTGGAGCTCGGCACCGACGGCCGCCTCCTCTCGCTCCAGCTCGACGAGCTGATCGCGGGCGTGGAACCGGAGCGCGAGCTGGTGATCCGCGACTACGTGCCGGAGCCCACGGCCAAGCGCTCCCGTACGGTCCCCGAGGCGCTCACCGAGCTGGACGCGCTGACCCACGCCGAGCTGCTCGAACTGCCGATAGTGGCGCGCGCCCTCGGCTACAGCGGCTCCCCCGAGACCCTCGACTCGGCGGTCTCCCCGCGCGGCTACCGGCTGCTCGCCAAGGTGCCGCGACTGCCCGGCGCGATCATCGAGCGGCTCGTGGAGCACTTCGGCGGACTGCAGAAGCTGCTCGCGGCGAGCGTGGACGACCTCCAGACCGTGGACGGCGTCGGCGAGGCCCGGGCGCGCAGCGTCCGCGAGGGCCTGTCGCGGCTCGCGGAGTCGTCGATCCTGGAGCGTTACGTCTAGCGGTACCGGTCGTCCCGGTACCGGCCCCGCGGCCTCGGACCTCGGACTCGGCCCTCGGGCCGCAGGCCTCAGGTCTCGGACCCTCAAGCCTCAGACCTCAGACCTCAGGTCTCGGACCCCCAAGCCTCAGACCTCACAGCTCAGCCCTCGGGCTTGGTTGATCAGTCCTTGTCCAGGCGGAACGCCACCGGCGACACCGTCAGGCCCGGCACCGCCGCCTCGACGAGGTAGTTGCCCGGGCCGACCTCGCCCGGCGGGACGCTGGCGCACTGCGCGGCGCTGCGATGCCGGTCCCACTCCACGGTGTGCGTGATCGTCGTACGCGCCGGGACCTTCAGGTAGACCGGGGGCGCCACGCGCGGGCAGTCCTTGGAGGACCACAGCACGCCCTTGGTGTCACGGACCGTCAACACCGCGTTCTTCGGGCCGAGATCGGCCTTGCAGTCGGCCGCCGAGGCGTTCTTGACGACCAGCTGGAAGCGGGGCTTCTCGCCCGGCTCGTAGGCCAGCTTGGTGCTGCGGAAGGTCAACTGCAGTGCGCCGGCCGGGCAGTTCGGCAGCGGCGAATCGGCCGGAACCTGCTGTCCGGCGCCGGTGCCCGCGCCGCCGTCGCCGCCCGCGCCGTCCGTGTCGCCGTTCTTGCCGCCGGAGGACGCCCCGGAGTCCGTGCCCGCGTCCGTACCGCCGTCGCCGTTGCCGGCGCCGTCACCGCCCGCGGTGTCCTCATCGCCCGACTCGTCGCGGCCGCCGGGCTGTTGGCTGATCGCCGGCCCGGTGCCGGAGGGCCCGGGAGTGATCACGGGCGCGGGTGAGGAGCCGTTGGCGGCGTCGTTGGTCTTCTTGCCCCCACCGCCGCCGCCACGGGACGTGAACGCCCATGCGGCGAGCAGCGCGAGCAGGGCAACCAGGCACAGCGCCACGGCCCTCCGACGCCAGTAAATGGAGGAGGGAAGCGGCCCGACCGGATTGCGCAGAGATCCCACGCCACGAACCTTACGAGAGATCGGGGCCAACTCCCGCCCCCCATGCCGCTCCAGGCACCAAGTTTTGCCGATGATCACATCCGCACCGGACCGGGAACTTTCCCGGCGCCCGCCGTCGCTCGCCCCCGCGCGCCCCCTCTCCCTCCCCTCCCCTTCCCCTCTCCTCCCCTTCTCGGCCCCCTCGTCGCCCGCGTTCCCTCCCGCGCCCGTTCGTCCCCCGCCCACCCCCTACTTTCGTCGGGGACGACTGTCGTCCTTCGGCCGGAGCGGACGGCTCCGGGCGCCGGTTAACGTCGTTGACCATGGACAACCTGCCCACCCTCACCGACGGCCTGTACCTCGACATCCTCGAGTTCGCCCGTTCCACCCCGCACTGGTTCCAGAGACTCGCGGAGGTGTGGACCGAACTCGGGCTGCTGCTCTTCGGCGTGCTGTTCGTGGCCGGCTGGTGGCGGATGCGCCGCGGGTCCGCGGACGGCATGGCGCTCGCGCTGCTCGCGCCGCTCGCGACGGCCTTCGGCTACGTGGTGAGCGAGGGCGTGAAGTCGCTGATCGACGAGGAGCGTCCGTGCCGGGCGGTGGCCGGTGCGCCCGCCTCTCTCGTCGCGTGCCCGCCGCACGGCGACTGGTCCTTCCCCAGCAACCACTCGGCGATCGCGGGTGCCGCGGCCGTCGCGCTCGCCCTCTCCTGGCGCGGCCTCGTCTGGCTGACCGCGCCGATGGCCCTCCTCATGGCCTTCTCCAGGGTCTTCGTCGGCGTCCACTACCCCCACGACGTGACGGTCGGCCTCCTCGTCGGCGGCGCGGTCGCGTTCGTCGTGGTGAAGTCCGCCGGGCGCCCGGTCCGCGCCCTGGTGGAGACGGCCCGGTCGAGCCGGAGCGGCGCGGTGGCGTGGTGCGTGGGGCGCGGGATGCCTTCGCACGCCTCCGCGCGCCCCGAGGGCGTGCGCCACGGCGCGCGCTGATCGCCCGCGGAACGTGCCAGGATCGGAGGTGCCATGACTTCCATCGACACCTCCTCCGCCGCCGCCTCCGCGCCCTCCGCCACCTCCTCCTCCGACGAGCTCCGCGCTCCCGAGGGCTTGGCGCCCGACGGCGTATCGCCCGCCGCGCTGCACGGGCCCGTCCTCGCCTGGTTCGACCGGCACGCCCGCGATCTGCCGTGGCGGCGCCCCGAGGCGGGTGCGTGGGGCGTGATGGTCAGCGAGTTCATGCTCCAGCAGACGCCGGTCGTCCGGGTGCTCCCCGTGTACGAGCAGTGGCTGGCGCGCTGGCCGCGCCCCGCCGACCTGGCCGCCGAGGCGCCGGGCGAGGCCGTACGGGCCTGGGGCCGGCTCGGCTATCCGCGCAGGGCGCTCCGGCTGCACGCCGCCGCCGTGGCGATAAAGGAGCGGCACGGCGGTGACGTGCCGAGCGACCACGGGCAGCTGCTCGCGCTGCCGGGCATCGGCGAGTACACGGCCGCGGCGGTGGCCTCCTTCGCGTACGGACAGCGGCACGCGGTGCTCGACACCAATGTGCGCCGGGTCTTCGCGCGGGCGGCGACCGGCGTGCAGTACCCGCCGAACGCCACGACGGCCGCCGAGCGCCGGCTCGCCCGGGCGCTGCTGCCGGAGGACGAGGCGACGGCGGCCCGCTGGGCGGCTGCCTCCATGGAGCTGGGCGCCCTGGTGTGCACGGCGCGGAACGAGGACTGCGGGCGGTGCCCGCTGACCGACCGGTGCGCCTGGCTGCGGGCCGGGAAGCCGGCCCACGACGGGCCCGCGCGGCGCGGCCAGACGTACGCGGGCACGGACCGCCAGGTGCGGGGCAAGCTGCTCGCCGTGCTGCGGGAGGCCGTGGACCCGGTGGACCAGGCCTCCCTCGACGCGGTCTGGGACGAGCCGGTCCAGCGCGCCCGCGCCCTGGACGGCCTGGTCGCCGACGGCCTGGTGGAACCGTTGGACGGCGGCCGGTACCGGCTCCCGCTGGGCTGACCGGAAGGCCCGCCCACCTCCAGTGGCCGGGCCTGTCGCAGGGGCCGGGCTCCCTCGCGTGCGAACCACGCAGCCCACGGGCCGGCTCGGGATCCCCGGGTCCCGAACCACGCAGCCCACGGGGGGCGGCTCGGGATCCGCGGGTCGCAACCACGGAACCCACGGGTGGGCCGGCTCGGGATCCGCGGGTCCCAACCACGGAACCCGCGCGTCCGGACCGGGCTCCGTCCGGCGGTGGCCCGGCGACGGTCCAGGGGCCGGATCCGCAGCCCGGAGGTCCCAGGCCGGTGCCGCCTTCGATCCGAAGGATCCGGAACCTATGCATCCGCTGTTACACAACCGATGGGTAGCCGTGCGTCCGCCGACGGCTGCTCCGCACAGCCCCGTGACAACCGCTCCGTAGCGTCGTCGACGTAAAGAAACACGGCTGGTCACGGGGATCGGAGGCGGTTCGGGATGGCGCACGGCGAGGTGCTCGATTTCGAGGAGTACGTACGCACTCGGCAGGACGCGCTGCTGCGCAGCGCCCGCCGTCTCGTGCCCGACCCGGTGGACGCCCAGGACCTGTTGCAGACCGCGCTTGTCCGCACGTACGGACGCTGGGACGGCATCGCCGACAAGTCGCTGGCCGACGCGTACCTCCGCCGGGTCATGATCAACACCCGGACCGAGTGGTGGCGGGCCCGCAAGCTCGAAGAGGTGCCCACCGAGCAGCTGCCCGACGCGCGCGTCGAGGACGCCACCGAGCAGCACGCCGACCGGGCCCTCCTGATGGACATCCTGAAGGTGCTCGCGCCGAAGCAGCGCAGCGTCGTCGTGCTGCGCCACTGGGAGCAGATGAGCACCGAGGAGACGGCCGCCGCGCTCGGCATGTCGACCGGTACGGTGAAGAGCACGCTCCACCGCGCCCTGGCCCGACTGCGCCAGGAACTGGAGAACCGGGCCGCCGACGGCGACTCCCGGGCCCTGGACGCCGGCGTCCTGGAGCGGGCGACGACCGTACGAGGCGACGAGCGGAAGCAGGAGCGGTGCGCGGCCTGAGACCGGCCTGGACTGTCAGGGAACGGGCGGCGAGCATCACGGCGGTGGCCGGGCTCGCCGCCGTCGGCGTGCTCGTGTCCGGCTGTTCCACCGGAGGCACCGGCTCGCGTGACGAGGGCGCCGCCCGGCCCGACGAGGTCGCCTCGACGGCCCCCGCCACTCCGACGCCGTCCGCCTCGCTCGGCAAGGACGGCGCGCTGACCACCAAGCGGGTGGACCCGATCGCGCTGATCAAGAACGACCCGAAGATCGGCGAGCGGGTGAAGGCCGACCTGAAGCCGTGCACGGCGGACGTCTACCCGGTGGACACCTCGTACGGGAACCTGACGAACTCCACCTCGCCGGACGTCGTCGTCAACGTGATGACCTGCGGGGACGCGGTCGGCATCGGCACGTACGTGTACCGCGAGGAGAACGACAAGTACACGAACGTCTTCATGGCGGAGGACGCGGCCGTGTACGGGACGATCGACCGGGGGGACCTGATGGTCACCAAGCAGGTGTACGCGAAGGGCGACCCGGTCGCCTATCCCTCGGGCGAGGACGTGATCACCTACCGCTGGACGGGTAACAAGTTCACCCAGCACGACTGGGTGCACAACGACTTCAGCAAGGCGGTCGGCGACGGCGGCATCGACGGCGCCGAGCCGGCACCGAGCGAACCCCCGTCGAACTGACCCCGCCCCGAAGCGGAACCCGAAGACACCCGACGACACCCGAAGGCCGCCGAAGAAGGCCCCGAAGAACGCCCCCGAAGAAGGCAGAAGGCGCACGCACCATGGCCGAGACCCATGTCCTGTTCGTCGAGGACGACGACGTCATCCGTGAGGCCACCCAGCTCGCCCTGGAGCGGGACGGCTTCACGGTGACCGCCATGCCCGACGGCCTGTCGGGCCTGGAGGCCTTCCGCGCGAACCGGCCCGACATCGCGCTCCTGGACGTGATGCTGCCCGGCATGGACGGCGTGAGCCTGTGCCGGCGCATCCGCGACGAGTCGACCGTCCCGGTGATCATGCTGTCGGCGCGCGCCGACTCCATCGACGTCGTCCTCGGCCTGGAGGCCGGCGCCGACGACTACGTCACCAAGCCCTTCGACGGCTCCGTCCTGATGGCCCGGATCCGGGCCGTGCTGCGCCGCTTCGGCCACGCGGGCGGCGCCGGCGCGGGCGACGGGGGCGCGGACGCCGCCGAGGGCGGCCTGCTGGCCTTCGGCGACCTGGAGGTCGACACGGAGGGCATGGAGGTGCGCAAGGCCGGTGCGCCCGTCGCGCTCACCCCGACCGAGATGCGGCTGCTGCTCGAGTTCTCCTCGGCGCCCGGCACCGTGCTGTCCCGCGACAAGCTCCTGGAGCGGGTCTGGGACTACGGCTGGGGCGGCGACACCCGTGTGGTGGACGTCCACGTGCAGCGGCTGCGCACCAAGATCGGCCAGGACCGGATCGAGACGGTCCGCGGCTTCGGCTACAAGCTCAAGGGTTGAGCGCGGAGATGAGACCGGGCGGGAGCTCGCGGACGAACCGGGGGACGGCTCCGGGGATGAACACGGGGACTACTCCGGGGACGGTTCCGGGAACGAACCCGGGCACGAGCCCCGGGACGGGTCCGCGGCACGGGGAGTTCAGGCAGGTCGGCAGGTGGTGAAGGGGCTCGGCCTCCGTACCGGGGTCCGCTGGAAGATCGCCGTCGCCATCGCGGCGGTCGGCGCGCTCATCGCGGTCACGCTCAGCCTGGTCGTGCACAACGCGGCCAGGGTCTCCATGCTCGACAGTGCCCGCGACGCCCAGATGTGGCGGCTGGTCTTCGCCCAGCGGGTCTACGAGACCTCGAAGCCGAAGGAGCCGCGCTTCGGCACCAAGATCAACGACCCGGCGCTGCCGCCCCAGCTCGACCAGCTGATGCGCGACGGACGGCGCGGCACCTACGTCCAGGAGCACGGCAGCGGCCCTCCGGACGTGTGGGCCGCCGTGCCGCTCGCCAACGGCGACGTGCTCTCGCTGCACGTGCCCTTCGCCGACCGCAGCGCCACGATCATGAAGGACCTCGACCGGGCGCTGATCATCGGCTCGGTGTCGGTGGTCTTCGGCGGCTGCGCGCTGGGCGTGCTCATCGGCGGCCAGCTCTCGCGTCGGCTGCGCAAGGCCGCCGCCGCGGCCGGCCGGGTCGCCCAGGGCAACACCGACGTCCGGGTCCGTGACGCCATCGGCGGAGTCGTACGCGACGAGACCGACGAGCTGGCCCGCGCCGTCGACGCCCTCACCGACGCCCTGCACGAGCGGATCGAGGCCGAGCGCCGGGTCACCGCGGACATCGCGCACGAGCTGCGGACCCCGGTGACCGGGCTGCTCACGGCGGCCGAGCTGCTGCCGCCCGGCCGGCCGACCGAGCTGGTCCGCGACCGGGCGCAGGCCATGCGGACGCTGGTGGAGGACGTCCTCGAGGTGGCCCGGCTCGACAGCGCGTCGGAGCGGGCCGAGCTCCAGGAGGTCGCGCTCGGCGAGTTCGTGGCCCGCCGGGTGCGAGCGCTCGACCCGGACGCGCGGGTCCAGGTGGTGCACGAGTCGTGGGTCAACACCGACCCGCGCCGGCTGGAGCGCATCCTGGGCAATCTGCTCGCCAACGCGGCCAAGCACGGCAAGGGCCCGGTGGAGGTCACGGTCGAGGGCCGGGTGGTCCGGGTCAGGGACCACGGCCCCGGCTTCCCCGAGGCCCTGCTGAAGGAGGGCCCGAGCCGCTTCCGTACGGGCAGCAGCGACCGCGCGGGCCAGGGCCACGGCCTGGGCCTGACCATCGCGACCGGCCAGGCCCGGGTCCTCGGCGCCCGCCTCACCTTCCGCAACGCGGCCCCCGAGGGCACCCCGGACGGCGCGGGCGGCGCGATCGCGGTGCTGTGGCTGCCGGAGCACGCGCCGACGAACACGGGGAGCTTCCCGGTGCTGCGGATGCCGGACTGACCGCTCGCGACGCGGACGCACGCAGACCCAGGCGGAAACGGAAACGGAAACGGCCCCGCCGTCCACAGGATCTCCTGTGGACGGCGGGGCCGTTCGATTGCGGGGCCGCTCGACGACGGGACCGCTCGACGACGGGACCCTTCGACGACCGGACCCTTCGACGACGGGCCGTGGCTACGAGGTCATGGCGACGGGCCGGCCCGGGATCAGACGGTCTCGACGGTCTTCGGTGCGGCGTCCGCGGCGGCGGCCTCGTCCTTCTTCGGCAGGCCGGTGCCGCGCAGCGCCACCTCCTTGACGAAGAAGGCGAGGACGAAGCCGAGGACGGACACGGCCGCGGCGACCAGGAAGGCCGAGTGGGTGCCCGCGGCGACCGCGTGCTGGTAGGCCTCGCGCAGCGCCTCCGGCAGCTTGGCGAGGCTCGCGGCGTCGAGCTGCGCCGAGTGCGCGGTCGCGGCGCCGCCGCCGCGGGCGGCCATCTCGTCCTGGACCTGGTGGTTGAACAGGGCGCCCATGATCGCGACGCCGAAGGACGAGCCGAGGGTCCGGAACAGGGTGGTCGAGGAGGAGGCCACGCCCATGTCCTTCATGTCCACGCTGTTCTGCGCGACGAGCATGGTGATCTGCATCAGGAAGCCCATGCCGGCGCCGAGGAGGGCCATGTAGACGCCCGAGACGAACCGAGTGGTGTCGGTGTCCATCGTGGAGAGCAGGTACAGGCCCACGACCATGAACGCGCCGCCGATGATCGGGAAGATCTTGTACTTGCCGCTGCTGGTGGTGACCCGGCCGGCGATCATCGAGACGACCATCATCGACAGCAGCATCGGCAGGAGCAGCAGGCCGGAGTTGGTCGCGGACGCGCCCTGCACGGACTGCTGGAAGAGCGGCAGGAAGAGCACCGCGCCGAACATCACGAAGCCGGTGAGGAAGCCGATCGCGGACATCAGCGTGAAGTTGCGGCTGCGGAAGATGTGCAGCGGCATGATCGGGTCGCTCGCGCGGGTCTCGACGAAGAGGAAGGCCGCGAGGGCCGCCACCCCGCCGACGGCGAGACCGATGATGTTGGCCGAGCTCCAGGCGTACTCGGTGCCGCCCCAGGTGGTGACCAGGACGATCGCGGTGATGCCGACGGTCAGGAGGGCGGCGCCGGCGAAGTCGATCCGGGTGCCGGAGGCCCGCTCCTTCTTCGGCAGGTGGAGCACGGTGGCGAGCATCGCGAGCGCGACGGCGCCGAGCGGCAGGTTGATGTAGAACGACCAGCGCCAGCCCCAGTGGTCGGTGATGGTGCCGCCGACCAGCGGTCCGCCGATCATGGCGAGCGCCATGATGCCGGCCATCATTCCCTGGTACTTGCCGCGGTCCCGCGGCGGGATGAGGTCGCCGATGATCGCCATGACGCCGACCATCAGACCGCCGGCGCCCAGGCCCTGGACGGCGCGGAAGCCGATGAGCTGGCCCATGTCCTGGGCCATGCCGCTGAGCGCGGAGCCGATCAGGAAGATCACGATCGACGTGAGGAAGACGCTCTTGCGGCCGAACATGTCGCCGAGCTTGCCCCAGATGGGGGTGGAGGCGGCGGTGGCCAGGGTGTAGGCGGTGACGACCCAGGAGAGGTGCTCCAGGCCGCCGAGCTCGCCGACGATCGTCGGCATCGCGGTGCCGATGATCATGTTGTCCAGCATCGCGAGCAGCATCGCGATCATGAGGGCGAGGAGGACGACGCGGACGCTGCGCGGCTGGTCGACCGTCTCCTCTGCTGCTGTGCTGTGTTTTTCGGTCATCGCCATGTCGTCCCCGCCACTTCCTTACTTGCCGCCCGGCTAGTTACTACACTGGGGAAAGTAGACCGGTAACTAGCCGGGCGTCAAGTAAGTATCGGTGGAAGCGAGAGACCATGGCCCAGGCCCGAGGCAACACCCGTCAGCGCATCCAGGACGTGGCCCTCGAACTCTTCGCCGAGCAGGGGTACGAGAAGACCTCGCTGCGCGAGATCGCGGAACGCCTCGACGTCACCAAGGCCGCGCTCTACTACCACTTCAAGACCAAGGAAGACATCCTCATCAGCATCTTCGAGGACCTCGCCCGGCCCATGGACGAGCTGATCGAGTGGGCGGGCGAGCAGCCGCGCACCCTGGAGACCCGGCAGGAGGTCCTCCGCCGCTACCAGAAGGCGCTGCTCGCCGCGGCCCCGCTGTTCCGCTTCATGCAGGACAACCAGGCGGCGGTGAGCAAGCTGAGCGTCGGCCTGACCTTCAAGGAGCGCATGATCGCGCTGACCCGGCTGCTCCAGGACCCGGACTTCTCGATGGCGGACAAGGTCCGCTCCATCAGCGCGGTCTTCACGATGCACGCCGGGACGTTCTTCATGCAGAACGTCGAGGGCGACCCCGAGGAGAAGCAGGAAGCCGTCCTCGAGGTCGCCCTCGATCTGATCAGGCAGGCGCATCACGCCTGACGATCGTGCGTCAGATGGAGACGCCGTGGGACCGCAGGAAGGCGGCCGGGTTCACGGCGGAGCCGTAGTTCGGGGTGGTGCGGATCTCGAAGTGAAGGTGCGGGCCGGAGGAGTTGCCGGTGTTGCCCGAGAGGGCGATCTGCTGGCCGGCGGCGACCTTCTGGCCGATGTTGACCTTGATCTTCGACAGGTGGGCGTACTGCGAGTACGTGCCGTTGGCGTGCTTGACGACGATCGCGTTGCCGTACGCGGGGCCGTCGCCGCCGCCGTTCGGGCCGGCCTTCACGACGGTGCCGGCGCCGGCGGCCTTGACCGGGGTGCCGACCGGGACGGCGAAGTCCTGGCCGGAGTGCTTGTGGGCCCACATGGCGCCGCCCTGGTTGTAGCTCGCGGTCAGGGTGTAGGAGCTGACCGGCTTGACCCAGGAGGGGGCCTTCTTGGCGGCGGCGACCTTGACGGCCTGCGCCTTCGCGGCGGCGGCCTTCAGCTGCGCGGCCTTGATCTGGGCGGCCTTGGCCTGAGCGGCCTTGATCTGGGCGGCCTTGGCCTGCGCGGCGACCTGGGCCTGGACGTTGGCCTGCTTGGCCAGGGCGGCGGACGCGGCGACCGCGGTCTGCGGGTTGGCGACGGCGGCCTTGCCCTCGGCGGCGAACGCGGAGCCGGCACCGGCCACCAGCGACGCTCCCAGACCCGCGGCGGCGAGGGCGACGGCGGTGGTACGGATGCTGGGCTTCATGACGCGCTTCGACATACGGGGGAGAACCTCCGGACAGAACGGGACCCGGCGTGAGAGTGGTCAGCGCCGGGCTTGCTCATCCTTGGTAACCCGGACCCCCATCCCGGCCAAAACACCCCATCTACGACATCACGTCGTAGCGATCTCCGTGGCAGTTCAGCTCTTGACGGCCCGAGGGAACACGGGCGAATTCGGACAAAGCGACCCGCGTAGACCTGTTTAACCGCATGTCGCGAGGGCCCCAACCGCCCGAAAGGCAGCCGCTCACCCGCTTCGGGGCACTCCAGGACCAAGGTCCCGGTGGTTCACCCGTGAACGTCCCGATTCCTTCCCGTAACCCCTCACTATTCCGCCTAGTACCCCTCGAAACCCCTGTGCGCCTTGTCACCACGGCCGGCCCGCGAAGGTGCCGCGAATGGGACCTGGGTCACGCCACCGAACCCCTCGGAACCCCCTCCACGACCCCTCCGGGCGGGTTAGCTTCCGAGGCATGACCGACACCACGCCCAAGATCGAACTGGCCGATGCCATCGCCTCCGTACGCGAGCAGCTGCTCATCGCGGCCGGCCGCGCCACCGGCCAGGCCGTCGCCTTCGAGGTCGGCGACATCGAGATGGAGTTCTCCGTCGAGCTCCGGAAGGAGGCGAAGACCGGCGGCAAGATCAAGGCCTGGGTCGTCGAGGCGGGCGCCGACGCGAGCCGCTCGCGCGGCGACACCCACCGGGTCTCCTTCACGCTGAAGCCCCGCAACCCCGCGACGGGCGGGGCGTGGCTGGTGGGGAACGAAGAAGAGGCGGACCTGTCGGGCTTCGCCGCCGACGGGACGGAGGGCCGGTGAGGACCAGCCAGTTCGTGTTCGCCGTCCTGGGCAAGCGCCAGGGCACCGGCGTGCTCCTCCCCGGGAACCTGATCCTGACCGCCGCCCACGTCATCGGCGGCGCCCACAGCGCCACCGTGGCCGGCATGCACCGCGAGCCGCAGCGGTTACGCGTGGTCTGGTCCGACGAGCGGCTCGACGCCGCGTTGCTGCTCAGCGAGCGGCGCCTCGGCCCGACTCCCCAGCTGAGCACCGTCGCGACCGACCGCCCGATACCCGGCTGCATGATCCTCGGCTTCCCGCACATCCAGCGCGACGAGGAGCGGAGGCCGGACCTCGACCAGTTCACCGGCACCGTCCTGCCCATGGCGGGGCTGCTGCGCCACACCCTGACCGTCGAGCTCGACCGCCCTCCCGCCACCGAGGCCGCGGACGGCCCGTCCCCGCTCGCCGGCCTGTCGGGGGCTCCCGTGTACGCCGACGACGGGCTCCTCGGCATCGTCCGGTCCGTCCCGCGCGGGCGCGGACACCGCCGTCTGGAATGCCTGCCCCTCACCGCCCTCCTCGCCGACAACGAGGCGTACCGCTGGCTCCCCGACGACTTCGCCCCACCCCGCCCCGTCACCGCCACCCACCCCCACGACCAGCCCTACGAGGAGGAGTACGCCGAAGCCGTCGGCGCCGCCTACCGCCGCACCCGGATCTTCGGCCTGGACGAGCTCGGCAAGCGGGCCTCCGAGTGGGACCTCGACACCGCCTACCTCTCTCTGGAGGCCGCACCCCCCGACCGGGAGACCGTGCCCGTGCCCCGCCGGATCGACGACCTGCTGGCCGACCGCCCCCGCGTACTGCTGCGCGGCGACGCCGGCGCGGGGAAGACCACCCTCGTCTGGTGGCTGGCCTCCCACGCCGCCGCCGGGACCCTCGGGCCCGAGCTCGCCAAGCTCAACGGGCTCGTGCCCTTCGTCGTACCGCTGCGCTCCCTGCGCACCCGCGGCGGCGGATTCCCTTCCCCCGCCGAGCTGCCCGGCGTCGCCGGCCTGGTGATCGACGCGGCACCCGACGGCTGGGCGGGCCGGGTCCTCGCCGCCGGGCGGGCGCTGCTGCTCGTCGACGGCCTCGACGAGGTCACCCAGGACGACCGCGACGACGCCCACACCTGGCTCAGCGGGCTCCTCGCCCGCTACCCGGACACCCGCTGCGTGGCGACCGTGCGCCCGCACGCCGTCGCACCCGACTGGCTGGGCGCCGAACGGTTCGAGGAGCTGACTCTCCTGCCGCTGCGCGGCGAGGACATCCAGGCCTTCGTCACCGCCTGGCACGACGCCGCCCGGCTGGACGCGGGCCCGGACGAGAACCTGGCCGCCCTCGAACACGACCTGGCCCAGCAGTTCCGCCACAACCCCAGCCTCGCCGAGCTGGCCCGCACCCCGCTCCTCTGCGCCGTGATCTGCGCCCTGCACCGGCTGCGCGAGGGCTTCCTGCCGGAGACCCGCTGGGAGCTGTACGACTCCGCCCTCACCATGCTGCTCGGCGCCCGCGACGAACGGCGCCGGGTCGGCACGCCCGACGGCATCCGCATGTCCGTCGAGGAACACCGGCAGCTCCTGCAACGCCTGGCCGCGCGCCTGGTCCGCGCCGGCGGCCAGACCGAGTTCACCCGTGAGCAGGCCCTCCAGCGCCTGGAGCACGACCTGCCCAGCATGCCCCGCGTCCGGGCCCAGGGCACGCCGGAGGAGATCTTCACCCATCTCATCAACCGCAGCGGTCTCCTCCAGGAGCGCACGGACGACGTCTTCCAGTTCGCCCACCGCACCTTCCAGGACTTCCTCGCCGCGAAGGAGTTCGTCGAGGACGACAGCCTCCACGAGCCGTTGCACCGCGCCTACGACCAGCAGTGGCACGACGTCCTCCTCCTTTCCGCCGGCCACTGCACCCGCCGCGACCTCCCGGTCCTGGTGGAGGGCCTCCTGAAGGCCGGGTCCGACACCCGCAGGCGGGACCTGAAGACGACGCTGTACGTCCTGGCGGCACTGGCCGCGCAGCACGCGGCATGGCTGGACGAGGCGCTGCACCGGCGGGTCCGGAAGGCGGTGAAGTCGATGATCCCGCCGCGGAACCGGGAGCAGATCTCGCAGCTGGCCCGCCTCGGCGGCTACGTGCTGCCACTGATCCCGGACCCCCGGGAGGTCACGGGCGAGGCGGCCGGGATGTGCGTCGACCTGATCGGCGAGATCGGCGGATCCGCCGCGCTCCCCACGGCCGAGGCGTACGCCTCCGTCGACCACGGGCGGATCGCCCGCTTCTGGAACAGGTTCCCCACGGAGGCCTTCGCCCGGAACGTCCTCAGCCGGATGCCGTCCAACGCCGTCATCGGCGCGTCCACGGCGGAGCAGCTGCGGCACGTCCGCCGTGTCGCCAGCATCCACAGCCTCATCGTGACCGGCTCCCACGCCCCCGAGGCGCTCGTGTCCGCCCTCGCGGGCCGGAAGCCGGCGGCGCTCAGCCTGCTCGACAACCCCCTGCTGGCGGACCTGGACCTGCTGCGGTCGGTGGACTGCTCGCGTCTGGAGACGGTCGTCGTGGAGGAGTGCCCCGGCCTGCGAGGTGTGTCGGCCCTGGCCGGCCTGCCGGCCCTCACGCGCTTCCAGCTCCTCAACGTCCCCGCGGACGCCACGCTCGACCTCCGCCCGCTGATCGAGACGCAGGTGCGCATCACCGTCTCTGGCACACCGCGCAAGAACGTCCTCGGCGCCGGCGTCCTCGGCGACCGGCTCGCCGTGCGCTAGGCACGCCCTCGTGCACGCGAAAGGGGCGGCCCCGGAACCACCAGGTTCCGGGGCCACCCCTTTCAGCCGTTCAGGCCCGGCTCAGCGTCACGCGTCCTTCGACAGGTTCGGGCCCGCACCGCCGGCCGCCTCCACCGGAGGAACGTCCGGGAGAGCCGACTTCTCCTCGCCGCGGAAGGTGAACTTCTTCTCCTCACCCTCGCCCTCGGTGTCCACGACCACGATGTGACCGGGGCGCAGCTCGCCGAAGAGGATCTTCTCGGAGAGCGAGTCCTCGATCTCGCGCTGGATCGTCCGGCGCAGCGGCCGGGCGCCCAGAACGGGGTCGTAACCCTTCTTGGCGAGGAGCTCCTTCGCGGACTGGGAGAGCTCGATGCCCATGTCCCGGTCCTTCAGGCGCTCGTCGACGCGGCCGATCATCAGGTCGACGATCTGGAGGATGTCGTCCTGGGTCAGCTGCGGGAAGACGATGATGTCGTCCACACGGTTGAGGAACTCCGGGCGGAAGTGCTGCTTCAGCTCGTCGCTGACCTTCGCCTTCATCCGCTCGTAGTTGGACTTCGTGTCGCCCTGGGCCGCGAAGCCGAGGTTGAAGCCCTTCGAGATGTCCCTGGTCCCGAGGTTGGTCGTCATGATGATGACCGTGTTCTTGAAGTCCACGACCCGGCCCTGGGAGTCGGTCAGTCGACCGTCCTCCAGGATCTGGAGAAGGGAATTGAAGATATCGGGGTGGGCCTTCTCGACCTCGTCGAAGAGGACCACGGAGAACGGCTTGCGGCGCACCTTCTCGGTGAGCTGGCCGCCCTCCTCGTAGCCCACGTATCCGGGCGGGGAACCGAAGAGACGCGAGACGGTGTGCTTCTCGCTGAACTCCGACATGTCGAGGGAGATCATCGCGTCCTCGTCGCCGAAGAGGAATTCGGCGAGCGCCTTGGACAGCTCGGTCTTACCGACACCGGACGGGCCGGCGAAGATGAACGAGCCGCCGGGACGCTTCGGGTCTTTGAGACCGGCCCGCGTACGCCGGATGGCGCGCGAGAGGCCGATGACGGCGTCCTTCTGGCCGATGACGCGCTTGTGGAGCTCGTCCTCCATGCGGAGCAGTCGCGAGGACTCCTCCTCGGTCAGCTTGAAGACCGGGATGCCGGTGGCGGTCGCGAGGACCTCGGCGATCAGCTCGCCGTCGACCTCGGCGACGACGTCCATGTCGCCGGCCTTCCACTCCTTCTCCCGCTTGGTCTTCGCGGCGAGGAGCTGCTTCTCCTTGTCGCGCAGCGAGGCGGCCTTCTCGAAGTCCTGCGAGTCGATCGCGGACTCCTTGTCCCGGCGGACGGAGGCGATCTTCTCGTCGAACTCGCGGAGGTCCGGCGGCGCGGTCATCCGGCGGATGCGCATCCGGGAACCGGCCTCGTCGATCAGGTCGATCGCCTTGTCCGGCAGGAAGCGGTCGGAGATGTAGCGGTCGGCCAGGGTGGCGGCCTGGACCAGGGCCTCGTCCGTGATGGAAACCCGGTGGTGGGCCTCGTAACGGTCGCGCAGACCCTTGAGGATCTCGATCGTGTGCGGCAGCGACGGCTCGGCGACCTGGATGGGCTGGAAGCGGCGCTCGAGGGCCGCGTCCTTCTCCAGGTACTTCCGGTACTCGTCGAGCGTGGTGGCACCGATGGTCTGGAGCTCACCGCGGGCCAGCATCGGCTTGAGGATGCTGGCGGCGTCGATCGCGCCCTCGGCGGCGCCCGCACCCACCAGGGTGTGGAGCTCGTCGATGAACAGGATGATGTCGCCGCGGGTGCGGATCTCCTTGAGGACCTTCTTCAGGCGCTCCTCGAAGTCACCGCGGTAGCGGGAGCCGGCGACCAGCGCGCCGAGGTCCAGCGTGTAGAGGTGCTTGTCCTTGAGGGTCTCGGGCACCTCGCCCTTGACGATGGCCTGGGCCAGGCCCTCGACGACCGCCGTCTTGCCGACACCGGGCTCGCCGATGAGGACCGGGTTGTTCTTCGTACGGCGGGACAGCACCTGCATGACCCGCTCGATCTCCTTCTCGCGCCCGATGACCGGGTCGAGCTTGGACTCGCGGGCCGCCTGGGTGAGGTTGCGGCCGAACTGGTCGAGGACCAGGGACGTCGAGGGGGTGCCCTCGGCAGGACCGCCGGCGGTGGCGGCTTCCTTGCCCTGGTAGCCGGAGAGCAGCTGGATGACCTGCTGCCGGACCCGGTTGAGATCGGCGCCCAGCTTCACGAGGACCTGGGCGGCGACGCCCTCGCCCTCGCGGATCAGGCCGAGCAGGATGTGCTCGGTGCCGATGTAGTTGTGGCCGAGCTGGAGGGCCTCCCGGAGCGACAGCTCCAGGACCTTCTTGGCACGAGGGGTGAAGGGGATGTGCCCGGACGGGGCCTGCTGGCCCTGGCCGATGATCTCCTCCACCTGCTGGCGGACCGCCTCGAGCGAAATCCCGAGGCTCTCCAGGGCCTTAGCGGCGACACCCTCACCCTCGTGGATAAGGCCCAGGAGGATGTGCTCGGTGCCGATGTAGTTGTGGTTGAGCATCCGGGCTTCTTCCTGAGCCAGGACGACAACCCGCCGCGCGCGGTCGGTGAACCTCTCGAACATCGTTAATCGCTCCTCAGAGCGGTCAGTCAGTTAGGGGTCGATCCCCTCCCTGTCCTTCCGCAGCTTAGTCCCGCAAGCGGGGACCGCTCATTCCAACTGCCGACATCCGTCCGGATCACCCCCTTACTTCTTGGGGAGACCTGCTGCCGAACAGCCGACAAATGCTCCAACTCGATGGTGCGAGACGATGTTCCCGCAGGCCAAGCTGTTACCCGCGCCTCCAGTACGCCGATGGCGAACGTGAGACGCTTCTGCCCGCGAGACGCCCCTCCTCACATGGAATGTCTTACCCGTAAGGACTGACACTCCATGCGGCACACCCCGGTTCCCTCCGCTACGGGCGAACAACCTTGCGCGGTCGAATGCACCCGTACGCCCCCATCATGGACACTCCGTGCACCGGATCAAGGACCCTGCGTGACCGCGAGCGTGAGCCGTCGGCCCCTCCGGGCGTAACCCTCGGGCCCTCGGCGGCGTTTCCCCTGTATGGCCTTCACCGTCCCGCCTCCCCGTTCGCCGCTCGACGGCGGCCGGGCGCTGGCGCGGTGGTACGAGCACGAGCTCGGCTGGGCGACCTCGGCCGGGCCTCCGGTGCAGCTGGTCACGGGGCTGCGCTTCGACGTGCTGGAGCTGCCGGCGACGGCCGGCCGCGGCGTGCTGCGCCGGATGGGCGCCGCCGTGGGTCCGGTGGCCCTCATGGGGCGGCGGATGCGGCTGCTCGTCGCAGCGGGGAGCGCGGAGGAGCTTCCCGGGCTGCTCGACTGGCTGGAGTGGGGCGGGATCTCACTGGATCTGGCGATGCTCGGCACCGACGGCCGGATGACCGCCCCCGTTCCCCCCGGCTGGAGGCCGACCGGACGGAGCGCCTCCGGCTCGCCGGGTGCCTCGGTGTGGCTGAGGGCCCCGGAGCCGGGACGCGAGGTCGAGTCCTCGCTGCCGGCCCTGCGGCCCTCGCGGGGCGGTGCGGACGCCCCCTGTCTGGCGCGGCTCGTGGCCGCGGCCGCCGCCGAGTGTCATCGGGCGCGGCTGCTGAGTGCTGCCCGGGTCCACCGGCCGGAGCCGGCGGGGACGGTCGCTCAGCAGCAGCTGACGGCTCAGCGGTTCGCGTCCTCGTAGGCAGCCTTGATGTCGGCGGGCACGCGGCCGCGGTCGTTCACGTTGTAACCGTTCTCCTTGGCCCACGCGCGGATCTTCGCGGTGTCCGGGCTGCCGGCGGAGGCGGCGACGCGGCCCTTGCCACGGGTGCCGGCGCTACGGCCACCGGTACGACGGCCACCCTTGGTGTACGGCTCGAGCAGGCCACGGAGCTTGTCCGCGTTGGCGGTGGTGAGGTCGATCTCGTAGGACTTGCCGTCCAGCGCGAACGTCACGGTCTCGTCCGCCTCGCCGCCGTCGAGGTCGTCGACAAGAAGGACCTGAACCTTCTGTGCCACCGGATTTCCTTTCATCGAAAATGCAGTACGCGGAAAGGAAACCGCTTTTCCCGGAAAAACACAAACCCCCGGCAGAGGTTCAGAAGCCCGGCAACGCGGGAAACGTGCGCGATTCGGACATAGGCACTCCGATCCGCGCCGCCCTCACAGGTGCAGAAGCATGCGGCTGTTGCCCAAGGTGTTCGGCTTCACTCGTTCGAGACCGAGGAACTCCGCGACGCCCTCGTCATAGGAACGCAGGAGCTCGCTGTAGACATCTCCGTCGACCGGAGTCTCGCCGATCTCGACGAAGCCGTGCTTCGCGAAGAAGTCCACTTCGAAGGTGAGGCAGAAAACCCGGCGGACCCCGAGCCAGCGCGCGGTGTGCAACAACTTGTCGAGCACCTGATGCCCCACTCCGGCGCCCTTGAAGTCGGGATCGACGGCGAGAGTGCGGACTTCGGCGAGGTCTTCCCACATCACGTGCAGGGCCCCGCAGCCGACGACCGTGGCGTCCTCGTCACGTTCCGCGACCCAGAACTCCTGGATGTCCTCGTAAAGGGTCACGGTCGCCTTGTCGAGGAGGATGCCGCGGCGCACGAAGGGATCGACGAGCCGGCGGACCGCCGCGACATCTGACGTGCGGGCCCGGCGCACGGTGACGGCATTGGCGGAAGCGGAAGTCGCTGATGACGCGGATGACATGGGGGGACGTTATCGCCCAGAGCCCGTGGACTCCTCGCCGCCCTCGGCCGATTCTCCGGAATCGGCGGATTCGGTGGATTCGGCGGCCGCGGGGGGCGCGGGGGCCGGGGCGGGCTCGGGGTTGTCCCGCTGGACGATGCGGATGGCGTCGTTGAGCGCCTCGCGCTGTTCGGACGACATCATGCCGAAGAAGGCGACGAGGGCGGCGGCGGGGTTGTCGCTCTGCGCCCAGGCCTCGTTCATCAGTGCCGCCGAGTAGGCGGCGCGGGTGGAGACCGCCGTATATCGATAGGCGCGGCCTTCGACTTCCCGGCGCACCCAGCCCTTCTGATGGAGATTGTCCAATACGGTCATGACGGTGGTGTAGGCGATGGACCGTTCCTGCTGGAGATCCTCCAGGACTTCCCGGACGGTCACCGGGCGGTTCCATTGCCAGACGCGCGTCATGACGGCGTCTTCCAGCTCTCCCAATTGACGGGGCACGGCGCCACCTTAGTGCGAGATCTCCTCATACATACCTAATTGCGGTGAAAACACCGCAGGAGGCAACAAAAAGGACGTACGGCCTGGCGTGGTCGTACGTCCTCGGTGTGCCGGTGCCGCCGCGGGGACCGCTTACGGGGCGGAGGTGCCGCCCTGCTGTCGGGCGGACTCGGCGCGGGCGAGGGCGGCGTCCACGGCGGCGTCCTCCTTGGCCTTGTTCTGCCCGCCCTGGGTCTTGACGATCGTGACGACGAGAGCGATGAAGAACGCGGCCATCACGACGGGGGGCAGGAGCGCGGATACGTAGTCCATGGGTCCAGAGTAGCTATCCGGCCGCCCGCTCCTCGGGCGGGGGCGGCGGCACGGGGCGTCGGCGCGGCGGGAACACCTCGGAGGGCTTGGGCACCGGGCGCTCGCCGGGCGCGGGCGGCTTGGGACCGGGCTTGGCCGGACCACTGGGCGCGGGCGGCTTGGGGCCCTCCTCGGCGGCCCGGCCGCCGGGCAGGGCGAGCAGTCGGGTGCGCGGCTGCCGGAGCTGCCGGGCCTGCGCGAGGCTGCCGACGGGCGAGGGCTGCGGGACCCGCGCCTGGGCGACCTTGGCGAGGCGGGCCCGGACGGATCGTTCCGCCAGGACCTGGCAGCGGGCGAGAAGAACGGCGGCCGCGGGGTTGCCGCGCAGCGCCCGCAGCGCGGCGAGGTCTTCGGCCCCGGGGTCGTAGCCGGTGGACAGGGCGTCCTGGAGGAGCTCCAGATAGCCGGTGAGGGAGCCG
Source organism: Streptomyces sp. NPDC012637 (assembly GCF_042954805.1). Classification (NCBI taxonomy): domain Bacteria; kingdom Bacillati; phylum Actinomycetota; class Actinomycetes; order Kitasatosporales; family Streptomycetaceae; genus Streptomyces; species Streptomyces sp. NPDC012637. Next base: position 39,424 of record NZ_JBIBDS010000004.1, read on the forward strand.
GGCAGGGCCTGGCGGTAGCGGACCAGGTCGGCGAGGAGGAAGGCCCGCAGCCGCCCGGCCTCGCGGACTGCTTCGTCCACGGAGTCGGCCAGGCGCAGGCAGTCCTGGACGTCGTCGTCCTGAAGGGGGGCAGGGTTGAGCGCGGTGGCGAGGGCGCGACGGAGCACACGCAGCTCGTCCGCGCTGAACGCCATGCCGCCGCGGGATCCGTAGGGCGTGGGCATGGACCGACGATACGCGCTAATCGGACAATTCCGCCGCTTATCGATCTTCACGGCGGGTCGATCCAGCCGGACGGCCCAACCGGACGCCGGGGGGGTCGGCCGGGCCGGAGGAGCCGGGTCGGGCGGGCCGTAGGGACCAGGCCCGAGGGGCAAGCCCGGGAGGGCGGCCGGGCGGGGCCAGTGGGCCTGCAGGCCCCCGCCCTGCGGGGCGAGGTCGGACGGGCCCGGGTGGGACAGGTCTGGTGAGCCGGGCGGAACCCGGGCCGGGCGGGCGGGGGTCGGCGGGATGCCGTCACGACGCTCCGGGGCCGCTCGACGCGTCACCCGGCGCAGCCGGCCAGGCGGGCCCGGGCGGAGCCCGACGGCAGCAGGCCCGGAAGGGCGGGTCGGCGAGGCGGGTCGGGCAGGTCTGGTGAGCCGGGCGGAGCCCGACGGCCGCAGGCCCGGAAGGGCGGGTCGGCGACACGGGTCGGGCAGGTCTGGTGAGCCGGGCGGGGCCCGGGTCGGATGGGCCCGGGTCGGGCGCGATGCAGTCACGACGCTTCAGGGCCGCTCGACGCGTCACCCGGCGCAGCCGGGCAGGCGGGCCGGTCGGGCGGGCCGCAGGGGGCACAGGCCCGAGGGGCGGCCCGGAAGAGGCGGCCCGGGCGGAGCCGACGGCCGCAGGCCCGGAAGGGCGGGCCCGGGCAGAGCCGACGGCCGCAGGCCCGGAAAGGGCGGGCCCGGGCAGAGCCGACGGCCGCAGGCCCGGAAGGGCGGGCCCGGCGTGCGCCCGCCGGGGCTACATCCGGGCCACGTTCCGCTCGTAGACCAGACGGAGGCCGATCAGGGTCAGCCACGGCTCGTGGGCGTCGATCTCCTTGGAGTCGGCGAGGACCATGGGCGCCAGACCGCCGGTCGCTATCACCGTCACGTCCGACGGGTCGCCGCCCGCGCCGACCAGCTCCCGCTTCATCCGCCCGACCACGCCGTCGACCTGGCCCGCGTAACCGAAGACGATGCCCGACTGCATGGCCTCGACCGTGTTCTTGCCGATCACGCTGCGCGGACGGGCCAGCTCGATCTTGCGGAGCATCGCGCCCTTGACGCCCAGCGCCTCCACCGAGATCTCGATGCCCGGGGCGATCGCGCCACCCGCGTACTCGCCGCGCACGGTGATCGCGTCGTACGTCGTCGCCGTGCCGAAGTCGACGACGATCGCCGGACCGCCGTACAGCTCCACGGCCGCCACGGCGTTGATCACGCGGTCGGCGCCGACCTCCTTCGGGTTGTCCGTGAGGACCGGGACGCCCGTCTTGACGCCCGGCTCCACCAGGACCGCGGGGACGTCGCCGTAGTAGCGGCGGGTCACCTCGCGCAGCTCGTGCAGCACCGAGGGGACCGTCGCACAGATCGCGATCCCCCCGATGCCGTCGCTCAGCTCGACACCGAGCAGCGGATGCATGCCCATCAGGCCCTGCAGCAGGACCGCCCACTCGTCGGCGGTGCGCCGCGGGTCGGTGGAGATGCGCCAGTGCTCCACGATCTCGTCGCCGTCGAAGAGACCGAGGACCGTCTGGGTGTTGCCGACGTCGATCGTGAGCAGCATCAGACGGCCGCCTCGCGCAGGTCGAGTCCGATGTCGAGGATCGGGGAGGAGTGGGTGAGGCCGCCCACCGCCAGGTAGTCCACGCCGGTCGCCGCGTACGCCGCCGCGTTCTCCAGGGTGAGCCGGCCGGAGGACTCCAGGACCGCCCGGCCGGCGACCAGGGCGACCGCCTCCTCGGTCTCGATCGGCGTGAAGTTGTCCAGCAGGATCAGGTCGGCGCCCGCGTCCAGGACCTCGCGGACCTGGTGCATCGTGTCGACCTCGACCTCGATCGGCACGTCCGGGAACAGCTCCCGCACGGCCTTGAAGGCCTGGGCCACGCCACCGGCGGCGACCACGTGGTTGTCCTTCACCAGGGCCGCGTCCGACAGCGACATGCGGTGGTTGACGCCGCCGCCGCAGCGCACCGCGTACTTCTCCAGGGCGCGCAGGCCCGGCGTCGTCTTGCGGGTGTCGCGGACCTTCGCCTTCGTGCCCTCCAGGGCGTCGGCCCACCGGCGGGTCGCGGTCGCGATGCCGGACAGGCGGCACAGGATGTTCAGGGCGCTGCGCTCGCCGGTGAGCAGGTCACGCGTGCGGGCGGTGACGCTGAGCAGCAGGTCGCCTGCCTCCACGCGCTCGCCGTCCTCGACGTGCCGCTCGACCTCGAACTCGTCGGTGCAGACGATCGACAGGACCGCCTCGGCGACCCGCAGACCGGCCACGACACCGGCCTCGCGGGCGGTGAAGTCGGCGGTCGCGACGGCGTCCTCGGGGACGGTCGCCACGGTCGTCACGTCCACGCCGCCGTCGAGGTCCTCGGCGATCGCGAGGTGCGCGATGTCCTCGACCTGCACCGGGTCGAGCCCGGCGTCGGCGAGGAGCTGGGCGAGCGCCGGGTCGAGCCCGCACTCGAACTCGTCGGCCCCGCCGCAGCCGCAGCCGTCGCCGCAGCCGCCGGCGGACTCGGCCGGGGCGGCGTTGATCTGGATCAGGGGGACGTCCACGGGCTGCGGACGTGCTTCCTCGGGCGTGCTCACGACAGCGGCTCCAGGTGTGCGTCGGGGGTTACGGGCGGAAAGTCTGCGCCGCCGGTGCGGCGGACCACCAGTCGGCGGTCGGACGTCAGGCGGACGACCAGGTGGCGGCGCCAGTCGCGGTCGTCGCGGTCGGGGAAGTCCTCGCGCCAGTGGCAGCCGCGGGTCTCGCCGCGCTCCTGCGCGGCGGCCACGAGGACCCGGGCGACGCACAGCAGGTTGGTGGTCTCCCAGGCGTCCACGCCCGGCTCGGCCGCCTTGCGCTCCTCCTCGGCGTCGAGCCGCAGCCCCTCCAGGGCGTCGGCCGCGTCCGCGAGGCTCCCGGCGGAGCGCAGCACGCCCGCGCCCTCGGTCATGATCCGCTGGATCCGGCGGCGGGCCTCCGGCTCGATCAGCGTGAGGACGGTGGGCGCGCCCGGGAGGACCGGCAGGCCGGAGCGGTGCGGGCCGTGCGCGGTGATGTCCGCGGCGATCCGCTCGGCGAAGACCAGGCCCTCGAGGAGCGAGTTCGACGCGAGCCGGTTCGCGCCGTGCACGCCGGTGCAGGCGACCTCGCCGCACGCGTACAGGCCGGGCACCGTGGTGCGGCCGTGCAGGTCGGTGCGGATGCCTCCGGAGGCGTAGTGGGCGGCCGGGGCGACCGGGATCGGCTCGGTGACCGGGTCGATGCCGTGGGCCCGGCAGGCCGCCAGGATCGTCGGGAAGCGCTGCTCCCACATCTCGGCGCCGAAGTGCCGGGCGTCGAGGTACATGTGCTCGGTGCCCTGCTCCTGCATCCGGCGCGTGATCGCCTTGGCGACGATGTCGCGGGGCGCGAGCTCGGCCAGCTCGTGCTGCCCGGCCATGAAGCGGACCCCGTCGGCGTCGACGAGGTGGGCGCCCTCGCCCCGTACCGCCTCGGAGACCAGCGGCTGCTGGCCCTCGGAGCCGGCGCCGAGGAACAGCACCGTCGGGTGGAACTGGACGAACTCCAGGTCGGAGACCTCGGCGCCGGCGCGCAGCGCGAGCGCGACGCCGTCGCCGGTGGACACGGCCGGGTTGGTGGTGGCGGAGAAGACCTGGCCCATGCCGCCGGTGGCGAGCACCACGGCGGGCGCGTGGACGGCGCCGACGCCGTCGTGCTGGCCCTCGCCCATCACGTGCAGGGTGACGCCTGCGGTGCGGCCCTCGGCGTCCTTCAGGAGGTCGAGGACGAGGGCGTGCTCGATGAAGCGGACGCCGCGGTCCCGTATCGCCTCGACGAGGGCGCGGGAGATCTCGGCGCCGGTCGCGTCGCCGCCGGCGTGCGCGATCCGGCGGCGGTGGTGGCCGCCCTCGCGGGTCAGGGCGATCTCGCCGTCGTCGGCGCGGTCGAAGTCGGCGCCCGTGGCGATGAGCCGGCGGACGGCGTCGGGGCCCTCGGTGACGAGGGCCCGCACGGCCTGCTCGTCGCACAGCCCGGCGCCCGCGACGAGCGTGTCGTCGAGGTGCTGCTCGGGCGTGTCGCCCTCGCCGAGCGCGGCGGCGATGCCGCCCTGCGCCCAGCGGGTGGAGCCGTCGTCGAGCCGGGCCTTGGTGACGACGACCGTGCGCAGCCCGGCGGAGGTGCAGCGCAGGGCCGCGGTCAGGCCCGCGACTCCCGAGCCGACCACGACGACGTCGGCGTCGACGGTCCAGCCGGGGGCGGGCGCGTGCAGCCGTATTCCGGTCACTTCGTGGCTCCGAAGGTCAGGGGGATGTTGTCGATGAGCCGCGTGGTCCCCACCCGCGCGGCGACGGCGAGGATCGCCTCGCCGTCGTGGTCGTCGGCGACCTCGGTGAAGTCGGCCGGGTCGACCAGGGCCAGATAGTCCAGGGCGAGCGGCGGGTCGGCCTTCCCCGCGTCGTCCAGTACGGCACGGGCGGCGGCCCGTACGGCCTCGACGCCCCCGCCCTCGGCGGCCTGGGCGACCGCGTGGGCGTCGGCGGCGGCGCGGGCCTCGCCGAGCCGGGACAGGGCCTCGGCGCGGTTCTCGGCGCGGCCCTGGGCGCCGGGCAGCGCGTCGGCGCGGGCGCGCAGCGCCGCCTGGGCGGCGAGCCGGTCGCGGGCGGCGAACAGGGCGCGGGACAGCGCGAGGGCGGTGTGGCGCTCCTCGGCCGACAGGTAGCGGTTGCGGCTGGACAGGGCGAGGCCGTCGTCCTCGCGGACGGTGGGCACGCCGACGATCTCGACCGGGAAGTTCAGGTCGCGGACCATGCGGCGGATCAGGGCCAGCTGCTGGGCGTCCTTCTGGCCGAAGAAGGCCAGGTCGGGCGAGGTGAGGTGGAGGAGCTTGGCGACGACGGTGAGCATGCCGTCGAAGTGGCCGGGCCGGGAGGCGCCTTCCAGGCGCTCGCCCATGGGACCCGCCGTGATCCGCACCTGCGGCTCGCCGCCGGGGTAGACCTCGTCGGCGCCGGGGGCGAAGACCACGCTCGCCCCGGCGTCGAAGGCCAGCTCCAGGTCGGCGTCCAGGGTGCGGGGGTAGCGGTCGAGGTCCTCGCCCGCGCCGAACTGGAGCGGGTTGACGAAGACGGTGACGACGACGAAGCCCTCGCTCCCGACGCGCTCGCGGGCGGCGCGGACCAGGGTGGCGTGGCCCTCGTGGAGGGCTCCCATGGTCATGACGACGGCGTTGCGGCCGGGCGCGGCGCCGAAGCGGGCGCGCGCGCCGGCGAGGGCCTCGACCGTGGGCACCAGCTCGGCCGGCTGGTGGCGGCTGTTCCCGGTGCTCTTGCGGTCGAGCAGGCTCATCGGTCGTCTCCTTGCGGCCCGTCGGCGGGACCGGCGGTGCCGGGGCCGCCCTGGGGGCCGGTGGCGTGCGCCGTCTCGGCGAGGACGCCCAGCAGGTCCTCGGCCAGCTCGGGCTTGAGCAGGCCGTGCGCGAGCGCCCGGTCGGCGGTGGCGCGGGCCATCGCGAGATAGCCGGCGACGGTGCCGGGCGCGTGCTTGTGCAGCTCCGCCACATGGGCGGCGACGGTGCCCGCGTCGCCGCGTGCGACGGGGCCGGTCAGGGCGGCGTCGCCGGACCGCAGCGCGTTGTCCAGGGCGGCGCCGAGCAGCGGGCCGAGCATCCGGTCGGGCGCGGCGACGCCGGCCGAGCGCAGCAGCTCCATGGCCTGGGCGACCAGGGTGACCAGGTGGTTCGCGCCGAGGGCGAGGGCCGCGTGGTAGAGCGGGCGGTTCTCCTCGGCGATCCACTCGGGCTCGCCGCCCATCTCGATGACCAGGGCCTCGGCGGCGAGCCGCAGCTCCTCGGGCGCGGTGACGCCGAACGAGCAGCCGGCGAGCCGCTGGACGTCCACGGAGGTGCCGGTGAAGGTCATGGCCGGGTGCAGCGCGAGCGGCAGTGCGCCGGCGCGGCGCGCCGGGTCGAGGACCCGCACCCCGTACCGCCCGGAGGTGTGCACCAGGAGCTGTCCGGGCCGGACGGCGCCGGTGTCGGCGAGGCCCTCGACGAGGCCGGGCAGGGCGTCGTCGGGCACGGTGAGCAGGACCAGGTCGGCGAGGGCGAGGACCCGCGCGGGCTCCACGACCGGCACGTCCGGCAGCAGCACCGCGGCGCGGCGACGGGAGGCGTCGGAGACCGCGGAGACGGCGACGGGGCGGTGTCCGGCGAGCTGGAGGGAGGCGGCGAGGGCGGGACCCACACGGCCCGCGCCGACGACTCCGACGGTGAGCCTGGCGGGGCGGTCCTCGGCCCGGTCCACCTGCGGGTGCCGGGGTTCTGGTGGTGCGTTCACTGTTTCGGGTCGGCCTTCCGTTCCAGTCCTCGGTGGGTACCGGACGATTTCTGGTCATGCTACGCCAGCGTTTCGCGCTCGCTCGTGGCTGTCCACAGGGTGTGGGCGGCGGTGTGATGATCTGCCCATGGAGGATCAGAGCGAAGATCGGTACGAGGGTCGGCACGAGGGTCCGCACGAAGATCAGGACGGGGGCCCGGGCGAGGGCCGGGACCTCGAACCGGCGCGGGTGCGCCGGGCCAGGCTATGGGGCGGCGCGCCGCGCAAGCTGTGGGAAGCGTCGATGGACGGCAGCGCGGGCGCGCGGCTGCGCGAGCTGGCGGACTGGGCGTCCGGCTCCCCGTACGGCGACGGGCCCGTCGACGTGTACGGCGACGCCGTGGTGGAGGAGCTGGAGCGGCGGGTCGCGGAGGAGCTGGGCTTCCCGGCCGCGGCGTTCTTCCCGACCGGGACCATGGCCCAGCAGGTCGCGATGCGCTGCTGGGCCGGACGGACGGGCGACCCGGTGGTCGCGCTGCACCCCCTGGCCCACCCGGAGCTGCACGAGAACGGCGCCTTCGGCGCCGTCAGCGGCCTGCGCACGGTCCACCCGACCGACGAGCCACGGCTGCCGACGGCTGACGAGGTGCGCGAGCACCCGGAGCCCTTCGGGGCCCTGATGCTGGAGCTGCCCCTGCGGGACGCCGGCTTCGTCCTGCCCACCTGGGAAGAGCTCGTCGACGTCGTGGACGCGGCCCGGGAGCGGGACGCGGTGGTCCACTTCGACGGGGCGCGGCTGTGGGACTGCCCGACGCATTTCGGCCGCCCGCTGCCGGAGATCGCGGGGCTCGCGGACAGCGTGTACGTGTCGTTCTACAAGTCCCTCGGCGGCATGTCCGGCGCGGCGCTGGCCGGCCCGGAGGGCCTGGTCGAGGAGGCGCGGCTCTGGCGCCACCGGTACGGCGGCCAGGTCTTCCAGCAGTACCCGGCGGCCCTGTCGGCCCTGCGCGGCCTGGAGACCGAGCTGCCCCGGCTGCCCTCGTACGTGGCGCACGCGCGCGTGGTGGCCGAGGCGCTGCGGGAGGCCCTCACGGAGGAGGGCGTCGGCTGGTTCCGGATCCACCCGGAGGTCCCGCACACCCACCAGTTCCAGATCTGGCTCCCGTACGACCCCGAGGCCCTCACCGCGGCGTCGCTCGCCCAGGCGGAAGAGACGGGCACCACCCTCTTCCGCCGCTGGTTCCCCGCCCCGCTGGGCGGCCCGCCGGGCGTGGCGGCAACGGAGGTGACGGTGAACGGGCCGGGCCTGGAGTGGACGCCGGAGGACGTGAAGAGCGCCGTACGGGACTTCCTGGCGCGGGCGCGCTGACGGCGGGACCTGATAGGGCGCGGCGGGCCGCAGTGGCGCGCGCCGGGCCCTCGGCAGCGCGGAACACTGCCGCCCTCCGCGGGGCGCCTGCCCGCGCCGAAGGCGGCAGGCCCTAGCTGGGGTGGAGCCACCTCCGGACGGCCAGGCGGAGCCGGCCGGTGGCCGGGCGGCCGACGATCACGGACTCGAAGCGGTGGTGGTCGCGGGCCGCGCGGAGGGCAGCGACGTCGTGGGTGCCGGGCGGCGGCGGGGCGGGGTCGCCGTGCCGGGCGGCGCGGTAGCTGTCCAAGAGGTGCTGCTGGAGCGCGTTCATGGGCCCACCGTGCGCCCGGCGCCCGCCGTCCCGCCCGCCGATTGACGGGCCTCGTCAAATGGCACGACCCTCCCCCGCCCCACCCCGCACCATAGGGGCGTGAGCGTGACCATCGACATCACCGGACTGCCGCCCGAGCGGATCTCCTTCTGCCCCTCGCCACTGGCCGAGCTCGGCAACGCCCTGCACGCCCTCGCCGAGCCCGCCCACCACGCCCGGCTGCACGCCTGGACGACCGCGACATCCGCCGCGCTCAAGCCCGAGCTCGCCGACCGTCTCCACGAGGCCGACTTCATGTGGCGGTCCACCCGCTCCGACTTCCTGCTGCCGGCGCAGCCCCGCGAGACCCTGGCCGAGGAGCTGGACGACCTCGATCGCATGGACGACGAGAAGTTCGTCGGCGCGGCCCTGGAGATCTCGTGCAGCAGCCGCTACTCCGACGGCATCCCCTCCCCGCTCGTCGACGAGCGGTCCCGGCGCCGTGCCCTCGACCTGGCCGCCGCCCGCGGCCCGCGCCAGTCGGCGTTCGTGGAGCGGATGCTGGCCGAACCCACCGCCACGCGCGCGTGGATCCGCCGGCTCCTGGAGGACTGCGACCAAGCGTTCTTCGCCGACACCTGGCGCCGGGTCCGCGTCCAGCTCGCCGCCGACGCCCGGCACAAGACCGAGCTGCTGCGCCGCAAGGGCCTGGCCGAGGCGCTGACGGCGGCCTCGCCCGCACTCGCCCTGGAGGAGGACGCGCGCGGCTCCCGGATCGTCGTCGACAAGCTGGTGCACGCCCGGATCGAGGCCCACGGCGGCGCCGTGACGCTGCTGCCCACGGCCTTCGGCTGGCCGCACCTGATGGCGACGTGCGCACCCGGCTGGCAGCCGGTGATCCAGTACCCGGCCGACGCCCGCGAGATCGGCGGCGTCGAGCCGGTGGAGACGGTCAAGCTGCGCCTGGAGGCCATCGCCCACCCGATGCGGATGCGGCTGTGCCGCAGCCTGGCGCGCGGCCCGTACTCGACGAGCGAGCTGGCCGACGCGCACGGGATCACCGCGCCGGAGGTCTCCCGCCACCTCTCCGTCCTGAAGAAGGCGGGGATGCTCAGCACCCAGCGGCGGGGCCGCTACGTCCTGCACCAGCTGGACTTCTCGGTGGTGGCACGGGTGGGCAGCGACTTCCTGGAGTCGGTGCTGCGGTAGCGGGGGGCCGGACGGGCCAGCCGAGACGGAGGCCCCGGACGAGCCGGCCGAGACGGAGGCCCCGGACGGGCCGGCCGAAGCGGAGGACTCCGGACGGGCCACTCGAAGCGGAGGCCCTGGACGGCTAGTCGAAGCGGATGTGCGCGAGGCCCACCCTGATCCGCCGCAGCCGGTGCCGCACCCGGCCGTCCGTGTTCGGCGAGAGCCGCAGGCCCGCCAGCTCCGCGACCCGGTCGGCGACCTGCGGGACGGTGAGAGCGTCCGTACGGATGTGGTGCGCGAACTCGGGGGCCGCGAGCCGCTCCAGACAGCCGTCCAGCTTCCGTACGGCGAAGCTCTCGCGCTTGAGGCCGCGCCCGAGGCCGCGCTCCGTGAGCCGCTTCAGGACGGTGTCCCGCTCGGCCAGCAGCGCGAAGTGCCGCACGCGCTCCTCGCCGTGCGCCGCACGCAGCCGCCCGACCGTCTCCGCGAAGCAGACCGGTTCGACGACCGTCATCGGGACGAGGACGGGGCCCTCGTGCCGTCGCAGCGCCAGGTCGAGGACCTCGTACACGCCCTGGCGCCACGCCGGCAGGTCCTGGAAGTCGCCCCGCAGCCCCGGCGGAAGGGCGCGGTGCAGGCCGAAACCCACGTGCTCGGGGTCGCAGACCACGCTGCCCGGCAGGCGCCGCCGCAGCTCGTACGCCGTCTGCGTCTTGCCGCCGCCGAACGGCCCGTTGATCCAGAGCAGCATGCCGGGCCTCAGCGCCCGGCCGCGCCGCCGCCCGCGCGGACCAGGCCCGTCTCGTACGCGAGGACGACGACCTGGACGCGGTCGCGCAGGCCCAGCTTGGTGAGGATGCGGCCCACGTGGGTCTTCACGGTCGCCTCGGACAGCACGAGCCGGGCCGCGATCTCGCCGTTCGACAGGCCCTGCGCCACGAGCAGCATGACCTCGCGCTCGCGCTCGGTGAGCCTGTCCAGCTCCTTGTGGCCGGGCTCCTTGCCGGTCGACGGCAGCATCGGCGAGAAGCGGTCCAGGAGGCGGCGGGTGGTGGACGGGGCGACCACCGCGTCGCCGCTGTGCACGGAGCGGATCGCCCCCAGCAGCTCGGCCGGCGGCACGTCCTTGAGCATGAAGCCGCTCGCGCCCGCCTTCAGCCCGGAGAACGCGTACTCGTCGAGGTCGAAGGTCGTGAGGATGAGCACCTTCGGCGCCCCCGGCTCCGCGCAGATCCGCCGGGTGGTCTCGACGCCGTCCAGCTTGGGCATGCGCACGTCCATCAGGACGACGTCCACCTGGGTGCTCCGCAGGGCCTCCAGGGCCTCCACGCCGTCGCCCGCCTCCGCCACGACCTCCATGTCCGGCTGGGCGGCCAGCACCATGCGGAAACCGGTGCGCAGCAGCACCTGGTCGTCGACGAGCATCACGCGGATGGACATGGAGATCCTTAGGGGTCGTCAGGGGCGGGGCGTCAGTGAGCGGGCTTGAGGGGGAGCAGGGCGCTGATGCGGAAGCCTCCGCCGGGACGCGGGCCCGCGTCCAGGGTGCCGCCGACCATGCCGACGCGCTCCCGCATGCCGATCATGCCGTGGCCGCGGCCGTCGGCCCCGCCGTCCTCGTACATCTCCTGCGGCGCACCGCGCCCGTCGTCCTCGACGAGCAGCCCGAGGCCGTCGTCGAAGTACACGAGGCGGACGCTGGCGCCGGCGTCGGGGCCGCCGTGCTTGCGGGTGTTGGTGAGGGCTTCCTGGACGATCCGGTACGCGGTGAGCTCGACGCCGCTGGGCAGTGGGCGCGGTGTGCCCTCGATCTTGAAGTCGACGGCGAGCCCGGCGCCGCGGACCTGCTCGACCAGGTCCTCGATCTGCTGCACGTCGGGCTGGGGCACGTACTCCCCGGCTTCCTGGTGCTCGCCGGTGCGCAGGATGCCGAGCAGCCGGCGCATCTCGGCGAGCGCCTGGCGGCCGGTGGAGGAGATGGTCTCCAGGGCCTGCTTGGCGGTCTCGGGCGAGGAGTCCATGACGTACGCGGCGCCGTCTGCCTGCACCACCATCACGGAGACGTTGTGGGCGACGACGTCGTGCAGCTCGCGGGCGATCCGGGCGCGCTCGGCGGCGACCGCGACCTTGGCCTGCGCCTCGCGCTCCTTCTCCAGGCGGGAGGCGCGCTCCTCCAGCTGCGCGAAGTACGCGCGGCGGGTGCGCAGGGAGTCGCCGAGGACCCAGGCGAGCGCGAAGGGCACGGTCATGATGACCGTGAAGAAGACCTTGGCCGCGGAGGACTCGTTGCCGCCCTCCAGCGGCCAGCGCAGCTGGGCGAGGGTGGCGGCGCTCAGACCGCCGGCCAGTGCGAGCCGGGAGGCCCAGCGGGGGCCGTCGTGCGCGGCGACGGTGTAGATGATCACGAGCATGGCGAAGTCGGCCATGAACGGGTGCAGCCCGAGGGCGAGCTGGGCGAGGCCCAGGGCGACCGCGAGGACCAGCATCTTCTCGGGCATGCGCCGCCGCATCGCGACGACCAGGGAGAACAGCGCGGCGACGCCGACGTACGCGGCGGGCGTGCCCTCGGTCCCCGAGGGGGCCGAAACCACCCACAGCAGGGAGAAACCGAACAGGACGACCGACCAGAAGGTGTCGACGCCCGTCGGGTGTCTGCGGATGAAGTCGTAGAGGCGCTGCACGTGACCCAGCGTAGGGAAAGGAGATAGGTGCAGGGGTCAACCGTGGGGCCGATCCTTCCCGTGAGGCCCGTACTCCCCAAGGTGGAGACTGGGGCATGTGACGGATGAGACGTGTCAGTGGGCCGGGTGGCTGGGGTGGCGGGCGGCCATGGAGCGGGCCCTCTACGGCCCCGGAGGCTTCTTCCTGCGCCCCGAGGGGCCGGCCGGCCACTTCCGGACCTCGGTGCACGCCTCCCCGCTGTTCGCGGGGGCCGTGGCCCGGCTCCTGGTGCGGGTCGCGGAGGACCTGGGCACGGACGAGGTCGCGTTCGTGGACGTCGGCGCGGGACGGGGCGAACTGCTCACCGGCGTGCTCGCGGCCGTCCCGGAGGGTCTCAGGGTCCGCCCGTACGGGGTGGAGCGCGCGGCCCGGCCGGAGGGCCTGGACCCGCGGATCACCTGGACCGGCCGGATCCCGGCGGGCGAGCGGGGCCTGCTCTTCGCGAACGAGTGGCTGGACAACGTGCCGGTGGACGTGGCGCAGGTCGACGACGACGAGGCCGTCCGCTACGTGCAGGTGCGCGTCGACGGCACCGAACGGCTGGGCGACGAGGTGACCGGCCCGGACGCGGAGTGGCTGGAGCGCTGGTGGCCGCTGCGGGAGCCGGGCGACCGCGCGGAGATCGGCCGGCCGCGCGACGAGGCCTGGGCGGCCGCCGTGAGCGCCCTGGCGGCGGGCACGGCGGTATCCGTCGACTACGCCCACCTGAAGTCCGGCCGTCCGCCGTTCGGCACCCTGACCGCCTTCCGCGCGGGCCGCGAGGTCCCGCCGGTCCCGGACGGCAGCCGCGACCTGACGGCGCACGTGGCCCTGGACGCGTGCGCGGCGGCGGGCGAGGCGGCCCTCGGCCCGGCGCCCGCGCCGGATGCGGGCCCCGGGCCGAACGCCACGACGGGCGCCGGGCAGGCCCCTCCGAGAGGCGCCTGGCCGGCCCTCGCGACCGCCGCCGGGCCGGACCGTACGACAGGCGCCCGGCCCGCCACCGGGGCGGGCGGGCTCCTCACGCAGCGCGCGGCCCTCCGCGAGCTCGGCGTCACCGGCTCCCGGCCGCCGCTCAGCCTCGCGTCCACCGACCCCACCGCCTACGTCCGCGCCCTCGCGAGCGCCGGTGAGGCGGCGGAACTGACCGCCCAGGGCGGTCTCGGCGACTTCCTGTGGCTGCTTCAGCGCGTCCCCGACGGCAGGGGATACTGACCGCATGACGGAGACGACGGTCGGCATCGGCGGCGCGGCGGAGAGCACCGACATGGTGCTGAACATCGGGCCGCAGCACCCCTCCACGCACGGCGTGCTCCGGCTGCGGCTGGTGCTCGACGGTGAGGTGGTGCGGGCGGCCGAGCCGGTGATCGGGTACATGCACCGCGGGGCCGAGAAGCTCTTCGAGGCGCGTGACTACCGGCAGATCATCATGCTGGCCAACCGGCACGACTGGCTCTCCGCGTTCTCCAACGAGCTCGGCGTCGTCATGGCGGTCGAGCGGATGCTCGGCATGGAGGTGCCGGAGCGGGCCGTGTGGACGCGGACGCTGCTCGCCGAGCTGAACCGGGTGCTCAACCACCTGATGTTCCTCGGGTCGTACCCCCTGGAGCTGGGCGGGATCACCCCGGTCTTCCACGCGTTCCGCGAGCGCGAGGAGCTCCAGGCCGTCATGGAGGAGGTCTCCGGCGGCCGGATGCACTACATGTTCAACCGGGTCGGCGGCCTCAAGGAGGACCTGCCGGCCGGCTGGCTCGGGCGGGCGCGGCAGGCGGTCGCGGACGTGCGGTCGCGGATGGACGTGTACGACCGGCTGGTGCTCGGCAACGAGATCTTCCGGGGGCGGACGCGCGGTGTGGGAGTGCTGCGGCCGGAGACCGTGCACGCGTACGGGGTGTCCGGGCCCATCGCCCGCGCCTCGGGCGTCGACTTCGACCTGCGCCGGGACGAGCCGTACCTGGCGTACGGGGAGCTCCAGGACACGCTGCGGGTGGTGACCCGGTCCGAGGGCGACTGCCTGGCCCGCTTCGAGTGCCTGCTCGACCAGACCCACAACTCGCTGGAGCTCGCCGACGCCTGTCTGGACCGGCTGGATCAGCTGCCGCAGGGGCCGATCAACCAGCGGCTGCCGAAGGTCCTCAAGGCGCCCGAGGGGCACACCTACGCCTGGACCGAGAACCCGCTCGGCATCAACGGCTACTACCTGGTCTCCAAGGGCGAGAAGACGCCGTACCGGCTCAAGCTGCGCTCGGCCTCGTACAACAACATCCAGGCGCTGACCGAGCTGCTGCCGGGGACTCTGGTGGCCGACATGGTGGCGATCCTGGGCTCGCTCTTCTTCGTCGTCGGCGACATCGACAAGTAGCGGGCGGGGAGCACGGCAGAAGGCGGAAGGCGCCGGCGGATCTCTCCGCCGGCGCCTTCCGCCTTCTGCCGTGCTCTTCGTTACGAGTTGACCGCTCCGCGCAGCTCCGCCACATCGAGCTGCTCGGTCTCGTCGTGCGCGGTCAGGTCGATGACCTGGCCGATCGCCCGCTGCTCCGCGGGCCGCGCGACGGCGGACGCCAGGACCTCCTCGCCGACGACGTCGGCCAGGTCGGTGTTCTGCACGGCCTCGATCGCCGCGGCCGCCTTCTTCGCGCCCAGCGTGCCGAAGTAGTCGAAACCGCCCGAGGGGCGCGGGACCGGCCGGCGCGTGGCGTACGGGACGATCGCTGCCGCTGCCGGGACGTGGCGCATCGCGGGCGCCTTGGTGTGGGCGTCGTGCGCGTCGTGGCCGTCCCGCGCGTTGTCCCCGGCCGTCTCCGCCGTCGGCACCGGCACCGGCTCCGGCGCGGCTTCCGTCCCCGCCGTCGCCTCGGGACCGTCCAGCGGCTCCCGCGTGGTCTCCGGATCCGGGTCCGGCTCGGACCTGGACGCCAGCTTCCGCAGTGCCTCGGCCGCCCGGCGGTAGGCCTCGGGCGTCGGCGTGGAGCCGGCGGGGGGCAGGGCCTTGGCCTGTGTCGTGGCGGAGCTCTCCAGGGCGAGCACCCGGCGGCCCTCCAGCGCACTGGCCCGCTCGGTCTCCGCCGTGGCGTACCGGCGCAGCAGGTCGGCGTGCTCGGAGCGGAGGCCGGCCAGCTCGACGCGCTTGGCGCGCAGCTTGGCGTCCAGGCGGGTGCGCAGCTCGCGCGACTCCTCCAGGTCGGACTCCAGTTCGGCGATCCGCTCCTCGTGCTTCCACTGGTCCGCCGTGCGGGCGCGGGTCAGCTCGGCGACCTGGCGGCCCGCCTCGCGGTCCCAACTGCGCATGAGGACGGCTCCCGTGACCGCGGCCGCCGCCGCTGCCGCGACGAGCAGCCGCAGCACCACCGGATCACCGAACAGCCAGGCGCCCGCAGCACAGACGACCGAAGCCCCGGCGACCGCGGAGGGCGGCAGGAGCTTGTGCAGAGGTGGGGAATGGCGGTGACGTCCACGTGGCATGGCCTGAAATTTACCGTGCGTAGGCGCCGTATGGGGCGTCGGCCCGGCAATCTCTTGGCGAGTTCTCGCCGTAGCCGGCCCGGTCCGTCGCCATTCCCGGCCGGGCCCGGCCTACTCCCCTTACCCGGCGCCTACTTCTTGAGCAGCCCCTTCGACTCCAGATAGGCCTTGGCGACGTCCTCGGGCTTCGCCCGCTCCGCGTCCACCTTGCGGTTGAGTTCGGCGAGATCCGCCGTGGTCAGCACCTTGGTGATCTTGTCGAGGGCGGCGGCTATCTCCGGCGAACCGGCGTCCTCGGCATTGACGACGGGCAGCACGTTGTCGGCGTTCTGCAGCTTCTTGTCGTCCTGGAGGAAGACGAGGCCGAAGGACTCGACAGTGGCGTCCGTGGTGGTGGTGAGCACCAGCTGGTCGATGCCGTCCTTGACGGCCTGCTTGGCCTGCGGGGTGCCGACTCCCCTGGGATCGACGCCGGTCACGTCGATCCCGTACGTCTTCTTCAGACCGGGCGCGCAGAAGGGACGGATCTCGCATTCGTCGCCGGCCGCGATCTTCACCTTGAGCTTGGCCGCGCCGAGATCGGAAAGCGTGCTCAGCTTGTTCTTCTCCGCGAATTCCCTGCTCACGGCAAAGGCGTTCTGGTCGACGGCCTCGCCGAACGCGAGCACCTTCAGGCCGCGCGGTTCGGCGAGCTTCTTCAGCGCTTCCGTGGTGGCGGCCGGGTCTCCGGAGGCGACCGGCTTCTCCTCGGGCGCCTTCGGCCCGTTCACCTTCGCGTTGAGGAATTCCGCGAGCGTCGCCGCGTATTCCGGTACGACGTCGATCTCGCCCTTCTCCAGGGAAGGTTCGTACAGCTCGCGATTCTTCACGGTGGTGACGCTCGCGGAGTATCCGGCGTCGTCCAGCACCTGGGCGTAGAGCTCGGCGAGCACCTTCGACTCGGTGAACGCGGCGGCGCCGACGACGAGCTGTCCCTTGCCGCTCCCGGCGTCCCCGCCGCCCGGCTTGGACTTCTCCAGGCTGTCTCCGCCACCGCACGCGGCGAGCGAGACGGCCAGCACCGCCGCGCCCACCACCGCTCCCGTGACACGCAACGCCCTGGTCACAAAGATCATCCCTTCAGTCGTCCGGCGCGGCCGAGGAGCCGGTCCGCGGCCACGAGCAGCGCCTCCACGAGGAGGGCGAGCAGGGCCACGAGCACGGCGCCCGCGACCACCTGCGGTGTGTTGTACGTGTTGAACCCTGCGGTGATGATCCGGCCGAGGCCGCCCTGGCCGACCATGGCGGCGATGGTCGCGGTCGCGACCACCTGCACGGCCGCCGAGCGCAGGCCGGTCATCAGCATCGGCCGGGCCAGGGGCAGTTCGACGCCGCGGAAGAGCTGGCCGCCGGACATGCCCATGCCCCGGGCGGCCTCGACGACCGCGCGGTCCACCTCCCGTACGCCCACGTAGGCGTGGGTGAGCAGCGGAGGTATCGCGAAGAGGACGAGCGCGACGACCGTCGGCACGTAACCGGCGTTGCGCAGCGGCGAGACCATGAACAGCGCGAGCACCGCGAAGACGGGCACGGCCCGGCCCGCGTTGGAGACGTTGACCGCGACCGTGCCGCCCTTGCCGAGATGGCCGAGCCACAGGCCGAGCGGCAGGGCGAGGGCACAGGCGAGGAGCAGGGCGGTCCCGCTCACGTACAGGTGCTCGGCGAGCCGGTGCCGGATGCCGCTCTCGCCGGACCAGTTGGCGCCGGTGGTGAGCCAGCTCCAGGCGTCCGCGACCACGCTCATCTCAGCCGCCTCCCGTCCGGGCCGAGCCGGCGCGCATCCGCGTCCAGGGCGTGAGGAGCCGCTGGAGCGCGAGGAGCAGCAGGTCGGCGGCGACCGCGAGCAGCACGCACAGCACGGAGGCGGCGAGCACCTGGGCCTTGAAGAAGGTGGGCAGGGCGTCCTCGATGAGATTGCCGAGGCCGCCGCGGCCGACGATGGAGCCGACCGTGGTGAGCGCGATCGTGGAGACGGTCGCCATCCGTATGCCGGCCATCAGCGCGGGCAGCGCGAGCGGGAGTTCGACCTCCCAGAGCAGCCGTCCCGCCCCGTATCCCATGCCCCTGGCGGCCTCCCGGGTCTCGGCGGGGACGGCCGCGAGGCCGGCCAGCACGCCGCGGACCAGGATCGTCAGCGAGTACAGCACGAGGCCGGTCACGACGAGCGCCGAGGACAGCCCGAGGAAGGGCAGAAGCAGCGAGAACATCGCGAGCGAGGGAATCGTGTAGAGCAGGGTGGTGAGCCCGAGGACCGGGCCCGCGAACTTCGGCCGGGCCCGTACGAGAAGGGCGAGCGGGAAGGCGACGACCAGGCCGAGCAGCACCGACACCACGGTGATTCCCACATGCTGGAGGGTGGCGTCGGTCAGCTCCTGGGAGCGGGTGCGCAGGTACTCGCCGCAGATCCAGTCGTTCGCCACCAGACAGTCGGCCGCGGCCATGTGCGTACACCCCCCGTCGCCACGCGCTCGCCGGTCCACCGGCCTTCCGGACGTCGGTCGACCGTCCGTGTGGCGACCCTAACCCCGCCCCATGACAATCACCGGCGAACGCCACAGTGTGGAAATACTTCCTTCACACAATGCGGGCCGCGAAGGGTCAGAATGGGGAACCATGATCCGGTTCGAGCAGGTCACCAAGCGGTACGCGGACGGCACGACCGCCGTCGACGAGCTGTCCTTCGAGGTCGCCGAGGGCGAACTGGTCACGCTCGTCGGCCCGTCCGGCTGCGGCAAGACCACCACCATGAAGATGGTGAACCGGCTCGTCGAGCCGACCTCGGGCCGGATCCTGCTCGGCGGCGAGGACATCGCGACCGTCGACCCGGTCCGGCTCCGCCGCACCATCGGCTACGTGATCCAGCAGGTCGGCCTCTTCCCGCACCGCACCGTCCTCGACAACACGGCCACCGTCCCGGCCCTGCTGGGCTGGAAGAAGGCGAGGGCCCGCGAGCGCGCCGCCGAACTCCTCGACCTGGTGGGCCTCGACCCCGGAACGTACGGCCACCGCTACCCCGAGCAGCTCTCCGGCGGCCAGCGCCAGCGGGTCGGCGTGGCCCGGGCGCTCGCCGCCGACCCGCCGGTGCTGCTCATGGACGAGCCGTTCGGCGCGGTCGACCCGGTGGTGCGCGAACGGCTGCAGAGCGAGTTCCTGAAGCTCCAGGCCACCGTCCGCAAGACGGTGCTGCTCGTCACCCACGACCTGGAGGAGGCGATCCGGCTCGGCGACCGCATCGCCGTCTACGGGCAGGGCCGCATCGAGCAGTTCGACACCCCGACCACCGTCCTCGGCGCTCCCGCCACCCCGTACGTCGCCGACTTCGTCGGCGCGGACCGCGGCCTCAAGCGCCTCGCGGTCACCCCGGTCACCGAGGCCGACCTGGAGGAGCCGGCGCCCGGCCGGGCCTCCGGCTCCCCGGGCACGGCCACCGGCACGGCGCCCGGCACGTCCTCCGGCCCCTCGGGCACGGCGCCCGGCCGGTCCTTGGGCGCGGCCACCGGGAAGGCCCTCGGCGCCGCCACCGGCGAGGCTCCCGCCGTCCCGCTCGGCGCGTCCCTGAAGGACGCCCTCGCCGTCCTCCTCCAGCACGACGCCGGACGGGTCGCCGTGCACGCCCCCGGCGAGCCCGGCCGGGTGCTCGGCTCGCTCACCACGGCGGGCGTCCACCGCGCCCTGCGCCGTACCGCCGCGGCGGAGGTCAGCTCGCGCTGAGCCGGCCGCTCATCCACACCAGGCCCGGCGGGATCTCCCGGTTCCAGGTGTTGAAGTTGTGGCCGCCGCTGTCGAGCATGATCGACGAGACCTTCGCCGGGGCCTTCACCTTCCTGATGAAGTCCTGCGTCCCCTTGAGGTTGCCCTCACCCTGCCGCGACGACGTCACCAGGAACGACGAGTTCCCCTGCGGCAGGTGGTCCAGGCTCCACAGCAGGTCCGCCCGGTTGCGCGCCGCCGCGTCGCCGTGGAACAGGTCGCCGGTCGTCACGTCGTCGGCCGCCTTGTAGTACGCGGAGAAGCCCGCGCCCGCCGCGAACCGGTCCGGGTGGTGCAGCGCGATCTTCAGGGCGCAGTAGCCGCCGGTCGAGTTCCCCATGAAGCCCCAGTTCCGCGCCTTGGTCCCGACCCGGTAGGTCTCCGAGATCGCCTTCGGCAGGTCCTCCGCGAAGAAGGTCTCGGTCTGCGGGCCGCCCGGCACGTTCACGCACTCGGTGTCCCGCGGCGGCGCCACGGTCGGCCGCAGCATCACGAGGATCATCGGCCGCATCTTCTTGTCCTTGGCCTGCTGGTAGGCCGTCTTCGGGTACTTCAGGCCCTTCAGCAGGTTCTCGGCCGTGCCCGGGTAGCCGGTCAGCACCACGGAGGCCGGGAACGTCGACTTCGCGTACCGGCCCTGGAAGTACTCCGGCGGCAGGTACACGTACGCCGGCGAGTCGATCTTCGACTTCTCGCCCGCTATGACCACCTTCTGTATCTGTCCGCCGACCGAGGGACGCCCGCCGCCCGGCACGTCCACCGCCTGGGTGCCGACGACCTTCACGTCCTTGGAGCCGGCCGAGTGGTCCACGACCACGCCCATGTCCTGCTCCTGGCCGAAGAGGTCCGCCCACGAGCCGTAGAAGAGGAAGGAGTTGTTCGCGGCCAGACCGACCGAGGCGAACAGCGTCAGCTGGGTGGCGAGCAGCAGCCCGATCCGTCCCAGGACGGACTTCCAGCCACCGCGCGCGAGCCGCGGCCAGAACCAGACCGTGGCGACGAACAGCACCACGGCCAGCACCACGGCCAGCGCGAGAACTTTGTTGCTGGTGAGACCCATGAGACGTCCGAGCTTTCTTCCTGAATTTTCCCTGAGATTTCCCTGACGGCGAGTGAACCCGCCACATCGCTACTCCGTCCTAGAAGGCGCAAACCTCCGGAACGGCCCGGCCCGACCAGCCCGGCCACCGGAGAGTCAACGATCTCTCGCGAAGCCACGGGAAGCACGGGAAGCGATGTCTGTCACGGTAGATGGGGACAAATCCGGATCGGTTCCGGATCGGGTACGCCGGATTCTGCGCGGCCCCCGACCGGAGAAGGTCCCGGCACTCGTCGGTACGGCCTGCACCCTGATCGGCCTGATCGACATCGCCGCGGGCGTCTTCCCGCGGTTCCGCGCCAGCCGCATGCACGCCGTCGCCGAGGTACTCCCCGGCACCCTCGGACCGCTCTCCGCGGCCCTCTCCCTCAGCGCCGGCGTCCTGCTCCTGCTGCTCGCCCACGGCCTCAAGCGCCACAAGCGCCGCGCCTGGCGGGCCGCCGTCGTCCTGCTGCCGCTCGGCGCCGTCGCCCAGTTCGTCTGGCGCCACTCGCTCACCGGCGCCCTGCTCTCCCTCGCGCTGCTCGCCCTCCTCGTCCGCCACCGCGCCCAGTTCGCCGCCCTGCCCGACCCCCGCAGCCGCTGGCGGGCCCTCGCCAACTTCGTCCTCATGGGCGCCGGATCCATCGCGCTCGGCCTCGTCATCGTCAGCGCCCACCCGCGCCGCGTCGTCGGCAGCCCCAGCCTCACCGACCGCCTCGAACACGTCCTCTACGGCCTGTTCGGCGTCGAAGGCCCCGTCGCCTACACCGGCAACGTCGACTGGACCGTCGGCTACTCCCTCGGCGCCCTCGGCATGCTCACCGCCCTCACCACCATCTACTTGGCCTTCCGGCCCGAACACCCCGCCGCCCGGCTCACCGAGGACGACGAGGCCAAGCTCCGCGCCCTCCTCGATAAGCACGGCGCCCGCGACTCCCTCGGCCACTTCGCCCTCCGCCGCGACAAGGGCGTCGTCTTCTCCCCCAGCGGCAAGGCCGCCGTCTGCTACCGCGTCGTCTCCGGCGTCATGCTCGCCAGCGGCGACCCCATCGGCGACGTCGAGGCCTGGCCCGGCGCCATCGAACGCTTCATGGACGAAGCCAAGGCCCACTCCTGGACCCCCGCCGTCATGGGCTGCTCCGAGACCGGCGGCCAGGTCTGGACCCGCGAGACCGGACTCGACGCCCTCGAACTCGGCGACGAGGCCGTCGTCGACGTCGCCGACTTCTCCCTCTCCGGCCGCGCCATGCGCAACGTCCGCCAGATGGTCAAGCGCATCGAACGCAACGGCTACACCACCAAGGTCCGCCGCGTCGCCGACCTCAGCGACGGCGAACTCGAACGCGTCCGCCGCGCCGCCGCCGACTGGCGCGGCACCGACACCGAGCGCGGCTTCTCCATGGCCCTCGGCCGCATCGGCGACCCCGGCGACGGCGAGGCGGTCATAGCAACCGCCCACAAAGAGGACCCCGAGGACACCGACTCCCCCTACGGCGACCTGAAGGCGATCATCCACTTCGTGCCCTGGGGCACCGACGGCATGTCCCTCGAACTCATGCGCCGCGACCGCAGCGCCGACCCCGGCATGAACGAGCTCCTCATCGTCGCCGCCCTCCAGGCCTCCCCCCGCCTCGGCATCCAGCGCGTCTCCCTCAACTTCGCCATGTTCCGCGCGGCCCTCGCCCGCGGCGAGAAGATCGGCGCCGGCCCCGTCCTGCGCCTCTGGCGCGGACTCCTCGTCTTCCTCTCCCGCTGGTTCCAGATCGAGTCCCTGTACAAGTTCAACGCCAAGTTCCAGCCGCGCTGGGAACCCCGCTTCGTCATCTACCGCAAGAGCCGCGACCTCCCCCGCATCGGCTTCGCCGCCATGCAAGCCGAAGGCTTCGTGAACGTCACCCTCCCCCGGCCCCTGCGCCGCCGCTCCCACACCCCCGCACCCCGCCCCTGCGCCCACATCGTCCCCAGCCAGGCCGAGCACGAGGTCCGCGCCGCCTGAACCCACCCCCGGGCCCTACGCTGGACGCATGAGTACGACGATCGACCGGGGCACGGCACTCGGCCTGCCGGAGTGGGACCGCTGCGCGGTCATGGGCGTAGTCAACGTGACCCCCGACTCCTTCTCCGACGGCGGCCGCTGGTTCGACACCACGGCCGCCGTCAAACACGGCCTCGACCTCGTCGCCGAAGGCGCCGACCTCGTCGACGTCGGCGGCGAATCCACCCGGCCCGGCGCCAGCCGCGTCGACGAGGACGAGGAACTCCGCCGCGTCAT
Source organism: Streptomyces sp. NPDC012637 (assembly GCF_042954805.1). Lineage (NCBI taxonomy): Bacteria > Bacillati > Actinomycetota > Actinomycetes > Kitasatosporales > Streptomycetaceae > Streptomyces > Streptomyces sp. NPDC012637. Next base: position 62,128 of record NZ_JBIBDS010000004.1, read on the forward strand.
CCCCGTCGTCCGCGGCCTCGCCGCCGAAGGCGTCACCGTCTCCGTCGACACCATGCGCGCCACCGTCGCCGCCCGCGCCGTCGCCGCCGGCGCCACCCTCGTCAACGACGTCAGCGGTGGCCTCGCCGACCCCGGCATGGTCCCCGCCGTCGCCGCCGCCGAGGTCCCCTTCGTCGTCATGCACTGGCGCGGCTTCAGCGACAGCATGAACAGCCTCGCCGTCTACGACGACGTCGTCACCGAGGTCGTCACCGAACTCCGCACCCGCATGGAAGCCGTCGTCGACGGCGGCATCGCCCCCGAACGCATCGTCGTCGACCCCGGCCTCGGCTTCGCCAAGCTCGCCCCGCACGACCTCGCCCTCGTCGCCCACCTCTCCGAGCTGCGCACCTTCGGCCGCCCCCTGCTCGTGGCCGCCTCCCGCAAGCGCTTCCTCGGCCACGTACTCGCCCACGACGGCGCCGCCCCGCCGCCCGCCCGCGAACGCGACGCCGCCACCGCGGCCGTCTCCGCCATCGCCGCCCACGAAGGCGCCTGGGCCGTCCGCGTCCACGAGGTCCGCGCCACCGCCGACGCCGTACGGGTCGCCAGAGCCGTCGAGGGAGCCCGGTGAGCCGCACCCGCGAAGCCGACCGGGCCGCCGTCGAAGCCGCCAACACCGCCTTCTACGAAGCGATGGAACAGGGCGACTTCGACACCGTCACCGACCTGTGGCTGGACGACGGCGCCACCGAGATCTCCTGCGTCCACCCCGGCTGGCCCGTCCTCACCGGCCGCGGCGACGTCCTCCGCTCGTACGCGCTGATCATGGCGAACACCGACTACATCCAGTTCTTCCTCACCGACGTCGAGATCTCCCTCGCCGCCGACGTGGCGGTCGTCACGTGCACCGAGAACATCCTCAGCGGCGGACCCGCCGAGGACGGCGCCGAACTCGGCCCCCTCGTCGGCCAGCTCGTCGTCGCCACCAACGTGTTCCGCCGCACGTCGGAGGGGTGGAAGGTGTGGTCCCACCACGGCTCCCCGGTGATCCCCGAAAGCGACCCCGCCGACGGCGACGACACCGCCGAATAAACCCCCGACTGAGCCGCCGTTCAGGAGCCCCCGCTCCCGCTGTCGGTGCCCGCGGGTAGATTCGGTGGTGGACACCCGGCCGTCCGCACCCGGCTGCGTGCCCACCGGAACTACGACAGCAGGAGTGATTCGCGTGGATCGTGTCGCGCTGCGCGGCCTCAAGGCCCGAGGACACCACGGCGTCTTCCCCAAGGAGCGCGAGGAGGGGCAGACCTTCATCGTCGACCTCACCCTCGGCATCGACACCCGCGCCGCGGCCGCCGACGACGACCTGACGAAGACCGTCCACTACGGCGTGGTCGCCGAAGAGGTCGTCGACGTCGTCCAGGGCGAACCCGTGGACCTCATCGAGACGCTCGCCGAGCGCATCGCCCAGCAGTGCCTCAAGCACGCCGGCGTCCAGGAGGTCGAGGTCGTCGTCCACAAGCCGGACGCACCGATCACCGTCCCCTTCGACGACGTGACCATCACCATCACCCGGAGCCGCGCATGAAGCCCCAGCAGAGCGACCCCACCGTGCAGCCCGTCCCCGCGGCCGTCACCGCCGCCGTCGACGCGGCCGACCACACCCTCTCCAACCCCAAATGGGCCGTCCTCGCCCTCGGCGCCAACCTCGGCAACCGCCTGGAGACCCTCCAGGGCGCCGTCGACGCCCTCGAGGACACCCCCGGCCTGCGCGTCAAGGCCGTCTCCCCCGTCTACGAGACCGAGCCCTGGGGCGTCGAGCCCGGCACCCAGCCCTCGTACTTCAACGCCGTCCTCCTCGTGAAGACCACCCTGCCCCCCAGCTCCCTCCTGGAGCGGGCCCACGCCGTCGAGGAGGCCTTCCTCCGCGTCCGCGAGGAGCGCTGGGGCGCCCGCACCATCGACGTCGACATCATCACGTACGCCGACGTCGTCTCCGACGACCCGGTCCTCACCCTCCCCCACCCCCGCGCCCACCAGCGCGCCTTCGTCCTCGCCCCCTGGCACGACGTCGACCCCGAGGCTCAGCTCCCCGGCCGCGGCCCCGTCGCCGACCTCCTCGCCACCCTGGGTCACGACGGCGTCGCGGCACGGACCGACCTGGAACTCCGACTCCCCGAGTAGTCGTTAGGCTCCTCAGAGACACCAGACGGACAGGCACCCGGCCACACGCCCGGCACACACGAAGGACGACTCCCGGTGAAACAACTGCGGCTCAAGGTGCTCGCCGGACTGTTCCTCGCCGCCGGAATCCTCTCCTGGGGCGCCGCCCGCCTGTGGAACTCGGTCGGCACGCTGCCCAGCGTGCCGCTCGCCGCCCCCATCGTCCTCGCGGCGATCGCGGCGATCCTCTTCGCCACGGCCCTCTCGCTGCGCGCCCGCCTCAAGGCCCAGCGTGAGCGCCGCCCCGACGCCAAGGGCGTCGAACCCCTGATGGCCGCCCGCGCCGTCGTCTTCGGCCAGGCCAGCGCCCTCGTCGCCGCCCTCGTCGCCGGCATGTACGGCGGCACGGGCGTCGTCCTCCTCGACTCCCTCGACATCCCCGCCCGCCGCGACCAGGCCATCTACGCCGCCTTCGCGGTCCTGGCCGGCATCGCCGTCATCGCCGCGGCCCTCTTCCTGGAGCGCGTCTGCAAGCTCCCGGAGGACGAGGACCACAACGGCCCGGGCAAGGCCCGCGCCTGACCCTTCTCCGTTACCAGGGCTCGCGAACGAGGTGCCCGTTCACGAGGAACGTGGGGTGCGGGGACAGCTTGTAGCTGTAGAAGGTGAAGGGCTTGGCACCGAGGGCGGGACGGGGGCGGACTTCGCGGACCTGGACCCAGGAGGACTCCCGTAGCTGCAGGGGATGCTCCTCGGGTCGGAAGGTGTCACGGCTAGGCCAGCGGTCAGCGATGTATAGACGCGAGGCGCGCCCTGGTACGGCCTCCGGCGTGAACTGCGCTCCGATGATCGGTGCCCATTCCCGCAGAAACGGAACGTTGGCACTCACCACCACCCGACCCTCGTAGTTACCCCATGTAACCCGGCATCCGTCCCCGTCCACGTAGCCATCCATGAAGCCCCTGAACGTCTCCACGTCCCGCAGGACGACGCGGGGGAAGCGCTGGCGCATGTGGTGCGGATCCCCGCTCACGTACTGCCGCACGAGGTCGGAGAGGTACGAGGAGACCACGCGGACCCGGAAGCCAGCCACGTCCCGTTTCAGGTAACCGGAAGGCCGGCTCACTGCTTCCACCCTCGCAGCAAGCCCTGTGCAGGCCCTCAGGGCCGCCGCGTACCGGACTGCGAAGTCCTCCGCGTTGACGATCAGTGACACGTAGTTCTTGTGCACTGTCCCGTCGGCGCACGTGGCGCCCACGAAGTAGCCGAACTCGTACCCCGGGCGGATCGTCAGTCGTTCCCGGCACAGCTTCCGCGCCGGCGTCCATGCGACCCTCGCCCCCGCCGCGTCCCGCGCGTGCGTCCAGCCATCGGGCGTGGACAGCAGCAGATCCGGGCTCGCGGTGAACGTCATGTGGTCCGTGACCACATCGACGGCCTCACGCCCCTTGGCCGCCGCCACGTCCACGACCGTGGTCTGCACGGTCCGGTCGCCATCGAGCGTCCACATCGCGCTGCCAGGCGCCACGTTCTTCGCCTGGACGCAGCCGTCCACCAGGTTCACCAGCATCTTGCTGGAAAGCCCGTACCCCATACCGATCCCCCTTGATCAGCGGTCATCTCACTGATCAAGGACGGTATGGAGCAAGGCGGACAGCCCGCTACTAACGGGCCAATATCAGGGACATAGCCTCAGCTCGTGTAGTAGCGTCACGAAGTTGACCTCGGACCGCCGAGGTCGTCGTCTTCGCGCCAGGCTTGCGGACGCCGCGCAGTGCCATGCACATGTGCTCGGCCTCGATCACGACGATCGCGCCACGCGCGTCGAGGATCCTCATCAGCGAATCGGCGATCTGGGTCGTCAGGCGTTCCTGCACCTGCGGGCGGCGGGCGAAGACGTCGACAAGACGGGCCAGCTTCGACAATCCCGTGATTTTGCCCGATTCAGCCGGAATGTATCCAATGTGAGCTACGCCATGGAACGGCAACAAGTGATGTTCACATTGGGACACCAGTTCGATATCTTTCACGAGCACCATTTCGTCGTGCCCGAGGTCGAACGTCGTCGTCAGGACGTCCTCCGGCTTCTGCCAGAGCCCTGCGAACAGCTCCTTGTACGCCCGCGCCACGCGCGCCGGCGTCTCCCGGAGGCCCTCGCGGTCCGGGTCCTCGCCGACCGCGATCAGCAGCTCCCGTACGGCGTTCTCGGCGCGCTTCTCGTCGAACTCGCCGATCGTGCCCTCGCCGTCCAGCGTCACCGGGTCGGTCATCTGTGCCTCGTTCCGTCTGTCTGACTTGGCGCGAAAAAAGCCGCGCCCCCACAGGCTAGAACCTGTGGGGGCGCGGCTTCCATTCCGGGCCCGTGGAGCGGTTACGGCTCCGGGGTGTCCTCCGGGGCGATGTCGATCGACTTGGTGGTGTCGACCGGGGTGGTCGCCGCCGAGGAGCCGTTGGCGCTGTTGGTCAGGGCCAGCTCCTTCGGGGAGAGGACCGGCGGGCGGGTGGACGGCGTGCGGCGGGCCGAGCCGGTCCAGGCCGGGCGTGCCGGGCGCTTGACGATGGGGGCGAAGATCTCGGCGATCTCCTCCTTGCCCAGGGTCTCCTTCTCGAGCAGCGCGAGGACCAGGTTGTCGAGGACGTCGCGGTTCTCGACGAGGATCTCCCAGGCCTCGTTGTGCGCGGTCTCGATGAGCTTCTTGACCTCTTCGTCGACCAGTGCGGCGACCTCTTCCGAGTAGTCGCGCTGGTGCGCCATCTCACGGCCGAGGAAGGGCTCGGTGTTGTCGCCGCCGAACTTGATGGCGCCGAGCCGCTCGGTCATGCCGTACTGGGTGACCATCGCGCGGGCCGTGGCGGTGGCCTTCTCGATGTCGTTCGCGGCGCCGGTGGTCGGGTCGTGGAAGACCAGCTCCTCGGCGGCGCGCCCGCCCAGCATGTAGGCCAGCTGGTCGAGCATCTCGTTGCGCGTGGTGGAGTACTTGTCCTCGTCGGGCAGGACCATGGTGTAGCCCAGGGCCCGGCCGCGGGACAGGATGGTGATCTTGTGGACCGGGTCGGAGTTCGGCGAGGCCGCCGCGACCAGGGCGTGGCCGCCCTCGTGGTACGCGGTGATCTTCTTCTCCTTGTCCGACATGATGCGGGTCCGCTTCTGCGGGCCCGCGACCACGCGGTCGATCGCCTCGTCCAGTGCCTTGTTGTCGATCAGCTTCTTGTCCGAGCGGGCGGTCAGGAGGGCCGCTTCGTTCAGGACGTTGGAGAGGTCCGCGCCGGTGAAGCCGGGGGTGCGGCGGGCGACGGCGCCCAGGTCGACGTCCGGGGCGACCGGCTTGCCCTTCTGGTGGACCTTGAGGATCTCCAGACGGCCCTGCATGTCCGGGCGGTCGACGGCGATCTGCCGGTCGAAGCGGCCGGGGCGCAGGAGGGCCGGGTCGAGGATGTCGGGCCGGTTGGTGGCGGCGATCAGGATGACGCCGCCCTTCACGTCGAAGCCGTCCATCTCGACGAGCAGCTGGTTGAGGGTCTGCTCGCGCTCGTCGTGTCCGCCGCCGAGGCCGGCGCCGCGGTGGCGGCCGACCGCGTCGATCTCGTCGACGAAGACGATGGCCGGGGCGTTGGCCTTGGCCTGCTCGAAGAGGTCGCGGACGCGGCTGGCGCCGACGCCGACGAACATCTCGACGAAGTCGGAGCCGGAGATCGAGTAGAAGGGCACGCCGGCCTCGCCGGCGACGGCGCGCGCGAGGAGCGTCTTGCCGGTTCCGGGCGGGCCGTAGAGCAGTACGCCCTTGGGGATCTTGGCGCCGACGGCCTGGAACTTGGCCGGCTCCTGGAGGAATTCCTTGATCTCGTGGAGTTCCTCGACCGCCTCGTCGGAGCCCGCGACGTCCGCGAAGGTCGTCTTGGGCGTGTCCTTGGTGATGAGCTTGGCCTTGGACTTCCCGAAGTTCATGACGCGGGAGCCGCCGCCCTGCATCTGGTTCATCAGGAAGAGGAAGACGACCACGATGAGGACGAAGGGCAGCAGGGAGAACAGGACCGAGACGAACGGGGACTGCTTCTCCGGGGAGACGGTGTAGCCGTCCTTGATCTGCCCGGCCTCGAACTTCTCCTGGAGCTTGTCGGCCAGGTCGGCGCCCTGGGTGCCGATGTACGGGGCCTGGACCTTGCTGCTCTTGTCGATCTTCTGGCCGTCGACGAGCGTGATCTTGATGTTCTGCTCGTCACCGGTGGTGAGCCTTGCGGATTTGACCTGGTTCTTGTCGATCGCCTGGACGACCTTGCCGGTGTCCACCGTCTTGTAGCCCTCGGACGAGCCGACGACCTGCATCAGCACGACCACGGCGAGGACGGCCAGCACGATCCACATGACCGGCCCGCGGAAGTATCGCTTCACGTCCATCCATACGGGGCGCGCTCGGCGCCCCGTCCCTCCTGCCCGTAGGTGAATGCTGCTGAGTAGCTGCGGTTGTTTGGAGCTGCGGTATGAAAAAGCTGTTCTTCGGACGGTACCCCAGCATTGTCACCCGCGACCGTCTTCCCATGGTTCAACGGAGGGAAGACGGTGCGGGTTCCCGTGGGTCGTGGTCCTTCAGCCGCCGTAGACGTGCGGGGCGAGGGTGCCGACGAACGGGAGATTGCGGTACTTCTCGGCGTAGTCGAGGCCGTATCCGACGACGAACTCGTTCGGGATGTCGAAGCCGATCCACTTGACGTCGATCGCGACCTTGGCGGCGTCCGGCTTGCGCAGGAGGGTGCAGACCTCCAGCGAGGCCGGCTCGCGCGAGCCGAGGTTGGACAGGAGCCAGGACAGGGTCAGGCCCGAGTCGATGATGTCCTCGACGATCAGGACGTGCTTGCCCTTGATGTCGGTGTCGAGGTCCTTGAGGATCCGGACCACTCCGGAGGACTGGGTGCCGGCTCCGTAGGAGGAGACGGCCATCCAGTCCATGGTGACGGGGGTGGACAGGGCGCGTGCCAGGTCCGCCATCACCATCACGGCGCCCTTGAGGACGCCGACGATGAGCAGGTCCTTGCCCGCGTACTCCGTGTCGATCTTCGCGGCCAGCTCGGCCAGCTTCGCGTCGATCTCTTCCTTGGTGATGAGCACCGACTTGAGGTCGCCGCCCATGTCCTTCTCGTTCACCCGCGTCACTTTCGTTGCAGCCTTGCGTCAGCCTTGCCGAATGACCAGTCTGCCACCCTGTCGCAGTGCCTCGACGCGGCCGGGCAGGTTGATGGCTCCCTGGCCGCGCCATCCGGTGATGAGCCGGTCGATTTCCTCGATGTGGCGGGCGAAGAGGGAGCCGGCGGGCGCGCCTTCGGCGATCACGGCGCGGCGCAGGACGCGGCGGCGGACGGCGGGCGGCAGGCCGAAGAGTTTGGCGCATTCGAGGCGGCCGGCTTCGTCGCGTACGGAGGCCTCGGCGTCGGCGGCCCAGGAGTCGAGGGCGTCGGCGTCGTCGCGGGAGAGCTGGGCCGTTCGGGCGAGGGCTTCGACGACTCCCTTGCCGAGGGCCTTCTCGAGGGCGGGGAGGCCTTCGTGGCGGAGTCGGGAGCGGGTGTACGCGGGGTCGCTGTTGTGGGGGTCGTCCCAGACGGCGAGTTCCTGGGCGATGCAGGCCTTGCGTACGGTCTGCCGGTCGAGCTCCAGGAAGGGGCGGCGGTAGCGGCGGGCGGTGCCGGAGACGGCGGCCATGCCGGACAGGGAGCGGATGCCGGAGCCGCGGGCGAGGCCGAGGAGGACGGTTTCGGCCTGGTCGTCGCGGGTGTGTCCGAGCAGGATGGCGGTGGCGCCGTGGCGCTGTGCGGCGGCGTCGAGGGCGGCGTAGCGGGCGTCGCGGGCGGCGGCTTCGGGGCCTCCGTCGCGGCCGACGGTGACGGCGACGGCTTCGACGGGGTCGAGGCCGAGGGCGGTCATGCGGTCGGCGACTTCGCGGGCGCGCTGGCCGGAGCCGGTCTGGAGGCCGTGGTCGACGGTGATGCCGCCGGCGCGGAGGTCGAGCTTGCGGGCTTCGAAGGCGAGCGCGGAGGCGAGCGCCATGGAGTCGGCTCCTCCGGAGCAGGCCACGAGGACCAGGGGAGCGGGTCGGTCCGGGGTGGTGCCCAGCGGGGTGGGGCCGGGGGGCTGGGGGCCGGACGGCGTGTCGTGGTGCGGGGTGGAGTGCTCGGTGAGGACGTCGTGGAGTACGCGGCGGACCGCCAGGCGTATCGCCGCGACCGCAGGATGGGGACCCATTGTCCGGTGCCCTTCGTGGAGAGAGTGGGGTGCCTCGGTCGGAGTCTTAACGGTCGGAATAGGGGGTTCGGTCACTCAGAGTGCGTCGATGGTGACAGAACCTGGCCGTCAGCCGAGCATTGCACGCCTTACCCGCCGTCTAGGGTCCCTCGGATGGGTGATTGGTGCGGTGTCGTTCCGCCATCCGACGCACCCGTCTCACGAGTCTGCCTTACGGTGCACCCTCGCCACCCAGTCGGCGGGCTTGGCGATCTCGCTCTTGGTGGGGAGCGTGTTGGGCGAGGTCCATACGCGGTTGAAGCCTTCCATGCCGACCTGGTCGACGACGGCGCGGACGAAGCGTTCGCCGTCGCGGTACTGGCGGAGCTTGGCGTCGAGGCCGAGGAGCTTGCGCAGGGCGAGGTCGAGGCGGGAGGCGCCGCGGGCGCGGCGCTGCTGGAACTTCTCGCGGATCTCGGTGACGGAGGGGACGACTTCGGGTCCGACGCCGTCCATGACGTAGTCGGCGTGGCCTTCGAGCAGGGACATGACCGCGGTGAGGCGGCCGAGGATCTCGCGCTGTTCGGGGGTCTGGACGAGTTCGACGAGGGAGGGCGAGGGCTCGCCGTGCTCGCCTTCGGGGCGGCCGCCGGCGAGGGCCTGGGCGGCTTCGCGGAGGCGTTCGACGACGGTGCCGGGGTCGACGTCGGTGGCGGCGAGGAACGACTGGATCTCGCCCTGGAGGTGGTCGCGGAGCCAGGGGACGCCGGTGAACTGGGTGCGGTGGGTCTCCTCGTGGAGGCAGACCCAGAGCCGGAAGTCGTGCGGGTCGACGTCGAGTTCGCGCTCGACGTGGACGATGTTGGGGGCGACGAGCAGGAGGCGGCCGCCGCCGTCGGTGCCGGCGGGCAGTTCGCGGGTGGCGGGGGCGAAGGTCTCGTACTGGCCGAGGATGCGGGAGGCCAGGAAGGACAGCAGCATGCCGAGCTCGACGCCGGTGACCTTGCCGCCGACGGTGCTGAGGACGGTGCCGCCGGGGGTGGTGGAGCGGCGTTCCTTCATCTTGTCGAGGAGCGGGGAGAGCAGTTCGCGGAAGCCTGCGACGTTTGCCTTGATCCAGCCGACCCGGTCGACGACGAGGACGGGCGTGTCGTCGGGGGTGTGGCCGTCGGGGATCATGCGCGTGTAGCCGCGGACGTGTTCCTCGGCGGCCCGGGCGTGGCGGCGGAGTTCTGCGACGACCTCGCGCGCCTCCTCCCGGGTCACCTCCGGGCCCGGGCGCACCAGTCGGGTCGCCGTCGCGACGGCGAGATTCCAGTCGACCATCCCCGATGTGCCTGCACCACCGATGCTCGTCATGCGTCAACCGTACGTTCTCGGCGCCGGTCTGGTGAGGGTTCGGGTGTGTTCGGGGCGGGTCGGGCGGGGGTGGGCGGCGTGGGGCGGGTCGCGTGGGTCGCCGCGGGTCAGCGAGGTGGGGCGAGGGCGGCGGAGAGCCGGTCGAGGGCGGGCTGGGCGGTGTGGGGGGAGCTGGTGCGGCCGGCGAGGAAGGCGAAGGCGAGGAGCCGGCCGTCGGCGGTGACGACGGTGCCGGCGAGGGTGTTGACGCCGGTGAGGGTGCCGGTCTTGGCGCGGACGAGGCCGGCGCCGGAGGTGGCGGGGCCGGTGTCGAAGCGTCCGGCGAGGGTGCCGCTGAAGCCGCCGACGGGCAGTCCGGTGAGGACGGGCCGCAGGGCGGGGCGGGCTGGGTCGGCCGCTCGGGTGAGGATGCCGGTGAGCAGGGCGGCGGAGACGCGGTCGTTCCGGTCGAGTCCGCTGCCGTCGGCGAGGCGGGCTCCGGCGAGGGGGAGGCCGAGCCGGGCGAGTTCGTCGTGGACGGCCTTGCCGGCGCCGGCGAAGCTCGCGGGCTGCCTGCGGGCGAGGGCGGTCTGCCGGGCGAGGGCTTCGGCGAGGTCGTTGTCGCTGGTGGTGAGGGTGCGTTCGACGAGGTCGGCGAGGGGCGCGGATTCGGTGCGGGCGAGGACCGCGGCGGCCTTGGGCGCGGCGGTCCCTGTGGCCTTGTGGGTCCCGGTGCCGGTGGCCTTGTCGGTGCCGGTGGCGCCGGGGGTCTTGGCGGCCTTCGGGGCCTTGCCGGGGGCGGGGGTGCCCTGGACGGTGATGCCGGCGTCGTGCAGCAGGCCGGCGAAGGCGGTGGCGGTGTCGCCCGCCGGGTCGGCGGTGCGCGGCGCGGGGCCGCTGCGGCTGTCGTCGAGGCGGCCCTCGTCGGTCATGAGGGCGGTGACGGGGGCGAGGTTCTCGTTGGGGCCGATCGGGTGGTACGTGGGGCCCTTGTAGAGGCTCGTGTCGTACGTGAGGCGGACGGGCGTGGTGGTGCCGCGGGCCTTGAGGGCGCGGGCGGTGGCGTCGGCGAGGGCCTTCAGCCGGGTCCGGTCGAGGGTGGGGTCGCCGCCGCCGACGAGGGTGACGGTGCGGCCGTCGGGTGCGGCGACGGTCGTGGTGGCGATCCGGTGGTCGGGGCCGAGGGCGGAGAGCGCGGCGGCCGCGGTGGCGATCTTGACGGTGGACGCCGGGGTCATCGGGGTGGCGGCGCCTTCCCCGTACAGCTGCCTGCCGGTGGTGGTGTCGACGACGGAGGCGGTGCGCAGCGGTCCGAGGGCGGGGTCGGCGAGGAGGGGGACGAGGACGGCGGCGAGGTCGCCCGTCCGGGTGGTCTCCTTGGTGCCGCCGGGGGCGGCGGGGCGGACGCCGGCGTCGAGGGCGCGCAGTACGCCGGGGGCGCTGGGTGCGGGGGCGGGGCGGTGCGGGGCGGTGCCGGCGGGCGGGCCGGCGTGATGTGCGCCACCTCGGCCGTCGGCGAGGACCGCCCGGGCCCGCTCGGCCTTACGCTGGCCGGAGTCCCACGGGCCGGCCGCGCCGGCCGCGCCGGCGGCCAGGGCCAGACCGAGCACGGCGGAGCCCGCCGCGAGCTGCCAGGTTCTCGGCTCCGGCATGTGATGACCAGCCCCTTTCGCGATCAAGAGCGTGCGTGAGAGACACTTAACCACCGCGCGTCGTCGCGAGCATTGACATGTGTTGATTCAGGAGGAGATCCACCCGTGGAGTTCGACGTCACCATCGAGATCCCCAAGGGGTCGCGGAACAAGTACGAGGTCGACCACGAGACCGGTCGGATCCGCCTGGACCGCCGCCTCTTCACCTCGACCGCCTACCCGACGGACTACGGCTTCGTCGAGAACACCCTCGGTGAGGACGGCGACCCGCTGGACGCGCTCGTCATCCTCGACGAGCCGACCTTCCCGGGCTGCCTGATCAAGTGCCGCGCCATCGGCATGTTCCGCATGACGGACGAGGCCGGCGGCGACGACAAGCTGCTGTGCGTCCCGGCGACGGACCCGCGCATGGAGCACCTGCGCGACATCCACCACGTGCCGGAGTTCGACCGCCTCGAGATCCAGCACTTCTTCGAGGTCTACAAGGACCTGGAGCCGGGCAAGTCCGTCGAGGGCGCCGACTGGGTCGGCCGCGCCGAGGCCGAGGCCGAGATCGAGAAGTCGTACAAGCGCTTCAAGGAGTCGGGCGGCCACTGAGCCGGCTTGACCCGAGGTCGGCCTGATCCGATCTTGTGCGAGGGCGGTGCACCTGCTGAGGTGCGCCGCCCTTCGCGCGTTCATACTGGGCTTCAGCCGGCCCGTATGGGGTCCGGCGGTGCGGGTACCAGGCCGGAATGAGGGCGAGGAGAGTGGTGGCGAAGCCGGACGGGCCGGAGGAGGTCCCGGAGGACCGGAAGCCGCCTTCCGACGAGGCGCGCAGCGCGTTCATCCCGCCAGCCGGGGTGGAGCCGCCGGAGCCGCCCGAGGAGGAGCATCCGACCTCCGAGTTCGCCCTGCCGGAGGGCCTCGCGCCCGAGCCGCAGGCCGAGCAGGAAGGTTCCGCCTTCGCCCCGCCGTCGGCGTACTCGGCGGATTCGGCCCATCATCCCCCTCCGGCGTTCACGCCGGCGTACGGCATACCGCTGGCGAAGCTGCCGCAGGACGCACCGTGGCAGGACCGGATGCGGACGATGCTGCGGCTGCCGGTCGGCGAGCGGCCGGTGCCTGAGGCGCCGCGGAAGGCCGACGAGGCCGGGCCGCCGGTGCCGCGCGTGCTGGACCTGACCCTGCGCATCGGCGAGCTGCTGCTCGCGGGCGGTGAGGGCGCGGAGGACGTCGAGGCGGCCATGTTCGCGATCTGCCGCTCGTACGGGCTCGACCGCTGCGAGCCGACGGTGACGTTCACGCTGCTGTCGATCACGTACCAGCCCTCGCTGGTGGACGACCCGGTGACGGCGAACCGTACGGTACGGCGCAGGGGCACCGACTACACCCGGCTGGCGGCGGTCTACCTGCTGCTCGCCGACATCAACGACCCGGACCACGACGTGTCGCCGGAGGAGGCGTACCGGCGGCTCGCGGAGATCCGGCGCAACCGGCACCCGTACCCGGGCTGGGTGCTGACGGCGGCGGCCGGCGTCCTGGCGGGCGCGGCCTCGGTGCTGCTCGGCGGCGGGCCGACGGTGTTCTTCGTGGCGGCGCTGGGCGCGATGCTGGGCGACCGGCTCGCGTGGCTGTTCGCGGGGCGCGGGCTGCCGGAGTTCTACCAGTTCCTGGTGGCGGCGATGCCGCCGGCGGCGGTGGGTGTGGCGCTGACGCTGCTGCACGCCGATCTGCGGCCCTCGGCGGTGATCACGGGTGGGCTGTTCGCGCTGATCCCGGGGCGGGCGCTGGTGGCGGCCGTGCAGGACGGTCTCACCGGCTTCTACATCACGGCCTCGGCCCGGCTCCTGGAGGTCGGGTACTTCTTCGTGGCGATCGTGGTGGGCGTGCTGTCGGTGCTGTACCTGGCGGTGCAGTTCGACGCCGAGCTGAACCCGGAGGGCGCGCTGAGCCCGGTCGAGCGGCCGTGGGTGCAGATCGCGGCGTCGATGGTGCTGTGCGCGACCTTCGCGATCCTGCTGCAGCAGTCCCGGGCGACGGTGCTGTTCGCGACGCTGAACGGCGGGGTGGCCTGGGTGGTGTACGCGTCGATCGCGGTCACCGCGGACGGCTCCGCGGTGATGGCGACGGCGGTGGCGGCGGGTCTGGTGGGCCTTTTCGGCCAGCTGGCCGCCCGCTACCACCACACCTCGTCGCTGCCGTACGTGACGGCGGCGATCGGTCCGCTGCTGCCGGGTTCCGCGACGTACTTCGGGGTGCTCGCGATCGCGCAGAACAACCTGGACCAGGGCTTCGGCTCGCTGGCGAAGGCGGCGGCCCTGGCCCTGGCCATCGCGATCGGCGTGAACCTGGGAGGCGAGCTGGCGCGCCTCTTCATGCAGGCTCCGGGCGCGGCGGCGGCCCGCCGCGCGGCGAAGCGCACGAGGGGCTTCTGAGCCTTACGCGCGCTCGCGCGGCCGGGTCCGTGGGCCCCGGGTCAGCGCTTGGCGTGGCGGCCGCGCTCGGCCGGCGGGTTCGGGGTGCCGGGGCCGTCGTGGTCGCCGTTCGCGCCGTTGTCGGCGGCGTTCTTCTTGGACTGGGAGCGGGCCCGCAGGTACTCGATCACGATCGGGACCACCGAGATCAGCACGATGCCGATGAGGATCATCTCGATGTGCTTGTGCACGAAGTCGATCTTGCCGAGGGAGGCGCCGAGCAGCGTCACGCCCGCGCCCCACAGCACGCCGCCGATGACGTTGAACGTGATGAAGGAGCGGTAGTTCATCCGGCTGACGCCGGCGATGATCGGCGTGAAGGTCCGCACGATCGGCACGAAGCGGGCCAGGATCAGCGACTTCGGGCCGTGCTTCTCGAAGAACTCGTGGGCCTTCTCGACGTTCTCCTGCTTGAAGAGCTTGGAGTCCGGGCGCTTGAAGAGCGCCGGGCCGACCTTGCGGCCGAAGAGGTAGCCCACCTGGTCGCCGATGATCGCCGCGGCGACGACCAGCGTGCACACCACCCACAAGGGGGTTTCGAGCTTCCCGGTGGTGACGAGGAGGCCGGTGGTGAAGAGCAGCGAGTCACCCGGCAGGAAGAAGCCGATGAGGAGTCCGGACTCGGCGAAGACGATGACGAGGACACCGATCAGACCGAAGGTCTGGATCAGATAGTCCGGGTCCAGCCAGCTCGGTCCGAGGGCAAGCGTGTTCACGGGTTCCGGGCTCCTGCGGTCGGTGGGGGCGAGAAGGGTGTGAAGGGGGATTGTCGTACAGGACTGCAGCCCCAAGCTACCAACGCGAAGTGAACCCCCCGGGTTCCACCCGCGTCCACCCGCGTCCACCCGCGTCCTGCCGCGGGTGGCCCGGCGACTCCCCGTGCCCGCCCGGCTCCGCACCGGATGCGGGCGCGCCGGGCCGCCGCCAGGCTGTGGGCCAGGAGGTGGATGCGGATGAGCATCGACGAGTACGGCGGCGGGCAGTCCACGCAGGCAGATGTGCTGGTCGTGACGACGAACGACGTGCCCGGCTACCGGGTGCGGCAGGTGATCGGCGAGGTCTTCGGCCTGACGGTGCGCTCACGGCACCTGGGCAGCCAGATCGGCGCGGGCCTGAAGTCGATGATCGGCGGCGAGCTGAAGGGCCTGACGAAGACGCTGGTACAGACCCGCAACCAGGCGATGGAACGCCTGGTGGAGCAGGCGAGCGCGCGCGGCGCGAACGCGGTCCTGATGTTCCGCTTCGACGTCACGGAGGCCGCGGACGTGGGCACGGAGGTGTGCGCCTACGGCACCGCCGTGGTGATCGAGCCGCTCGGCTGACCCTCCCCCGGCCCTGACGGGATGTGAGCTGAAGGGCCGAATCTCGGGATGTTATGCGGCATTTGCTCCCTTATGGTGGGGCGGTGGCCACCGAGACCCCCGCGAGACGCGCGCCCGAGGCACCCCTGAGGGTCCTGCTGCCCCAGATCCTGCCCGCACTCGTGGTCGGGGTGGGCTCCGGGCTGCTCTTCCTCGGGGTCAGCGAGCTGGCCGACCAGCTCCAGGAACTGATGTGGAACGACCTTCCGGACGCGCTCGGCATCGGCCACTACTCCGCGCTCTGGATGATCGTGATGCTCACCGCGACCGGCATCGCGGTCGGCCTGGTCGTCTGGAAGGCGCCCGGGCACGCCGGGCACGACCCGGCCATGGAAGGGCTCGGCGGCCCGCCGCTGCCGCCCACCGTGGTGCCCGGCCTGCTCCTCGCCAGCACCCTCGCCCTCGCCGGCGGCGTCAGCCTCGGACCGGAGAGCCCGACGATCGGCAGCGCCATCGCCCTCGCCTACTGGCTCGGCCACCGCGCCTTCCCGGCCGTGCCCGGCGCCTTCTGGGTGTCCCTGGGCATCGCCGGCACCCTCGGCGCCCTGTTCGGCACCCCGGTCGCCGCCGCCCTCGTCATCTCCGAGGCCCTGGCGTCGACGCCGAGCCGCGGGTCCCTCTGGGACCAGCTCTTCGCCCCGCTGCTGGCCGCCGGCGCCGGGTCCATGACCACCCAGCTGGCCTCCAGCCCCAGCTTCGACATGGGGCTGCCCCCGCTGACCACCCCCGGCTACGAGGACCTGCTCGCCGCCCTCGTCCTCGCCACCCTGGCCGCCGCCTTCGGCCTCCTCGCCTGCTACGCCTACCCCCACGTCCACCGGGCCTTCACCCGTCTGGGCCATCCCATGCTGACCCTGCCCGTCGGCGGACTCGTCCTCGGTCTCCTCGCCACCGTCGGCGGACATCTGACGCTGTTCAAGGGGCTCCACGAGACCCAGGAGATCGTCCAGGACATCGGCTCCCTCAGCTCGGGCGACCTGGCCAAGCTCGCCGTCGTGAAACTGGCCGCCCTGCTCGTCGCCGGCTCCTGCGGCTTCCGCGGCGGCCGGGTCTTCCCCGCCGTCTTCGTCGGCGCCGCGTTCGGGCTCTGCGCCCAGGCGCTCGTCACCGAGATCAACCCCACCGTCGCCGTCTCCGCCGGCGTCCTCGGCGTCCTGCTCGCCACCACGCGGCAGGGCTGGGTGAGCCTCTTCGTCGCCGCCGTGATCGCCGCCTCCCCGGCCATGGTCGCCCTGCTCTGCCTCGCGTCCCTGCCCGCCTGGCTGGTCGTCACCGGCCGCCCCTTCCTGCAACTCGACGAACAAGGCAAGTCCCTGCGCTGAGCCCGCACCCCCGGCCTGCCCCCGGAGGAGCCGGCCGCCCCAGAGGGAGGAGATCCCGTGCCGCTGCACAAGGGACCCGACGAGCACGACACCGCACACTTCCGCCGCCTGTCCTTCAACCCCTTCCTCGGCGAGGCCAACCCGGTCGGCGGCATGACCGAGGCCCCGCCGCGCCACCGCCTGCCCGACGGGCCGCTGCCGCCCATGAGCGCCTACCAGCTCGTCCACGACGAGCTGATGCTCGACGGCAACTCCCGCCTCAACCTCGCCACGTTCGTCACCACCTGGATGGAGCCCCAGGCCGGCGTGCTCATGAGCGAGTGCCGCGACAAGAACATGATCGACAAGGACGAGTACCCGCGCACCGCCGAACTCGAGCGCCGCTGCGTCGCCATGCTCGCCGACCTCTGGCACGCGCCCGATCCCTCCACCGCCGTCGGCTGTTCCACCACCGGCTCCAGCGAGGCCTGCATGCTCGCCGGCCTGGCCCTCAAGCGCCGCTGGACGAAACGCAACGCCGACCGCTACCCCGCCGCCCGGCCCAACCTGGTCATGGGCGTCAACGTCCAGGTCTGCTGGGACAAGTTCTGCAACTTCTGGGAGGTCGAACCCCGTCTCGTGCCCATGGAGGGCGACCGCTTCCACCTCGACGCGGCCTCCGCCGCCGCACTCTGCGACGAGAACACCATCGGCGTCGTCGCCGTCCTCGGCTCCACCTTCGACGGCTCCTACGAACCCGTCGCCGACATCTGCGCCGCCCTCGACGAGCTCCAGGCCCGCACCGGCCTCGACATCCCCGTCCACGTGGACGGCGCCTCCGGCGCCATGGTCGCCCCCTTCCTCGACGAGGAAACGGTCTGGGACTTCCGGCTCCCGCGCGTCTCCTCGATCAACACCTCCGGCCACAAATACGGTCTCGTCTACCCGGGCGTCGGCTGGGCCCTGTGGCGCTCCGCCGCCGAACTGCCCGAGGAACTCGTCTTCCGGGTCAACTACCTGGGCGGCGACATGCCGACCTTCGCCCTCAACTTCTCCCGGCCCGGAGCCCAGGTCGTCGCCCAGTACTACACGTTCCTCAGACTCGGCCGCGAGGGCTACCGGACCGTCCAGCAGACCAGCCGCGACGTCGCCCGGAGCCTGGCCGGGAAGATCGAGGACCTCGGCGACTTCCGCCTCCTCACCCGCGGCGACCAACTGCCCGTCTTCGCCTTCACCACCGCCCCCGACGTCACCTCCTTCGACGTCTTCGACGTCTCCCGACGGCTGCGCGAAAGCGGCTGGCTCGTCCCCGCCTACACCTTCCCGGCCCACCGCGAGGACCTGTCGGTCCTGCGCATCGTGTGCCGCAACGGCTTCTCCGCCGACCTCGCGCACCTCCTCCTGGAGGACCTCGGCCGCCTCCTTCCCGAACTACGGCGCCAGTCCCGCCCGTTCACCCACGACAAGGACGCCGCGACCTCCTTCCACCACTGAGCACCGCCGCCCGCGCCCACCACCGGCCGCCGTAGGCCCCTACCAGCCGCCACCGGCCGCCGTAGGCCCCACCTGCCGCCGCAGGCCCCCACCTGCCCCCACTGCCGCCGTAGGCCTCCACCAGGCGCCGTAATCCGCCGCCGGTCCGTCAGTCGTCCTCGCAGGCCAGCAGGAACTCCGACCAGCGCACCCCGTCCCTGCTCGACCGGAACTGACAGCGGTCCGCCTCCCGCAGCAGGCCGATCCCGGTACGCCGCACCCAGGACGTGCCGTCACCGGTCTCGCGGAAGCTCCGGCCACCGTCCGTGCTCTCGTACGCCGCGAGCTCGGCCGGCACCGTCACCCGGCCGCCCGGGCCGGGCACCGGCAGGCCCTGGAGCGTGCGCGGCTCCCGGTCGGGGCCGGTGGTCCACATCCGGGTCCAGGTGCGGCCACCGTCGAGGGAGCGGTGCAGGGCCCTCATCGGGTTCTTCACCGGCTCTCCGCCGTCCAGTTCGCCCAGCTCGGCCGCGTAGACCGCGTCCGGGCCGACCGCGACCGTGACGTGCAGGCCGGGAGCCCCGCCGCCGGGGCTCGGCAGCGGACTGACGGCCCAACTCCGCCCCCCGTCACGGGAGACGGCGACCGCGGCCCGCCCCGAGGCCGGCTCGACGCCGGACACCCACCACGAACCGTCCGGCTCCACCACGGGCGCCGGGCGCGGGTGGGCCCCGAGCTGCGGCACCCGGGCGAGCGCCCGGCGCCGCCCGTCCTCCGGCGAGATCACCACCAGCCGCTCACGGGTGCACTCGTCCGGGCCGGCCCCCGCGGGCGCCGCGCACGCCGTGGCCAGGACTGCGCCGCCGGGTATCAGCGGCGTCCTGCCGACCGTCCGCCGGTCGACCGCCCGCCAGTTCCGGCCGCCGTCCCGGGTGAACCAGGTCCGCTCCGGCTCCTCGCCGCCGCCGTCCTCGATCAGCGCCCGCCCGGGACCGAGCACCGTGAGCCCGGCCGAGACGCCCCCCGTCGCCGGTATCTCGGGCAGCGGGGTCGACCGGAGCGCCCAGGACCGCGCGCCCCTGTCGAGCACGGCGACCTGCTGACGGCAGAAGCCGTTCGCCGGCCGGGCCTCGTCCGTGACGCACTGCACCAGCAGCACGAACCCGCTGCCGTCGGCGGCGAAGCCCGCACTGTGTGCCCAGCCGGGCAGCCCCGGCGCGGACGGTATCCGCGCCGGAGCCCCGAACCGCCCGTCCACCGCCGGCGTCCTCGGCACCGATGTCTTCGGCACCGGCGTTCCCGGCGGCGGTGCCGTGGGCGCCGGCGACCCCGTGCAGGCCGCGAGCACCAGCAGAAGCAGAGCGGCACAGGCCGCCCTCCACGAACGCGCCCGGGAAGAACCCGTCCGGGCAGTCGTCCAAGAAGCCGTACACGCCGTACCAGCCGTATAAGCCGTGCAAGCCGTGCAAGCCGTGCAAGCCGAGCAAGAAGCAGCCGTCCAGGAACCTCGCATCGCACTCCCCCTGTTCTCCGTCTGCTTCTGTTACACCGCTCACCGCCTCCGGGTTCCCACCTCCCGCGCTATTTCCCCAGCCGCCCGAACTTCCGTACCGCCAGCGGGAAGAAGACCGCTACGAGCGCCAGCGGCCACACCACCGCCGCGCCCACCCAGCCCGGTTCGCCGCCCGGGCCGCCGAGCAGGTCCCGCACCGCCGTCGCGGTCGCCGACATCGGGTTCCACTCCACGGCCGCGCCCAGCCAGTCCGGCATCGCCTCGGGCGAGGCGAACGCGTTCGAGAGGAAGCCGACCGGCCAGACCAGGATCTGCACCGCCTGCACCAGCTCCGTGCGCCCCGCGACCAGGCCCAGGAAGATCCCCGCCCACAGCATCGCGAACCGCAGCAGGAGCAGCAGCCCGACGGCGCCGGCGAAGGCCCCGAGCCCGCCGTGCGCCCGCCAGCCCAACGCGTGACCGACGCCGACCATCAGGAGCAGCCCCACCGTGGACTGGAGCATGTCGGCCGCCGCGCGCCCCACCAGCACCGCGCCGTCGGTCATCGGCATGGCGCGGAAGCGGTCGATCACGCCCTTGTTCAGGTCCTGGGTGACCGCCGTCATCGTGCCTTCGAGCCCGAAGACCATGGTCAGGGTCAGCATCCCCGGCACGAGGAAGTCGACGTACTCGCCCTCGACCGCCCGGCCGCCGCCGACCAGATAGCCGAACATCAGCAGCATCATGACCGGGAAGACCAGCCCGACCACCACCTGCACCGGCTGCCGCGCCCAGTGCGCCAGCTCCCGCCGGGTCATGGTCCAGCAGTCGCCCACCACGTACGCCGCGCTCATGCGGCCACCTCCGTCCGCTCCTGCGCACCGGTCAGGTGCAGGAACACCTCGTCGAGCGTCGGGCGCCGCAGCGCGATGTCCTCCGCCTCGATGCCCGCCTCCTCCAGGGCCCGTACGGTCAGGGCCAGCGAGGCCATCCGGTCCTCGACGGGCGCGCTGATCCGCCGCCGGTCACGGTCCACGTCCGCCCCGTCCGGACCGGCCGGCCCGAACGGCAGCACCGCCACCGCCTCGTCCAGCCGGGCGCCGTCCCGTACCACCACGTCGATCCGGTCCCGGCCGGCGCGGCTCTTCAGTTCGTCGGGCGTGCCGTCGGCCACCACCCGGCCCCGGTCGACGACCGAGATCCGGTCGGCCAGCTGGTCGGCCTCCTCCAGGTACTGGGTGGTCAGCAGCACCGTCGTGCCGCCGCCGACCAGGGAGCGCACGGCCTCCCACACCTCGCCGCGCCCCCGCGGGTCGAGCCCGGTGGTCGGCTCGTCGAGGAAGAGCACCTCGGGATCGGTGATCAGCGAGGCGGCCAGGTCGAGCCGCCGTCGCATGCCGCCGCTGAACCGCCGTACCGGCTTGCGGCCGGTGTCCGCGAGCCCGAACCGCTCCAGGAGCTCGTCCGCGCGCCGCCCCGCGCGCCGCGCGCCCAGGTGGTACAGCCGCCCGAACATCTCCAGGTTCTGCCGGCCGGACAGCTCCTCGTCGAGCGCCGCGTGCTGGCCGAGCAGCCCGATCCGCCGCCGCACGTCGGCGGCCTGCCGCCGTACGTCGTACCCGGCCACCCTCGCCACGCCCTCGTCGTGGCGGAGCAGCGTGGCGAGGACGCGTACGGTCGTGGTCTTCCCGGCGCCGTTGGGGCCGAGCAGGCCGTGCACCGTCCCGCGCGCGACGGCGAGGTCCAGGCCGTTCAGGGCGGGCTCGCCCCCGTAGCTCTTCCGTGCGCCGTCCATGAGGATCGCGTCTGATGACATCCGTTTCCTCCGCTTTCTCCGCAAAGCGCCGTAGTCAAATTTGACCACCATCGCGACGGGGGAGGCTATGCCCTCCCGGGCGCCTAGTCAAACTTGATTAGCTCATCTTCTCGTCGTCGGGGTGCGGACCCGTCGCGTACGGGTTCTCCTGCCCCTCCGCGAGCACGCCCACGAAGGGCTCGCCCTCGCCCGCGAACACGTACGCCCCGCCCTCGATGCGCTCGATCAGCCCCAGGGTCCACTCCCGGCCCGCGTCGGCCGAGTGCACCCAGAGGTGCATGATCTCCCCGATGTGGCCGAGCTGCCCGGGGCCGCCCTCCGGCGTGTAGTACTCGGTGACCGCCGCCCGCCACTCGTCCAGGCCGCGCACCCGGGCCCGCAGCAGCTCCACGGCCTCCGCGCGCGGCAGGTCCACGATGAAGCCGACGGCCGAGGACAGCACGTCCATCTGCTGGTCGTACGTCGCCAGCGCCTCGCGCAGCAGCCGGAAGTACTCCTCCCGGCCCGCGTCCGTGATCTCGTACTCGACCCGCGGCGGACCGCCCGCCGTGCTCGGCGCGATCTCGTCGGCGGCCAGCAGTCCCTGCTTCGCCATCTGCTTGAGCGCGTGGTAGATCGAGCCGGGCTTGGCGTTGGACCACTCGTGCGCGCCCCAGTACTCCAGGTCGTTGCGCACCTGGTAGCCGTGGGCGCGGCCGTGCATCCTGACCGCACCCAGGACGAGAAGACGGATCGCTGACATGCCCCGAGTCTAGTGACGGAGTGGTCAACCTTGACTAGGAGACCGTCCCCGGGCCTTCCGCCGCGGCCCCGGCCTGCTCCAGCCCGATCAGCTCGAAGGAGCCCTTGCCGTCGAGCGACTCGCGGATGATGTCCGCGTGCCCCGCGTGCCGGCCGATCTCCTGGACCAGGTGCAGCAGCATCCACCGGACCGAGACCCGGCCGTCCTTCGGGAACCAGGGCGCCGGCGGCAGCGGGAAGGTGTCGTCCAGGCTCGGCACGCCCAGGACGAACTCCTCCGTCTCCTTCGCGACGCCCTGCCAGAAGGCCACCGTCTCCGGCACGGACTCGCCGTCCAGGAGCCGGAAGGCCTCGTCCCAGGTCTCCTGGGTCCGCTGCCGCTCGTTCGGCCGCTGCTGGGCGAGCCGCAGCCAGTTGAGCTCGACCTCCGCGACGTGCTTGATCAGGCCGGAGAGGCTGAGCTCGCTGGCGCTCGGGCGGCTCGCCGCCTGCTCCTCGGTGAGCCCGAGGGACGCCCGGACGACCGCGGCGCGCTGGGCCTCGATGAAGTTGAGGAACGCTCCGCGCTCGTCGCCGGGCTTCTCCGCGGGAACAAGAGCAACCATGACTGCCGCCTCCCATAGCGTCCGGGGCACCGGACGGGTTTCCTTCTCGACACCGACCACGCTACGGACCCTTGCGGACAGCTACGGTCCTCAATGCCGAAGCGGATCCGATCCCTCGGATCACCCGGGCGACGTCCCACGGCCAACGCCAAGCAGGCCCTGGAGACAGTCGGCTGACCGCCGGCCGTCCGGGAGCTAGAACGGGAAGCGGCTGCGCCCGTGCTGGATCGAGATCCACTTCTGCGTCGTGAACGCCTCGATCATCGCCTCGCCGTTGAGCCGGCCGACGCCCGACTGCTTCTCGCCGCCGAACGGCACGATCGGCTCGTCGTGCACGGTGCCGTCGTTGATGTGGATCATGCCGGTGTGGATGCGCTTGGCGATCCGCACGCCCCGCTCGATGTCGCCGGTGTGGACGGCGCCGCTCAGGCCGTACGGGGTGTCGTTGGCGATCCGTACGGCCTCGTCCTCGCCGTCGAACGGCACGATCAGGGCCACCGGGCCGAAGATCTCCTGGGAGAGGACGGGCGCGTCGGCGGCGATGCCGGTGAGGACGGTCGGGGCGACCAGGCTGCCCTCGACCGAGCCGCGCAGCAGGGCGGTCGCGCCGCCCGCCACCGTCTGCTCGACGACCGCCGAGACGGCCTCCGCCTGCTGGGAGTTGATGAGCGGGCCGATGTGGGTGGCCGGGTCGGCCGGGTCGCCGACCCGCAGCGTCTTCACCTTGGCGACGAACTTCTCGGTGAACTCCGCCTCCAGGGTGCGGTCCACCAGGATCCGGTTGGCGGCCATGCAGACCTGCCCCTGGTGCACGAACCGGCTGAAGACGGCCGCGTCCACCGCGTAGTCGACGTCGGCGTCGTCGAGGACGATCAGGGCGCTGTTGCCGCCGAGTTCGAGCACGGCGTGCTTGAAGTGCTCGGCACAGACGGTGGCGACGTGGCGGCCGGTCCGGTCGGAGCCGGTGAAGGAGATCACCTTGGGCACCGGGTGGGTGAGGAGCGTGTCGCCGATCTCGGCGATGTCGGTGACGACGACGTTGAGCAGACCGGCCGGGAGCCCGGCGTCCTCCAGGACCTTGGCGACCAGGGTGCCGCCGCAGACCGGGGTGTTCTGGTGCGGCTTGAGCACGACGGCGTTGCCGAGGGCGAGCGCCGGGGCCACCGACTTGATCGAGAGGAGGAAGGGGAAGTTGAAGGGCGAGATGACGCCGACGACGCCGACCGGCAGGCGGTAGACCCGGTTCTCCTTGCCGTCCACCGGCGAGGGCAGGATGCTGCCCTCGGGGCGCAGCGCCAGCTGGATCGCCTCGCGCAGGAACTCCTTGGCCAGGTGCAGCTCGAACCCCGCCTTGAGGCGGGTGCCGCCGAGCTCGGCGACGATCGCCTCGGCGATCTCCTCCTCGCGCTCCTCGACGATCCGCAGCGCACGCTCGAAGACGAGCCGGCGGCTGTACGGGTTGGTCTCGGCCCACGCGGCCTGGGCGCGCTCGGCGGCCCGGTAGGCGCGGTCCACCTCGGCGGCGGTGGCGACCGTGATGGCCGCCAGCTTCTCCCCGGTGTACGGGTTGAAGTCGATGATGTCCCACGAGCCGCTGCCGGGCTTCCACTCGCCGTCGATGTACTGGTGCGCCAGTTCGGTGAAGTAGTCCGAAGACGAGGACGCCGAAGACGAGGACGCCGAGGACGACGAAGACGAGGAAGCCATGGACGAGACCCCTTACCCGCGGTGGCGGACGTCGGCACGGACAGCTGCCGCGTCACAGCCGTCTCACTGATGTCCCGTCATCGTACTGACGTATCAGGAGAGTTGAAGGAGTCCTCGAAGAAGATCACGGCTTTCCGCGGGATCGGGGCTGTCCTTCTGGAGCCTTTCCATCACGCGCACGTACTGGCCGACCTCCTCGCGCTTGTCGAGGTAGAGGGCGCCGGTCAGCTGCTCCAGATAGACGATGTCGGAGAGGTCGTCGTCGGGGAAGCTCAGCATGGAGAAGGCGCCGCTCTCGCCCGCGTGGCCGCCGAAGCTGAACGGCATCACCTGCAGCGTGATGTTGGGGTGCTCGGAGACCTCGATGAGGTGCCTCAACTGCCCCTGCATGACGGCCCGGTCGCCGTACGGACGGCGCAGCGCGGCCTCGTCGAGGACGGCGTGGACGTGCGGGGCGTTCTCCGAGACGAGGACCTTCTGGCGCTCCAGGCGGAGCGCGACCCGGCGCTCGATCTCGGCGTGCGGGGCGCCGGGCATGCCGCGGGTGACGACCGCGTGGGCGTAGGCCTCGGTCTGCAACAGGCCGTGGACGAACTGGACCTCGTAGATGCGGATGAGCGAGGCGGCACCCTCGAGACCGATGTACGTCTGGAACCAGCCCGGCAGCACGTCGCCGTAACTGTGCCACCAGCCCGCGAGGTTGGCCTCGCGGACCAGACGGAGCAGCGAGCCGCGCTCGGCCTCGTCGTTGACGCCGTAGAGCGTGAGCAGGTCCTCGACGTCCCTGGCCTTGAAGCTCACCCTTCCCAACTCCATACGGCTGATCTTGGATTCGGACGCCCGGATCGAATAACCGGCGGCTTCCCGGGTGATGCCACGCGATTCGCGCAGTCGCCTCAACTGGGAGCCCAGCAGGATGCGGCGCACCACGCTCCCGCTCGCCCCGCTCGATTCGCCTGCCGTCACGGCTCCAGCCTCCCCTTCACGGTGCTGCTCTCGCTGTCGAGCCCCCGTCGAGCCCCGGATTCTGCCACTAAACGCTTCAGCGCGTACACATTCGATTACGGATAGAGGGCGGGTTCCGGGCACCTTCCACACGACCGGTGGACGACTTATGCACAGATTCGGGTCGGGGACGGACAGGTCCGGCGCGTGCACGTGCATCTGCCCTTGCATCCCTCGGTTGCATTCGGAACCATGGTGCCCGCACAGCCGCGTACTCTCGCGTGCTGCCGCGCCGTTGTCGCACCGCCTTTGTCGCACCACCGCCGCGATTCCCGGGAGTGCCTCGCATGGGACCGAATGGATCGACCATGCTCGAGCCGTTACGGCAGGGGCTTCCGCCGATCGATCCCGCGACGGTGTCCAACTCGGCCTCCTGCGCCCTGCCGCCCCGCTACGAAGCGGTGCGCGGCGCACGGAAGTTCACCAGTCAGACGCTCAGCAACTGGGATCTCGCGGACCGCTTCGACGACGTCGCGCTCGTCGTGTCCGAACTCGTGACGAACGCCCTGCGGCACGCGGTGCCGGCGGGTACGGATCCGGCCGCGGCGTCGGAGCACGAGGAAGGCCTGAATCCGCCCGTCCGGCTGCACCTCATGCGCTGGGCCTCGCGCCTGGTGTGCGCCGTGCGCGACCCCAGCCAGGCCAGCCCGGAAGCACGCAAGGACGACGAGGACTTCGCCGCGGAGTCGGGCCGGGGTCTGTTCCTGGTGGAGTCGTTCAGCGACGGCTGGGGCTGGCACCCGCTCGCCGGCACGCTCCAGGGCAAGGTGGTGTGGGCGCTGTTCCGGCTGGGGCCGGAATAGCACGCGGTGACATACGGGAACGGGAAGGGCCCCGGTGGCGACGGCCATCGGGGCCCTTCCCGTTCCGCGGCACGCCTCCGCGCGCCGTCCCGCTGCGGTTCACGTCCGCGTTCACGTCCGCGGAATGCATCTGCCATTCGCATCTGCCGTGCGCGTCTGCCGCATGCATCTGCCACTCACGGCCCGCGGTTCACACCAGGTGGTCGAACTCCCCATCCTTGATCCCCAGGAGCATGGCCTCGATCTCGGCGGGCGTGTAGACGAGCGCGGGGCCGTCGGGGTGGCGCGAGTTGCGCACGGCGACGTTCCCTCCGGGCAGCTTCGCGAACTCCACACAGGCACCCTGGGAGTTGCTGTGCCGGCTCTTCTGCCACACGACACCACGAAGCTCCGTGGCCGCCATGCCGTTGTACGCGTGATCCGCGTGATGCACTGGGAGCTCCCCGAGATGATTGATGCACGTGTCAACTTCCTCGGATCATAGCCGTGTTCACATGCGCCTGCATGAGCAGATGCACGTGCACGAGGGGTGGCGTAGTGACTACGCGACTGAGCGTCTACTCGCCGGTAGGGCGAAGGGCCGACCCCTGAGCTCTGACGGTACGTGAGGGCCTATCGGTTGCCATGGGTGCCGGGGAGATCGGCGAGCCGCCTGCCCGAGCGGTCGTACAGATACAGGTCCGCGGTCCCCGGATCCTGGGCGCCTGGGGCTGCGGTGACCGGCGTGTACGCGTACCAGACGCCCCAGCCCGGGCGGCCCGGCAGCTCCAGGAGCGTCGCGAGGACCGCCGGCCCGTCCGCCCCGCGCAGCTCCACCCGGCCCACGGAGCGCGTGCCGTAGTAGAGCCCCGAGTGGAAGACGCCCTTGCCGTCGCCCTCGCTCTGGTACGAGACGCCCGGCGCGGCGGTGTCGACGTTGCCGTCCGTCACGCTGCGGGAGTTCTCGTAGCCGTCCGGCCCCGTCCAGTGCTTGCCCCCGGCGGTCAGCCACACCGTCCAGCCCTTCCCCGCGTCCACCCGCTCCCCCGACCGCACCACGCGGACCTCGGTCACCTGAGGAGCGTCGGCCCGGCCCGGGGCCGCGGCGGCCGGGGTACGGGGCGAGGGCGGGAGCGACGCGGGCGGCGTACGCGGTACGGGCGGGGCCAGGGTCACCGCGTGGTCGGCGGGCAGCGACAGCCGGGCCACCGTCGCCGCGCCGGACACCGAGAGCACCGCCAGGGCCGCGAAGGCCACCGCCCGGCGGCGCCGGTGCGCCCGGCCCTGGCGGCGGACGGCCGCCAGCGGCACCGGGTTCGGCGTGATGTCGTGCGCGGCCTCGGCGAACGCGGCGCGCAGACGCCCGTCGACCTCAGGATCGAGGTCGGGACCGACATCGGCATGGGTACGGGCGGCGGCCCGGGCATCGGTGTGGACGTCGGCCTGGACGGTGGAACGGACATCGGCGTCGCGTTCCGCTTCGGCGCCGGGACCGGAGCCCTGGACCGCGGCGCGTTCGGAGACGGCGCGTTCGGAGACGGCCCGTTCGGAGACCGCGCGTTCGGAGACGGCCCGTTCGGAGACCGCGCGTTCGGAGACGGCCCGTTCGGAGACCGCCCGTTCGGAGACGGCCCGTTCGGAGACCGCGCGTTCGGAGACGGCGCGTTCGGAGTCCGGCTCGGAAGTGGGTTCGGAGTCTGATGCGGGGGTCATCGTCGGGCTCCGGCGGAGGTCGTGGGGGTGGTGGGGCGGGAGGGCCCGGAGGTGGGCGCGGGACCAGGCAGGGCGAGGCCGGGATGGGAGCGCAGCGCGGCGAGACCGCGCCGGGCGTGCGTCTTGACCGTACCGATCGAGCAGTCGAGCACCGCGGCGATCTCCGACTCGCTCAGGTCCTCCCAGTACCGCAGCACCATCACGGCGCGCTGGCGGGCCGGCAGGTCGGCGAGGGCCGCGAGCAGCGCGGTGCGCTGCTCGACCGCCTCCGCGTGCCCCGCGGACGCGTGCCGTAACGACTCCGGGAGCACCGGGGTCAGCAGGTGGACCACGCGCTTGCGGCGCAGCCGGCTGAGGTTGTTGTTGATCAGCGCGCGGCGCACGTACAGGTCGATCTCCTGGCGCGGGACCCGGCGCCAGCGGCCGTACACCTTGGCGAGGGTCGTCTGCACCAGGTCCTCGGCCTCGTGGAAGTCGCCGGTGAGGAGCTGGGCCGTGCGGACCAGGCGCGGCCAGGCACCGACGGCGAACGCGGCGAACCCGTCGTCTTCTCCGACGGACTCCTGCGGCTCGGCGGGCTCGTACGACGACACGGTGACCGACCTCGGGCTCACGGAGGGAGAGGTGCAGGGCCCGCCCCGTGCCGGGCCCTGCAAAGGAACACGCACGACGAGGGGTCAGGCGTTCCAGCCCGGGAGCTCGGCCAGCAGCCTCCCGTTGCGGTCGTAGAGCGCGACGGCGGCTCCGCCGTCGTTCTCCGGCCCGGTGTGCGCGTACCAGACGCCCCAGCCGGGACGGCCGGGCAGTTCGAGCAGGGCCGCCGTCGTCTTCGTGCCGTCGGTGCCGGTCAGGACCACCTGCCCGGCCTTCTTGGTGCCGTAGAAGAGGCCGGAGTGGAACACGCCGGCCTCGGAGCCCTCCGACTGGTGACTGACGCCCGGCCGGGACAGGTCGACGTTGCCGTCGACGACGCTGCGGAAGTTCTCGTAACCGTCGGGGCCCGACCAGTGCTTGCCCTCCTCGGTCAGCCACACCGTCCAGCCGCCGCCGGCGTCCACGCGCTCGCCGGAGGCGACGACGCGGACGGGGGACGGGGACGGGGCGACCGTGCTCGCGGAGGGAACGGGTGCGGCGGCTGTGGCGGCGGCCGGGGTCGCGGACGCGGCCGCGAGCACGGCCACGACGGCGGCCGCGGCCGGCAGGTACTTCTTCATACGGTTGCTCCTGGTTTCCGGTGAGCGGTCCTCACCCCTTCCAACTCCGTTCCGCCGCAGGGTGGATGACATGGCGACGGAAAATCTCAGCGCGCGAGAACCGCCGACAGCTCGTCGAGGGCCGCCAGGAGCAGCACGGCGCCCTTGCGCAGCAGGAAGTGGTCCGGCGCCCCCTCGCCCCGCTCCCAGGCCTCGACGGTCTCGCGCAGCTCCTCCCAGCGCGGCGTCCTCCGTTCCCGTACGGCCTTCGCGCCCCGCTCCGTCGCCCGGCGCAGCGCCTCCGCGAGCGCCGCGGCCTCCGGTACGGGCGGGGCGCCGCGCTCCGGAAGGTGCGCTTCCAGGAGCATCGCGACCCGCCCGCACTGGGCCAGCGCGTCCTCGGCCTCTCCGGCCGCCGCGCGGGACATGCCCCGGTGCCGCACCGGCTCGTGGGTGGCCCGGGCGACGCCCTCCTGCCACGCGATCCTGGCCGCCCGGTTGGCGAGCAGGGCCTCGCGGACGTCCGGGCAGACGGGGCCCGCCGGTTCCGCGTAGTGGGCGACGACGGTCGCCGCGTAACGCCCGTCCGCCGTGAGCCAGTCGGCGAGCCGGCCGCGCAGCCGCGGCGTCTCCCAGGCCGGGTAGACGGCGTACGACAGCATCGCGAGCAGCCCGCCGAGCAGGGTCAGGAGCACCCGGTCGCGCACGGTCTGGGTGACGCCCACTCCCTCCATGCCGAGCAGGAAGACGACGTACGCGGCGACGAAGACCTGGCTCGCCGCGTAGCCCGTGCGCATCAGCAGGTACATCCCGAACGCGCAGAACACGGCCAGGCCGGCCGAGAGCCAGGTGCCCGGGTGGGCCGTCTGCACGATGCCCGTCGCCAGGGCCACGCCCACGAGCGTGCCGCCGAAGCGGGCGACGGAACGGGCGTACGTCTGCGAGAAGTCCGGGCGCATCACCATCACCGAGGCCATCGGCGCCCAGTAGCCGTGGCCGAGGGGGAGCGCGGTGCCGAGGAGGTAGCCGGCGGTCGCGACGGCGGTGACGCGGACGGCGTGGCGCAGGACCGGCGAGTCGTGCCGCAGCTCGGCGCGCATCCGGCCGAGCGCGACCGGGAGGAGTCGCAGCAGCGTCGGACGGCTGCGCGCCCCGGCCGCCGTCTCCGTGCGCGGCTCCGCCGTCTCCACGACGTCGCCGAGCAGCGCGGCGAGCCGGGTCGCGGCCCGGCGGGGCGCGCCGGACAGGATCGCGCCGGTGTCGGGCGTGCGGAGCGCGGCGACGGCGGCCGGGGGCAGCTCGACCGGCTCGCCGTGCCGGATGGCGTGCGCGCAGGCGTCCAGGACCTCGCCGGCCGCGCCGAGCAGCTCCCGTACCCGGTCCCGTTGCGGCCCTTCGGCGGGCGCGCCGACCGCCGGGTCAGCGAGGGAGGCGAGCACCGGCCGGATCCGCTCGGCGAGGCCGCGGGCGCCGTGCAGTTCGGCGGGCCGGCGGCGGGCCTGGCGCGGGGTGACGGCGGCGGCACTGCGGGCGGTCATCAGCGGTACGGGGTCGAAGGACGCGGTCGGGTCGTGCCGCAGCCGGCGGGCGTAGTCCGCCTCCGCGGCGAGCGCGTCGGCGAGCGCGTCGCGCTGGGCGCCCCAGCGGCGCACCGGCATCAGGACGATGAGGACCGCCTGGACCAGGCCGCCGACGGCGATCATCGCGGCGTGGCCGGCGGCGGTGGCCACGGAGGTGGGGAGGGTGACGGTGACCAGCATGATCGCCACGTTGGAGGAGGCGATGATCCCGGCGGTGGGGCCGACGGCCCAGGCGAGGCCGGCGACGAAGGTCCACACGGCGAGCAGGAGCAGGAAGAGGACGAGGTGGGCGCCGGTCAGATAGCCGAGGAAGGTGGACACGGCGAGGCTCGCGCCGGAAGCGAGGGCGAGGGTGGGGCGGGGGCGGTACGAGCGCTGGAAGGTCGCGATCGCGGCCTGGAACGCACCGAACGCGGACGAGGCCGCCACCGCGGGCCCGAACAGCGCGAGCGACACCCCGACGACCAGCGCCAGCCCGAGCGCCCCCCGTCCGGCCACGGCGGGCTCCAACCGCCGCCGCTCGACCGAGAGCCCGGAGCGCGCGGTCTCCTTCAGCGCGCGGAGCCAGCTCATGGGCCGAGCCTAGCGGCACAAAGGGGCGAAACGGTCATATGGGTGGTGTGGTGTGAGGCTCGCCAGGGGGAGCGAGCCTCCGCCGAGCGTGAGGCTTCGCCGGGTGCGGCGTGAGGCTTCGCCGGGTGCGGCGTGAGGCTTCGCCGGCGGGGTGTCGGCAGGGTGCCGCGCCCTGGTGGGGCGGGCAGGCGCAGGGCGCGAAGGCGCCGCGACGGGCGCCGTCCCGTGCGCCCACCCGTCCGACCCAGCGGGACGCATGCCCACACGGGGGGCGACCGGGCCGGCGGGACGGGCCTGCGGGCCTCGCGCCGTGCCGGGCGCCGTCCCGGGCGGGCCGATGGACGCGTCGGTGGCGACGGGAAGGGCCGGACGGGCTCGGGCCGGCGTCGTGCCGGGCGGGCCGATGGACGCGTCGGTGGCGACGGGAAGGGCCGGACGGGCTCGGGCCGGCGTCGTGCCGGGTGGGCCGATGGCCGGGCGGAGGGGGCGGGTGGCCGTTCAGTCTCGGATCTCGCCCCTCGGGTGGGGGCCCAGGCCCGCCCGGTTGGCGGCCGAGGTGCCGTGGGTCCAGCCCTCCTCGTCCCAGGCGGCACGGACGCGCGTGGTGCGGGTTTCCGGGAAGAGTTCGTCGGTGCGGGCGGTGACCGCCACCTCGCGGGAGGCGAGGGCCGGGAGCAGGGTCGGGGTCTCGGCGGCGACGCGGCGGGTGGTCGCCGAGAGCCGGGCGCCGAGGCGGTTCGCGTAGGCGAGCAGGAAGGACTGCCGGAAGGACTTGGTGCGCTTGCGGCCGCCCGCCCGCTGCTCGGCCTCCGCGCGGGTCATCGCCGCGGTGCCCTGCACGAGCAGCGAGGTGTAGAGCAGTTCGACCGGGTCGAGGTCCGCCTCGAAGCCGACCACCGTGGAGAAGCCGTAGGCCTCGTTCCACACCGCCCGGCAGTGGTTCGCGGTCGCCACCGCGTCCAGCAGGATCGCCTTCGCCTGCTCGTACGGCGGGTCCACGCCGATCCGGACCGCGCCCGGCGTCTCCGGCGCCGGCGCGCCCGCCGCGAGGCTCGCCTCGTCGAGGCTGTGCCGGGCCATCAGCTCCTGCGCCTTCGCGGTCAGGGCCTCGGCCTCCTCCGCGTACGTCGTCGCCTCGGCCTTCGCGAGGAGCGCCCTGATCCGGGTGAGCAACTTGGGCTCGCCCGCGATGGCGGGCGGCAGCGCCTCGCCGGGCACGGCGCCGACGGCGTCGAGGCGGGGCAGCCGTACGAGCAGCCGGTAGAGCTCCAGGACGGCCGTGGCGTACGAGAAGCGGTCGGGCGCCGTCCACCCGTCGGCGTCCAGCGCGTCGAGCTGGGCCTGCCAGCGGTGCGGAAGGCGTTCGTACCCCGCGGTCTCCGACCTGATCAGGGCGGTCAGCAGCCGCACGTGCTCGTCGGCGAGTTCGCGCCGGGCCATGCGCACGAGGTCGGCCGGCTGCCAGCCGCGCGTCCACAGGGTGCGGACGAACTCCTCGCCGCGGCGGGTCAGTTCCGCGTCGGCGGCGGGATCGGCGGCGAGGCGGGAGGCGGCGGCGTCGAGCCCGTGGTCAGCGTCCCCGCGCCGGCGCCCTCCGCTCTTGGCGCTCTTGCCGCTCTTGGTGCTCTTGGTGCTCCCGCCGCCTCTGCCGCCCTCGGCGTCCTCGCCCTCCGCGTGGGACGTGCCGTACAGCGCCTTGAGCGCCTCCGTCACCGTGCCCGCCGGGTCCGTGGCGCTCATGCGGGGTGCCTCGCGTCCCACTCCTCGCGGGAGCGGGTGATGGCGGCGCGATGGTCGAGGGACCAGTCGACCAGCTGCTTGATCAGGTGGGTCATGCTGTGCCCGGTCTCGGTGAGCGAGTACTCGACCTGCGGCGGCGTGGTCGGGAAGACCTCCCGCCTGACGAGCCCGTCGCGTTCCAGGCGGCGCAGCGTGAAGGTCAGCATGCGCTGCGAGACGCCGTCGACGAGGCGCTGCAGCTCCTTGAACCGCCGTGGTCCCGCCGCCAGTTCGACGACCACGTGGACCGTCCACCGGTCGCCGAGCCGGTCCTGGACGTCCCGTACGCCGCAGTCCTCGGCGCAGCTGACGAGCGGTTCCGCCGGGGCGGTGGCGGTTACACCGGTGTGCCCCTCCGACATCAATGTGCCTCCTTCCATGATCGCGCCCGCACCGACACGATGGTCCCGGGCACCTCGCCTGCATCCACCCATTCTCGGTTCTCAGGGGGAATCCATGCTGCTCGTCACCGGAGTATCCGGCGCCCTCGGCTCGCTCGTCGCGGAGCGGGTCGCCGGCCGCGACGACGTCGTCCTCGGCACCCGGGCCGGGCTGCAGGGCACCCGGCTCGTCGACTTCGACGACCCGTCGACGCTGCCCGGGGCCTTCGCCGGCATCGACACGCTGCTGCTGATCTCGGCCGGTTACGGGGAGGACGACGTCGTCGTCGCCCGCCACGAGGCCGCGATATCCGCCGCCGAGGCGGCCGGCGTCGGCCACGTCGTCTACACGAGCCTCTCCGGCGACGGCGACCACGTCACCTACGCGCTGGCGCACCGCTGGACCGAGCGGCGGCTGCGGCGGTCCACGCTGAACTGGACGGTCCTTCGCAACGGCCTCTACGCCGAGTTCCTGACCTGGATCGCCACCCCCGACGCCGGCAACCGGATCACCGGACCGCTCGGCGAGGGCTCGCTCGCCGTCGTCGCCCGCGCCGACCTGGCCGACATCGCGGTCTCCGTCGCCACCGACCCGGCGCCGCACGCGGGCCGCGTCTACGAGCTCGTCGGCGAACGCGCGCTGGGCGGTGCCGAACTGGCGGAGGCGCTGGGCGCCACGTACGAGCCGGTGACGCTCGCGGAGGCCCGGACCGCCCTCGCGGCGTCGGGAGCGCAGCCCTTCCAGGTGCCGATGCTGGCGAGCACGTACTCGGCGATCGCGTTCGGCTTCATGGACGGCAGCGGTGTGAAGAGCGACCTGCGCGCACTGCTCGGGCGCGACCCGCTGGACCCGCTGGACGTGTTCGTGGCGGCGGTGCGGGGCGCGGAGGCGTAGAGGCCTGGTCGGCGCGGGGCCGGCCGTACGAGGACCCAGGGGAAGGGCGGGGAAGGGTAGGGCTGGCACTACCTCGTGGACGCCCGCTGGTGGTCGTGATCGGGGCGGGCGGAAACGGTTCGCTGGAGGCATGACCTCCACGAACTCGACTTCGGCTCCGTCCTCGGCGTCGGGCCCGGTGCCGGTTCCGGGCCCCGGCAGGGACCCGGGCCCCGGTACGGGCCCGGTCGCGGTGCCGCCGCCGGGCCCCGTCTCCGGCCCTGGCCCCGTCTCGGGCCCCACATCCGGCCTCGTATCGGACCCCCGCTCCGCCAGTGGCGCCGCACCCGTCGGGGGCGCCGCGCCCGCCAGTGGCGCCTCACGTGTCGGGGGCGCCGCGGCGCCCGTCGCCGTGCGGCTGCGCGGGCTGCGGCGGTTCCACTGGGACGTCCGTGCCCTCGACGGCGTCGACCTCGACCTGCCCGCCGGGACCTTCACCGCCGTCATGGGCCCGTCCGGCTCGGGGAAGTCCACGCTGCTCCAGTGCGCGGCCGGCCTCGACCGGCCGACGGCGGGCGACGTGGAGATCGACGGCATCCCGTTGGCGGGCCTGAGCGAGCGGCGGCTGACGCTGCTGCGGCGGGACCGGATCGGTTTCGTCTTCCAGTCGTTCAACCTGCTGCCCTCCCTCACCGCCGCCCAGAACGTGGCCCTTCCCCTCCGGCTCGCGGGCCGCCGCCCGTCCCGGGCGCAGGTGCGGGAGGCCCTCGCCCGGGTGGGCCTCGCGGGCCGGGAGCGGCACCGGCCGGGCGAGCTGTCCGGAGGCCAGCAGCAGCGCGTGGCGCTCGCCCGCGCGTTGATCACCCGGCCCGCCGTCCTCTTCGGCGACGAACCGACCGGCGCCCTCGACTCCACCACCGGCCGCGCGGTCCTGGACCTGCTGCGCGAACTCGTCGACCGGGACGGCCAGACGATCGTCATGGTCACCCACGACCCGGTCGCGGCGGCCCGCGCCGACCGCGTGGTGTTCCTGGTCGACGGACGGATCCACGGCGAACTGCCCGCGCCGACGGTCGAAGCGGTGGCGGCCCGGATGGCCGGCCTGGAGACCACCGGACCGGCCCCGTCCGCCCCGTCGGACCTGTCAGTCCCTTCGACCCCATGGGCCACGTCGCCCTCACCGGCCCCGTCGATCCTGTCGGCCCCATCGGCCCCGTCGGCCCCGTCGGCGTCTGCTGCCCTGAAGGGCGGTGGCCCGTGCTGACCGTCGTCCTCGCCGGGCTGCGTACCCGCTGGGCCTCCTTCCTCGGCGGTTTCACCGCCCTCGCCCTCGGTGTGGGGCTCCTGACCGTCATGGGTCTCGGCCTCTCCGCCACCGTCGGCGCGCCGGAGCGCGCGCCGGAGCGATTCGCTTCCTCGCCCGTCGTCGTGCAGGGTCAGGACCGGCTGTCCGTGGAGGTGCGCCGCGGACCGGAGGCGGCCGTCGTGACCGCGCCGCTCGACCGTCCACAGCCTGTGGACACCGAACTGCTGCGCGAGCTGCGCGCCCGCTGGACCGTCACCTCCTCCGGCGGCCCCGACGCCGTCGGGGTCGACGGGCCCGCCGACGAGGTGCGGGCCGTCGTCCGCGCGACCGTCGGCGACCGGACGGCCCGGGTGCTCACCGGGGCGGAGCGCCGGGCCGTCGACCCCGACGCCGCCCGCGACGCCCGCGCCCTCGTCACCCTCAACGCCCTGCTCGGCACGGCGGGCGGCGTCACCGCCTTCGTCTCCGTCTTCGTCGTCGCCTCCACCTTCGCCTTCGCCGTGGCCCTGCGGCGCCGGGAGTACGGCCTGCTGCGCACGGCCGGGGCCACGCCCGGCCAGGTGCGGCGGCTGCTGCTCGCCGAGGCCGCGGCCGTCGGCGTGCTCGCCTCGGCCGCGGGCTGTCTGCTCGGCGCGTGGGGCGCGCCACGGCTCGCCCGGGCGCTGGTGGACGGCGAGGTGGCGCCGTCGTGGTTCACGATCGGCGCCTCCGCCGTCTCGTGGCCGTACCACGCGGCGTTCTGGACCGGCGTGACCGTCGCCGTGGCGGGCGCCCTCGCCGCCTCGCGGCGCGCCGGGCGGGTCGGGCCGACGGCAGCGCTGCGCGAGGCGGACGTCGACACCGACGCGCTGCCGCTCGGCCGGGCGCTGTGCGGCGGGGCGCTGCTGCTCACGGGCCTCGCGCTGCTGGCCTGGACGTACGCGACGGACCCCTCCGCCCTGCTGAAGCGCAAGACGTACACGACCCAGCCGATGCTCCTGATCACGGGCGTCGCCCTGCTGGCCCCGGCGCTGGTGCGCCCGCTGGCACGGGTGGTGCGGCTCCCCGGCGCGTCGGCGACGGCGATGCTGGTGCGCGAGAACAGCGCGGCCGCCGTACGCCGTACCGCCGCCGTCGCCGCCCCCGTCCTGGTGACCGTCGCCCTGGCGGGCACGCTGCTCGGCTCGGCCGCCTCGGTGGGCGCCGCGCGGGCGACGGAGACGGGCCGGCAGACGGGCAGCGCGGAGACCTCGGTGTTCGTACGGGACGGGGCGGAGGCCCTGGTCAAGTACCGGGCCCGGGCGGTCCCGGACCCGGGCCGCTGGGCGGCGGAGGCCCGCCTCCCGGTCGTCGCGGGCGACCTGCGGGACCTGGACGACCGGTCGATCGTCGTGAACGAGGAGTTCGAGCGGCACGCGGTCGGCGACCGGGTCGACGTCTGGCTCGCCGACGGCCGGGGTCCCGTCCGCCTGCGCGTCGCCGCGGTCCTCGCCCTGGGTGCGGGCGGCAACGAGCCGTACGTGACCCGGGCGAACGCGCCGGGGACGCTCGCGGAGGAGGCGGGATCCCCGGGCACCGGCAGCGGCAGGGGCGCGGGTGCGGGCGCCGGTGCCGACACCGGGACGGGCGCGAGCGCCGGCGCCGGCGGTGGCGCGGGTACGGGTGCGGGTGCGGCGAACACCGTGACCGCCGCCCCGAGTGCCGAGATCTGGGCCGCAGGGTCGCCGCAGACGCGGCTCGGACTGGTGCTCGTGCTCGGCATCGCGCTCGTCTACACGGTCATCGCACTCGCCAACACCCTCCTCATGGCCACCTCGGTGCGCGGCCCCGAACTGGTCTCGCTCCGGCTGGCCGGTGCCACCCGGGCACAGATCCTCCGCGTGGTCGCGGGCGAGTCGCTGCTGGCGGTGGGGATCGGCACGGTCCTGGGGCTTGGCGTCGCGGCCCTGTGCCTGGGCGGCCTCGCCGCGGCGCTCGCCTCGCTTGCCGCCCCCGTCTCGCTGACCGTTCCGTGGGCCACGGTGGCCGCGGCGGCGGGCACGTGCGCGGCGGTCGCGGCGGGGGCCGCCGTGCTCCCCGCGTGGCGGCTGACGCGCTGAGGGGTGAGGCTGGGAAATCGGGACGGGACGGGGACTGGGGTCGGAGCCGGGTCCTCGTCCCGTCCCGCCTGCCGTACGCGCGGCCCGTCGACAGCCCGCCGCGGCCCGGGCGGGCCCGCCCGGGCCGCGGCGGGCTGTCAGTGGCGGCGGATAACGTGCCGGCACAGGCATGGACGGACTAAGGGGGGCCGGCGTGCATCTGCATCTGCGTGCCGCGGCGGGGACGGACATCCGGGACGACCACGCGTGGCTGACCACGTTCATGGGCGTGGCCTGGGACCACCACGAGGTCGAGTACGCGGCGGGCATCGCCGACTCGATCGAGAAGGACCACCACCTGCTCCACCAGGTGTACGCCGAGAGCCCCGACGCCGACGCCTGGCTCCCGGTCTTCGGCGGCCGTCAGCCCGCGGACCCGCCGGACGAAGGGCTCCCGCACCCGCCCCTGATGCTGATGGACCCGGCCGAGGTCGGCCGGGCCGCGGCCTTCCTCGCCGCCGTCCCGTTCGACGACCTCTGGTCCCGGGCGGGCGAGCGGATCGTGCACTCCCTCGGCCCCGGATGGTCCGCCGACCTGGTACGCGGGATCTTCCTGGGCCACCACCAGGACCTGCGGGCCTTCTATGCCCGGGCCGCGGCGGCGGGCCACGTCGTCGTCAAGGCCGGCTGGTTCTAGCTCGGCCCGGTCCCGGCCTCCAGCTCCGGCCCCGGCCCCGGCCCCGGCTCCAGCCCCGGCCCCGGCCCCGGCTCCGGCCGGTCCCACGCCGGGCTCACCCCGGGGCTTGCGCGGGGCTCACGCCGGACTCACGCCGCGTTCCACGTGTCCGTCGTGCAGCCCGTCTCCCAGTGCCACCAGCCGTCCTCCGTACCCCGTACGAGGAGCGCCTTGATCTCCGCCATCGGAGCGTCGGCCGGGACCGTCAGGGCCACCAGCGGGAGCGCCGCGCTGAAGGACTCGCCGCCGAGGCCGAAGCGGGCGAACCTCTCGTGCACCGCGCGGGCGTCGGCGCCGAGCGGACCGGAACGCTCGGGCAGGACGCGGATCGTGACGTTGCCGGAGGCCTCCGCGCGGCCCGTGGCCCAGTGCATGCCCTCCGCGTCCGTCGTGTACCGCACGACGTCGCCCTCGGCCACGCCGTCCTGCAGGAAGGGCACGTTGGCCACCCGGGCGGTGCCCGCACCCACCGGGACGGCCCACAGCCCCTCGGTGTCCTGCGGGAGCCAGCCCTCGCGGGGAACGAAGCGGAACCAGATCTTGATGCGGTCGGCGGTGATGTCGCCCGTGTCCGTGTCGGCGTGGGCATTGGCGCTGGCCGGTGTGTCGCTCACTCCGCGAGGTTAGCCCTCGCCTCGGCACGCCGCCTCCGCAGGCCTCTCCCCGGCCCCCGCCCTCGCCCTCGCCCGTCGCCCTCGCCCTCGCCCGTCGCCCTCGCCCGCCCGGAGACCCCCGTACTCCGGGCGGGGCCGTGCGCCGCCCGCCGCCCGCCACCGGCCACCGGCCACCGGCCACCGGCCACCGGCCACCGGCCACCGGCCGACCGTCGAGTGCCCAAGCCGAGCGCACCGCCTACGGCAGCAGCACCAGCTTTCCCCGCACGTGGCCCGCCTCGCTCAGTTCCTGAGCCCGGACGGCCTCCTTCAGGGGCAGCACCTCGGCGATGTCCAGGCGCAGCCGGCCCTCGACGACCAGGTCGGCCAGTTCGGTCAGCCAGCGGCGGGCGAGGGACGCCTCGACGGTGACGCCGGAGAAGACGATGCCGTGCTCGGCCGCGTCCGGGGCGGCGATGGTGACGATCCTTGAGGTCTCCCCGCCGAGCAGCTCGATCGAGAGCGGCAGGGTGTCGCGTCCCGCCGCGTCGAAGACCGCGTCGACGCCCTGCGGGGCCGCCGCGCGGACCCGGTCGCCGAGCCCGTCCCCGTACGTCACCGGGTGTACGCCGAGGCCGCGCAGGAAGTCGTGGTTGCGCTCCGACGCCGTGCCCACCACCGTCACGCCGACCGCGACGGCCAGCTGCGCGGCGACCGCGCCCACGGCACCGGCGGCGCCGTGCAGGAGCAGGGTCTCGCCCTCGCGGACGCCCACCAAGTCGAGCACGCGGCGGGCCGTCTCGCCCGCGACCACGAGGCTCGCGGCCTGCTCCCAGGCGAGAGCGGCGGGCTTGGGGACGACGGCGGAGGCGTCGGAGAGGGCGTACTCGGCGTACGCGCCGGCCTTCGTCCAGCCGAACACCTCGTCGCCGACGGCGAGTTCGGTGACGCCCTCGCCGAGCGCGTCGACCGTTCCCGCGAACTCCAGGCCCGGGACGGCCGGGAAGGTGGTCGGGTAGAACTCCTCCAGCCAGCCGTAACGGCGCTTCCAGTCCACCGGGTTGACTCCGACGGCCGCCACCTTCACCCGCACTTCGCCCGGGCCGGGCTCCGGCACCGCGACGCCCGCCTCGTGGCGCAGCACCTCGGCGCCGCCGAACTCCTCGTACACGATCGCTTCCATGGTTCCGCTCCCCCAGGAGTCGTGACCGGTCGTCCCGGTCGGCGACCGGCCGTTCCGGTCGATCACCAGCCTCCGCCCGGCACCCCCCTCTCCCCGCCGGTCGAACGGCCAGTCGCACCTGGCCGAAAGGACGGGCACCCCGGCGCCCGCGTCCGTAGGCTTGACGACCATGGAACTCACCGCGACCGGCGCCCTGTTGGCCGCCCACGACATCATCCGGCAGCCGCTGGGCGCGATCCTCCCCCGCCTCTCCGAGGTGCTCGACGAGCTGATCCCGCACCAGGTCGCCGCCGAACTGTCCACGCACTGCGCCCACTCGCCCTTCAAGCGGACCGACGCCGACGCGCCCGTTCTGCCGCTCACCGCCGCCGAGCTGGCCCCGCTGCTCGCCGAGGGCGTGCCCGGCCGGCCCTGGCAGGGGCGGGCCGTCGTCGGCGGAGCGGCGCGGGAGGTGGTCGCGGTGCGGAGTGACGCCACGGCCCGCGGCTCGGTGCTCGTCCTCGTACGGGAGGAGGGCGCCGCGCCGGCGGGCGAGCCGGAGCTGGCCGTCGCTCAGCTCCTGTGGGACCTGGTGACCAGCCACTTCGACCGGTTCGCACGCGAGGCGCTGCCGGGCGCGCTGGCGCGTTCGCGGGCGGCGGCGGACACCCGGGCGCGGGTCACGGCCGAGCTGAGCACGGTGCACGCGGCCGCCCTTTCCGGGGTGCTCGGGGTGCTGCGCAGCCGTTCCCTGGACGACACCGCCGCGCGGGCGACGGCGACCGAGCTCGCGGTGTCGGCGCTGATCGAGCTGCGGGCCTCGTCGGACCGGGACAGGTCGATCGCCGAGGAGCCGGCCTTCGAGGCCTTCGCCCGGCTCGCGGACGGGCTGCGGCCGATGCTGCGGCACAGCCCCGTAAGGCTCGAACTCGGCGCGCCGGAGGGCCCGGACGCCACCCGCGGCCTTCCCGGCGACGTGGCGCACGGCGCCCGGGCGATCGTCCGGGCGCTGCTCCTGGTGATGCTGGAGCAGGAGTCGGTCACCCGCGTCCACGTCGGCTGGCGGCTGACCGAGCACGAGCTGCGCGCCTCGGTCCGCGACGACGGCCCGGGCCTGCTCGACGCCTGCCCGCTGGGCGCGGGCAGCGTCACCGACCGCCTCGAGGTGCTGGGCGGCCACCTGGAGTTGGACGCGGTGCCGGGCTGGGGCACGACGATGACGGCGGTCGTCCCGCTCGCCACGCCGGAGGCCCCGGTCGCCGCGATGGACCCGCTGAGCGGTCTCGGGGAGCGCGAGGTGGAGGTCCTGACGCACCTGGCGCTCGGCCACCGCAACCGGCAGATCGCGCAGGAGCTGCACATCAGCGAGTCCACGGTGAAGTTCCACGTCGCCAACATCCTGAACAAGCTCGGGGTGGGGTCACGGGGCGAGGCGGCGGCGCTGTTCCACAAGGCGGCCTAGGCGGGCGGGGCGGGGCCGGCGGCCGCCTGCCCCGGCGGCGGCTGCGGCCCCCGCCAACGACGGGCGCCGGCCGTGCGCGGGCGGGGGCCGCACGAGGACCGGCACGGGCGGGGGCCGGGCCGCACGAGCAGGCACGGGCGGCACGGGACCGGCTGGGGGGCACAGGGCCCGCACGGACGGCACGGGACCGGCGCCGGGCCGGCACGGGCGGGACAGACCGCCCGCGGGCGGCAGGGCCGCCGCCCGACCTGCACGGAACGGCACCGGACCGCCCGTGTGCGGCACGGAAAGGGCTGGGGCGGCATCGGACCGGCCCTCGACCGATGTCGGTATAGCCGACATAACGGGCCAATCACCCGATTGTCAGTGGCGGGTGCCAGACTCGCACCCGTGAACGAATGCCATGGCCGGTGGGCACTCGCGCCCGAGCCGGGCGCGGAGGGGGCGCTGCTCGTCCCCCTCGGCTCCGACGGGCTGCCCGCCGGCGAGGTGCGGCGGGAGCCGGACCTGGTGGCGGCGGTCCGCTCGCGCCCGGACGTCGACCGCTGGGTGTGGCGGTCGACCGCCGAGGTGTATCCGCGGCTGCTCGCCGCCGGGGTGCGCGTCGAGCGCTGTTACGACGTGGAGGACGCCGAGCAGCTCCTCCTCGGCCACGAGGGGCGGCTCGGCGAGCCCCGCTCGGCCGCGGCCGCCTGGGCCCGGCTGCGGAACGCGCCCGTGCCGCCCGACCCGCCGCTCAGAGCCGCCGAGCCGACCGCGCAGGACTCCCTCTTCGAACCGGCGGCCACCACCACCGCCGCGCCGCCCTTCGACGCCCTGCTCCAGGTGTACGCGGAGCAGCAGCGCCGGCACGAGCGGGCCCTGCATCCGGGCCGGATGCGGCTGCTCACCGCGGCCGAGTCGGCGGGCATGCTGGTCGCCGCCGAGATGCACAGGGCCGGACTTCCCTGGCGGGCGGACGTGCACCGGGAACTGCTGCGGGAGCTCCTGGGCGAGCGGTACGCGGGCGGTGGCGAGCCGCGCCGGCTCGCGGAGCTGGCGGACGAGGTGTCGGCGGCGTTCGGCCGCCGGGTGCGCCCCGACCTGCCCGCCGACGTGCTGAAGGCCTTCGCGCAGGCGGGGATCCGGGTGCGGTCGACCCGCCGCTGGGAGCTGGAGGAGATCGACCACCCGGCGGTCGCGCCGCTCGTCGAGTACAAGAAGCTCTACCGGATCTGGACCGCGCACGGCTGGTCCTGGCTGGCCGACTGGGTACGCGACGGCCGCTTCCGCCCCGAGTACCTGCCGGGAGGCACGGTCAGCGGCCGCTGGACGACCAACGGCGGTGGGGCGCTGCAGATCCCGAAGGTCATACGGCAGGCCGTGGTCGCCGACGAGGGCTGGCGCCTCGTCGTGGCCGACGCCGACCAGATGGAGCCGCGGGTGCTCGCCGCCATCTCCCGCGACCCGGGCCTGATGGAGGTCGCCGGGCACCCCGACGACCTCTACACCCGGCTGTCCGACCGGGCCTTCTCCGGCGACCGTGCCCACGCCAAACTGGCGCTGCTGGGCGCGATCTACGGGCAGACCAGCGGCGACGGCCTGAAGAACCTGGCCGCCCTGCGCCGCCGCTTCCCGCGGGCGGTGGCGTACGTGGACGAGGCGGCGAAGGCGGGCGAGGAGGGCCGGCTGGTCCGCACCTGGCTCGGCCGGACCAGCCCGCGCGCGGTGGGGGCGGACGAGGACGGGGAGGCGGGCATTCCGCAGGACGGCCTCCCCGGTGCGGGAAGCCCGGGAGGAGGCCCGGAGGGCTCCGAGGGTTACGTCCCGGGGTACGCGTCGAGCGACGCCCGCGCCCGGGGCCGGTTCACCCGTAACTTCGTCGTCCAGGGCAGCGCCGCCGACTGGGCGCTGCTGATGCTGGCGGCGCTGCGGCGCGCCACCGCCGGGATGCGGGCCGAGCTGGTGTTCTTCCAGCACGACGAGGTGATCGTGCACTGCCCGGCGGAGGAGGCAGAGGCGGTCACGGAGGCGATCAGGGCGGCGGGCGACGAGGCGGGACGGATCGCGTTCGGGGACACGCCGGTGCGGTTCCCGTTCACGACCGCGACGGTGGAGCGGTACGCCGACGCGAAATAGCAAGGCGGCCGAACGGCGCGCCCCGGCGCGACGGCGAGACGGCAAGACGGCAAGACGCGAGGCAGCGGAATGGCTCGACGGCGGAACGGCGAGCCGGTGGTACGGAGCAACAGAGCAGCAGCGCACCAGCGCGCCAGGGGCCAGGGGGCCAAGGGGGGAAGTGACGGGCCCGGCCTCCGCCGAGGCCCGGCCCGTCACGCCGTGGTCGCGCTGATCTGCCGTCAGCCCGCGTTCCCGGCCGCCTTCTCGCTCAGCTGCCGCCACTTCGGGCTGAGCGCGATCGTCTTCAACTGCTCGGTCGTCAGCGCCGGTTCGGCGCGCGTGGCGGCCTCGTGCTGGGCGGCGGAGTTGAAGGCGGAGACGACGACCCGGAAGCCGTCCACGGCCAGCGTGTCGGCGCTCCACCAGACGACGCCCGCGCCGCCCTTCTCGCCGGGCTGCTTCGTCAGCTTCACGCGCGTGCCGTCGGCCGTGGAGGTGACGTCGCCGCCGCTGAAGAGCTCGGCGCGGATGTCGTCCATGCGCGGCTGGACGTTGATCCCGACGAGGCTCCTGCCCTTGCCGTCGTCGACGACGAGGTAGCCGCCGCCACTGCCCTGGCCACCCTTGCCGACGACCTTCAGGCCCTGCCCCTTCGGCAGCAGCGACGTGAGCGTGGCCTGGATCTGGTCGGCGCTCGGCTCCGGCGGCAGGGCGGCGTGGGAGCCGCCGGGCTTGGTCTTCGCGGGCTGGGGCTCGGGGACCTGCCGGAGCAACGGGCGCCAGCCCTCGGCCGTGACCAGGGCCTTCAGCTGCGCCGGGTCGAACGGCGGGTTCTCGCGGCTGATCGCGGAGTCCTTCTCGCTCGGCGCGTTGTACTCGCTCGCGTCGATGA
Source organism: Streptomyces sp. NPDC012637 (assembly GCF_042954805.1). Taxonomy (NCBI): domain Bacteria; kingdom Bacillati; phylum Actinomycetota; class Actinomycetes; order Kitasatosporales; family Streptomycetaceae; genus Streptomyces; species Streptomyces sp. NPDC012637. The sequence continues at coordinate 106,610 of NZ_JBIBDS010000004.1, forward strand.
GGAAGCCGTCCTTGGTGAGCAGCACGGCGCGCCAGTTCTTGGTCTCGACGCGCTTGTCCGGGTACTCGTAGCCCTGGATGACCATGAGCCGCCCGCCGCCCGGCAGCCGCTCGCTGGTGCAGTCGTCGTACGGGACGACCGCCTCGTCCGGGCAGGTGACCTGGCCGACGCCGGTCTCGTTCGTCTTGCCGGCGCGGTAGAGGCCGACGGAGACGGCCGCCTTGCCCTTGCCGTCGTCGTAGACGCCGAGGACGGAGTGTCCGACGCCGTCGGGGTTGTCGATCCGCCACTCGCCGGCCGGCGTGTTGGCCTTGAGGACGGCGGCGAGGTCGGCGACCGGGATCTGCGCCGGCTCCCCCTGCCGGGGCAGCGGCTTGGGTCCGGCGGCCGAGACCTGCTCGGCGCCGCCGGACGAGCCGAGCAGCGAGCCGCCGTACACGCCGCCCACGCCGATCACGGCGAGCGCGAGGGCGCCGCCGACGGTGGCGACGCGACGGCGCACCAGCCGGCGGCGGCCGCGGACGAGGCCGCCGTGGACGAGCTCGCGGCGGTCGTCGACGGCGAAACTCTCACCGGTGCGGCGCAGGGCCGCGCCCAGTTCCTCCTCGAATCGTCCGTTCGTCGGGTCGTGCTCTCCGTGCTGAGGCATGGCGGGATCACCGTTCCGGGTCAGTGAGTCGAAAGACAGGTGGTGGGCCCCGGGTCCGGGGCCGGGGATCAGCGGGCCGCGAACTCGGCGATGCTGCCGCCGAGCCGCTTCCGCAGCGCGGCCAGCGCCCGCGTGCTGCGGGTGCGCACGGCGGCGGAGCTGGTGTTCATCACGTCGGCGGTCTCCTCGATGCTGCGGTCCTCCCAGTACCGCAGCACCACCACGGCCCGGTCCTTGGGCGCGAGCCCGGCCAGGGCGTCGAGGAGGGCGATGCGCAGGGCCGGGTCCTCGCCGGTGTCGGGGGCGTGGTCGGGCAGCTCGCCGAGGGGGCGCTCGGTGGCCGAGCGGCGTCTCTGATGGCTGAGGAAGGTCCGTACGAGCACGGACTGGGCGTAGCCGGCCGGGTTGCCGACCCGGGCCATACGGCCCCACACGGCGTACATCCGTCCCAGCGTCTCCTGCACCAGGTCCTCGGCGAGGTGGGTGTCGCCGCTGGTCAGCAGGCATGCCGAGCGGAACAGATGCCCCGATCTCGCCGAGGCGAACTCCAGGAACTCGTCCGCGCGGGACGTTCTCATGTCCCTCCCCTCCGTCGCTGTCACGAGCCGTCTGCTCGGTACACCTCAATGACGCGGCACCCTCGGGGAAATGTTTCAGACCCGCTCGGGCAGGCGGGGAGAACGGCCGGACGAAAGAAGAGGAACAATTCCGGCGAAACGGGGTAATCCTTGAGTATGAACACTTTCCTCGTGGAGTCGGCCCAGGTCACCACGGCGGCCGGTGTCTGGCAGTCGGGACTGGCCCAGGTGCTCGGCGGTCTGATCGTGGTGGCCGTCCTCATCGGCGCCTTCATGTACGGGATCCGGGTCAGGAACAAGGAGCTCCCGCCTCCGGAACCCGAGGAGCAGCCGCACCGGCCCGAGACCGACGCGCTGCCAGGTGAGGTGTCCGAGTACCGTCGGCCGGCCGAGATGCCGCAGACCGACGGCGAGCACCGGCTGATGCCGTACCAGCTGAAGAACGGCGGCACGTCCGGGAGCGAGACCTCGCCCGACCCGCCGAGCGAGGAGAAGCGCAAGTGGGGCGGCATCTCCAGCGGCGGCTTCGGCAGCGGCGGGCCGGGCCACGGCGACTGAGCCGGTGCGCACACCGGTGACCGACCACACCGAGACGGATCCCGCGCCGGGCCGCGCGGGATCCGGCGCGGCCGGTGGTGCGCCCATGCGGGCCGTCGCGCTGCGCCTGCTCGGCTCCCCCGAGGCCGCGGAGGAGGTGCTGCGGACGGCGGCGGACCCGGGACGGCTGAGCGAGGTCGCCGGGCTCTGCCTGGACCGGCTGCGCTCGCGCGAGTCCCGGCGCCCGGCGGTCCGTGACCCCCTGGACGCCCCCGGCGCCTCGGGCGACGACGTTTTGGACACCCTCACGCCCTCCGAGCGGATCGCCTTCGTCCTGCACGAGGACTTCGGCGTCCCGTACGACGACATCGGGCCGGTCGTCGAGCGGACGCCCGCGGCCGCCCGGCAGCTGGCGGCCCGGGCCCGGCGCCGCGTCGAGGGCACGGAGGAGATGCCCGAGCCCGATCCGGAGCGCCAGCGGCAGGTCGTGACGGCGTTCCTGGCCGCCGCCCGGGCCGACGACGTCGAGGCGCTGGTCGCGCTGCTCGACCCGGACGCGGTGCTACGGGCCGACGCCGAGGCCGAACGGAACGGGGCGGCGCCCGCACACGGCGCGGGAGCGGTCGCGCACCGCGTCGCCGGACGGGCACAGGAGGCCCGCCCGGCGCTGGTGGACGGAGCCGCGGGACTGATGTGGGCCGCGGCGGACGGGAAACCGAAGGCGGTGCTCCGGTTCACCGTCCTGGAGGGCCGCGTCACGGCCGTCGACGCCCTGGCCGACGGCCCTCACCTCGACCGTCTGGAACTGGGCCCGCTGGAATCCTCGTGAACCGCGCAGGCCTCCCGCCCCTATGCCACGCCGGCCGGCCGCGTCGGCCCCCGGAGGCCCGCGCAGGCCTCCGGTCCGCTCCTCGTGATGACTGACGGAAGGCTTCTCCCCCAGGCATCACCCGCGGCGGCCCGTTCCCGCGACCGTTGCGCCCCGCTGTTGCCCGCTGTTGCGCCGTACGGGCGAGCCTCGGCTCCCGGGCTTCAGCTCCCGCGGTGCCCGCCGAGCACCCGCCCGGCCCGCCCGGCGATGTGCGCGGGCGGCTCGGTCCCGGCCGGCAGCAGCGGGTCGGCCTCCGGCTCGCCGAACCGCGTGACGACCGGCAGCACTCCGGCCCACAGCCCCAGCTCGGCGTCCGGGCTCTCGCCGTCGTCCGGCGGCCCGCTCGCGATCTTCACGGACGCCTCGGTCAGTTCGAGCGCCACGAGCGCCGTCGCCGCGAGCTCCTTGCGGCTGGGCTGCCGCACGTACTCCCACTGCCCCGGGGCGGACTGCTCGGTCAGCGCCCGCAGCCCGCGCAGCTTCTCCTCCGGGTCCGTCACCGTCCGCGGCACGCCGTAGACCATGGCACTGCGGTAGTTCACGCCGTGCTCGAACACCGAGCGCGCGAGGACGAGACCGTCGACGTGCGTCACGCTCACGCACACCACGCCGTCGGGAGCCTGGACGAGGCTGCGGCTCGCGACGGATCCGTGGACGTACAGGGTGTCGCCGTCGACTCCGTACACGGTCGGCACGACCATCGGCACGCCGTCGACGACGACGCCGAGATGGCAGAGGAAACCCGCCCCGAGGACGGCGTCGAGATCCGCCCGCCGGTGGCTCCCCTTGTGCCGCATCCGCCGCAACCGCGTCCGCTCCGTGACCTCGAGCTCGTCGGCCGTCCCACTCATCCCGTGCGCCCCTCCCCGTTCACCCGTTCACCGCGCGCAGGCAGCGCGCGGACGGACGGACGCATCCTAGGCAACGCCCGTCCCACCCGGCCCGGCACGCTCGGTCCACGCGCAGGCGACCGGCACCGGCTGCCGGTCGCGAGGAGCGTGCCAGCGGACCCGCCGCCAGGTGCCCGCGCGCTGCCCGAGGGCCACCGGCACGGTCCAGGGGCGGGCGGAGAAACCGGCGCCGACGGCCTTCACGCACGCCTCCTGGGCGGTGAAGATCCAGGCGAACTCCCGGCGGCGCCGGTCCTCGGCCATGGCGGCCAGCGCGTCGGCGTCGGCGGGCGCACAGCAGAACCGCAGCAGCCGCCGGCCGACGGCGGCCGGGACCTGCACGTCGACACCGACGTCGCGGTTCCTGCCGACGGCCGCGGCGACCCAGCCGGAGGAGTGCGAGAGGCTCACGCCCAGATCGGGCCGGCCGGGCAGGTACGGCCGCCCGCCGGGGCGTGCGGCGACCGGCCCGCCGTGGAAGTCCTCGGCGAAGCCTCCGGCAACGGCGGAGGTGATGCCCTCAGCGGCGTCACCGGTGAAGCCATCGGCAACGTCCTCGGCGAAGCCCTCGGCGAAGCCATCGGCGGCGGCTGAGCCAACGGCGTCGTCGGCGAAGCCCTCGGCGGCGGCCAAGCCATCGGCGGCGGCGAAGCCCTCGCCGAGGTCGTCGGTGAGGGCTTCGCCGAGCTCCCGCAGCAGGGCGCGCAGCAGGGTCCGCGAGGCGGTGTGTTCCACCGCTCGCCAGGGCGGCAGCTCCGAGGCGGCCGCCCGGTCCGCCGCCGCGACGGGCAGCGCGCCCAGGACCTCCTCGCTCCGGGCGACCGCGTAGTACACGCCGTCGGCCGCCGTGCGCGGCTGCCAGGCCCGCCGCTCAGGCGCGGTCCGGGACACGGCGCAGCGTACGGATCGGGCGCGCGGCGAGCAGGGCGGCGGAGGTGAGGAAGCCGACCACGACGCCCACGACGAGCACCTCGTCGGTGCCGAACGCGTCGACCGCGGGGCCGGCCAGCGCGCTGCCGATCGGGTACATGCCGACGGAGCCCGCGACCTCGTAGGCGTGGACGCGGTTGAGCACCTCGCCCGGCACCTGGGTCTGCACGCTGGTGGCCCACATGACGCCCCAGACGCCGATCCCGATGCCGACCAGGACCTGGGCGGCGGCGAGCAGCCAGACCGGCCAGCCGAGCACGATGCCGAGCGGGTAGACCGGGTACGCCATCATCGCCACGGCCCCGGCGGCGAGCGGCCGTTGCGGCTTGTAGCGGATCGCGAGCAGACCGCCCGCCACGGTGCCGGCGCCCAGCGCGGCGTTGATCAGGCCGAAGGCGCTCGCGCCGTGCTCGGGCACGATGACGCCGGCGGCCACGGACAGCTGCGGGCCCCAGGAGAGCACCGCGTAGAACATCCAGATCAGGATCACGCCCCACAGCCAGCTCCGGGAGCGGAACTCCTGCCAGCCGACCACCAGGTTGCGCCACAGGCTCTGGCCGGCCGGCGGGGCGGGCACCACGCCGAGCCGGAGCACGAACAGGCAGATCGCGCTGGTGCCGTAGCAGACGGCGGAGATCACCATCACCCAGCCGGTTGACCCGAAGCCGACCATGGCACCGGCGAGCGCCGGGCCGCCGAGGCCGGTGATCGCCTCGGAGGTGCGCAGCACACCGTTGGCGCCCTGCACGTCGCGCGAGACGAGCGGGACGGTCGAGGAGGCGCCCGGCTGGAACAGCGCGTTGGCGGTACCGGCCACCACGAGGAGCGCGTACAGCTGCCACAGGTGGTCGATGCCGTGGATGAACAGCAGGGCGAGGAGGACGTGCGCGGTGAGGTTGGCCAGGTCGGCCACGATCATCATCCGGCGGGCGGTGAACCGGTCGGCGAGCACGCCGCCGAACAGCACCAGGCCGGCGAACGGGGCGACCAGGAAGGCCATCGAGTAGCCGGCGGTGTCCAGGCCGTACCCGCCGCTGAGCAGGCCCGCGGAGACCGCGACCGGCAGCATCGCCCAGCTGAGCAGGCCCGCGCTGCGGGCGACGAAGTAGAACCGGAAGTTACGGGACCAGATCGCCGGCTCGTCCGAGGACGGGCCTCCGGAGGACGGGCCTTCGGAGGACGTGACCCCGGATGACGGGCCTTCGGACGACGGGTCCCCGGACGACGTGGCCCCGGATGACGGGGCCCTCGACGGCGGTGCTTCCGACGGCGGTGCTTCCGACGGCGGCGCGGCGTCCTGCCCGCCCCGCGCCGGCGGGGACGTCGCCGCCGCGGGAGGGTCCGCCAAGCGTTCTTCCATGACCGTTCAGCCCTTCAGTCGTTGATCGTGGTCGTCAGCGGCCGCCCCGGCGGCCAGTTCGCTCACCGTGACCAGTTCCAGGCCGCGTTCGAGCAGGCCCTCGACGATCGACGGGAGGGCCTGGACGGTCTGGCCGCGATCGCCGGCGCCCTCGTGCATCAGCACCACCGAGCCCGGCCCGGCGCCCTCCAGGACGGTCGCGGCGATCCGCTCCGGCCCCGGGCGGGACCAGTCGCGCGCGTCCACGTCCCACATCGTCAGGGCGACCGGGTGCTTCTCCAGGCCGGCGAGCACCTCGGGGCTCAGCGCCCCGTACGGCGGCCGGAACCAGACCGGGGCCTCGCCGGTCAGCGCGTCCACGGCCTCCGCCGTACGGTCGATCTGCTCGCGCAGCTCGTCCGGCGTCAGGTCGAACAGGAACGGGTGCGACCAGGAGTGGTTGCCCAGTTCGTGGCCCGCCGCGGCGATCCGGCGCACCTCGTCGGGCAGCGCCGCGACGTGGTGGCCGACGCAGAAGAAGGTCGCCCGGGCCCCGTAGCGGTCCAGGATGTCCAGGACCTGCCGGGTGTACACGGGGTCGGGGCCGTCGTCGAAGGTGAGCGCGACGCGCGGGACGTCACGGCGGCCGTGCCCGAAGCAACGTCCGGTGGCCGTCAGTTCCGCGAGGATCGGCTCGCCGCGCCGTACGCCTTCGAAGTACTCCTCGGCGCGGCCGGTCAGGCTGCCGCCCTCGGCGGTCACCCGGGCCAGCGCGCCGGGCGCGGTCCTGGCCTGCTCCGTGAGCCGTTCGGCCGGGACGGAGCCGAACCGCGGCCGGGACGGCAGCAGCCAGGGATCCGCGCGGTACACCTCCAGGCCGGCGGCCGTCATGGGGCCGTCGAGCAGGCCGTTGGTGCTCTCCAGGACCACGGCCGGGGTCGGGCCGCCGTCCAGGTCCCGCAGCCAGGCGATGAGTTCGGCGACCTGGGCGCCGCCCCAGCCGCTCGGCTCGACGACCCGGCGCCCCGTGCCGTCCACGACGTCGACCCGGTAGCCCGAGCCGGTCCAGGCGATTCCCGCGTACCGCGTGGTGGTCGCCGCTCGCCCGGCCGCCGTTGCTCCGGTCTTCGGTCCCTCGGTCATCAGTCCCCCAGCGCGATCGCCTCGGCGACGATCAGCCGCTCGACGCCGCGGAGGAACCGCTCCATCCCCTCGCGGTCGACGACCGCCGGGTCGGCGGTCATGGCGAGGTCCAGGGCGCCCGGGGCGGTCAGCACGTCCACCGCCATCGAGACGTTCTTGCGGGGCGGGAAGTCCCTCGGCCAGCTGAGCTCGGTCCGGCCGATCAGCTCGCTCAGCGCGGCCCGCGGGCGCTCGACCGTGTCGAACGGCCCGACGCCCGGGTCACGGGTGTCGTTCCACCAGTACGAGTGGTCCGCCGCCTCGCCCTTCTCGACGAGCAGCGCCACCTCCCGGTCCAGCGCCCACTTGTCGTACGCGGCGTGGCGGAAGGCGTTCAGGGCGACCGACCGGGTCCGCCGCACCGCGTCGCCGAAGTCCCGGTCCGCGTCCGTGAGCCGGAACAGGGCCTCCTGTGCCACCGTGCTCACCGACGCGGCGGCGGCCGGCTGGAAGCGGTTGCCCACCACGACCTGGAACAGCACGTCGCTGCTCCCGGACATCCTGGCCAGCTGGTGGGACGCCGCGCCGAGCAGCACCGCCGCGTCGCTGACCTCCAGCTCCGCCGCGACCCGCCCGACGGCGACCGCGAGGGCGGGAGAGCGCAGCAGGGCGTTGGGGAACTTCCGGGCCGGGTCGTCCGCGAGTTCGGGCGCCGCCGGGTTCCGGAAGATCTGCCGGGGGCCGGCGGTCAGCTGCTCGCACCAGTAGCGGCGGGCCGCCTCGTCCCGGCGGCGGCCGAGCGGGGAGGCCTGGACCTCGGCGGCTTCCAGGGGCTGTTGGGCCGGCCGGGCCTGCCGCAGCGACGCGGCGGTCTCCCCCGCCTCGATCGACTCCAGGTCGCGCAGCAGCCGGCCGAGGCCCCAGTAGTCCATCCCGGTGTGCGCGCCGACGAGCACGAGCCGGTGGACCAGACCCTCGCTCTCCACCAGGCCGACCCGCAGCGGCCACTCCCGCGTGTGGTCGAAGGAGCGGCCGGCCAGCTCGGCGAGCAGTCCCGCGCTCACCTCCGCGGCCTGCGCCGCCGGGGAGCTCCTGATCTCCACGGGAAGCTCGCCGCTGCCGTCGACGACCTGCTCCAGACCGTCCTCGCCGGCCGCCAGCCACCTGGTGTGCAGGCTGTCGTGGAGCTGGAGCAGCTCCGTCAGGTCCGCGAGGACGCGGGCGACGGGCCGGGGCGGGGCGACGGGGAGGTCGACCGGAACGTTGTAGCGGGGCGCGTCGTCGCCGAGCCGGGTGACGACGCCCCAGATCGCCCGCTGTCCCCAGGTGGCCGGGCCGCTCCCCGACCTCGCGGACACCAGCCTGACGGCCGGCTCCTCAGCCGTGGTCATCGTGTTGCCGCCTTTCCCTCGGTTGCGAAGAGCGCCACGTGGCTGCGGCCGGAGCGCGGGTCCGTGTCGCACAGCACGACCCGCCGGTAGGACCGCTGCCACTCCTGCCAGTGGTCGGCGAGCTCCAGCCAGAGGCTGGTGCAGTAGCTGCCGGGGGCGACCCGGTGCACCGCGGTGCGCTCCGGGAGGTCCTCGGTGACCCAGGGCCCGAGGACGAGGAGCGTGCCGTCCTCGCCGAGCTCCCGCCCCGGGCCGTACCCGTCGAGCGCGGCGGCCGCCGAAGCGGCCGAGTGCGCGCGGACGAACCGCAGGCCGGGCTCGGTGGAGGCGCCGAGGACGAGCGCCGCGGCCGAGTCGGTCAGCGGGGTGTCCTGGACCAGCGGGAAGGCCGTCGGCAGGGTGGTCTGCTCCAGGACCGCGAGCACGACCTCCGCGGCCCGCCCCGCGCGGTGGTACGCCGAGGCGATCCGCAGCGCGGTGAACGGCGCGGCCAGGCCCTGCTGGGCGATCGCGAAGTTGGCCGCCCGGCCGCCGAGGCGGTCGGTGAGGTGCGGCGCGACGGCGGTGAACGGGACCACGTCCGGCAGGGCGTGGGTGACGATCAGCAGCTCCGGCCTGCTGCGGCCGACGCCCTCGTCGGCGACGAGCAGGTCCGCGAGGTCACGGTGGTGGACGTGCGCGCCGCGGCCGAGCAGCTCCTCGTCCGGCTTCTCGCCGAAGGGGGTGAGCAGGTCGCGGTAGTAGTCGAGCACGGCCGGGTCGTCACCCGGCCCCCGGCCCTGCGGCGAGCGCACCGCGGCGGCGGCCCGGACGGCGAGTCCGCTCATGACGTCCCCTCTGCTTCGCGGAGTGCGGCCTCGACATAGTCGGCGAAGGACCTCATGGTCCGCAGGTGGTCGATGTCGAGCTCCTCCGGGTCGATGGAGATCCCGGTCGCCTCCTCGACGGTCATCAGCAGGCCGAGGACGGCGAGGGAGGTGAGCTGCAGCTCGTCGAAGAGCGCGGTCTCCTCGGTGAGCCCGGAGACCGGCCTCTCCAGGACCTCGCTGAGCGCCTTCTCGATGGTGAGCAGCACTTCCTGACGGTCCATCACCGCTCGCCTCCCGCCCGGTGGGTGATGACCATCGCGCCGAAGGTGGCGCCGAGGCCGACGGAGACCAGCAGGTAGTGCGCGCCGTCCACGAGGCGGCCGGCGTCGCGCAGGGTGGTGTAGTTGACGAAGACGTCGGAGGCGAAGGTGTGGCTGTAGCGGGGGACGTTGTCCAGGAAGACCTTCTCCGGCGCCACCTCCAGCTCCTTGATGGTCTGCCGCCAGGCCAGCTTGTTGACGTTGTGGGGGATCACGAGGTCGATCTCGTCGAGCGTCAGCCCGGCCTCTTCCACCGCCCGGTGGATGACCTCGGCGATCCGGCGGCCGTACTGCTCGCCGAACTCGGTGTTCTGCTCGGCGGTGAGCTCCAGCCACTGGGCGTACTCGCCCAGGGTCCGGGTGGCGAAGGACCGCACCTCGTCGCCCGCGCCGTCCAGGGTGATCAGGCAGGAGGCGGCGGCGTCGGCCATGATCGAGGTGTTGGGCACGTGCTGGACGATCGGCGAGTACGCCTGCTCGCCGGTGATCATCAGGGCGTACGCGCCCTCGGCGCCCTCCGCGCGCAGCAGTTCGCCGAGCACCTCGATGGCGCCCAGACTGCTGACGCAGGCCTGGTGGCTGAGGCCGAAGGCCTCGGTGTCGACGAGCCCGAGGGCGTCGCCGACCTCCCTGGCCACGTCCACGTCGGCGGGGGCCACCGCCTGGGTGACGTGGGCGTAGGCCAGGTAGTCGACCCGGCCGCCCTCGGGCAGGGCGGCCAGGGCTCCGCGCGCGGCGGGCCGCAGCAGGTCGAGCAGCGGCAGCTCGGGGTCGAAGCGGAGCGTGTCCAGGCCGTAGAACTTGCGGAACACGCCCAGCTCGGCCCGACGCAGACCGAGCCGCTCGCCCAGCTCCTCGATCCGTACGCTGCGCTCGGGCAGGTACGACTCGATCCGCTCCAGGGTGATCCGGCGGTCCGTGGTCGGCAGGCTCATCAGGCCGTCACGACCTCGGCGCGGATCAGCCACAGCCGGTTGGCGCCGCGGCGGTCCCTCGGCTGGACGTCGTACGGCCAGCGGCCCTCGCCGGCGCCGGGCTGGCCGGGCTCGCGCAGGTCGGTGGTCTTCCAGCCGTTCGCCGTCAGGAACTCCTCGGGCTCGTCGGTGCCGAAGATCCACGGCGTGCCGTCGGCGGCGAGGGTGTCCAGGAAGCGCTTCGAGAACGGGCTGCGCAGCAGGGCGCGCCCGAGGATGTCGAAGGCCAGGTGGCTGCCGGGCGCGGAGGCGGAGGCGAGCAGCCGCAGCAGTCCGGCGGCCTGCTCCTCGGTGAGGAAGAAGGTGAGCGCCTCGGCGACCCACAGCGTCGGGCGGTCGGGGTCGAAGCCGGCGGCCTCCAGGGCGGGCAGCCACTCCTGGGTGAGGTCGGCGGAGACCTCGCGCCGGTCGACGCGCGGCTCGGCCCCGAGTGCGTCCAGCCGGCGGCGCTTCTCCGCGATCAGCAGGGCGTGGTCGACCTCGTACAGCTCGGTGCCCTCCGGCCAGTCGAGCCGGAACGCGCGGGTGTCCATGCCCGCGGCGATGAGCACGACCTGCTGGATCCCGCTCTCGGCGAGGACGTCCCGGATGGCGTCGTCGAGGAACCGGGTACGGATGGAGATGAAGGGCAGCAGACCGCCGCCGGCGTAGCGCTCGATCAGCTCGAAGCCGCGGGGTGCGGCCAGGTCACGGGCCAGCGGGTCGACGAACAGCGCGTCCTCGCGCTCGGACTCCTGCGCGCGGGCCGCGGCCATCCACTGTGCGGTGTAGGAGACTGCATCCATGGTGAAGATCCCTCCTCGGGATCAGGCGAAGAACGCCTTCTCGATGGTCGCGAGGGTCTGGAAGTCCTCGATGTCGATGTTGTCGAAGTCGATCTCGACGCCCGCGGCGTCCTCGATCGTGTAGACGAGCTCGACGAAGGCGAGCGAGTCGACCAGCCGGCTCTCGATGAGGTCGACGTCGGCGGCGAGTTCGGTGCGCTCGGGGTGGCGGCCGAGGATCCAGTCCCGGACCTTGTCGATACCCGCGGAGCCGATACCTGCGGAACTCATGGCATTCCCTTCAGAGACGGTCGAGAGAGGTGGAGGCCGCGGCGACGGCGATGGCGAAGCCGGCGTCGTGGCTGATGCTGACGTCGATCGGGCCGAGTCCGGCGTGACGGGCCAACTCGGCTCCCTTGCCGGAGAGTCGGACTCCCGGTCGGCCGCCGGGACCGCGCAGGACCTCGATGCCCCGCCAGGGGACCGGCCTGCGGACGGCCCCGAAGAGCTTGAAGACGGCTTCCTTGGCGGCCAGCCGCCCGGCGATCCCGGCCTCGTCGGCCGCGCCGTCCGGGGTCCGGGAGGCGTCCAGTTCCTCGGCGGAGAGGTAGCGCCCGAGCAGCGGCCCGGCGCCGGGAGCGGTCAGCTCCCGCACCCGGGAGAGCGGCACGATGTCGACGCCGATCAGGGGCTGGGTCACGACGCGCCGACGGCGTCGTCGGTGCCGGGGGCGGCGGGGGTGCCCGACTCGGCGGCGTCGGTGCCGGGGGTGCCGGACTCGCCGGCGTCGGCCGCGGAGGCTTCGGCAGCGGCTGCTACGGCCACGGCCGCGTCGGCCTCGACGGCTTCGGCCTCGACGGCTGCCTCGGCGGCGCGTACGGCGGCCAGCGCGGCGTCGAGGTCCGCGTCGAAGTGCTCGGTCAGGACGGCGAGCCAGCGTTCCAGGCCGAAGGCCACGCAGGCGGTGTAGGCGTGCTCGCCGGACTCCAGGCGGATGCCGCAGCGCTCGCCGAAGAAGTTGCGGTGGGTGTTCACCGAGGCGATCGCCAGGTCGCCGCCGTACTGGAACTCGTACTTGACCGGGCTGAGCTTCTGCATCAGGGCGCGGCCGCCGTCGTTCCGGAAGAACGGGTCGCCCGCCGGCACCTTGGCGAGCTCGATGCCGAGCGCGGCGGCGAAGGCCTGGATCCGCCCGGTGAAGCGGGCGAGGACCTGCTGGGTGTGGGGGAAGCTGCCGAGGGCGACGATCTCGCGCATCTGGAAGCTGGCGAGGCGGCGCAGCCCGCCGTAGTGGTCCTCGTTGCGGAAGCAGCGGTTGACCAGGGTCACCAGGGTGTCGTCGCCGACCTGCTCGCCCTCGTGGAAGAGGTACGCGCCGTAACAGGTGGCGTGCGGGAGCCCGTACCGCGCCTCGGCCACCGAGCCGGGGCCGAAGCGGCCTTCCACGGGCTTGAACTGGTCGTCCGTCAGGTCCAGCGACCCGGCCACCCACGCGAGGTGCGGGAAGTTGGTGTAGACGTCGAACTTCTCCAGGTCGGGCACCGGGAACAGCGGCGGTGCGCTGATCTCCTCGGCGCCGGCCGCGAGGCCCCAGCCGGCGAAGACCCGGTCGAGCTCCTTGACGAGGCGGGTGGCCCCGGGGCCGAGGATGGCCAGCGCGGGCGCGCCGTCGCTCCCGGTCAGGCGGTTCATCGGATGATTCCCGTCTTCTCGAGGTACCTGGCGGTCTTGCGGAAGGTGCGCTGCTCGGCCTCGGCCCGGGCGGGCGACTCCAGCAGGGCCCGGCGCACCGCGTGCGGGTTCTCCAGGCCGGCGTCGCGGTACACCTGCGGGTGGTAGAGGGACTCGAAGCTGTGCTTCATGTAGCGGCGCAGGTAGTCGGAGACGTCGTCCAGTTCCTGCTCGGTGGCGGTCTGCTTGAGGTCCTGGTGGAGCAGGCCGACGAGTTCGCGGCCGAAGGCGATGTGCCGGGACTCGTCCTGGTGGTGGATCCGGTTGATGCCGCGGATCGTCTCGTGCAGCCGCTCGTCCTCGGCCATCGCCGAGTTGAAGTGGTCGACGAGCTCTTCGAAGATCAGGATGCGGGCGAACACCAGCAGGCTCTGGATCTTCTCCGAGGGGGCGGCGCCCTCCGCGCCGCCGGCCGGCTGTTTGTAGATCTTCTTGCCGTAACGAAGGCAGAATTCGGCAAAGAACCACATGTGTTCGTTCTCCTCACCGATGAAGTGGTGGAAGAACTCCGACGGTGTTTCGAAACCGGCGGTGTGGATGCGGTTGACCACCTCGACGAGCAGTTCCCGGATTCCGTGCACGTTGAGGCTGTAGAAGTTTATGCTTTCGTGCTTGGAAAGCGTGTGGAGCTGTTGCGGGGTGAGCTTCTCTGCCCATTCCGTCCCGTACGTGGTGGTGAGCTCCGGGCTCATCCACCACATGTCCTCCGGGAGCCGGTCCGGCCACTCGAACAGCCGGTACGGGTTGTAGTAGTCGTCGATGGACTTGGTGGCGAGTCGGTCCAGAATTCCCCGGAACCGGTCGTTCCGGTCGATCACGTCGCTGACCATCGCGTGATGTCTCCGTCTGCTTCGGGGGCTCTTTGCTGGATCCAGCCTAGGAATCCCCGGGGCGGTTCATCAATGACCGGAACCGGCTGCCGAATTCGGTCAGCGGGCGGGCCGTGCGGCGGCGTCGCGGTGCGCGGCGATTTCCGCGCGCAGGCCGGCGTTCTCCTGTTCGAGGTGAGCGAGGCGGTCGCGGACCGGGGCCAGGGCGTCGGCGAGTTCGTGCTCGCTGAAGCGGGGCGTGATGTGGTTGGGGCAGTTCCAGGCGAAGGCCTCGACCCGGATGGTGACGAGCTGTTCGACCGTGCCGTCGGTGCGCGGCGAGCTCAGGCGCTCGGCGAGCGCCGGATCCTCGTCGGCCGGTACGGCGGAGGCGTGGCCGTACAGCTTGAGACGGGCCTGCCGGACCTGGTCGAGGAAGAACAGCGCGACCCGGCCGTCGCCGCGCACGTTGCCGGTGGTGATGTACTGCCGGTTGCCCCGTACGTCCAGGTAACCGAGGGTGTGCTCGTCGAGGACGTGGACGAAGCCCGGCGGCCCGCCCCTGAACTGGATGTACGGCCAGCCGGTCTCGCTCACGCTCGCGAACAGGAAGCCGTCGAGGCTCCGGATGAAGCCGGCCGCGGCGCCGGTGAGCGGCTCCGCCACCTCCACCGGGTCCCCCAGCCGGCGGTCGGCCGCCGAAGCGCTGCCCATCTGCTCCTGGACCCGGCGTACCGACGAGGTGTACGCGATGTGGTCGTAGCGGCTCATGCGGCATCGCTCCTCGGGGCCGGGTCGACCAGGCCGGTACGGGCGGCGAGCACGCCCGCCTGGAAGCGGCTGGTGGCCGACAGGTCCTGCATGATCGTGGCCACATGGCGGCGGAAGGTCCGCTCGGACATGCCCACCCGGCGCGCGATCACCTCGTCCTTGGCGCCGGAGGCCAGCAGGTCGAGCAGGGTCGCCTTGAGGTCCTCGAGCGTCCCGGCGTAACCGGCCGCACCGGAGTCGAAGTCGAACGCCGACTCCCACAGCCGGCCGTGCAGTCCGGCCAGGAAGGCCGCGACCGCGCCCTCGTAGACGACGGCGATCGCCTCGCCCTCGCCGGCCGGGATGAAGGCCGTCTTCCGGTCGAAGACCAGGAAGCGGTCGCGCACCTCCTTGGTGGTGCGCACCTGGCCTCCGGCGGAGAGGAGTTCGCCCAGGTGGGCGCGGGTGTCGGAGTCGCCGCGGGCGGTGTGGGGGTAGATGATCCGGCCCTGCGCGCCGCGCCGCAGCGCGTCGAGGACCAGCGGGCGGGCGAGGCGCAGCTCACGGGTCTCGCGGGCGACACAGGGCTGCACGACCAGGACCTCGCTGGTGCAGCCCTGCGCGGCCTGGAGCAGTCGGAGTTCGATCTCCTCCCGGTCGTCGGTGATGACCACCGGCTCGGCGCGGGCCTTGGACTGCTTCTCGAAAGCGGCCACGAACGAGCTCAACTGCCCCTTGAATCCGGCGAGCCGGCGGCGGCTGTCGAGGATCTCCCGCTCCAGCGGGACGAGCAGTTCCATCTGGGCGGCCTCCGGGCTGACCGCGACCAGTCGGCCGGCACGGCCCTCCGCCGGCTTGACCAGGCGCAGTTCGCGCAGCACGGCGACGGCGTGCTCGACGCGCTGGCGCGGGACGCCCAGTTCCCCGGCGACACTGGACGGGCTGAAGTCGGCACGGCCGACGGTGTGTTCGTAGAAGAGGACCACGAACTCGTCGACCTCGGCGGCCCCCGGGGTTCCCTGGGGTCCCTGGCGTGGGGTCAGTGCCGCGGATTCCATCGTCACCTCAATCTGCGTGCGCGGACGTTGCGGATGCGGATGCGGACGTGCGGATGGTGCGGGTGCGGACGTGCGGGTGATGCCGGTGTGGACGCGCGGATGGTGCGGAGCCGATCGTGCGGGTGATGCCGGTGTTGACGCGCGGATGGTGCGGATGCGGACGTGCGGGTGATGCCGGTAGAGACGCGCGGAGGGTGCGGATGCGGGCGCTGCGGGCACGGCACGGCCTTCGCCGTGCGGCCACCGTATGGTCCAGACCTGGTCGGGCCCCTACAGCCGGGCCAGAGGGCCGGGCGCCCGCCGGGATGCCGGTTCCGGCCGGACGCGCCACCACTGAACTGCGGTTCTGCCGGGCACCGCCCGAGGGGCCGTAGGGACCGGCAGAACCGGTATCACTTCCGCAGGAGTTGTGCTGCCGCCCCGGAGCTCAGCAGAACAGACCGAGACCGCTGTTCTCGTCCGTCGCGGCCGACGCCGTACCTCCGCGCCGGGCGAGTTCGCGGGCCTGGGAGAGGTAGTCGCGGGCCAGTCGCGCCGCCCCGTTCTCCTCGTGCGCGGTGCCGATGCCGCGCAGGGCGAGGACCTGTCCGTCGTGCCAGCCGGCCTGCCGCGCGAGCTCCAGGGCACTGCCGAAGAGCTCGAGGGCCTGTGCGCCGTTCGCCAGGGACCGGTGGCACTCGGCACGCCGCAGCTGGGCGGAGGCCTGGGCCCGCAGTTCGCCGTCGGCGGTGGCGGCGAACAGGCTGGCCGTCGCGACCTTCAGGCAGTCGCCCGTGTACATCCGCTGCGAGAGGTAGCCGTGCAGGCTCTCCGCGAGCCGCCAGGCGACGGTCGTGAAGCCGGCGCCGGACGCCTGCAGGACGGCGCCGGCCAGGTTCTCCCGCTCGCTGTCCAGCCACTCCGAGGCCTGGCCCTGGTCCGAGAACACCAGCGCGGCCGAGGGGCCCGTCCCGGCGCACGGGTCCGAGGCCGCCGGGCCCGCCGGGTAGAGCAGCCGGGCCGCCGCGTCCGCGTGGTAGAGGTACCAGTCGAAAAGCCGCTGCCGGGCGCCGTGCGCCTCCTCCCTGCTGACCAGCTCGCGGGCGTACGAGCGCAGCAGGTCGTGCAGCCCGAACCGGCCGGCCGCCCGTTCCCGTACGAGATGGGCGTCCGTCAGGCTCACCAGGAGCCCCGCCGCGCAGGCCGAGGTCGAGTCCGCGAGCGCCGCGGCGCCGTCCGCGGTGAGATCGGGCCCCGGCACCACGCTGAGGAGCCGGAACATCCGCTGGGCCGCGGCCGGGAGCGCGCGGTACGAGAGCTCGAACGCGGCCCGCACCGTCGAGCGCCGGTCCCCTTCGATGCGCAGCCGGCTCAGCATGTCGTCACCGGCTAAGTCGTCGCAGTAGTCGGCGATGCCGACGTTGCGGGCCAGCAGGTTGGCCCCGGCGATCCGGATCGCCAGCGGCAGCCCGCCGCACACCCGCACGAGCCTGCGGGCCGCCTCCTCCTCGGCCGCGACCCGGCTCTCGCCGATGGTGGCGGCGAGCAGCTGGCGGGCCTCGTCGGGATCGAGCACGTCCAGGGCGAGCTGGCGGGCGCCGTCGCTCGCGACCAGTCCCACCAGCCGGCTGCGGCTGGTGATCACCACCGCGCAGCCCTGGGCGCCCGGGATGAGCGGCCTGACCTGCTCGGCGTCGCGCGCGTTGTCCAGGACGATCAGCATCTGCTTGCCGGCGAGCAGCGTGCGGTACAGCGCGGCGGCCTCGTCCTCGTCCGCGGGCAGCCGGCCGGGCGGCGCGCCCAGGGCCCGGAGGAACTGCGCCAGGACGTCGCCGGGGCGCAGCGTCGGGAGCGGGGAGTGGCCGCGCAGGTCGACGAACAGCTGCCCGTCCTCGAAGTGTTCGCGCCGCGCGTGCGCCCAGTGCTTGGCGAGGGCGGTCTTGCCGACGCCGGGCGCGCCGACCACCGCCACCACGTGCGCGCGCCGCGCCGGATCGGTCGAGACGAGGGCGTCGAGCTCCCGCATCTGCCGTCGCCGTCCGACGTACGAACCGGCCATGGCGGGCAGCTGGGCCGGGAGGGGGCCGACGGGCGCGGTGCGGTCGGCCGGCCCACGGTCGGCCGGCGCGGGGTGGACGGGCAGCACGGAGTGGACGGCCGGCGCGGAGTGAACGGCCGGCGCGGAGTGCTCGGGGCGCTGGGCGAGGGGCAGTTGCTGGCGCAGCACCCGCAGGTGGGCGTCGCGGACCTCCGCGCTGGGCGCGATGCCCAGCTCGTCGTCGAGCCGGTCGCGCAGCCGGTTGAACACGTTGAGCGCGGCGGCCTGCTCCCCGCAGCTGGCGAGGGCGAGGATCAGCCGGGCGTGCAGGCCCTCGTGCAGCGGCTCGGTGTTCACCATGTCCCACAGCACCGGGACGGCGTCCTCCGGCCGGCGCAGCAGCAGCGCCGTGTCGGCGTGCAGCAGCACCGCCTTGACCCTCCGCTCGTTGGCCACGACCGCGGCCGGATGGCGGCTCAGCACCGGGTCGGCATCGGCGAGCACCGGGCCCCGCCACCACTGCAGGGCCGCCGTCAGCGACTCGTACGCGGACCTCGGGTCGGGCGTGCGGTGCAGGCGCTCCGCCTGGGCGAGGAGTTCGTCGAAGTGGCCGAGGTCGATCTGGTTCCGGGAGGCCTCCAGGAGGTATCCGGTGGGCGTCCGGGCGACGGTCGGCGGCGGGTCGGTCGTCCGGGGGCCGGTCCGCGGGCCGCCCGGTTCGAGGAGCCGGCGGACCTGGCTGACGTACGTGTGGATCAGGCTCTGGTGGGAACTGGGCGGCCCGGACGGCCACAGGACGTCGATGATCTCCTGCTGGGTGGCGGAGTCGGGGTGCTTGAGCGCGAGGAGCCCGAGCAGCCGGCGGAGCATGGGGCTGGTGACCGGGACGGGGGTGCGGCCGTGCTGGAGGGAGAGCGGGCCGAGGATCAGCAGGCGCGGCCGGGCGGCGCCGCGGGGTGGCCCGGTGCGGGCGGCGACGAGCAGGTCCGCCAGCTCGCCGCCGGTCAGCCCGAGCGCCTCGGCCAGCCGCTGCAGGGTCCGCGACTGCGGCCGCCGCACCCGGCCGCGCTCGATGTCGCGCAAGGCCCTGGTGCTGATCCCGGCTCGCGCCGCGGCGGCCTCCTGACTCAGTCCGGCCCGCCGCCGGAACGCCTGCAGCCGCGCACCGAAAGCCCCCGCCTCACCGGCCTGCCCTCCTCCGAAAAGCCCCGCGCCGGTCGTCCTCTCTGACATGGCATCCCCCTCATCCCATGACCGGCGGCGCCCTTGCGGCCCGCGCGCGGCCGACTCTGCAGAGGCTTCGTCGATTGATCAGTTTGGACTAGACCAATGCCACAGGCAAGGGGACATGACAACTGACAGGGACGGCCCGCGGGGGGCGTGGGCTGAGGTTTTGGGGAGCGGCGAGGGCACCCCGGGGGCGGCGCGAGGGCATGGCTCCGGGCGGAGGAAGGCTACGCGTCCGGCCGGCTAGCCGAACACGAGGTCGCCCAGTTCCTCCAGCCAGTACCGAACTTGGTGCCATCGGCGGCAGAACCGCTTCGGGCGTCGCCACCTGGACCGTTCGAGCGGCCGATGGCACTGCTTGCACCGCTTCATCTGTACGTTCCGTTCCCCCATGGCGAACGACTCTAGCCGCCATGGGGGAACCGTTGAACCAGAAAACCCCAGGTCAGAAAGATCTGACCTGGGGTTCCATCTGAGCCGCCTTCGGGATTCGAACCCGAGACCTACGCATTACGAGTGCGTTGCTCTGGCCAACTGAGCTAAGGCGGCGCCGCCGTGCGTCCCATGGTGGGTGCAGCAGCGTCGCCAAGTCTACACAGTTTCCGGGAGTGCTCTGACCACCCCTATGAGCAGCGCTTTCCGTCCTGCGGCGGGGTGCCGTCCAGGAGGTAGGTGTTGATCGCCGTGTCGATGCAGTCGCTGCCCCGGCCGTACGCCGTGTGGCCGTCGCCGTCGTAGGTGAGGAGGGTGCCGGAGGAGAGCTGCTCGGCGAGGGAGCGGGCCCATTTGTAGGGGGTGGCGGGGTCGCGGGTGGTGCCGACGACGACGATCGGGGCGGCGCCCTCGGCCGTGATGCGGTGGGGGCGGCCGGTGGCCGGGGCGGGCCAGTAGGTGCAGTTGAGGGCGGCCCAGGCGAGGTTGCGGCCGAAGACCGGGGAGGCCTTCTCGAAGGACGGCACCGCCTTCTCGACGGACGCCGGGCCGGTGAAGGCGGGCGGGAGGTCGAGACAGTTCACGGCCGCGTTCGCGGACATCAGGTTCGCGTACGTGCCGTCCGACTCCCGCTCGTAGTACGTGTCGGCCAGCGCCAGGAGTGCCGAGCCCTCGCCGCCCATGGCGCGGGTCAGCGCCTCCCGCAGCTGTGGCCAGGCCGACTCGTCGTACATCGCGGCGATCACGCCGGTCGTGGCGAGCGACTCGCCCAGCTGCCGGCTCTCGCCGGTCGGGACCGGCTTGGCGTCGGTCGCGCGGAAGAAGTCCCGCAGCGCGTCGAGGGCCGCCGGGACCGACTCCGTGCCGAGCGGGCAGTCGGTCTTCTTCACGCAGTCGGCGGCGAAGGCGTTGATCGAGGTCTCGAAGCCGGCCGTCTGCTCGCGGTTGAGCTGCTCCGCGGTCAGCGACGGGTCCATCGCGCCGTCGAGTACCAGCCGTCCGACGCGTGCGGGGAACAGCTCGGCGTACGTGGCGCCCAGGAACGTGCCGTACGAGGCCCCCACGTACGTCAGCTTCTCGTCGCCGAGCACCGCCCGCACGATGTCCATGTCCCGCGCCGCCTCCACCGTGGAGACGTGCGGCAGCACCTTGCCCGAACGCTTCTCGCACGCCGCCGCGAAGCCCTTGTAGGAGCCCGCCAGCGCGTTCTGCTCGGCCGCGCTGTCGGGCGTCACGTCCACCTGCGTGTACGCGTCCATCTGCGGGCCCGTGAGGCACTCGACCGGCTCGCTGCGGGCCACGCCGCGCGGGTCGACGCCCACGATGTCGTAACGCGCCCGGACCGGGGCCGGGTAGCCGATGCCCGCGTAACCCTCCACGTAGCCCACGGACGAGCCGCCGGGCCCGCCCGGGTTCACCAGGAGGGAGCCGAGCCGCTTCCCGGGGCCGGTGGCCTTCGCCCGCGACACGGCGAGCTCGACCCGCTCGCCGTCGGGCTTCGCGTAGTCGAGCGGGACCCGCACGGTGGCGCACTGGAACTCCGGGACCCCGCAGTCCCGCCAGGACACCTTCTGCCCGTAGTACGTGCCGAGCGCTGCCGGCCCCGCGGCGCCGGACGGACTCGGCGGGGGCGCGGCGACGCCGCTGCCCTCCGTACAGCCGGAGAGGACGAGGCCACCGACCGCGAGGGCGGTGGCGGAATGACGAAGCAACCGCCGGGAGTCCATTCCCGGAGCGTATCGGCACGAGTACGTACCGTGTCCAATCCGGCCTGTCCGCCTGTGGACGACTCCGCGGGCGGAGTCGTGCCGGCGCGAGGCCGTTCCTTCCGGGTCAGGGCCGGGAACGCCGCGGACCCTGCCGAGATCCGGAAGGGCCGGCCTAGTCGCGCAGCGCCATCGTCATCGCCTCGACCGCGAGCAGCGGCGCCACGTTCCGGTCGAGGGCCTCCCGGCAGGCGAGGACCGCCTCGATCCGGCGCAGGGTGCGCTCGGGCGCGGTGTCGCGGGCGATCTGCTCGACGGAGTCCCGCACGTCCTCGTTGGCCAGGGGCGTCGCCGCGCGCAGCTGCAGGGCGAGCACGTCGCGGTAGAAGCCGGTGAGGTCGGAGAGCGCGAGGTCCAGGCTGTCGCGCTGGGTCCGCGTACGGCGCCGCTTCTGGCGCTCCTCCAGCTCCTTCATCGCGCCGGCCGTGCCCCGCGGCATCCGGCCGCCCTGGGCCGCGCCGAGCGCCGCCTTCAGCTCCTCGGTCTCCTTGACGTCGATCTCCTCGGCGACCTGCTTGGCGTCCTCGGCCGCCGCGTCGATCAGCTCCTGGGCCGCGCGCAGCCCGCCGCCGACGTCCCCGACCCGCAGGGGCAGCTTCAGCACGACCGAGCGGCGGGCCCGCGCCCGCTCGTCGGTGGCGAGCCGCCGGGCGCGGTCGATGTGGCCCTGGGTGGCCCGGGCGGCGGCGTGCGCCACCTCCGGCTCGACACCGTCGCGGCGGATCAGCACGTCGGCGACCGCGCCCACCGAAGGCGTGGTCAGCGTCAGGTGCCGGCAGCGGGAGCGGATCGTGGGCAGCACGTCCTCCAGCGACGGCGCGCAGAGCAGCCACACCGTGCGCGGCGCGGGCTCCTCCACCGCCTTCAGGAGCACGTTCGCGGCGCCCTCGGTGAGCCGGTCCGCGTCCTCCAGGACGATGACCTGCCAGCGTCCGACCGCGGGCGACAGCTGGGCCCGCCGGACCAGGTCACGGGTCTCCTTCACGCCGATGGAGAGCAGATCCGTCCGCACCACCTCGACGTCGGCGTGCGTCCCCACGAGGGCCGTGTGGCAGCCGTCGCAGAAGCCGCAGCCCGGCGCGCCGCCCAGCGCCCGGTCAGGGCTCACGCACTGCAGCGCCGCGGCGAACGCCCGCGCAGCCGTGTCCCGCCCGGCCCCGGGAGGCCCGGTGAACAGCCAGGCGTGCGTCATCTTGGACGCCTCGGGAGCGGGCTCGCCGGCGGCATGCGCGGTCACGAGCGCGTCGGCGTCGCGCGCGGCGGCGGCCAGCTGCTCCTCGACCCGCGGCTGACCCACGAGGTCGTCCCATACGGCCATGTCTGCTGCCCCTCCTCAGGTACGCCCTCCATTGTGGGGCACCCCGCTGACAGCCGGGCCGGGCGCCGTCACACCGAGCTGCGCGAGCGGGTGAGCCAGAGGCCCACGGCCGAACCGATGACGACGACGCCCGTGCTGACGCTTGCGGCGACCTCGGCGGCTCCGGTGAGGTCGGAGAAGGTGCCGACGAAGACGTTGGCGACGACGGCGACGGCGAGCAGGAGCCAGAGCAGGGACCGCATGGGAGACCTCCGGGGAAGGGGACGAAGTGTTCCGGCATCAGTTCCGGTGACGTCCTCGATGCTCCCCGTCCGCGGCCGCCCGCACAGCGGTGCGCACTCCCGGACCCATGGTGTAGCCCGCTCCACCGCCGCGGCGCCGCCCGTCACCTAGCCTGGGCGCATGCGCGAGTCGATCAAGGAAGCCGGAAGGGCGACGCTCCACCTGGCGCTGGGCGCCGCCATCTCGCTCCTCTGCTACCTGATGATCGGCGTCGCCCTCTTCACCGCCGTCCTCACGCTCACCGTGATCGGCGCCGGCGTCCTGCCCGAGAGCGTGCTCCTGCTGCGCCGGATCGCCGGCTGGGAGCGCCGCCGCAGCGCCGACCGGTCCGGGGTGCCCGTCCCGGAGGCGTACCTGCCGCTCGACGGCCCGCTGCCCGCACGCGTACGCACGGCGCTCGCCGACCCGTCCACCTACGGGGACCTGCGCTGGCTCGTGCTGCAGCTGCTGTACGGCCTGCTCCTCATGTACGGGGCCATGGTCCTGTGGCTCCCGGCCCTGATCGTCGACGGCGTGTGGTGCGGACTCGCCGGGCGGCGGCCGGTCGCCCTGCCGCTGGTCGGGCGGCTCGCCGACCTGGCGGCCGACTGGTCGCGCGTGCTCCTCGCGCCCGCGCCGTCCGCCACCCGGGACGCGGCGCTCGCCGCCCGTATCGAGCAGCTGACCGCGACCCGGGCGGGCGCGGTCGCCGCTCACGGCGCGGAGCTGCGCCGGATCGAGCGCGACCTGCACGACGGGGCGCAGGCGCGGCTGGTGGCGCTGTCCATGCGGATCGGTCTGGCCCGGCGGGCCTACGACTCCGATCCGGCGGCCGCTCGCAGACTGCTCGACGACGCCCAGGACCAGGCCGAGCAGGCGCTCGCCGAACTGCGGCACGTCGTGCGGGGCATCCATCCGCCGATCCTGACCGACCGGGGTCTCACCGGCGCGGTACGGGCGCTCGCGGCGAGCAGCGGCCTGGAGGTCACGGTCACCGTGGTGGGCCTGGACCGCGCACAGGAGACCGCGGTCGGCCCGGACCGTGCACAGAAGACCGCGATCGGCCCGGACCGCACACCGGACACCGCGGTCGGCCCGGACCGCGCACAGGAGACCGTGGTCGGCCCGGGCCGCGCACCTGACACCGCCACGGTGAGGCCGGCGGGCCGGTCGACGGACGGAGCTCCGGGCGGACCGGTTCGCCTGGCCGCGGCCGCGGCGGCGGACCGGCCCGTGAACGGGTCCCCGAACAGGCCCCCGATCCCCGCCGCGAACCCGGCCCCGGACGGCGTCCGGGCCCCGGCCGCCGTCGAGGCCGCCGCGTACTTCGCCGTCGCGGAGGCGCTGACCAACGCCGCCAAGCACAGCGGCGCCACGCGCGCGTGCGTACGGCTGGAGAAGGTCCCGACCGGGCTGCGCGCCGTCGTGCGCGACGAGGGCCGAGGCGGCGCCGAGCGGGGCGAGAGCGGCGGCTCCGGGCTGATCGGCCTGCGTCGGCGGGTCGCCGCGCTCGACGGGACCGTACGACTCACCAGCCCCGTAGGGGGCCCGACCGTGATCGAAGTGGAGCTTCCGTGCGTGTGGTGATCGCCGAGGACAACGCCCTCCTCAGGGAGGGTCTGGTCCTGCTGCTGACGTCGGCCGGCCACGAGGTGGCCGGGGTGGCGGCGACCGGCCCCGAGATCCTCCCCCTGCTCCTGGAGCAACGGCCGGACGCCGCCGTCCTCGACGTACGCCTGCCGCCGGGCTTCCGCGACGAGGGGCTGCGGGCGGCGCTCGCGGCCCGTGCCGCGCTGCCGGACCTGCCGGTCCTCGTGCTGTCGCAGTACGTGGAGGAGACCTACGCCGCCGAGCTGCTCGGCGGCGGCGCCCGGGGCGTCGGCTACCTCCTGAAGGACCGGGTGGGACGGGTGGACGAGTTCCTGGACGCCCTCGAACGCGTCGCGTCCGGCGGCACCGCCCTCGACCCGGAGGTCGTCACCGAGCTGATGGCCCGCCGGCGCGACGACCCCCTGGACTCCCTGACACCGCGCGAGCGGGAGTGCCTGGAGCTGATGGCCCAGGGGCACGACAACGCGACGATCGCCCGCACGATGGTGGTGACCGAGCGGGCGGTGCACAAGCACGTCGGCAACGTCTTCGCGAAGCTGGCCCTCCCGCCGAGCGACAGCGGTCACCGCCGTGTCCTCGCGGTCCTGGCCTACCTCGACGCCTGACCCCGCCGCCCGCCCCCGCCCGCTCCTCGCGTGACCCCGAGGACCCCCGCGTATGCCGTGACCACGACCGTGCCCGCGATCAGGGCCGCCTGGGCGGGAGGCAGGTGGGGCGGGCCGGCGGTGAGGGACCAGCTGAAGGCCGCGAGGGGCAGGGCGGCGACCGCCGTGCCCAGGAGAAGACCGGTGCCGGCCAGGAAACCGGCTTCGAGGTGGAGCATGCCGCGCAGCTGACGGGCCGAGGCGCCGACGTGGTGGAGGAGGGCGAGCTCCGCCCGGCGGCCGGCCGCGGCGAGACGGAGGGTGCTGAGCACGGACAGGACGGTGAGCGCGCCGATCGCGCCGACGACCGCCACCGACAGCAGGACGCCCGCCTCGGCCGCGTCCGGCGTCACCCGTTCCGGCTCGGGCTGGGCCCTGGCCCCCGGGATCCGGGCGGCGCCGGGCCCGGACAGCAGCACGCGCGCGGGGGTCGGGTCCGTCATGTGCGGGGCCAGTTCGGCGCGCGGCAGCAGGAACTCGCCGAGCGCGAGGGACCGCTCGTAGACGGCGACGACGGTGAGGGTGCGCGGTGTCCCGTCGCCGAGCCGCAGCTCGACCGTCGATCCGGGGCCCACGCCGAGGGACGCGGCGCGGTCGGCGCCGACCGCGACCGTGCCGGTACGGGCCAGGCCCGCGAGGTCCCCGGCGACGACCCGCGGGTCGAGCGTGCCGGGCAGTCCCCCGGCGTCCACGCCGAGCACGGGCAGCCGGTCGAGCCGGGGCGAACCCGCCTCGGTTCGGGCGAGGACCACCGTGGACCGCAGCACGTCGGTCGCCGCCGTCACCCCGGGCATCCGCCGGACCTCGGCCGAGGAGGGGCCGGCGAGCTCGGACGGGGCGACCGTCGCCGCCCGCGCCTGCTCGGCTCCGGCCCGGTCGGCGGTGGCCCCGGCCGCGAGCTGCACGGTCGCGAAGGCGGTGACCAGGACGACGGGGGTGAGCGCCGCCCCGAGCTGCCGCGACCGGGCGACCGCACCGGCCGCCACGAGGTGCCCGGCCGCGCCGCCGTAACGCCGCAGCACCGGTCCGGCCACCCGCATGGCCGCCGCCGCGATCCACGGCCCGAGCAGAGCGCACCCGGCGACCAGTGTGACGGTCGCGGCCCCCGCCGCCATCCCGGCGGCCTCCCCCTTCTGCAACGTGGCCGTCCCGGCCGACCCGGCGCCCAGGACCAGCATGGCCACGCCGAATCCTCGCCGCACCGCCCCTGACCGGCCGCCGCGGCCGGGCCCGCGCGCCGGACGCCGCGGCTGCGCCGTCGCGAACGGCACGACCAGGCGGGCCAGGCCCAGCGCGAGACCGGCCGTCACGAGGACGGCGGCGAACAGCCACGGAGGTGTGGGGAGCACCAGCGCCGACGGCAGGGAGCCGCGCAGCGCCGGCCAGAGCAGCAGGAACGCCGGTACGGCTCCGAGCGCGCCGAGCGCCGACGCCGTGCCCGCCACCCACATCAGCTCGCGGCCGACGGCGGCCCGGACCTGCCGGGGCGAGGCGCCGATCGCGTGCAGCAGCGCGCGTTCGGGGGCGCGCTGGGCGAGGGCCTGGGCGACCAGCGAGGTGAGGACGAGGACGGTGACCAGGACGACGGTCCCGGTCACGGCCGCGAGGAGCTGGAGCAGTTCGTCGCGCGCGGGCAGGGCCCGCAAGTCCTCGGCCGCGCCTCGGCCGTCACCGGTGAGGGCCCGCAGGCGCTGGCCGCCCGTCCCGGGTGCCGAGTCGAGGGCCTGCCGCACGCGCGCGTGGAGGGTGTCCACGGGGACGCCGGGGTCACCGAGGATGCCGATCGCGTCGTACGTGCCGGGGTGCCCGGCCAGCCGTCGGGCCTCCGCGGTGCCGAAGTACAGCGTGGCGGGTCCCTCGGCGAGGCCGACGACCCGGTGTCCGGCGACGTCCTGGCCGATCCGGGCGCCGAGTCCGGTTCCGGCGACGACCTCGCCGGGCGCGCCGGGAGCCCGCCCGGCGGTCAGCCCGTACCCGCCGAGCCCGGCCGCCTCCCACGGCCGCCCGGTGAGCCGCCGTACCGCGGACCCGGCGCCCTCCCGTACGGGGAACGCGTCGTCGGGCACGACCGCGCGTACACCCGGCAGGCCGCGCAGCGCGTCGGCGGCCGCGGCGGGCACCCTGACCCGCTCGGTCAGGCCGGCCGTGGCGGTCTGCGGTTCGCTCCCCCACGGCTCGTGGGTGAAGCGGACCTCCTGGTCGCCGGCGACGACGACGGCCGCGGCCGCGTACCGCTCCACGCGCGCGTGGCCGAGACCCATGGAGCCCGCGGCGAGCGCGAGGGCGCCGAGCAGGGCGGACACGAGGGCGACGGCGGCGAAGACGGCCGCCCACGCCCGGCGGTGCGCCCTCAGGGAGCGGCGGGCCAGCAGTTCCACGCCGGGGTTCACCGCGCCACCGCCGCGGCCGCGCCGGCCGTCGCGCGGTCCGTCGCCACGCGCGCGTGGGCCCCGAGAACGGCCCGGGCCCGGTCGGCGTCCGGGTGCCGCAGGCGTTCGACGAGGCGGCCCCGGTCGAGGAACACCGCCTCGTCGGCCCAGGCGGCCGCGGCCGGGTCGTGGGTGACGAGGACGACCGTGCGGCCGTACTCGTCGACGGTCCGCCGCAGCAGTGCCAGGACCTCGGCCGCGGTGACCGGGTCGAGCGCGGCGGTCGGCTCGTCGGCGAAGACCACCTCGGGTTCGGTGACGAGGGCCCGGGCGATCGCGACCCGCTGCTGCTGGCCGCCGGAGAGCGTGCCGGGCGGGTCGTCCGCCCGGTCGGCGAGTCCGACGGCCGCGAGCCCGGCGAGGGCGCGGCCGCCGTCGTCCGGGGTGCCCGCGAGGAGCAGCGGCAGGGCGACGTTCTCCCGCACGGTCAGCGCGGACACGAGGTTCAGCGACTGGAACACGAAGCCGATCCGGTCGCGGCGCAGCCGGGTCAGGGCGGCCGGCTTCAGCCGTCCCAGGTCCGTGTCCCCGAGCCGCACCGTCCCGGAGGTGGGCCGCTCGAGCCCGGCGGCGCAGCGCAGCAGCGTGGACTTGCCGGAGCCGGAACCGCCCATGACCGCGAGGAACCGGCCGCGCGGGAGGGCGAGGCTCACCTCGTCGAGTGCCACGGTCCCGCCGTCGTGGACCCGGCCGACGCGGTCGAGCGAGAGTGCCGTCGCCGCGGCCGACGCCGCCCCTGCCTCTGTCCGTTTCCTGTTCCACATGCCGTACACGCTAGGAACCCGCAGGTCACAGCGGTATGGCGCTGGCTCCCTGCCTGATGGTGGAGCGGGCTCCACCATCAGGCAGGGCCCGGTTCAGCGGCGGCGCCTGCGGTCGTCCCCGTCTTCGTCACCGAAGGAGCCGAGGAGTTCGTCCGCGAGGGTCGGGAGGTCGTCGAGCGGGGTCTCCTCGGCCCAGTCGGAGCGGCGCCGGGGCCGGCCCTCCTCGTCGAGCTGGGGCAGCTCACGGGTGCGGTCGTTCGACCCCGCCGGCCCGTCCCGCTCGTCGTGCTCGTCCCGCTCGTCGCGGAAGAAGCCCTGCGGCACCCGGTCGGCCGGGTCCCCGCCCTGGACGGCCGGCAGCACGGCCGTCTCGTCGACCTCGCGGGGCCCGGTCTCCCGGATCCGCGGGATGACCGTGGTCTCCTGGTCGAGCCGCACGACCGGGGTCGGGACGGTGATCTCGTTCGGCGACACGGTCGGCGCGTCGTCCGGCTCGGCGACGGGCTTCGCGCCCGACCGCGGGTCCGGCTTCCCGTCCGACTGCGCGTCCGGCTGCACGATCGGCGTCGCCACCGTGATCTCGTTCGCCGACTCCTCCAGGGCCTTCGCCTCGGCGGCCCGGCGCGCGGCCTCCGCCTTCCGCTCCGCATCCGCCTTCTCGGCGGCGGCACGCTCAGCGGCGGCCTTCTCGGCCGCGGACTTCTCGGCGGCTGCCCTCTCCGCGGCCGCACGCTCGGCTGCCGCCTTCTCCGCCGCGGCGCGCTCCGCCGCGGCCTTCTCCTCCGCCGCCCGGCGAGCTGCAGCCTCCTCGGCCTTGCGCGCCGCGGCCTCCTCCGCCGCCTTGGCCGCCGCGGCCTCCGCGAGCCTGCGGGCCTCCTCGGCGCGGAGCAGGGCCTCCTCGGCCTTGCGCTGCTTCTCCTGGCGGCGCTCCTCGGCCTCGGCCCGCAGCCGGGCCTCCTCCTCGGCCTGCTTGCGGAGCCGTTCCTCCTCCTCGCGGCGGGCCTTCTCCTCGGCCTCGCGCCGCTTGCGCTCCTCCTCGGCCGCGATCCGGGCCTCCTCGGCGCGCTGCCGGGCCTCCTCGGCCTGCCGCTCGGCTTCCAGACGCCGGGCCTCTTCCTCCTCGGCCTTGCGGCGCGCCTCTTCCTCGGCGCGCAGCCTGGCGAGCTGCTCCTGGCGCTCGCGCTCCAGGCGCTCCTCCTCCGCCTTGCGGGCGGCCTCTTCCTCGGCCTTGCGCCGGGCCTCCTCCTCGGCCTTCTTCCGCGCCTCCTCCTGGGCCTTCACCTCGGCCTCGGAGAGCGGCAGCATCCGGTCGAGCCGGTGGCGTACGACGGTGGTGACGGCGGCCGGCTCCTGGCCGGCGTCGACGACGAGGTAGCGGCCGGGGTCGCCGGCGGCGAGGGCGAGGAAACCGGCCCGCACGCGCGCGTGGAACTCGGGCGGCTCGGACTCGAGCCGGTCGGGCGCCTCGGTGAAGCGCTCGCGGGCGGTCTCCGGGGAGACGTCGAGGAGCACGGTCAGGTGCGGGACGAGCCCACCGGTGGCCCAGCGGTTGATGCGGGCGATCTCGGTCGGGGACAGGTCGCGGCCCGCGCCCTGGTAGGCGACGGACGAGTCGATGTACCGGTCGGAGATCACCACCGCGCCGCGCTCCAGGGCGGGCCGGACCAGCGAGTCGACGTGCTCGGCGCGGTCGGCCGCGTAGAGCAGCGCCTCGGCGCGGTTCGAGAGGCCCGCCGACGACACGTCGAGCAGGATCGAGCGGAGCCGCTTGCCGATCGGCGTGGCGCCGGGCTCGCGGGTGACGACGACCTCGTGACCCTTGGCGCGGATCCACTCGGCGAGCGCCTCGACCTGCGTGGACTTGCCGGCGCCGTCGCCGCCCTCCAGGGCGATGAAGAAGCCGGTCGACGCGGGCGCCTGGGCCGGGTCTCCGCCGCGCAGCGCGTCGCGCAGGTCGCGGCGGAGCGGGACTCCGGAGCGGTCGTCGGTCTTGGCGAGGACGAGCGCGGCGACCGGCAGCAGCAGCGCGCCGACCAGCATCAGGGTGAAGGCGGCGCCGCCGTGGGCGAAGACGAAGCTGCCGGAGGCGAGCCGGTGCGGGCCGATCGCGGCGGCGAGCAGGGGCGCGCCGAGCGCGCCGATGCCCATGCCGACGCGCGCGACGGCCTGGAGGTGCTCGGTGACGCGGGGCCTGCGGGCCTCCTCGGTCTCCTGGTCGGCGAGGCTGTGCCCGGTACGGGCGGCGACTCCGGCGGCGTAACCGGCGAGGGCGGCGAGCGCGAGCACGGTCGCGGTGTCGGGCACCAGGCCCATCGCGAGCAGCGCGATACCGGTGACGGCGACCGCGAGCGCGAGCAGTCGGCGGCGCGAGAGCACGGTGAGGACGGATCCGGCGGTGCGGATGCCGACGGCGGTGGCGCCGCTGAGCGCGAGGATCAGCAGGGCGTACGTGACGGGCCCGCCGCCCAGGTCGTACGCGTGGAGCACGGCGACCGCCGCGGCGGCCGCGATGGCGCCGGCGACGGTCGCGGAGGCGAGCACGATCAGCCCGAGCGCGCCGGTGCGGCCCTTCTCGGGGCCCTGACCGCCGCTGGTCGGGCGGCGCAGGCCCTCCAGGGGCGAGCGGGGCCGCGGGGTGTGGCCGCCGGGCAGCTCGAGGAACCACAGGACGGAGACCGACGCCGAGAACAGGCCGGCGGCGACGTACGAGCCGAGGGCGGCCTGGTGCTCGCCGAACCACTCGATGCCGCTGCCGAGCAGGTTGCCCACGAGCGTCGCGAGCAGCAGGACGACGGCGGCCGCGGGGACGGCCAGGAACCCGGTGCGCAGGCTGAGCGTGCGCAGCGCGCCGAGGTGGTCCGGCAGCGGCCGGACGGCCTCGCCCTCGATCGGCGGGGCGGGCAGCAGCGCGGGCGCCGCGCCCTCCTTGGCGATGGTCCACAGGCGCTCCGCCGCGCCGGCGACGAAGACGGTGCCGAGCACGAACCAGAGCGCGCTGTCGGGGGTCCAGTCGATCCACAGCGGGGCGACGACGAGCAGCGCGAGCCGTGCGGCGTCGGCGCCGATCATGGTCCAGCGGCGGTCGAGCGGGCCGCCGGGCCCGGTCAGCGCGGTGAGCGGGCCGAGCAGGACGGCGCCGAAGAGGACCGCCGCGACCATCCGTACGCCGATGACGGCGGCGACGGCGAGCGCGGCGCCCCGGTATCCGCCGCCGAGCGCGCCACTGAGGAAGGAGGCCTGGAGACCGAGCAGCACCAGGACGAGGAGGGCGAGGGCGTCGCCCGTGCCGCCGACGAACTGTGCGCTCCACAGCCTCCGCAGGGGCTGATGGCGCAAGAGGGCCCGTACGGCACGCTCCCGGGAATCGGCGACGAGTGCGGCGTCGGTGTCTGGCTGCTCTGCTCGCGTCATCCGTCCACCCTATCCGGACGGCCTTGCTCCCCGTGGCCTTCGCCCGAACAAAGAAGCGGGGAGGGCAGGCGCCGTGGCCCCTGCCCTCCCCGCGGTGTCACGAGCGTCACTCCGGCCGGAGATCGTTCCCGACCGGGCTCCTGACCGGGCTCCCGACCGGGCTCCCGACCGGGCTCCCGACCGGGCTCCCGACCGGGCTCCCGACCGGGAACGTCACCGCGTCACTCCGGACCGCGTCACTCCGGCTTCGCGGCCGCCGTCTTCTTGGCGGCGGCGGTCGTCTTCTTCGCCGTCGTGGTCTTCTTGGCGGCGGTGGTCTTCTTCGCCGCCGTCGTCTTGGCCGCCGTCGTCTTCTTGGCCGCCGTCTTCTTGGCGGCGGTCTTCTTCGCGGGCGCCTTCTTGGCCGCCTTCTTCGCGGGGCCCTTGGCCCGCTTCTCGGCGAGCAGCTCGTAGCCGCGCTCGGGCGTGATCGTCTCCACGCTGTCGCCGGTGCGCAGGGTGGCGTTGGTCTCGCCGTCCGTCACGTACGGGCCGAAACGGCCGTCCTTGACCACCACGGGCTTCTCGCTGACGGGGTCGGTGCCGAGCTCCTTCAGCGGGGGCTTGGCGGCGGCCCGGCCACGCTGCTTGGGCTGGGCGTAGATCGCCAGCGCCTCTTCCAGCGTGATCGTGAACAGCTGCTCCTCGTCCGTCAGGGAGCGCGAGTCCGTGCCCTTCTTCAGGTACGGGCCGTAGCGGCCGTTCTGCGCGGTGATCTCGACGCCCTCGGCATCGGTGCCGACGACGCGCGGCAGCGACATCAGCTTGAGCGCCTCCTCGAGGGTCACCGTGTCGACCGACATCGACTTGAAGAGCGAGGCGGTACGCGGCTTGACCGCGTTCTTGCCGGTCTTCGGGGTGTCCTCGGGCAGGATCTCGGTGACGTACGGGCCGTAGCGGCCGTCCCTGGCGACGATCATGTTGCCGCTGACCGGGTCGGGGCCCAGCTCGAAGTCGCCGCTCGGCTTGGCGAGCAGCTCCTCGGCGTAGGCGACGGTCAGCTCGTCCGGCGCCATGTCACCGGGCACGTCGGCGCGCTGGTGGCCTTCCTGGTCCTTCTCGCCGCGCTCGACGTACGGGCCGTAGCGGCCGACGCGCAGCACGATGCCCTCGCCGACGGGGAAGGAGGAGATCTCCCGGGCGTCGATCGCGCCGAGGTCGGTGACGAGCTCCTTCAGGCCGCCGAGGTGGTCGCCGTCGCCGTTGCCGGCGTCGGCCGCACCGGAGCCCTCGGCGCCGCCCTCGCCGAAGTAGAAACGCTTCAGCCACGGCACCGACTGGGCCTCGCCGCGCGCGATGCGGTCGAGGTCGTCCTCCATCCTGGCGGTGAAGTCGTAGTCGACGAGCCGACCGAAGTGCTTCTCCAGGAGGTTGACCACGGCGAAGGACAGGAAGGACGGCACGAGGGCCGTGCCCTTCTTGAAGACGTAGCCCCGGTCGAGGATGGTGCCGATGATCGAGGCGTACGTCGACGGACGGCCGATCTCGCGCTCTTCGAGCTCCTTGACCAGGCTGGCCTCGGTGTAGCGGGCCGGCGGCTTGGTCGCGTGGCCGTCGGCGGTGATCTCCTCGGCGGCGAGCGCGTCGCCCTCGGCGACCTGCGGCAGGCGCCGCTCGCGGTCGTCGAGCTCCGCGTTCGGGTCGTCGGCGCCCTCGACGTAGGCCTTCATGAAGCCGTGGAAGGTGATCGTCTTGCCGGAGGCCGTGAACTCGGCGTCGCGGCCGTCGGCGGCGGTGCCACCGATCCTGACGGTGACCGAGTTGCCGGTCGCGTCCTTCATCTGGGAGGCGACGGTCCGCTTCCAGATCAGCTCGTAGAGCCGGAACTGGTCGCCGGTCAGACCGGTCTCCGCCGGGGTGCGGAAACGATCACCCGAAGGCCGGATCGCCTCGTGCGCCTCCTGGGCGTTCTTGACCTTGCCCGCGTAGACGCGGGGCTTCTCCGGCAGGTAGTCGGCGCCGTACAGCTGCGTGACCTGGGCGCGGGCCGCCGACACGGCGGTGTCGGACAGCACCGTGGAGTCCGTACGCATGTAGGTGATGAAGCCGTTCTCGTACAGCTTCTGCGCCACCTGCATGGTCGCCTTCGCACCGAAGCCGAGCTTGCGGCTGGCCTCCTGCTGGAGGGTGGTCGTGCGGAACGGCGCGTACGGGGAGCGGCGGTACGGCTTCGACTCGACCGAGCGCACGGAGAAGCGGGTGCCGGCGAGGGAGGCGGCCAGCGCGCGGGCCTTCTCCTCGTCGAGGTGCAGCACGTTCGTGGTCTTCAGCTGCCCGTCGGCGCCGAAGTCACGGCCCTGCGCGACCCGCTTGCCGTCGACCGTCGCGAGCCGCGCGACCAGGGACGACGGGTCGGAGGGGTCGCCGGCTCGGCCGGTGGAGAAGGTGCCGGTGAGGTCCCAGTACTCGGCGGAGCGGAAGGCGATGCGCTCGCGCTCGCGCTCGACGACGAGCCGGGTGGCGACGGACTGGACGCGGCCGGCGGACAGGCCGCGCATGACCTTCTTCCAGAGGACCGGCGAGACCTCGTAGCCGTAGAGGCGGTCGAGGATGCGGCGGGTCTCCTGGGCGTCGACCATCCGCTTGTTGAGCTCGCGCGGGTTGCGCACGGCCTGCTGGATGGCGTCCTTGGTGATCTCGTGGAAGACCATCCGGTGGACGGGGACCTTGGGCTTCAGGACCTCCTGGAGGTGCCACGCGATGGCCTCGCCCTCGCGGTCCTCATCGGTGGCGAGGAAGAGCTCGTCCGACTCGGCGAGCAGCTCCTTGAGCTTCCTGACCTGGGCCTTCTTGTCGGCGTTGACGACGTAGATGGGCGCGAAGTCATGATCGACGTCGACGCCGAGACGGCGCACCTCGCCCGTGTACTTCTCGGGCACCTCGGCGGCGCCGCTCGGGAGGTCGCGGATGTGCCCGACGCTCGCCTCGACGACGTAGCCGGGGCCGAGGTAGCCCTTGATCGTCTTCGCCTTGGCAGGCGACTCGACGATGACGAGTCGGCGGCCGCCCTGTGCGGTCTCGCTGGTCGGGGACAACTTCGCTCTTCTCTCCGGTCGACGCTCTCTGGCACGTACTGCGTACTGCGACCGTACGACGCACTGCGTACGGGCTGCGCTGGCACGCACGGCAGCGACACGGACGGTGACGCTGTCGTCGCTGCGGAGTGTGACGGTACAACCCGCCCCCGTGTCAAACGGCGAAAGCCCGCAACGGCCACTCGAACGGTAACCCGACTCCTGCCCTTCCTGCCGCCCGGACTCCCGGACGGGCCCGGGCGTCCATCCGGCCGGGCCCGCGTCACAGCCGCCCGAAGCACCAGATCCCGAGGAGGAGGAAGCCGGTCCCGAAGAGGGTCGTGAGGGCTGCGGCGGTGCGCGGCGCGACGCCGAGCGCGACGGGCTCGCCGTGTCGCACGCGGACGCCCGTCCAGAGCAGCAGCGCGGCTCCGAACAGCGTGAACGCCGTTCCCGCGAAGATCGCCGGCCCGCTCTCCATGCCCGTACCCCGTTCCCTCGCCCATGGCTTTTCGGCCCCGGAGCCGAGGCTGGCACCTTCCGGCGTCATCAGGGCGAATTCCCGGTGAACGGCGCGATCGGTCCCGAACGGTTTCACGAGGATGGCCGGTAGTCCTTCTTCCTCCCCTCTTCTTTCGTCACGTCGCTCACATCACCTCCCTCACGTCGGGGTGTCGCTCACATCACGCCCCTCGCATCCCTCACCTCGCGTCTCCCACCTTCCGCCCCTCGCCTCACATCCCTCGCCGCGCGCCTCTCACATCACGTCGAGCGTGGCGCGGCGCCGGCTGCCCCGCTCGAAGACCGCGAGCAGCGAGACCGCGAGGACCGCGTACCCGGCACCGACCAGCAGCTCGGTCCCGAGCAGCCGCCCGTCGAGGCCGCCGCCCGCGGTGAGGCGGCGCGCCGCATCGGCCGCGTGGGTCAGCGGCAGCAGCTCCCCGGTGGTGCGCATCCAGCCGGGCAGGGTGTCCCGGGGCACGGCGGCGCCCGTCAGGAGGAGCAGTGCCGAGCTCGCCACGTTCGACACCAGGAACACGTCGCGGAAGCGCAGCCCGAACGCCCCGAGCGCGAGCCCGAACGTCGAGCAGGCGGCGGCTCCGGCGAGCAGGACCAGGGCGAGTCCGGGCAGCGCCTCCACCGGGAGGGGCAGCCCGAGCACGGTCGCGGCGGCGGCGAGCACGAACGCGCTGACGAGCAGCCCGTTGAGGACGTACGGCAGAGCGCGACCCGCCCACAGCGGGACCCGGTGCCGGGGCGAGAGCAGGACGGCCCCGAGGGTGCCGTACCGGCGCTCGTTGGCGACGGCCATCGTGCCGCCGTACACGCAGGAGGCGGAAGCTGCGAGCACGGCGTTGCCGACGAGATGGAAACGGTCGTCGGCGACCCCGAGTTCCCGCCCGAGGAAGACGAAGAAGAAAACCTGAAGGAGCGGACCGACCAGCAGCGTTCCGATGAACATGGGCGGCGTCGTCCAGTTGAACAGGGCGCGGTACGAGATGGCTCCGCCGACGAGGACGAGCCGCGCGGAGGAGAGGAAACGGAACAGCACGGCGGGCCTTTCAGGCGAGGGCGAGGGTCGCGGCCGCGCGCGCCCGGCGCTCCACCCGGCCGAGGACGAGGACGGCGGCCAGGGCGTAGGCGGTGCCGAGGCCCACGGCGGCGAGCAGCGGCGTGAGCACGTCACCGCCGGAGGTCGCCGCGTGGACGGCCCGCGCGCCCCAGGTGGTGGGCAGCGCCCAGGAGATCGGGTGCGTCCAGGCGGGCAGCACGGTGACCGGCACGAGCAGGCCGGACAGCAGCCACACGGGCGTGTCGAGCGGGTTGGCCAGGGCGTTGGCGTTGCGCAGCAGGACGAAGGTGGCGGCGAGCAGCAGCCCCGTCATCCCGAGGGCGAGCACGCAGACCGGCACGGCGAGCAGGAAGAGCAGCGGGTGCGCGAAGTCCAGCGGCACCCCGAAGAGGACCACGCCCCACAGCACCGTCGCGCCCATCGCGTACGTGCCGATGACGGCGGTCGCGAGGGTGATCGGCAGCAGCACGAGCGCGAGCGGGGTCGGTGCGGCGACCAGGGTCTCCAGGGTGCCGAGCCAGCGCTGGTTCTGCACGGCGCCGCCCGAGCCGAAGAGCACCGAGCCCCAGATGCCCATGAGTCCGGCGCCGACGGAGGCGGTGAGCAGCCGGTCGGGGTCGCCGGCCGCACGGAACAGGTAGACGGCGAGGGTGGCGTAGACGAGCGGGACGAGCACGGCGAAGGTGATCTCGATCGGCGAGCGCGACATGTACGAGACGTGCGTGCGCACGCCGACGACGACGAGCCGCAGCAGCCGCGGGGCTCTGATCACGCGACCGCCTCCCGCGCCTGCGACTCCGCTTCCGGCTCCGTCTCGTCCGTGGCACCGCGCCGGGCCGCGTCCTCCACGATCGCGATGTAGGCGTCCTCCAGGGACGGTTCGCGGCTGACGACCCGTCCGACGCGCACGCCGTCGAGCGCCGCGAGGACCTGCGCGTGCGGTTCCGCGCCGCGGTCGCTCCGCACGGTGAGGGCCTGTGCCGTCCCGCGCTCCTCGACGGCGGCGCCGCGTACGCCGGGGATCCTGCGGACCCGGCCGAGCAGGTCCTCGTCCACGCCGTACACCTCGAACTCCAGGACGTCCAGGTCCCCGACCCGGGCCTTCAGGCTCTCGGGCGTGCCCAGGGCCCGGATCCGTCCGCCCGCGATGACGGCGATGCGGTCGCACAGTTCGTCGGCCTCGGCCATGTAGTGCGTGGTGAGCAGCACGGTGGTGCCCGCGGCCGCTAGGCCGGCGACGGTGCGGCGCAGGTCGCGGGCGGCGACGGGGTCGACGCCGATGGACGGCTCGTCGAGGAACAGCACGTCGGGGCGGTGCAGCAGCCCGCGGGCGATGTGGAGCCGCTGCCGCATGCCGCGCGAGTAGCCCTCGACGCGCTCCCGCTCACGGCCGGCGAGGCCGACCAGGTCGAGGAGTTCGGCGATGCGGCGCTTCTGGTCGCGGGCCTCGACGCCGTACAGCTCGGCGAAGTAGCGCAGGTTGTCGAGCGCGCTGAGCCGCTCGTACAGGCCGCGGTCACCGCCGAAGACGTATCCGATCCGCCGCCGTACGGCCACGGGCTCGCGGGCCACGTCGTGCCCGAACACCCGGGCCGTGCCGGAGGTCGGCAGGAGCAGGGTGTTGAGCATCTTGATGGTGGTGGTCTTCCCGGCACCGTTCGGCCCGAGCAGCCCGAACAGCTCCCCGGGGGCCACGTCGAAGGTGACCCCGCGCACGGCCTCGGTCCCGGTACGGCGCGGACGGAGCCATCCGGTCCGGCTGGTGTAGGTGCGGCGCAGCGCGTCCGCCTCGATCGCAAGCATGCGCCGGACGGTACGAGCGCGGGCGCCTGCCCGGCGAACGATTCGGGAGCCCCCGAATCGTCAGGCGGCCTCCGCCAGCACCCCTTCGCCGGCGAGCAGCGCGAGCAGCGAACGCCCGGTGTCCGTCAGCTCGTAGTAGACCGAACGTCCCACGCGGTGGCGGGTGACCACCTGTGCGCCGGTGAGCAGCGAGAGGTGCTCGGAGACGGTGCTGGGCGCCAGGCCGAGGCGGTCCGCGAGGCCGTGCGTGGTCAGCGGTCCGTCCAGCTCCCTGAGCACGGCGGCCCGGCCGCGGCCGAGGAGCAGCCCGAGCCGGTCGCCGCCGTCGGCGGGCGCGGCCGGGCGCTCGCGCAGCGCTCCGGCGCCCCTGGCCTGGAAGGACACGGCCAGCACCTCCGGGTCGTCGGTCGAGTAGAGCCGGCAGCCCTCGGCGAAGACCAGCGGCACCAGCACGAGCCGCCGCTCCCCCGCCGCGTACTCCACGTCCAGGTACTTCGTCAGTTCGAGCACGGGCCGCTCCCAGCGCCCCCGGCTCTCGAGCCCGCCGAACAGCGCGTCGACGCCCTCGGTGGCGAAGGTCCTGGCCCGGACGAGGACCTCGTCCTCCACGAGCCGGCGCATGACCGGCCAGTACGGCGCGATGGCCTCCTCCCACCAGGCGGCGTACGCGTCGGCGAGCGCCGCGCAGGCACCCTGCGGGTCCGTCAGGTACGGCCGCAGGAAGTCCTCTTCCGCCATGCCGGGGTAGCAGACGGCGGCCTGGGCGCGGACGAACTCCGGGTCAGTCGCCCTCAGCAGGTCCAGCTCCTCGTACACGTCGGCGGTGCCGACGGGCCGGGGCATCAGGAAGTCGGAGACCTCGTAACGCCCTTCGGCGAACAGGTCCCACAGCGGCCGCAGCCGGTCGTCCTCGCGCCACACCTCACGCGCGTGCCCCACCCACTCCTGGTACGGCCACGACGGGCTGCGCTGCGGGAGTTGCAGGTGGAGGGCGCAGAAGGCGTCCCGCAGCGGGCTCATCGCGATCCGGGTCGCACCGAGCGCGGCCTCGTCGAGCTCGATCCGTATCAAGCGGGCCCCTCTCCCGTCGCCGGCAGCAGGAAGCCCTCCTCGACCAGCAGCCGGATGGCCTGCGGGGTGCGGTCCCGCAGCAGGACCGGGTCCTCGCCGGTGAGCTGGCCGATGGCGTCGAGGATCCGGCCGGCGCTGAGGGTGCCGTCGCACACGCCCGCGAACCCGGCGGCGACGTGGTCGACGCGGGTGGCGCGGCGCATGCCCCGGTTCTGCCGCAGCAGCACGTGCTCCGGGTCCTCCGCACCGGGCAGGCCGACCTGCTCCTGCACGACCTCGGGCGCGAGGACGAAGCTGTCGGCGAGCAGCGCCGCGTCGTCGTGGCCGCGCAGGTAGTCCTGCCGCTCGAAGTGGGCCCGGACGGTGTCGCCGAGCGGCTGCTCGACGGGATGCGGCCATTCCTCGACGACGATCGAGGGCTCGACCCGGCCGGCGGCGACGGCGGCGTTCCTGCGGAGGGTGATCCAGCCGAAGCCGATGGCCTTGGTCTTGCCGGCCTCGAACTCGTCGAGCCAGCGCCCGTACGCCAGCCGGTACTCGTCCGGGTCGCCGCGGTGCTCGCCGCTGTCGCGCAGCCACAGCTCGGTGTACTGGGTGATGTCCTGGACCTCGCGCTGCACGATCCAGGCGTCGCAGCCGGCCGGCACCCACGAGCGGAGCCGGTCCTGCCACTCCTCGCCGTCGACGTGCTGCCAGTTGGCGAGGAACTGGGCGTATCCACCGTCGTTGAGGCGCTCTCCGGCCTGCTGCACGAGGGTGCGGCACAGGTCGTCGCCGGCCATGCCGCCGTCCCGGTAAGTCAGCCCGGCGCCGGGCGAGATCACGAACGGCGGGTTGGAGACGATCAGGTCGTACGTGTCGCCGTCGACCGGCTCGAACAGGGAGCCCTGCAGCAGCTCGGCGCCGCGCGCCCCGGAGAGGGCGAGGGTGAGCCGGGTGAAGTCGAGGGCGCGCGGGTTGAGGTCGGTCGCGGTGACCAGGGTGGCGTGCTGCGCGGCGTGCAGCGCCTGGATGCCGGACCCGGTGCCGAGGTCCAGCGCGGTGGCGACCGGGGTGCGGACGGTGATCCCGGCGAGGGTGGTGGAGGCCCCGCCGACACCGAGGACGACGCCTTCGTCCTTCTTCCCGATGCCGCCCGCGCCGCCGACGGCGCAGCCGAGGTCGGAGACGATGAACCAGTCCTCGCCGTCCGGTCCGCCGTACGGCCGGACGTCGACCGTGGCGTACACGGTGTCGTCCTCGCGGACCAGCCAGCCGTCGGCGAGCGCCTCCTCCAGGGGCAGCGCGGCGGCGGCCCGCTCCTGATCGACGGCGCGCTGGAGCAGGAAGAGACGGACGAGGGTCTCCAGCGGGGAGTCCCCGCGGGTGGCCCGCAGCGCGGGCACGGTCTCGCTGCGCGCGAGGGCCGCGTAGGCCTGGGCGCCGAGCAGGTCGAGCAGACCGTCGGCGGTGAAGTCGGCGGCGAGCAGGGCCTCGCGGAGTCGGGCGGCGTGCGTGGGCACCGGAAGGCTGGGGGTCGTGCTGGTCGTACTCACGTGCCCCATTGTGACGGCCGCCACCGACAACGGCAGCCACCGACGTCACCGGGCGGCCTCCGCACGGCCGGACGGGGCTGACGGGCCGGGCGCGGCCCGGGCACGCCGGACTGCGGGCGGGGCCCGCCCGGCGGCAAGGCCGGTCGGGCCTCGCCCGCGTCGCGACGGCGTTCCGCGCCTACTCCTCGCTCTTGGCCGAGGCCGAGGGCTTGGCGGAGGGCTTGGCCGAAGGCGCGGTGGAGCCGGTCGCCGGGGCTCCGGCCTTCGGGGAGGCGCTCGGCGGCAGCGACGCCTTGGGCGTCTGGCAGCCGGGCTGCTTGGCCATGGCCTGGCCGAGTTCGCCGGCCTGGAGCTTGGCGACGGCGTCCTGGTCCATGTTCTGGATCTTCGCCAGGTTGTCGGAGACGACCTTCAGGCCGTCGGCGAACTTCTGCTGGTTCGACGTGTCGAGCGCGTCGACCTGCTTCTTCAGTCCGTCGTAGGCCGTGGCCGTGGCGTTGAGCTCCTTGATGGCGTCCTGCTGGATCTTCTCGCCGTTCTCGACCGGCGGCACGCCGGAGCTCTCGACGGCCTTGGCGAGCGCCCGGTCGGCGTCGGCGATGTCCTGGAAGGCCTTCGAGTCTGCGGCCTTGATCGCCTCCGGCTTGCTGTCGGCCGCCGTGGAGATGATCAGCTGGTTGGCGTTGGCCCGCTTCTGGATCTGCGGCTGCGCCTGGTCGCAGAACGTCTTGGCCCAGTCGTTGACCTTGTCGCCCTCGTCGTCGCTGCAACCGGACAGCACGAGCACCAGTACCGCGCCGCCGGACAGTGCGGCCGCAAGCTTCTTGTTCACCGGATCGGTCCCTTCCAAGGCTCTCGGCCCCGGAACATACACGCCGCACGGAGGACTTCCGCCGATCGTGCGACCGATTCATCCGATATTGCAGCCGTTTGAACCAAGAAGACAGGGGCGGACGTCACGTCAGAACGTCTCGCCCGCCCCTGCTTTGACGGTGTCTCATCACTTCATGCCCGACGCCCTGTTACGCGCCGGCGCCGGAGCCTGCCCTTCCGGAGCGACGGCGACGTTCTCCCGCGGAGAGACGGCGACGCCTCCTGTGGAGAGACGGCGGCGCCCCCTCCGGTGCTCCTACGGAGTGACGGCAGCGTCCTTCGAGGAGCCGTTCCGTTCCGCCGAACCGTCCCCGACGGCCACGGACCGCCGCTTGGACACCCGTACCGCCGCCACGATGACGACGAACGCGAGCAGGGCGACCAGCGCCCGCAGCCAGGGGTTGGCGTCGTCCCCGTAACCGAACTGCACGACGGCGGGGGCGATCAGCAGCGCCACCAGGTTCATCACCTTGAGGAGCGGGTTGATCGCCGGTCCCGCGGTGTCCTTGAAGGGATCGCCGACGGTGTCACCGATGACCGTCGCGGCATGCGCGTCGCTGCCCTTGCCGCCGTGGTGGCCGTCCTCGACCAGCTTCTTCGCGTTGTCCCAGGCACCGCCGGAGTTGGCGAGGAACACAGCCATCAGCGCGCCCGTGCCGATGGCACCGGCGAGATACGCCCCGAGCGCGCCGACCCCGAGGGTGAAGCCGACCGCGATCGGGGCCATCACGGCCAGCAGACCGGGCGTGGCGAGCTCGCGCAGGGCGTCCTTGGTGCAGATGTCGACGACCCGCCCGTACTCGGGCTTCTCGGTGTAGTCCATGATCCCGGGGTGCTCGCGGAACTGCCGCCGCACCTCGTACACCACGGCACCGGCCGACCGGGACACGGCGTTGATCGCGAGCCCGGAGAAGAGGAACACGACGGCGGCGCCGAGCACCATGCCGAAGAGGTTGTTGGGCTGGGAGATGTCCATGGAGAGGTTCATCCCGCTCGCCTTCGCCCCGACGTCGGCGACGGCGGTCGCGATGGCGTCCCGGTAGGAGCCGAACAGCGCCGACGCCGCGAGGACGGCGGTGGCGATCGCGATGCCCTTGGTGATCGCCTTCGTGGTGTTGCCGACGGCGTCGAGGTCGGTCAGCACCTGTGCTCCGGCGCCCTGCACGTCACCGGACATCTCCGCGATGCCCTGGGCGTTGTCGGAGACCGGGCCGAAGGTGTCCATGGCGACGATCACACCGACGGTGGTGAGCAGCCCGGTGCCGGCGAGGGCGACCGCGAACAGCGCGAGCATGATCGAGGCGCCGCCGAGCAGGAAGGCCCCGTAGACGGCGAGGCCGATCAGCAGCGCCGTGTAGACGGCCGACTCCAGACCGATGGAGACGCCGGCGAGGACGACGGTGGCGGGGCCGGTCAGCGAGGACTTGCCGATGTCACGGACCGGGCGCCGGCCGGTCTCGGTGAAGTAGCCGGTCAGCTGCTGGATCAGCGCGGCGAGCACGATGCCGATGGCGACCGCCACCAGGGCGAGCACGCGCGGGTCGCCGTCGTGCGCGGGGATGCCGGGCTCGGTGACGCCCTCGAGCTCGGCGTAGGAGGACGGAAGGTACGTGAAGACGGCGACGGCGACGAGCGCGAGCGAGATCACCGCGGACAGGAAGAAGCCGCGGTTGATGGCGGTCATCCCGCTCCGGTCGGCGCGCCGCGGAGCCACCGCGAAGATGCCGATCATCGCGGTGACCACGCCGATCGCCGGCACCATCAGCGGGAAGGCGAGACCGAGGTCGCCGAACGCGGCCTTGCCGAGGATCAGCGCGGCGACCAGCGTCACGGCGTACGACTCGAAGAGGTCGGCGGCCATGCCGGCGCAGTCGCCGACGTTGTCGCCCACGTTGTCGGCGATGGTGGCGGCGTTGCGCGGGTCGTCCTCGGGGATGCCCTGCTCGACCTTGCCGACGAGGTCCGCGCCGACGTCGGCGGCCTTGGTGAAGATGCCGCCGCCGACCCTCATGAACATCGCGATGAGGGCGGCGCCGAGCCCGAATCCCTCCAGGACCTTCGGCGCGTCGGCGGCGTAGACGAGGACCACGCAGGAGGCGCCGAGCAGACCGAGCCCGACGGTGAACATGCCGACCACACCACCGGTGCGGAAGGCGATCTTCATCGCCTTGTGGGCGACCGAGGTCAGGTCCTTCTCCGGTTCGCCCTCGGCCGGAGTGGCCTCCCGGGCCGCCGCGGCCACCCTTACGTTCGCGCGTACGGCGAGCCGCATTCCCACATATCCGGTGACCGCCGAGAAAAGCGCGCCCACCAGGAAGAACAGAGAGCGTCCGGCCCGCTGCGACCAGTTGTCGGCCGGCAGCAGGAACAGCAGGAAGAACACGACGACGGCGAAGACGCCGAGGGTGCGCAGCTGCCGGGCGAGATAGGCGTTCGCTCCTTCCTGCACGGCGGCCGCGATCTCGCGCATCTTCTCCGTGCCCTCGCCGGCCGCGAGGACCTGCCGTACGAGGAGCTGTGCCACGACCAGCGCCGCGAGCGCGACGGCCGCGACGACGACCACGATCACGCGGTTCTCCTCGGTGAGCACCGCGGCTGCTAGACCCGCCATTCCGTCCTCCTTGACGTCGAGGGGTCAAGACAAGGCGGATTGTAAGGAGGGAAACCTGATCAAAACAGGGCGCCGCAATGGTAATTCCCGAATACCTCACAAGTGAGGCCGAATGCGGTAATGGGCCCAAAGCATTCGTGGCCGATCGTGGCGTCGGGGAATGAAAAGAGGCCCTGCGGGGCAGGGCCTCTTCTCGCGTTCTCAGGTTCTCGAAAGTCGCGCTCTCGGGCGCGAGGGCGCCGGGCCGCTCTCCCGGCACCTCTGTGCCGGGCCGTCGCGGCCTGCGCGCCCCACGAGACGTTCGGGGCCTCGCGTGGCGTCGGGGGCCTCGCCCCCGGTCAGCCGAGCGGGGCGTCCGGGTTGGCGGGCCAGCTCATCCTGATGGTGCCGCCTTCCTCGCCGGCGCTCACCTCCACGTCGTCGAC
Source organism: Streptomyces sp. NPDC012637 (assembly GCF_042954805.1). NCBI lineage: Bacteria > Bacillati > Actinomycetota > Actinomycetes > Kitasatosporales > Streptomycetaceae > Streptomyces > Streptomyces sp. NPDC012637. Next base: position 150,956 of record NZ_JBIBDS010000004.1, read on the forward strand.
GAGCCCGCGGATCACCGCGAGACCCATCTCGTCCTCACCGTCGGCATCGTCGAAGTCCTCGGCCGGCGCCGCGTCACGCGCGCCGGGCACCCCGGCGGCGTCGGCCGCCGCCACACCCGCGCCCGGCACCTCGTCGCCGACCTCGATGGAGAAGGTCTTCTCCTCCTCGGTCAGCACGACCCGGACAGGGGTGGTGACCCCGTTGCTGCGGTGCAGCCCGACCGCACGGGAACAGGCCTCTCCGACGGCGAGCCGGACCTCGTCGAGGACCGCCTCGTCGACCCCGGCCCGGCGCGCCACCGCGGCCGCCACGAGGCGTGCCGTGCGGACGTGCTCGGGCTGGGCGCTGAAGAGGAGTTCAACGGTCGCCATGTGATCCCCCTGGGGTTCTCGGCTGCTGAACGGGGCGAGGGCTGCGCCTGGCCTCAGTCAGCGGCGTTGACGGCCTCGTCCACCGAGGTGTGAATCGGGAACACCTTGGTGAGGCCGGTGATCCGGAAGATCTTGAGAATGCGCTCCTGGTTGCACACCAGTCGCAGCGATCCCTCATGCGCGCGCACGCGCTTCAGACCGCCCACAAGCACGCCGAGGCCGGTCGAGTCGAGGAAGTCCACGCCTTCCATGTCGACAACCAGGTGGTAGCTGCCGTCGTTCACCAACTCGACCAACTGCTCGCGCAGCTTGGGCGCGGTATACACATCAATCTCGCCACCGACCTCGACGACCGTACGGTCGCCGTTGGGGCCGGGCACAGTGCGAGTCGACAGAGACAGGTCCACGGGTCCTCCAGCACCTAGCTATCGAGCGGCCGTCCCTCGGGTCTCCCGGGCGGAGCCACGGGACGGATCGCCGGCCGCGATGGCATTCAATCACTTACCGGCAGCCATGCACGACGCCTTGGGAGCATTGTCCGTCATGCCGGTGACACACTCGGTGCCGATGGCCAAGAATCACCGCCCCAGCCGACCCGCCGGAGACACGGGCAGCCGCCCCTCTCCCGGCGAGGTCCTCGACCGGCTTTCGCGAGGCGAGAGCCGGGCCGCGCGCATCACTCATACGGAGCATCTGCCCGCCCGTGCGGGCCGTCATGCCGTCTGGCCGCACCGCATCCGGGCGGAAGTGATCTCAGCCGTCGAGAAGGCAGGGATCGAGCACCCCTGGGCCCACCAGGCGGAAGCCGCCGAGCACGCCCTGGACGGCACCTCCGTGGTGATCGCCACAGGAACCGCCTCGGGCAAGTCGCTCGCCTATCTCACCCCCGTGCTCTCCACCCTCCTTGACGGCAGCGAGGCCGCGAACGGGCGCGGCGCCACCGCCCTGTACCTCGCCCCGACCAAGGCGCTCGCCGCCGACCAGCGGCGCGCCGTGCGCGAACTCGCCGCCCCGCTCGGCAACCGGATCCGTCCCGCCGTCTACGACGGCGACACCCCGGTCGAGGAACGCGAGTGGGTCCGCCAGTACGCGAACTACGTCCTCACCAACCCCGACATGCTCCACCGGGGCATACTCCCGTCCCACCCCCGCTGGTCCTCCTTCCTGCGCTCCCTCCGCTATGTCGTCGTCGACGAGTGCCACACCTACCGGGGCGTCTTCGGCTCCCACGTCGCCCAGGTGCTGCGCCGCCTCCGCCGGATCTGCGCCCGTTACGGCTCCGAGCCGGTGTTCCTGCTCGCCTCGGCCACCTCCGCGGACCCGGCCCTCGCCGCCGGCCGGCTCACCGGCCTGCCGGTCACCGAGGTCTCCGACGACGCCTCCCCCCGCGGCGAACTGGTCTTCGCCCTGTGGGAGCCTCCGCTGACCGAGCTCCACGGCGAGCAGGGAGCCCCGGTCCGCCGCACCGCCACCGCCGAGACCGCCGACCTGCTGACCGACCTCGCGGTGCAGGGCGTCCGCTCGGTCGCCTTCGTCCGCTCCCGGCGCGGCGCCGAACTGATCTCGGTGATCGCCCAGGAACGCCTCGCCGAGGTCGACCGCACCCTCGCCCGTCGGGTCGCCGCGTACCGGGGCGGCTACCTGCCCGAGGAGCGGCGCGCCCTGGAGCGGGCCCTGCACTCCGGCGAGCTCCTCGGCCTGGCCGCGACGACCGCCCTGGAGCTGGGCGTCGACGTCTCCGGCCTGGACGCCGTCGTGATCGCCGGCTACCCGGGCACCCGCGCCTCCCTGTGGCAGCAGGCCGGCCGCGCCGGACGCTCCGGCGAGGGCGCGCTCGCGGTCCTCGTCGCCCGCGACGACCCGCTGGACACCTTCCTGGTCCACCACCCCGAGGCGATCTTCCAGCAGCCCGTCGAGTCGACCGTCCTCGACCCCGACAACCCCTACGTCCTCGCCCCCCATCTGTGCGCCGCCGCGGCCGAGCTACCGCTGACCGAGTCCGACGTGGCCCTCTTCGGCCCGGCCGTGCCCGACCTGCTGCCCCAGCTGGAGTCCGCCGGCCTGCTGCGCCGCCGCTCCACCGGCTGGTACTGGACCCGCCGCGAGCGGGCCGCCGACCTCACCGACATCCGGGGCGGTGGCGGCAGCCCCGTGCGCATCGTCGAGGCCGGCACCGGCCGGCTCCTCGGCACGGTCGACGAGGCCGCCTCCCACGCCGCCGTCCACGAGGGCGCCGTCCACCTTCACCAGGGCCGCACCTATCTCGTCCGCGAGCTCGACCTGAAGGACTCCGTGGCCCTCGTCGAAGAGGCGAACCCGCCCTACTCGACCACCGCCCGCGACACCACCTCCATCTCCGTCCTGTCCACCGACACCGAGATCCCGTGGGGAGCCGGCCGCCTCTGCTACGGCTCCGTCGAGGTCACCAACCAGGTCGTCTCCTTCCTCCGCCGCCGCCTGATCACCGGCGAGGTGCTCGGCGAGACCAAGCTCGACCTGCCGCCCCGCACCCTGCGCACCCGGGCCGTGTGGTGGACGGTCACCGAGGACCAGCTCGACGCCGCCCGGATCAACCCGGAGATCCTCGGCGGCGCCCTGCACGCCGCCGAGCACGCCTCCATCGGCATGCTGCCGCTCTTCGCCACGTGCGACCGCTGGGACATCGGCGGCGTCTCCGTCCCGCTCCACCCCGACACCCTGCTGCCGACCGTCTTCGTCTACGACGGCCACCCCGGCGGCGCCGGCTTCGCCGAACGCGCCTTCCACACCGCCCGGGCCTGGCTCACCGCCACCCGGGAGGCCATCGCCTCCTGCGAGTGCGACGCCGGCTGCCCCTCCTGCATCCAGTCCCCCAAATGCGGCAACGGCAACGACCCCCTTCACAAACGCGGCGCAGTCCGCCTCCTCACGGAGCTCTTGCGGGGCGCCCCCGAGGAGGCCGCGGCGAAGGAGACGCCTGGGGACGGCGTGTCCTCGGCCGACACACCCGCGGACACCGCCTCTGCGGGACCCGCAGACGGACCGTGCTGACGCCCGAGGACGGGGCCCAGGGTCTCTGTCCCCGTCCGGCGGATCACGGCTGGCTTGACCCCAGCTGGCTGCGGGTCGGTCAGTCCTGGGCGGGTCGGCTAGTCCCGGTCGGCTAGTCGGCTAGTCCTGGGCAGGTCAGCTAGTCCCTGACGGGTCAGCTGGTCCCGGGCTCGTCCCTGACGGGTCAGCTGATCCCGGACGGGCTGGTTAGACCGGGGCGGGTCAGGCCCTGGTGGAGAACCGGGCCCAGGAAGAGAGCCCGGCTCAGAGGACCAGGCCCTGGAAAAGAGCCCGGCACAGTGGGCCGATCGAGCGAGGCGGGTGGCTCCGGGGTGACGGGCGCGCCCAAGCAGGTGGGCGAGCCCGGGGCGGCTGGTGGGCTCAGGCCGATGGCGGGATCCGGACCGATGGGCGGGCTCGGGTCGGCCGGTGGGCTCAGGCCGATGGCGGGTTCCGGACCGATGGGCGGGCTCGGGTCGGCCGGTGGGCTCAGGCCGATGGCGGGATCCGGACCGATGGGCGGGCTCGGGTCGGCCGGTGGGCTCAGGCCGACCTTGAGCCCATGCCTGTGGCCGGGCCTGGACCGGTGGGCGAGCGCCTGCCAGCACGGGATATCGGGTCGGCGGGAGACGTTAGGCCGTTAGGAGACGTCGAGCTGGTGGGTGGCGTTAGGCCAAGAGGTGACGGCGGGGCGGCGGGAGACGTTCGGCCGGTAGGAGATGTCGGGCTGGTGGGCGGGCCCGCGCGGGCCCGGGACTCGGGGTTCCATGGAGGGTGCGCGACGCGCGTGGTGACGTCGGCGACGTCCTCTCGGACGTGGCAGCGGACCAGGGTGGCGCCCTGTGCCTCCGCGACGCGGGCCGCGGCCGCGCAGGCGTCCTGCTCGCCCCACAGGCCACGGCCGGCGGCGGCGAGGGCCGCCAGGTCGGCGGCCGCGCCCGCGCGGTGACGGGCCGCGACGGCCTGGCCGAGTGCGAGCACCGCGCCGAACACGACGCAGAGTGCGCAGGCCGCGAAAGCGGTCCACACCGTGGCCGCACCCCGATCGGCCGAACGGATCCGGCGGACGCTCCTCACGGCATCGCCTCCCCGACCGTGTCCTCGGCGAGCGCCGCCGCCCCGGCCCGCAACGTGAGCCCCAGGCCGCCGGGCCCCGGCGCGGCCGCCTCGACGTTCACCCGCCAGAGCTCGCCCTCCCGTGCCACGGTGACGGTCGCGCCCTCGGGAGCCGCGGCCCGGGCCGCGGCCTCGGCGGCCGGGACGGGCTCGGAGCGGGCGACCGCCCGGGCACCGGCCCTGGCCGCGTCCACGCACTGGATCTGCGCGGCGGCCGCGGCCAGCCCCCACAGCAGGGCCGCGGTGAACAGGACGAGGGCGGGCAGCGCGACCGCCGTCTCCGCGGTCACGGATCCCCGGTCAGAACGGCGCATCGAGAGCCTTCCCGATCACCGATTCCAGCGCCTTGCTCACCGTGCCGCTGGTGAGCACCTTGTACAGCACGGCCGCGAAGGCCGCGGCGGCGATCGTGCCCATCGCGTATTCCGTCGTGCTCATGCCGGTGTCGCGGCGTGCCGCAGCCGTCCGGGCCCGCCACCATCCGAGCAGCCGGCTCCCTCCGCCCCCGCGCTTACCGAACTGCCTGACCTGATGGGCACGACTGTCGTGACCGACCTGACTGATCTTCATTTCCGGACCTCCTCGTGATCTCTCATCCACTTCGCTCTCACCGGCCGCCGAGCAGTCCGTTCGCGAGGCCGATCACCACCGGAGCCACACCGACCGCCAGGAACGCGGGCAGAAAGCACAGCCCGACCGGCGCGGTGATCAGCACCTCGGCGCGCTGCGCGCGGGCTGCCGCCGCTCGGGCGCGGGCCGCGCGCAGTGCCTCCGCGTGGCGTGCCACGGCATCGGCCGCGGGCGCCCCGGAGGAGGCCGCGCGTTCCAGGCAGCGGGCCAGCCCTTCCGCGCCGGGTATCTCGCCGAACCTCCGCCACACATCGGCCGGTTCGCCGCCGAGCCTCAGTTCGGCGGCGGTGCGGACGAGCCGCTCGCCCACCGGCCCGCCCAGCGACCGGCCCACCGCGTCCGCGGAATCCCCGGGCGGCGCCCCGGCGGAGGCGCACGCCGCCAACAGGTCGGCGGCAAGGGGCAGCTGACGTGCCACCTCCTCGTCCTGCACCTCCTGCACGTCCTGCGGCCGCCGTGCCCGCCATCGCCACAGCGCCCAGGCGGTGCCGGCTCCGACCAGACACCCGGGGAATCCGCCGATCAGCACGAACCCGGCGAGACCCGCCGCACACGGCACGCCCCAGGGCCGTACCCGATGCAGAAGCACCGGTCTCCGCCTGCTCTCCGGCGACCGTCCCGGCGGCTTCCCCACTCCCAGCAGGGCCGCCGACCGTGCGCGCGCCCGCCGGTCGCGGCGCCGGCCGACCAGGGCCAGGACCGCTGCCACGAGAGCACACAGGACGGCGAGGACAGCTGTCACAGCCGCTCGCCTCCCCGCACGATCCGGGCCGCCCACCACAACCCCGCCGCCTCCAGAGCGCCGCCCAGGGCCAGGCAGGCGAGACCCGCGGGCGTGTGGAGCAGCACCCACAACGGGCGGGCTCCGAGTGCGGCTCCGAGTCCGAGTCCGGCGACGGGCAGGACCGCGAGGACGGCCACCGTCGCCCAGGCCCCGGCCAGTTGGGCCCGCAGCCGCTCCCGCTGCTCCTGGTGGGCCCGCAGCGCGGCCTCCAGCCGGTCAAGGCCCGCGGCGAGGCCCGCTCCACCGTCCACGGCGACCTGCCAGCAGGCAGCCATCCCGGCCAGTCCCTCGGCACCGTCGCTGCGGGCCGCCCGGCGCAGCGCCTCCGGCACATCCCCGCCGAAACGGGCCGCCGCGAGAACCGCCGCCTCCTGGCCGCCGAGCGCACCCGTGGTGCGCGCGGCGAAGGCCAGCGCCTGGGCGGGCTGCCAGCCGGCCCTCAGCTCTCCCGCGACCGTCCCGCACAGGGCGACGACCCCATCGGCGCGTGCCTTCCGCTCCCGTCGGGCCCGCGCCGCCCCGAGCCGGCGTCCGGTCAACGGCACCGCGACCGCCCCCGCGACCAGCGGCAGCGGCGAGGAGCCGAGCAACGCGCACACCGCCGCCACCGGCAGACACAGCCACTCCCGCCGGCCACGCAGCCTGCTCCACCAGCGCGCGGCGACCGCGGGCGCCACGGCCCCGGTCCAGGTCCAGGTCTCCACCGGCCCTCCCGGCGCCGCCAGGACCGCACGGGCCCTGCGGGCCGCCCGCTCCTGCCGGGCCGTCCACCACAGCGCGAGAACCGCGCACAACACCGCCGCGCCCGTCGTCGTCACCGTCCGCCCCCGATCAGCGACCGCAGCCGCTCCCAGCCCCGCTCCTGCTGAAAGCCGCCTGGTGCCCAGGTCAGCGCGGGAACGGTCACCACCAGCCCCTCCCGGTCCCGTTCGAGAACGTGGACCTCGGCGATCCGCCGAAGTCCGGAACGGTCCCGTACCAGGTGCAGCACCGCCGAGAGACCGGCACCCAGCTGGCTGTGCAGCGCGGCACGGTCGAGCCCGGCGGCCGTGCCCAGCGCCTCCAGCCGGGCGGGCACGTCGGCGGCCGCGTTGGCGTGGACCGTGCCGCAGCCTCCTTCGTGGCCCGTGTTGAGGGCGGCGAGCAGGTCAACGGCTTCCGGACCGCGGACCTCGCCGACCACAAGCCGGTCAGGCCGCATCCGCAGCGCCTGCCGCACCAGGTCCCGGAGGGTGACGAGCCCCGCGCCCTCCTGGTTCGGCGGGCGAGCCTCCAGACGCACCACGTGCGGGTGGTCGGGGCGCAGTTCGGCCGAGTCCTCGGCGACGACGATCCGTTCGCGCGGACCGACCAGGCCGAGCAAGGTGGACAGCAGAGTCGTCTTGCCCGAGCCCGTGCCGCCGCTGACGAGGAAGGAGACCCGGGCCTCGACCAGCGCCCGCAGCACCGGCTCGCCGCCCGGCGGGACGGTGCCCGCATCGGCCAACTCCCCCACGGAGAACGCCCTCGGCCGCACCACCCGCAGCGAAAGGCAGGTCGAGCCGACGGCGACCGGCGGCAGCACGGCGTGCATGCGGGTGCCGTCCGGAAGCCGCGCGTCCACCCAGGGCCTGGCGTCGTCGAGCCGGCGACCCGCGACCGCCGCGAGCCGCTGCGCCAGGCGCCGTACCGCCGCGGCGTCGGGGAAGGTCACCCCGGTCGCCTCGAGTCCGGTACCGCGGTCCACCCAGACCCGGTCGGGCGCGGAGACCAGGACGTCGGTCACCCTCGGGTCGGCGAGCAGCGGCTCCAGCGGCCCCGTGCCGATCAGTTCGCACCGCAGTTCCTCCGCCGCGCCCAGCACCTCGGCATCGCCGAGCAGCCGTCCCTGCGCTCGCAGGGCCGCCGCGACGCGCGCCGGGGTCGGTTCGGCACCGCTCTCGGCGAGCCGCTGACGCACGGCGTCGAGAAGTCCCGTCCCGCTCATGCCACACGCTCCGGGACGAGGACGCGCTCCCAGAAGGCGGAGCTGAAGCGGGCGAGGCCGCCGCGAACCTCGGAGCCCGGCGGAGGTCCGCCGTCTCCGGCCGTCGCGAGGCCCGTGTCGCAGGGCAGTTCGCCCGCGAGGGGGAGCCCGAGGGCGTCGGCGATCCACTGCTCGTCGAGCCCGGGCGCGTAGGGCCCGCGTACGACGGCGCGCAGATCGCGCAGCACGGTGCCGACGGCTCCGGCCATCCGCTGGGCGGCGGCGACGGCCCGCAGCTCGCCCGGGACGACGAGCAGGCCGAGGTCGAGCTGGGCGAGCGCCTCGGTGACGCCGTCGTCGATCCGACGGGGCAGGTCGACCACGACGACGCCGTCACGCCGCCGGCCGGCGGCGAGGACCGAGCGCATCGCTTCGGGCGGCACGAGCACCGGGTCGCCCCGGTCCCAGCTCAGCACCCGCAGCCCGCGCACCGTCGGCAGCGACTCCTCCAGGGCCGCGCCCGCGACCCGTCCCTTGGATGCGGCGAAGTCGGGCCACCGCCGCCCTGCGGCGCGCTCGCCGCCGAGCAGCACGTCGAGTCCGCCGCCGAGCGGGTCGGCGTCGACGAGGAGGGTGCGCTGCCCTGCCCGGACGGCGGCGAGCGACAGCGCGCAGGCCAGCGTGGAGGCTCCCGCGCCACCGCGACCGCCGATGACGCCGACGGTCAGCGCCTGCCGCCCTGCGCCCTCGACAGCGTCGGCGATGAGGTCGACGACACGGCCCTCGTCGTCGGGCAGGGTCAGCGCGTCCTCCGCGCCGATCCGGACGGCGCGCCGCCACACGCCTGAGTCACCGGGGTCTCGTGCGACCAGCAGCACTCCCGGCCTACGGGTGGCGCCGCGGCAGCGGGCCGCCGCATCGTCGCCGACGAGGACGAGGGGCGGGTCGGTCCAGGCGGCCCGGCGCTCGGGCACGGTGTGGTGCACCTCGGGCTCGGCGCCCGCGGCGGCGCACAGCCGCAGCAGGTCGTCGAGAAGTGCCAGGTCCTCGGTGACGAGCAGCGGCCGGGCCGGCCGCCCGCTTCCGTCCCCCACACCCGCGCCCACGCCCGGGCCGGCGCTCGCTCGCGATCCCATGGCCGCTCCCGCGACCGCACCCACCACCGCCGCGCCTCGCGCCGACGTTCCGGAAGTCTTCGGTCCCTCCACGGCACACCCCTCACCTGATTCCTACGGTTCGCGGACTTCGCGACCGGAATCACCGTGCAGCCGTCGGGAAAAACTTGTGGATCTTGGTCAAAAACTGTGGATAACCCGCCGCCTGTGAATAACTTCGCCACCCAAACCGGTACTGCCCGGAGAGCAGTCCTGCGACTACGCTGAGTGACGAAATGAGGTGTCGTGCGACCACCTGGCCGACGCGTGACGCGGCCGGGGAAGGAGGGGCGGAGATGAGGGAAGATCGGGGCGAAAACAGGTCCGGACCAGGTCCGGACATGCGACGACCCCCGCCGGGGGGGAGAGCGGGGGTCGTCTCTCCGGCCGACTCGGGGGGGGAGGAGCCGGTCCGGGTTAGCACGGTCGCGAACGATCCGTGACTTCCATGGTGTACCCGAGAGCCTTCTCAGGCAAACCCACGCGCCCCAGCGTACGCCGAATGGCGGGCACCTATGCTCAGCTCGTGGAAAACCACTCGATGCCGCGCGCAGCCGCCTTCTTTGACCTGGACAAGACGGTCATTGCGAAGTCCTCGACGCTGACCTTCAGCAAGTCCTTCTACCGAGGCGGACTGATCAGTCGCCGTGCCGCACTGCGGACGGCGTACATCCAGTTCGTGTTCCTGATCGGGGGCGCCGATCACGACCAGATGGAGCGGATGCGCGAATATCTCTCCGCGCTCTGCAAAGGCTGGAACGTCGCCCAGGTCAAGGAGCTCGTGGCCGAGACCCTGCATGACCTGATCGACCCGATCATCTACGACGAGGCGGCCTCGCTCATCGAGGACCACCACGCCGCGGGCCGCGACGTCGTGATCGTCTCGACCTCCGGGGCCGAGGTCGTCGAGCCCGTCGGCGAGATGCTGGGCGCCGACCGCGTCGTCGCCACCCGGATGGTGGTCGGCGAGGACGGCTGTTTCACGGGTGAAGTGGAGTACTACGCGTACGGCCCGACGAAGGCGGAGGCGGTCCGGGAGCTCGCCGAGTCCGAAGGCTACGACCTGTCCCGCTGCTACGCGTACAGCGATTCGGCGACCGATCTGCCGATGCTGGAAGCGGTGGGCCACCCGTACGCGGTGAACCCCGACCGGGCGCTGCGACGCGAGGCGACGGCCCGGGACTGGCCGGTCCTCGTCTTCGACCGGCCGGTGCGGCTCAAGCAGCGACTGCCGGAGTTCCGCATGCCGCCCCGCCCGGCCCTCGTCGCCGCGGCGGCCGTCGGCGCGGCGGCCGCCACCGCCGGTCTCGTCTGGTACGCGAGCCGTCGCCGACAGGCGGCGGCACTCGCGAGGGCCGCGGCCGGGGCCCTCACCTGACCAACCGCCTCACCCCGCCCGGCACCGGCGGTCCGACACCCGACATCCGGTACCCGACGCCGTCACACAGCACCACCCAGCACATGGCATCGCACCAGGCCCGGCACCCCGTCATCCGACGCCCAGCCGCCTGGCCACTCGCCTGGCCACTCGGCCGGTGCCCGGACCTCGGAACTTGCCATTCGCTTTGCCCGGATTTGAGGGGAACGCAAAGAAGCGGAGCCAGGACTTTCGCTTCCTCGCCGACAGGAGTAGAAAGGAATCAGGCCCGCGAGACCTAGGACATCCGAGAGGATCACCTGTTGAGCAGAACGGCCCCACGGACCTGATGCACAGAAACCTGGCACCCACGCGACGTCGACCCTTCGATTAAGGGCCAGCCGCACCAGGCGCAGGGCAAAGTTCCCCGCCTGATGGGCACATATCGAGGACGCTTGGTAACTGGGTGGACGTGCCAGCGGCGGTACCGAAGTCTGGTACCGCCGCAACCCATGTCAGGGGCTTCTCAGGCCGCGCCGCGCTGCAGCGCCTCACAGACGGCCGTCGACTCCCGGACACCCAGCTCCACCGCGCGCCCGCAGTGCGAGATCCAGGCGGCCATGCCCTCCGGCGTCCCCGACAGGTAGCCGTCGAAGGCCGCCAGATAGGCCTCACGGCCCAGCTCCGCGTGGCCGACCTCGGCCGGGCAGATCGCCTTCGGGTCGAGACCGCTGCCGATCAGCACGATCCGCTCCGCCGCCCGCGCGACCAGGCCGTTGTGCGAGGTGAAGGGCCGCAGGGCGAGCAGCTCACCGTGCACCACGGCGGCAGTCACCAGCGCCGGGGCCTCACCGCCCGCGATGATCAGGTCGGCGAGGCCGTCGAGCCGGCCCGAGACCTCGGCCGGGTCCGGGAGCGGCGACTCGATCAGCGCTTCGTCGACCGGCTCACCCGCCTGCCGCGGCCTGCCCGTCGAGGCGAGTGGCTCGCCCTCGGCGACCAGGTGCAGCCGGGCGAGCACCCGCAGCGGCGACTGGCGCCAGATGGACAGCAGCTGTCCGCACTCGGCGGTCAGTCGCAGCGCCGCACCGACCGTGCGGGCCTCCGGGTCCGCGCCGAAGTCGGTGCGCCGGCGGACCTCCTCCAGGGCCCAGTCGGCGCCCGCGAGCGCGGCCGAGCCGCGGGCCCCGCGCAGAGCCGCCTCGGAGGTGATCTCGTTGCTGCGGCGGCGCATCACGCGGTGGCCGTAGACCCGGTCGACGGCCTTGCGTACGGAGTCCACCGAGTCGGCGACGCCCGGCAGGGAGCCGAGGGCGGCCAGGGGGTCAGAGGCGTGCGTACTCATAAGTAGGGAGGCTACGCGCCCGGGGCCCGCACCCCACGTTGGAGTGGTCTTCTTCACGCACCTTGACCACGCGCAGCATTCGTGCCACTACGCTAGGTGAACATGAAGATCGCTTTCGTAGGGAAGGGCGGCAGCGGCAAGACGACGCTGTCCTCGCTCTTCATCCGTCACCTCGCCGCCGCCGAAGCCCCGGTCGTGGCGGTCGACGCCGACATCAACCAGCACCTCGGAGCGGCGCTCGGCCTCTCCGACGAAGAGGCCTCCGCGCTGCCCGCGATGGGCGCGCACCTGCCGCTGATCAAGGACTACCTGCGGGGCTCCAATCCGCGGATCGCCTCCGCCGACACGATGATCAAGACGACGCCGCCCGGGGAGGGCTCGCGGCTGCTCCGGGTCCGCGAGGACAACCCGGTGTACGAGGCCTGCGCCCGGTCCGTCCGGCTCGACGACGGCGAGCTCCGGTTGATGGCGACGGGCCCGTTCACCGAGTCCGACCTGGGTGTGGCCTGCTACCACTCCAAGGTCGGTGCGGTGGAGCTGTGCCTGAACCACCTGGTGGACGGGCCGGACGAGTACGTGGTGGTCGACATGACGGCCGGCTCCGACTCCTTCGCCTCCGGCATGTTCACCCGCTTCGACATGACCTTCCTGGTGGCCGAACCGACCCGCAAGGGAGTCTCCGTCTACCGCCAGTACAAGGAGTACGCGCGGGACTTCGGGGTCGCCCTGAAGGTGGTCGGCAACAAGGTGCAGGGCGCGGACGACGTCGACTTCCTGCGCTCCGAGGTCGGCGAGGACCTGCTGGTGACGGTCGGCCACTCCGACTGGGTCCGCTCCATGGAGAAGGGCCGCCCGCCCCGCTTCGAACTCCTCGAGGCGGCCAACCGCACGGCCCTGCAGACCCTCCAGAACGCGGCGGACGACTCGTACGCCCACCGCGACTGGGAGCGCTACACGCACCAGATGGTCCACTTCCACCTGCGGAACGCGGAAAGCTGGGGCAACGCCAAGACCGGGGCGGACCTGGCGGCGCAGGTCGACCCCGGCTTCGTCCTCGACGAACGACTGGCTGTCCCCCAGCCGAGCTGACCCCACGCGCCGAGGCTCAGCCGAAACCGAGCCGTTGGCGCGTCTGGAGGCTCAGCGGCAGCCGAGCCGGCGGCGCGCGCCGGGGCTCAGCGCCGTTCGGCGGGCTGGGCTCCGGCTGCGCCGGCCGCCGGAGCCGCCGGGACGGCGGGCTGCGGGGCGAGGAAGGACTTCCAGCCGGCCTGCGGGGCCTCGCCGACCTTCAGGGTGCGGAGCTTGGCGATGACGTCCGGGTCCTGGGCGTCGAGCCAGTCGGCGAGCTGGCGGAAGGAGACGCACTTGACGTCCTTCTGCACGCACACCGTGGCGATCGTCTGCTCGATGGCGCGCATGTACGTGCCGCCGTTCCAGGACTCGAAGTGGTTGCCGATGATCAGCGGCGCCCGGTTGCCCCGGTAGGAGCGCTCGAAGGCCTGCACCAGCCCGTCCCGCATCTGGTTGCCCCAGAACTCGTGCATCGACGGGTCGCCCTTCGTCGTGCCGGACTGGTTGACGAGGAAGTTGTAGTCCATCGACAGCGTCTGGAAGGCACGGCCGGGTACCGGGACGAGCTGCATCGACAGGTCCCACAGACCCTGGTCCTTCTTGGGCCAGATCTGGTCGTTAACGCCGCTGGTGTCGTAGCGGAAGCCCATCTGCGCCGCCGCCTGGACGAAGTTCTTGCGGCCCTCCAGGCACGGCGTACGGGCGCCGACCAGCTCCTTGTCGTAGTCGAACGGGAGCGGCTTCTCCGCCTTCAGACCGGCGTTGGTCTTCCAGTTCTTGACGAAGGACTTGGCCTGGTTGATCTCGCTCTTCCACTCCTCGACCGACCAGGTGCCGACTCCCCCGTCCTTGCCGCAGAAGTGGCCGTTGAAGTGGGTGCCGATCTCGTTGCCCTCCTCCCACGCGCCGCGCAGTTCGCGCACGGTGTCACGGATGCCCTGGACGTCGTTGAAGCCGATGTCCGAGCGGCCCGGGGAGTGCTTCGGCGGGTCGTACAGCTCGCGCTTGTCCTCCGGCAGCAGGTACACCCCGCTGAGGAAGTACGTCATGGTCGCGCCGTACTGCCTGCCCACCTTGCGGAAGTGAGAGAAGAGCCGCTGGCTGTCCTCGCCCGCGCCGTCCCAGGAGAACACCACGAACTGCGGCGGTTCCTGACCTGGCTTCAGGCGCTGCCAGGTCGGCTGGTGGGGCTGCTGCCCGGTGAAGGCGGTGGAGCCGTCGCCGATCAGCCGCACCGCGCTCTGCGGAGCTGCGGCCGGGCCCTTCTTGACGCCCGCGCCCGGCGCCCCGTCCCGGGCGGAACCGCCGGAACCCGAGCAGCCGGCGAGCCCGGCCGTGAGGGCGACGGCGAGGGCGCCGACGGCGAGCGCCCTCTTCTGGACAGTGGTCCTTCTCCCGGCGGCTGACATCCGCCCACCTCTCCTCGGTCTGCGTCCTCGGTTGCGTCCTCGGCCGCGTCAGGGTCGCGTCGTGCGGTGCGTCCCGGTTGCGCCGTGCGGCGGACACCGGCTTGCCCAGTCGTCCGCCGGCCCCTTCGCACGGTTCCTCGGATTTCCGTACAAGCGGCGTCAACGTCGCACCACGGCGACCGGAGAGCGGCAACGACAAGCGGCATGGCCACGTTCTGTCACCGGATCCGGTGAATCCTTGCCCCGTTTGCCCCGAAAATAATGCCGGAGTCTTTACTCTCCATTACTGTTCATTTACCGAGCGTTGATGATCGCTGATCGGCATCGCTCGATGGCCCCGCCGCTGCACCCCGCACGAGCCGCGACCGCGCTGCCCCCGGAGGAGACGGGACATGACTCTCACCACCCCTGACCGCACCACCAACCGACCCCGCGTCCAGCGGCCCCACAGTCCGCCGGACGGCCCCCGCCGCCGCATCCGTCTCGACGGCGCGGACCTCTCCGCGTCCGTCGCCGTGTTCCTGATCGCGCTGCCGCTCTCCCTCGGCATCGCGCTCGCCACCGGCGCCCCGCTCCAGGCGGGCCTGGTGGCCGCCGCCGTCGGCGGCATCGTCGCCGGTCGCCTCGGCGGCTCCCCGCTCCAGGTCAGCGGCCCGGCCGCCGGACTGACCGTGGTCACCGCCGAGTTGATCCAGCTCTACGGCTGGCGCACCACGTGCGCCATCACGGTGCTCGCCGGACTGGCCCAACTCGGCCTCGCCGCCCTCAAGGTGGCCCGCTCCGCCCTCGCCGTGTCCCCCGCGATCGTGCACGGCATGCTGGCCGGCATCGGCGTGACCATCGCCC
Organism: Streptomyces sp. NPDC012637; assembly: GCF_042954805.1. Taxonomy (NCBI): domain Bacteria; kingdom Bacillati; phylum Actinomycetota; class Actinomycetes; order Kitasatosporales; family Streptomycetaceae; genus Streptomyces; species Streptomyces sp. NPDC012637. The sequence continues at coordinate 166,015 of NZ_JBIBDS010000004.1, forward strand.
TCGCCCAGCTGCACATCGTGCTCGGCGGCAGCCCTCAGAGCTCCGCCGTCGACAACGCGCTCGGCCTGCCCGCCCAGCTGGCGCACACCTCGCCCGCCGCACTCGTCGTGAGCGCCCTCACCGTCGGCCTGCTGCTGCTCTGGCCGCGCCTCCCCGGCCGTACGGGCGGGATGCTGCGCACGGTCCCCGCCGCGCTCGTCGCCGTGGCCGCAGCCACGGCGGTCGCGGCACTCGCCGGGCTCGGCGTGCCGCGGGTCGACCTGCCTTCGTGGAGCAGCCACGCGCTGCCCGGCCTCCCCGAGGGGCCGATCCTCGGGATCGCGGCCGGGGTGCTCACCATCACGCTGGTGACCAGCGTGCAGTCGCTGCTGTCCGCCGTCGCCGTCGACAAGCTGGCGGCGAAGCGCGCCGCCGACACCGGCGCGGCCTCGGTCCCCCGTTCCCGGCTGGACCGCGAACTCGCGGGCCAGGGCGCGGCGAACGTGGTGTCCGGGGCGCTCGGCGGCCTGCCGGTGGCCGGCGTCGCGGTGCGCAGCGTCGCGAACGTCTCGGCGGGGGCCGTCAGCCGCAACTCGTCGATACTGCACGGCGTGTGGATCGTGCTCGCCGCACTGCTCCTCGTCCCGGTTCTCGACCTCATCCCGCTGCCCGCGCTCGCTGCGCTCGTCATGGTCGTCGGCATCCAGATGGTCAGCATCACGCACATCCGGACGGTCACCCGTCACCGCGAAGCGCTGGTGTACGTGGTGACGCTGGCGGGCGTGGTGTTCGTCGGCATCCTGGAGGGAGTGGGCCTCGGGATCGCGGTGGCGGTCGCCGTCGCGCTGCACCGCCTCGCCCGTACCCGGATCACCCGGGAGGAGAAGGACGGGCGCCATCTGATCAGGATCCGCGGCCAGTTGACCTTCCTCGCGGTGCCGCGGCTGAGCCGGGCCCTGCACCAGATCCCGTCGGGCGCCGACGTGGTGGTGGAGCTGGACGGCTCCTTCATGGACCACGCGGCGTACGAGGCGCTGCACGACTGGCAGGCCGCGCATCTGGGGCGTGGTGGCACGGTGGAGACGACCGGTCCTTCCGGCGGCCGGATCGCCGATCCCGCGCCCGAGGCCGCGTCCGCGCAGGGGCACGGTTCCCACTCCTGCTGCCGCCCCTGGACACCGTGGCGGAACCATCAGTGCGTCGAGCAGCCGGCCGAGGAGACCCGGCAGGCGACCGGTCACCGGCTGGCGAGCGGCATCGGCGCGTTCCAGCGGGACACCGCGCCGCTGGTCAGGGACGAGCTGGCGCGGCTCGCGCGGGAGGGCCAGCGGCCTTCCCAGCTCTTCCTGACCTGCGCCGACTCCAGGCTGGTCACCAGCATGATCACGTCGAGCGGCCCGGGCGACCTGTTCACCGTGCGCAACGTGGGCAATCTGGTGCCGCTGCCGGGCGAGGAGAGCGGGGACGACTCGGTGGCGGCGGCGATCGAGTACGCGGTGGAGGTGCTGCGGGTCGAGTCGATCACTGTCTGCGGGCACTCCGGCTGCGGCGCGATGCAGGCCCTGCTGAACAGCGGTCCGGACGACCCGCCGAGCCCGCTGCGGCGCTGGCTGCGGCACGGCCGGCCGAGTCTGGAACGGATGGCGAGCCGCAGGCACGCCTGGGCCAGGATCTCCGGGCGGCTGCCGGCCGACGCGGTCGAGCAGCTCTGTCTGACCAACGTGGTGCAGCAGTTGGAGCACCTGCGGGCGTATGAGTCGGTGGCGCGGCGGCTCGCGGACGGGACGCTGGCCCTGCACGGGATGTACTTCCACGTGGGTGAGGCGCAGGCCTATCTGCTGGCCGGGACGGACGAGGTGCACAGCTACGACGACGTGTTCAACCACGTGCCTCCCGCGGCCGTGGCGGCGGAGGCGTATCCGGGGGTCTGGCAGGCCGCTCGCGCGTCCTGAACCTTTCCTTCCGTTCGTCCGTGCAAGTGTGTGACTCCTCGCTCCCTCCCGCTCGGGGAGCGAGGGGTCGCCTCCGCATGTCATCCCACAGGTCTAAACCAATTACCCGGAGGCTCTTGTCACCCGGGCATCCGCCTGATGAGCTATGACGCGGGACACACAGGCACATAGGACGCCCTGGGAAAGGGAGATGTCGTGAGCAACGAATCCTTGGCCAATCTGCTCAAGGAAGAGCGCCGATTCGCGCCGCCCGCCGAGCTGGCCGCGCACGCCAATGTGACGGCGGAGGCGTACGAGCAGGCCAAGGCGGACAGGCTGGGCTTCTGGGCCGAGCAGGCGAGGCGGCTCACCTGGGCCACCGAGCCGACCGAGACCCTCGACTGGTCGAACCCGCCCTTCGCCAAGTGGTTCGCCGACGGTGAGCTGAACGTCGCGTACAACTGCGTGGACCGCCACGTCGAGGCCGGCAACGGCGACCGGGTCGCCATCCACTTCGAGGGCGAGCCGGGCGACAGCCGCGCCATCACCTACGCCGAGCTCAAGGACGAGGTCTCCAAGGCCGCAAACGCCCTGACCGAGCTGGGCGTCCGCAAGGGCGACCGGGTCGCGGTCTACCTGCCGATGATCCCCGAGGCCGCGATCACCATGCTGGCCTGCGCCCGCATCGGCGCCGCCCACTCGGTGGTCTTCGGCGGCTTCTCGGCCGACGCCGTCGCCTCCCGCATCCAGGACGCGGACGCCAAGCTGGTCGTCACCGCCGACGGCGGCTACCGCCGCGGCAAGCCCTCCGCGCTGAAGCCCGCCATCGACGAGGCCGTCGCCCGCTGCCCGCAGGTCGAGCACGTCCTCGTGGTCCGCCGCACCGGCCAGGACACCGCTTTCACCGAGGGCCGCGACGTGTGGTGGGACGAGATCGTCGCCCGCCAGTCCGCCGAGCACACCCCGGAGGCGTTCGAGGCCGAGCACCCGCTCTTCATCCTCTACACCTCCGGCACCACGGGTAAGCCGAAGGGCATCCTGCACACCTCCGGCGGCTACCTCACCCAGGCCGCGTACACCCATCAGGCCGTGTTCGACCTCAAGCCGGAGACCGACGTCTACTGGTGCACCGCCGACATCGGCTGGGTCACCGGCCACTCGTACATCGTCTACGGGCCGCTGGCCAACGGCGCGACCCAGGTCATGTACGAGGGCACCCCGGACACCCCGCACCAGGGCCGGTTCTGGGAGATCGTGCAGAAGTACGGCGTCACCATCCTCTACACGGCGCCGACCGCGATCCGCACGTTCATGAAGTGGGGCGACGACATCCCCGCCAAGTTCGACCTGTCGTCGCTGCGCGTCCTCGGCTCCGTCGGCGAGCCGATCAACCCGGAGGCCTGGATCTGGTACCGGGAGCACATCGGGGCCAACAAGTGCCCGATCGTGGACACCTGGTGGCAGACCGAGACCGGCGCGATGATGATCTCGCCGCTGCCCGGTGTCACCGAGACCAAGCCCGGCTCGGCGCAGCGCCCGCTGCCCGGCATCTCCGCCACCGTCGTCGACGACGAGGCGAACGAGGTCCCGAACGGGGGCGGCGGCTACCTGGTCCTCACCGAGCCGTGGCCGTCGATGCTCCGCACCATCTGGGGCGACGACCAGCGCTTCATCGACACCTACTGGTCCCGCTTCGAGGGCAAGTACTTCGCGGGCGACGGTGCCAAGAAGGACGACGACGGCGACATCTGGCTGCTCGGCCGGGTCGACGACGTCATGCTCGTCTCGGGCCACAACATCTCCACCACCGAGGTCGAGTCCGCGCTGGTCTCCCACCCGTCCGTCGCCGAGGCGGCGGTCGTCGGGGCCGCCGACGAGACCACCGGCCAGGCGATCGTCGCCTTCGTGATCCTGCGCGGTACGGCCAGCGAGGACGAAGGCCTCGTCGCCGAGCTGCGCAACCACGTCGGCGCGACCCTCGGCCCGATCGCCAAGCCGAAGCGGATCCTGCCGGTGGCCGAGCTGCCCAAGACCCGCTCGGGCAAGATCATGCGCCGCCTGCTGCGCGACGTCGCCGAGAACCGTGAGCTGGGCGACGTCACGACGCTGACGGACTCGTCGGTCATGGACCTCATCCAGACCAAGCTGCCGGCCGCGTCCAGCGAGGACTGAGCCCTCAAAAGCGCAGGTGAAGGCGCCCGTCCCGGAGTCCGAGGCGGGCGCTTCCGCATGCCCGGGACGTTGTCCACAGGCGGTTGTCCACAGGGGGTGCCGGTGTCCGGCTATGCACCTAAAGTGAAGATCACCAGGCACCGCCGGGCCTCTTTAGGTAAAGTAAGGATCGCGTCAGTGACGCGTCAGGAAAACCGAGGTGCGCCGGGAAGTCTGGTCGGCATGTGCTCTGTGCTGCCCACCGACCGGAGGTCCACACCGTGACCGCGCCCCCGTCCACCGACCGCAGGTTCCTCGGACGTCTCAGCCTGCCCGAGCGCCGGTTCGTCGCCGACGCCCTGCGCACCGAGACCGTCGGCGGCGTGCTCCTCCTGGTCGCCGCCGTCGTCGCGCTCGTGTGGGCCAACACGCCCCTCAAGGACAGCTACGCGGCGATACGGGACTTCCACATCGGGCCGGCCGCGCTCGGCCTCGACCTGTCGATCCAGCACTGGGCGGCGGACGGGCTGCTCGCGATCTTCTTCTTCGTCGCCGGCATCGAGCTCAAGCGCGAGCTGGTCGCGGGCGAGCTGCGCGCCCCCAAGGCCGCCGCCCTGCCGGTCATCGCGGCCATATGCGGCATGGCCGTCCCCGCCCTGGTCTACACGCTGGTCAACACCATCGGCGACGGCAGCATGGACGGCTGGGCCGTGCCCACCGCCACCGACATCGCCTTCGCGCTCGCCGTCCTGGCCGTGATCGGGACATCGCTGCCCTCGGCGCTTCGGGCCTTCCTGCTCACCCTCGCCGTCGTCGACGACCTGTTCGCCATCCTCATCATCGCGGTCTTCTTCACCAGCGACCTCAACTTCGCCGCTCTCGGCGGCGCCTTCGCCGGCCTCGCCGTCTTCTGGCTGCTGCTGCGCAAGGGCGTCCGCGGCTGGTACGTCTACGTACCGCTGGCCCTGGTCATCTGGGGACTGATGTACAACAGCGGCGTCCACGCCACCATCGCGGGCGTCGCCATGGGCCTGATGCTGCGCTGCACCACGCGCGAGGGCGAGAAGCACTCCCCCGGTGAGCACATCGAGCACCTGGTCCGCCCGATATCCGCCGGCCTCGCCGTGCCGCTGTTCGCGCTGTTCTCGGCCGGCGTCAGCGTCTCCGGCAAGGCCATCAGCGACGTCTTCACCCAGCCCGTCACCCTCGGCGTGGTCCTCGGACTCGTCGTGGGCAAGGCGATCGGCATCTTCGGCGGCACCTGGCTCGCCGCCCGCTTCACCAGGGCGGAGCTCAACCCCGACCTGGCCTGGCCGGACGTCTTCGCCGTCGCCTCGCTGGCCGGCATCGGCTTCACCGTGTCGCTGCTCATCGGCGAGCTGGCCTTCGCGGGCGACCCGGCCATGACCGACGAGGTCAAGGCCGCCGTCCTCATCGGCTCCCTCATAGCCGCCGTGCTCGCCTCCGTGCTGCTGAAGCTGCGGGTGCGCAGGTACCAGGCGCTGGTCGTGGAGGAGGAGCGCGACGAGGACGAGGACGGCATCCCCGACGTCTACGAGGAGCACACCCCGGAGTACCACCTGCGGATGGCCGACATCTACGAGCGGAAGGCCGCGGAGCATCGAGAGCGCGCCCAACTGGCGGGGGCATCGCGCGACGAGGCCGACCGTCCGGCATGATCTGAGGGCAGACAACACAGGAGAAGAGGGAGCAGCCATGAGCGACCCGTTCGACGGAACCGAGCGCAGCCTCGGCCAGCTGGTCGCCTCGGCGACCGCCGAGATGTCCGCCCTGGTGCACGACGAGATCGCCCTCGCCAAGGCGGAGATCCGCCAGGACGTCAAGCGCGGTGCGATCGGCAGCGCCGCGGGCATCGCCGCCGGCGTGGTGCTGCTGTTCTCCCTGCCGATGCTGAGCTTCGCGCTCGCCTACGCCATCAACACCTGGACCGGTGGGCACAACGGCAACGGCGGCTGGAACATGGTCTGGTGCTTCCTGCTGTCCTTCACGGCCAACGTGCTGCTCGCCGGTCTGCTCGGCCTGCTCGCCTACGCGAAGTTCCGCAAGGTCAAGAAGCCGGAGAGGTCGATCGCCTCGGCCAAGCAGACCGCGGCGATCATGCAGAACGTCAAGCCGCACCCGCGCCCCGCGACGGTCACGGCCCGAGTCGCCCTGGACAAGGGCGAGACTGTGGCACGCTCGTCCGCATGACCGTCCCTGAGAGCAGCAGCGCCAACGGCGGAAGCCCCGTACGCATCGACGGGCCGTGGACCCACCGCGACGTCGCGGCCAACGGTGCCCGCTTCCACATCGCCGAGATGGGCGACGGCCCGCTGGTGCTGCTGCTGCACGGCTTCCCGCAGTTCTGGTGGACCTGGCGCCACCAGCTGCCCGCGCTCGCCGACGCCGGCTTCCGGGCCGTGGCCATGGACCTGCGCGGTGTCGGCGGGAGCGACCGCACGCCCCGCGGTTACGACCCGGCCAACCTGGCCCTCGACATCACCGGTGTGATCCGCTCGCTCGGCGAGCCGGACGCGGCGCTCGTCGGCCACGACCTGGGCGGCTACCTCGCCTGGACTGCGGCCGTGATGCGGCCCAAGCTGGTGCGCCGGCTCGTGGTCTCCTCGATGCCGCACCCGCGCCGATGGCGCTCGGCGATGCTGTCCGACTTCGCGCAGACCCGCGCGGGTTCCTACGTGTGGGGCTTCCAGCGCCCGTGGCTGCCGGAGCGTCAGCTCGTCGCCGACGAGGCGGAGCTCGTGGGCCGGTTGATCCAGGACTGGTCGGGCCCGCACCTCCGCTCGGCGGCCGACGAGGAGGCCCTGGCGGTCTACCGGCGGGCGATGTGCATCCCGTCGACCGCGCACTGCTCCATCGAGCCGTACCGCTGGATGGTGCGCTCCCTGGCGCGCCCGGACGGCATCCAGTTCAACCGGCGCATGAAGCGGCCGGTGCGGGTGCCCACGCTGCATCTGCACGGCTCGCTCGACCCGGTGATGCGGACGCGCAGCGCGGCCGGTTCCGGGGAGTACGTGGAGGCTCCGTACCGCTGGCGGCTGTTCGACGGACTCGGGCACTTCCCTCACGAGGAAGACCCGGCCGCGTTCACCACGGAGCTCGTCAACTGGCTGAAGGACCCCGAGCCGGACCGCTGACGGCCCGTCGCCCGACCACGATGGCCGTCGGCGCACAGGCGTCCGTCGAACTGCCATGTGCCTCGCGCATACGCCAATTGGCGGGCCCCGGGGCGGTTACCGACCTTGGGCCCCGGGCAGACGTCCCGGTATGGGCTGGACGCACGACTACGGTGACACAGCACGCGACCGCCGCTCGATCGGCGGATCCGACGCCCCGGAGCGGGGCGGCACGCAGGACCAGGGCTACCCACACCCGGCGCGGGCCGTGGGGATCTCCCGCATCCTCCGCCGCCGGGCCCGCTGGGTCTCGGCCCGGCTGCGGCACACCCGTACGTAGCCGTACGCGGAGACACCGCCCGTACCCGGACCCGATCCTCCCGACACGCCGTGAAGGCACCGACTAGAGGGCGCAGCCCTGGCTGTCGACCTGCTGGTTGGCCGCGCGGCCGCGGAGGATGTCGTCCTGGATCTCGTCGACCGTCAGCGCGTAACCGGTGTTGGCGTCGTCCAGCGAGCGGGCGAAGATCACGCCGTAGACCTTGCCGTCCGCGGTGAGCAGCGGACCGCCTGAGTTGCCCTGACGGACCGTCGCGTACAGGGAGTACACGTCCCTGCGCACCTCGCCGCGGTGGTAGATGTCGGGTCCCTTGGCGGCGATCCGGCCGCGGACGCGCGCCGAGCGGACGTCGTACGCGCCGTTCTCCGGGAAGCCGGCCACGATGGCGTCGTCGCCGCTGCGGGCGTCCTGGTCGGTGAACTGGAGCGGCGTGGCATCCAGGCCGGGCACGTCGAGGACGGCGATGTCGCGCTTCCAGTCGTAGAGCACGACCTTGGCGTCGTAGAGCTTGCCCTCGCCGCCTATCTGCACGGTCGGCTCGTCGACACCGCCGACCACATGGGCGTTGGTCATGACCCGGCGCTCGGCGAACACGAAGCCGGTGCCTTCGAGGACCTTGCCGCAGCTGGGCGCGGTGCCGACGACCTTGACGATGGAGCGCTGGGCGCGGGCGGCGACGGGGCTGCCGGCGAGCGCCGGGTCGGGCGGCCGGACCTCGGTGATGGGCTCGTTCGCGAACGGGCTGAAGACCTGCGGGAAGCCGTTCTGGGCGAGCGCGGAGGTGAAGTCGTCGAACCAGCTCGGCGCCTGATCCGGCATCACCTGGGAGATCCCGAGCAGCACCTTCGAGCTGCGGACCTCCTTGCCCACGGTGGGCATCGAGGTGCGGGCCAGTGCAGAACCGATCAGCCACGCGACCAGGAGCATGGCCACCACGTTGACCAGGGCGCCACCAGTGGCGTCCAGGGCGCGCGCGGGAGTCCACGTGATGTGCCGGCGCAGCCTGTTCCCGAGGTGGGTGGTGAAGGCCTGGCCGACGGAGGCGCTGATGATGACCACCATCACGAACACGACCGTCGCCGTCGTCGTGACCTGACTGTGGTCGGTCAGCTGGTTCCAGATGACCGGCAGCAGCAGGACGGCGACGAGGCCGCCCCCGAGGAAGCCGATCACGGAGAGGATGCCCACCACGAAACCCTGGCGGTAACCGATGATCGCGAACCACACGGCGGCGAGCAGCAACAGGATGTCCAGCACGTTCACCGTCAATAGCCTCGCAGATTCGTCATCGGTCGCCCCGGGGCCAGCCTGTCATGACCTCCAGTCCAGCGGGACCCGCTTGGACCGGTCCCAGGGGCGTTCCCAGCCCGCGAAGTGAAGGATGCGGTCGATCACTCCGGCCGTAAAACCCCAGACCAGGGCCGATTCGACGAGGAACGCGGGGCCACGGTGACCACTGGGGTGGGTCGCGGTGGCACGGTTCTCGGGGTCCGTGAGATCCGCCACGGGGACGGTGAAGACCCGGGCGGTCTCGGCGGGGTCGACGACCCCGACCGGGCTGGGCGTGCGCCACCAGCCGAGCACGGGAGTGACGACGAATCCGCTCACCGGGATGTAGAGCCGGGGCAGCACGCCGAAGAGCTGGACGCCGGCCGGGTCGAGGCCGGTCTCCTCGCGGGCCTCGCGCAGCGCGGTCCGCAGCAGCCCGCCGGCGGCCGGGTCGCCGTCCTCGGGGTCGAGGGCGCCGCCGGGGAAGGAGGGCTGCCCCGCGTGCGAGCGGAGGCTGCCGGAGCGCTCCATCAGCAGCAGCTCAGGCCCCCGCGCGCCCTCGCCGAAGAGGATGAGGACGGCGGACTGCCGCCCCGCGCCGTCCGCGGGCGGCAGGAAGCGGCTGAGCTGCTCCGGCTCGACCGTGCGGGCCGCGTGGTCGACCGGCGCCAGCCAGTCGGGCAGCCCCTCTCGGCTGAGCAGGCCGCCGGTCCCTTGGACCTCTTCACCAGTGCGCGTCATCGGCACCCCCGTCCTTCACACCCGTGTTTCACAACGCGGTCGGAGTCTCGGATCGTTCCCTCATGGCGTGGCGCCCAGCGGTGGCGCGGGGCGGCCGGGGTAGTCCGGAGGCGGGTTGAGCCGCTGTCCGGGGAAGCCGCCCTTCTCGTACTTCAGGAGCTTCTTCGCCTTCTCCGGGTCGGTCTCGCCCTCGCCGTACGCGGGGCAGAGGTGTGCGATCGGGCAGGCGCCGCACGCGGGCTTGCGGGCGTGGCAGATGCGGCGACCGTGGAAGATCACCCGGTGCGAGAGCATCGTCCACTCGCTCTTCGGGAAGATCCCGGCGACCTCCGCCTCGATCTTCACCGGGTCGTCGGACTCGGTCCACTTCCAGCGGCGGGCCAGCCGCATGAAGTGGGTGTCGACGGTGATGCCGGGCACCCCGAAGGCGTTGCCGAGGACGACGAAGGCCGTCTTGCGGCCCACACCGGGCAGCTTGACCAGGTCGTCCAGGCGGCCGGGCACCTCGCCGGAGAAGTCGTCCCGGAGGGCGGTGGCCAGACCCATGATCGACTTGGTCTTGGCGCGGAAGAAGCCCGTCGGCCGGATCAGCTCCTCGACCTCCTCGGGGACGGCTGCGGCCAGGTCCTCCGGCGTCGGGTACTTCGCGAAGAGGGCGGGTGTCGTCTGGTTGACCCGCAGGTCCGTGGTCTGGGCGGAGAGGACCGTGGCGACCAGGAGCTCGAAGGGATTGCGGAAGTCGAGCTCGGGATGGGCGTACGGATAGACGTCGGCGAGCTCCCGGTTGATCTTCCGGGCCCGCCGGACCATCGCGAGCTGCGACTCGGGCTTGGCGGCCTTCTTGGGGGCGGCTTTGGCTGTGGCGGCCTTCTTGGAGGCGGCCTTGGTGGCGCCGGTCTTGGGAGCGGCCTTCTTCGAAGCGGCCTTGGTGGCGGTCTCCTTGGAGGCGGCCTTGGTGGCGATCGCCTTCTTGGGAGCGGCCTTCTTCGAGGCGGCCTTCTCGGGAGCGGTCTTCTTAGGAGCAGCCTTGTTGACGGCGGCGCTCTCGGAGGCAGCCTTCTTCGCCGCGCCCGACGTCGGCGCCGCCTTCCCGTCGGTCGCGCTCGGCGTCCCGGTCTCCCCCGTCAGGGGGCGTTTCGTCACTTTCGTCTGTTTCGACACGCCGTGTTCGCCCACAGCGGAATTGACTTCGTCCCGCACTCTTCCAGCCCCCTTGGCCTGTGCTCTCACCGGCGAGTTGGACACCCGGCCAGCCTAGGGGCCGCCACCGACATCCGCCCCGCGCGGACCCGATCACGACCCAATCGGGCCCCTGACGTACGGAAAGGCCGTCCGGTGAGTCAAACTTGTTGTGATTGATCGCACTGAGGTCGACATAGGAGAGAACTCGTGGACGACGTTCTGCGGCGCGCCCCGCTGTTCGCGGCGCTCGACGACGAGCAGGCCGCTGAGCTGCGCGCCTCGATGAGTGAGGCGACGCTTGCCCGAGGCGACGCGCTCTTCCACGAGGGCGACCCGGGCGACCGGCTCTACGTGGTCACCGAGGGCAAGGTGAAGCTGCACCGCACCTCCCCCGACGGCCGCGAGAACATGCTGGCGGTCCTCGGCCCCGGCGAGCTGATCGGTGAGCTGTCCCTCTTCGACCCGGGCCCGCGCACCGCCACCGCGACCGCGCTGACCGAGGTCAAGCTGCTCGGCCTCGGCCACGGCGACCTCCAGCCCTGGCTGAACGCCCGCCCGGAGGTGGCCAGCGCCCTGCTCCGCGCCGTCGCCCGCCGCCTGCGCAAGACCAACGACCAGATGTCCGACCTGGTCTTCTCCGACGTCCCGGGCCGTGTCGCCCGCGCGCTCCTCGACCTGTCGCGCCGCTTCGGCGTGCAGTCGGAGGAGGGCATCCACGTCGTCCACGACCTCACCCAGGAGGAGCTGGCCCAGCTGGTCGGCGCCTCCCGCGAGACGGTCAACAAGGCTCTCGCCGACTTCGCCCAGCGCGGCTGGCTGCGCCTGGAGGCCCGCGCCGTGATCCTGCTGGACGTGGAGCGCCTCGCGAAGCGCTCGCGCTGAGCACCACCGCGTACGCCGTCGCCGCGTACGCCCGACCCCGTACGCCATGACCCCGTAGGAGTCACCCGTACGTCGCGTCACCCGTACGTACGAGAGGGGGCCGCCCGGTTCGACCGGGCGGCCCCCTCTCGCGTTCCCAGCTGGGATCAGCGCTTCGAGCCGTCCACGATCAGCGGGTTCGAGCCGCCGCTGCCGCAGGGCACCGCGTAGACCGGGTTCTTCGCCGCGGCCTCCTTGTACGCCTCGATGCACTGGTTCGTGAGGACCTTGTCGGTCAGCGAGTCGTTGAGGATCTTGTTGGCGCGGGCGATGCCCTCCGCCTCGATGCGGCGCCGGTCGGCCTCCGCCTTGGCCGTACGGGAGGCCTCCAGGGCCCGCTCGGTGGCCTGCTGCTGCTGGATCTTGCGGTCGATCTGGCCCTGGAGGGCGTCCGAGGGCTTCACGTTGCGCAGGTTGACCGTGGTGACGTCGATGCCGCGCGGGGCCAGGCGCTCCTTGATGAGGCCCGCGATCTCCGCGTTGATCTTCTCGCGGTCGGAGGCGTAGCCCTGCTCGCTCGTGTAGCGGGCGAAGACGTTGCGGACGATCTCCCGGCTGTCCGGGTAGACGAGCCGCTGCTGGATGGCGTCCTCGCTGCCGGCGAGCTTGTAGAGCTCGACCGCCTTCGACGGGTGCACCGCCCACTTCACGGTGACCTCGGCGTACATGACGCCGCCCTGCGAGGAGCGAACCTCGACCACGTCCTTGTCGGAGAGGTTGAGGTCGACGGGCCGGGTGGAGAAGGTCGTCACGTTGGTGAACGGCGACTTGATGTGCATGCCGGAGTTCATCGGCGTACCGACCTTGCCGAAGGCGACCGGGACGCCGACCTCGTACGCGCTGATCACGTACGTCATGCTCACGACCAGCGAGAACACGCCGGCGAGCAGGGCGCCGAGGGCGCCGAGCTTGAGACCGCGGGTGTCGTTCGCGCGGCCGACGAAGTACAGCACCGCTGCCGCGATGACCAGCAGGATTGCTATGACGAACACGGGATCCCCCCGAGAGCTACGGCCAGATGTAAGCGGAGCGTAAGACACACTCCGCGGCCGGAAGGTTCCGGGGGGCGCAGCCGCCGTGCATCCGGCCCCGCGCTCAGACCAGTCCGCGCCCCCGCAGATAGTCCAGCTGCGCCCGTACGGAGAGCTCCGCGGCCGGCCAGAGCGAGCGGTCCACGTCCGCGTAGACATGGGCCACGACCTCGGGGGCGGTCCGGTAGCCCTTCTCGACGGCCGTCTCGACCTGCGCGAGCCGGTTCGCGCGGTGCGCCAGGTAGAACTCGACGGCGCCCTGCGCGTCCTCCAGGACCGGCCCGTGTCCCGGCAGCACGGTGCGGACCCCGTCGTCGGTGGTGAGCGAGCGCAGCCGCCGCAGCGAGTCCAGGTACTCGCCGAGCCGCCCGTCGGGGTGGGCCACCATCGTCGTGCCGCGCCCGAGGATCGTGTCCCCGGTCAGCACCGCCCGGTCGGCCGGGAGGTGGAACGAGAGCGAGTCGGAGGTGTGCCCGGGCGTGGGCACCACCCGGAGCTCGAGCCCGCCGGTGGTGATCACGTCGCCGGCCGCGAGCCCCTCGTCGCCGAGCCGGAGCGCCGGGTCGAGCGCCCGTACCGCGGACCGGGTCAGCTCGGCGAACCGCGCCGCGCCCTCGGCGTGGTCGGGGTGGCCGTGGGTGAGCAGGGTGAGCCCGATCCGCTTGCCGAGCTTCTCAGCGGTCGCCACGACGTTGCGCAGATGGCCCTCGTCGAGCGGCCCGGGATCGATGACGACGGCGAGGTCGGAGTCCGGTTCGGCGACGATCCAGGTGTTGGTGCCGTCCAGGGTCATGGCGGAGGGGTTCGGCGCGAGGACGTTGTACGCGCGCGTGGTGCCCGGCCCGGAGCTCACGGACCCGCGCGGCTGCCCGGGAAGGGCTGCGGCGTCGCTCATGCCGTCCCTCCTTCCGGCCCCGCCGTCGGGATGTGCTTCGTGAACTCGTCGTGTCCCGGCCAGCTCAGCACCACCCTGTCACCGTCCAGGCGGGCCTGCGCGAGGACGGGAGTCATGCCCTGCTCCTGCGCCGCCGCCAGGGCCTCCTCCGCGCTCGGGTACCGCTCGAGCGCCCGCAGGGTCGAGATGGTCGGCGGCATCATCGTCAGCTCGCCCCGGTCGTAGCCGGCTGCGGCGTCCGCCGGGCGGATCCAGACCGTGCGGTCGGCCTCGGTGGAGGCGTTACGGGTCCGCTGGCCGGCCGGGAGGTCCGCGACGAAGAACCAGGTGTCGTAGCGCCGGGGCTCGAACTCGGGGGTGATCCAGCGGGCCCAGGCACCCAGCAGGTCCGAGCGCAGCACGAGCCCGCGGCGGTCGAGGAAGTCGGCGAAGGACAGCTCGCGGGCGACCAGCGCCGCCCGGTCCTTCTCCCAGTCGTCGCCCGTGGTGTCGCCGACGACCGTGTCCGCGGTCTCGCCGGCGAGCAGGACGCCCGCCTCCTCGTACGTCTCGCGCACGGCGGCACAGACGACGGCCTGCGCCTGCAACGGATCCGCGAGGCCGAGCCGGTCCGCCCACTCCTCCCGGGAGGGGCCCGCCCAGCGCACGGGATGCTCGTCGCGCGGGTCGACGCCACCGCCGGGATAGGCGTACGCGCCGCCGGCGAAGGCCATGGAGGCGCGGCGCCGCAGCATGTGGACGAGGGGACCGTCCGCGCCGTCCTTCAGGAGGAGCACGGTGGCGGCCCGCTTGGGTGTCGCCGGGACCAGCTCACCGGCGGCGAGCGCACGGATCCGGTCGGGCCACTCCGGCGGGTACCACTGACCATTCGACTGACCATTCGACATGGCCGGATGCTATGCGCAAGCATCGAAATGCACGAGAGCCGGTTCCCTCCGGGGAGGAGGGAACCGGCTCGTCGGCCGTTGTACGGCACTTCCGCAGCGCACCCGGGGTATTTCCGCAGCGGGCCCGCGGCACTTCTACGAGGCGGGGGCCTGCCGGGGGCAGGGGCTACCGGGCCGGTTCCACCCCGTAGGCCCCTACCGGGCAGGGCCTACGGGACCCGGGCGCACTGGCCTGCCGGTCCGCGCCGCTCAGGCGGACTCGAGCTCCACCTGGATCTCGAGCTCGACGGGCGCGTCCAGCGGGAGGACCGTGACGCCGACGGCGCTGCGGGCGTGCACGCCCTTGTCGCCGAGGACGGCGCCGAGCAGCTCGCTGGCGCCGTTGATGACGCCCGGCTGACCGGTGAAGTCGGGGGCGGAGGCGACGAAGCCGACGACCTTCACGACCCGCTTGATCCGGTCCAGGTCACCGGCGACCGACTTCACGGCCGCGAGCGCGTTGAGCGCGCAGGTGGCGGCGAGCTCCTTGGCCTCCTCGGCCGTCACCTCGGCGCCGACCTTGCCGGTCACCGGCAGCTTGCCCGCCACCATCGGGAGCTGGCCCGAGGTGTAGACGTACACGCCGGACTGCACGGCCGGCTGGTAGGCCGCGATCGGCGGGACGACCTCCGGCAGGGTCAGGCCCAGCTCGGCGATCTTCGCCTCGACGGCTCCGGCCCCGCTCACGACTTCGCCCGCTTCAGGTAGGCCACGAGCTGCTCGGGGTTCGGGCCGGGAACGACCTGGACGAGCTCCCAGCCGTCCTCGCCCCAGGTGTCAAGAATCTGCTTCGTCGCGTGCACCAGCAGCGGCACAGTCGCGTACTCCCACTTGGTCATGAGCCGACTGTAGCCGCTGCGGTGAAGCGCCCCGTTCCCGTAGGGGCTCATTCAGGGACGCGTCCGGGGCGGCCCTCTGATTGGTCCGGGCCGCCAGTGGTTAGGCTCGAAGACGTGAGCAGGCTCCAGGTCGTCAGCGGCAAGGGCGGTACCGGTAAGACGACGGTCGCCGCCGCACTCGCGCTCGCCCTCGCGACCGAGGGCAAGCGGACCCTTCTCGTCGAGGTGGAGGGCCGGCAGGGCATCGCCCAGCTCTTCGAGACGGAGGCGCTGCCGTACGAGGAGCGGAAGATCGCCGTCGCGCCGGGCGGCGGCGAGGTGTTCGCCCTGGCGATCGACGCCGAGCGCGCCCTCCTCGACTACCTCCAGATGTTCTACAAACTGGGCAGCGCGGGCCGGGCCCTGAAGAAGCTCGGGGCGATCGACTTCGCGACGACGATAGCCCCGGGCGTCCGGGACGTCCTGCTGACCGGGAAGGCCTGTGAGGCGGTCCGCCGGCGTGAGAAGCAGGGCGGCTTCACCTATGACTACGTGGTGATGGACGCGCCGCCGACCGGCCGCATCACCCGCTTCCTCAACG
This sequence comes from Streptomyces sp. NPDC012637, assembly GCF_042954805.1. Classification (NCBI taxonomy): domain Bacteria; kingdom Bacillati; phylum Actinomycetota; class Actinomycetes; order Kitasatosporales; family Streptomycetaceae; genus Streptomyces; species Streptomyces sp. NPDC012637. Next base: position 181,934 of record NZ_JBIBDS010000004.1, read on the forward strand.
TCAACGACGAGGTGGCGGGCCTGGCCAGGATCGGGCCGATACACAATCAGGCCCAGGCGATCATGCGCTTCCTGAAGTCCCCGGACACCGCGGTCCATCTGGTGACGCTCCTGGAGGAGATGCCCGTCCAGGAGACCGCCGACGGCATCGCGGAGCTGCGTGACGCCGAACTGCCCGTGGGCCACGCCATCGTGAACATGGTCCGCCCGCACGTCCTCGACGAGGCGGCGGTACGGGCCGCCTCCGGCGACCACCGGGACGCCATCGCCGGGACGCTGGCGTCCGTCGGGGTCAAGGGCGGCGCGAAGCTGGTCGAGCCGCTCCTGGAGCAGGCCGCGGAGCACGCCCAGCGTGTGGAGCTGGAGCGGGCCCAGCGCGAGGCGCTGAACGGGATCGGGGTCCCGACGTTCGAACTCCCCTTCCTGGGGGACGGTGCGGACATCGCCGGCCTCTACCGGCTGGCAAAGGAGCTGCGGAGGCAAGGGGTGGGCGCTTGACGGAGAACGCGACGAGAGGGGCCGCGGCGAAGGAGAACGCGGCCTCCACCGGTCTCGACACGGCGCCCGGCCTGGAACTCGACCCGCTGATCGACGACCCGGCCACCCGCATCATCGTGTGCTGCGGCGCGGGCGGCGTCGGCAAGACGACGACGGCGGCCGCACTCGGCGTGCGCGCGGCGGAGCGCGGCCGGCGGGTCGTGGTGCTGACGATCGACCCGGCGCGCCGGCTGGCCCAGTCGATGGGCATCGACTCGCTCGACAACGTGCCGCGCAAGGTGGACGGCATCAAGGGCTGCGACGGCGGCGAGCTGCACGCGATGATGCTCGACATGAAGCGGACCTTCGACGAGATCGTCGAGGCGCACGCGGACGCCGACCGGGCCCGGGCGATCCTGGAGAACCCGTTCTACCAGTCCCTGTCGGCCGGATTCGCCGGTACGCAGGAGTACATGGCGATGGAGAAGCTGGGCCAGCTCAGGGCCAGGGACGAGTGGGACCTGATCGTGGTCGACACGCCGCCGTCCCGGTCGGCCCTCGACTTCCTGGACGCGCCGAAGCGGCTGGGCTCGTTCCTCGACGGCAAGTTCATCAAGCTGCTGATGGCGCCGGCGAAGGTGGGCGGCCGGGCGGGGATGAAGTTCCTCAACGTCGGCATGTCGATGATGACGGGGACGCTGGGGAAGCTGCTCGGGGGTCAGTTCCTCAAGGACGTGCAGACGTTCGTGGCGGCGATGGACACGATGTTCGGCGGTTTCCGGACCCGCGCGGACGCCACGTACAAGCTGCTGCAGGCTCCGGGCACGGCCTTCCTCGTGGTGGCGACGCCGGAGCGGGACGCGCTGCGCGAGGCGGCGTACTTCGTGGAGCGGCTGGCCGCGGAGGACATGCCACTGGCGGGGCTCGTCCTCAACCGCGTGCACGGCAGCGGCGCCGCCCGGCTGTCGGCCGAGCGGGCGCGGGCCGCCGCGGAAAATCTTGACGAGGGTCGCATTGTGGATCAGGAGGGCGGGAAGACTGCTGGGCGTGGCTCCCGCGCCACTTCTCCCGAGCCGTCAGACCTCGCCACCGCCGCCACCGCACAAGCCGATTCCCCGGTTGCCCCCACAGCCGGAACGGATTCGGAGACCGATCTGCCGGACACGGATCCACCGCACCCGGATCCGTCGAGCACGGACTTGCACGACGCGGACGCACCGGAAACCGACGCATCGGAAACCGACCCACCGGACACCGACGTGAAGGAACTCACCGCCGGTCTGCTGCGGCTCCATGCCGAGCGGATGCAGGTGCTCGCACGCGAGCAGCGCACACGCGACCGCTTCACCGCGCTCCACCCCGAGGTGGCGGTCGCCGAGGTGGCCGCCCTGCCCGGCGACGTGCACGACCTCGACGGGCTGCGGGCCATCGGTGACCGTCTCGCGGTCGGCCGCATGCCGTAGCGACCGGTCGGCCGGCCGCACGGGTCGCTCCGCCTGCCGGCGGAGTGCACGCGGTGCTCAGGCGACGGGCTAGCCCACCGCCGCGTACGTCTCGTACGTCGCGTCGTCGTCCATCGCCACGGGCAACAGGCCCGCTCCCCGCTCGTACTCCGTGCGCGCGGTCTCCAGGAGCCTGCGCCACGAGGTGACGGTCGGCCGGCGGCGCAGCAGGGCGCGTCGCTCGCGCTCCGTCATACCGCCCCACACGCCGAATTCCACGCGGTTGTCGAGGGCGTCGGCAAGACATTCGGTCCGCACCGGACAGCCGGTGCACACCGCCTTCGCCCTGTTCTGCGCCGCGCCCTGCACGAAAAGTTCATCCGGATCGGTAGTGCGGCAGGCCGCCTGCGCACTCCAGTCAGCTACCCAGCCCATACCGGCGCCGTCCTCTCCCGAATCGAGGCTCCCCCACGGCGGTAGCGGCATATTCACCGCTGCCAGTTGGGACGTTACGGAAGGCAGGGACAGCGCAACACCCCCTTCGGGCCCAATCTTGAATGGCCCGAACGGACTATGCGTACGCGTCAGATCACCCAGGGGAGTGACGCAAGGACATCACGGCCATAACGGACATGAGCCCGATTCGGGCATGAAGCCACCGCGCTTCGGGGACGCGGGAATTCACACCTATGTCACGCAAGGGTCTTGATGCCGGACCACACTGCTGTGACAGTTGGGAGCAGCTTAGGCCAAGGCATATACGTGTGTCCGGCGAATGAGAACGTAGGCTGCCCCCATGGCAAAGAAGCGCTCGGGCGGAGGTCTGACCGGGACCCAGCAGGCCGCCAAGTTCCTCGGTGTCAGTGTGCTCGCCGGAGCCGTGCTGGCGGGCATCGCCCTGCCCGCGGCCGGGGTGATGGGACTGGCGGCGAAGGGCACGGTCGAGGGGTTCGACGAGATCCCGTCCAACCTGAAGACACCGCCGCTGAGTCAGCGCACCACGATCCTCGACTCAGAGGGCGGCCACATCGCCACCGTGTACTCGCGCGACCGGAAGGTCGTGCCGCTGGACAAGATCTCCCCGTACATGCAGAAGGCGATCGTCGCCATCGAGGACTCGCGCTTCTACGAGCACGGCGCGATCGACCTCAAGGGCGTGCTGCGCGCCATCAACCGCAACGCGCAGTCGGGCGGAGTCGCGCAGGGCGCGTCCACGCTCACCCAGCAGTACGTGAAGAACGTCTTCGTCGAGGAGGCCGGCGACGACCCCGAGAAGGTCGCCCAGGCCACCCAGCAGACGCTGGGCCGCAAGGTGCGCGAGCTGAAGTTCGCCATCCAGGTCGAGGAGGAGCTGGGCAAGAAGAAGATCCTGGAGAACTACCTCAACATCACGTTCTTCGGGCAGCAGGCCTACGGCATCGAGGCCGCCTCGCAGCGCTACTTCTCCAAGCCCGCCGCCGACCTCAGCCTCCCCGAGGCCGCCATGATGGCCGGCCTCGTGCAGTCGCCGAGCCGCTACGACCCGGTGAACGACATCCAGGAGGCGACCAAGCGCCGCGACACCGTCCTCCAGCGCATGGCCGACGTGAAGGACATCAGCCAGGCGGAGGCCGACGCGGCGAAGGCCACCCCCATCAAGCTGAAGGTGAAGTCGCCGAAGAACGGCTGCATCACCGCCGTCGACGGCGCCGGCTTCTTCTGCGACTACGTCCGCAAGACGATCCTCAACGACCCGGTCTTCGGCAAGACCGCCGAGGAGCGCCAGAAGCTGTGGAACCTGGGCGGTCTGACCGTCCGGACCACCCTCGACCCGCGCGCCCAGGCCGCCGCCAACGAGGCCGCCATCGCCAAGGTCGACAAGGACGACCCGGTCGCCGCCTCGGTGGTCCAGGTCCAGCCCGGCAGCGGCAAGATCCTCTCGATGGGTCAGTCCCGCCCGTACGGCCTCGACCAGAAGCTCCACCAGACGACGCTCAACCTCTCCGTCGGCAAGAAGATGGGCGGCACGACGTACGGCTTCCAGGTCGGCTCGACCTTCAAGCCGATCACGGCCGCCGCGGCGCTGGAGAAGGGCCTGAGCCCGGCCCAGTCGTTCACGACGCCGTGGAAGATCTCGGTGCCGATGAACTCGTACACCACCTGCGCCGGCGGCCCCTCCGGCGGCGGCAACTGGGACCTCCAGAACGAGATGAAGTCCGAGGCCGGCACCTGGGACATGACCAGTGCGCTCGGCAAGTCCATCAACACCTACTTCGCGCAGCTGGAGCAGATGGCCGGTCTGTGCGAGACCGTCAACATGGCGCAGAAGATGGGGTACGAGCGGGAGCTCGGGAAGAAGCTGAAGGAGCTTCCCTCCATCACCCTCGGCGGCCAGGAAGCCACCCCGCTCGACATGGCGTCGGTCTACGCGACCTTCGCCAACCGCGGCACGTACTGCACGCCCATCGCCATCGAGTCGATCACGACGGCCGGCGGCGAGAAGCTGAAGGTCCCGCAGACCGAGTGCTCCAAGGCGATGAGCGAGCGGACCGCCGACACCGTCAACCAGATGCTGAAGGGCGTCGTCGAGGACGGCACCGGTACGAAGGCCGGTCTGAGCGACCGCGACAACGCGGGCAAGACGGGTACGACCAACGACCGCAAGGACGCCTGGTTCGTCGGCTACACCCCGAACCTGTCCACGGCGGTGTGGGTCGGTGACGACGTCGGCGAGAAGAAGTCGATGTACGACATCACCATCGGCGGCCAGTACTACGACAAGGTCTGCGGTGGCTGCCTCCCGGGCCCGATCTGGCGGATCGCGATGACCGGCGCGCTCGAGGCCGGCGAGACCCCGTCCTTCGTCCCGATCAACGTGCCGCGCGGCGCGCAGCCCGCAGACAAGGACAAGGACAAGCGCCCCGGCGACGACAACAAGCCGGGCGGGCCGAAGCCGGGCACCACGCTCCCCGGCGGGATCACCCTCCCGCCGGACCTGATCGGCGGGATGACGGGCAGGCCCGGAAACGGGAACGGCGGCCGCGACGGCTAGCCCGTAGCGGCACCCGTGCGGGGACCGGAACCGGTCCCCGTACGCGTTCCCCGTACGCGTGCTCGTCCTCGTACCGCTACTCGTACCGCTACTCGTACGACGAAGGCGCCCCTCCCGATCGGCTCGGGAGGGGCGCCTTCGTACGTGGTCCGCGTGGTCCGCGTGGTCCGCGTCGGCCGCTTGGGCCGCGTGGGCCGGGTGGGCCGGGTGGGCCGGGTGGGCCGGGTGGGCCGGGTGGGCCGGGTGGGCCGGGTGGGCCGGGTAAGTGGCGTCTGGCGGTGTGCGGCGGGTCAGCCGGCGAGGAGCTTCTTCACGGCGGCGGCGACGCGGCCGCCCTCCGCCTGCCCGGCGACCTTCGGGTTGACGATCTTCATGACGGCACCCATCGCGCGCGGGCCCTCGGCACCGGCGGCCTTCGCCTCCTCGACGGCGGCGGCCACGACGGCCTCCAGCTCGTCGTCGCTCAGCTGCTTCGGCAGATAGGCGTCGAGGATCTCGCCCTCGGCCCGCTCGCGTTCGGCCTGCTCGGCGCGACCGCCCTGGGCGAAGGCGTCCGCGGCCTCGCGGCGCTTCTTCGCCTCCTTGGCGATCACCTTCTGCACCTCGTCGTCGGAGAGCTCGCGCTTGGTCTTGCCCGCGACCTCCTCCTTCGTGACGGCGGCGATGGTCAGCCGCAGGGTCGAGGAGCGCAGCTCGTCGCGCTCCTTGATCGCGGCGTTGAGGTCGTCCTGAAGCTTGGCCTTGAGCGTGGTCATGGGGTCAAGTGTGGCAGGTGCCGGGGCCGTCCCGCCCGCGCATTTCCGCCCACCGTCTCCGCGAAGGCGCTCGACGGGTCTGCGACGATATGGGGATGCGCGCACGGTACGGGATCCCCCTGAAGATCACGGCAGGCCTCACGGCGACGGCGGCGGCCGGACTCGTCTACGCGGCGGGCTTCGAGGCCCGCTCCTTCCGACTGCGCCGGGTGACCATCCCGGTGCTGCCCCGGGGCATGCGTGATCTGCGGGTCCTGCAGGTCTCCGACATCCACATGGTCAGCGGCCAGAACAAGAAGCGGGCCTGGCTGCAGTCCCTCGCCGGACTGCGCCCGGACTTCGTCGTGAACACCGGCGACAACCTCTCCGACACGGAGGCCGTGCCGGAGGTGCTGGACGCGCTGGGGCCGTTGATGGAGTTCCCGGGCGTGTACGTCTTCGGCTCCAACGACTACTACGGGCCGCGGCTGCGCAACCCCGCTCGCTATCTGAAGGAGAAGGTGCAGGGCCGGCACGGCCTCAACGGCAACCCGCCGGTGGTCGGCGCCGTCCACAACCCGTGGGAAGGCATGCGGGACGCCTTCGACGCGGCCGGCTGGGTGAACCTGACCAACACCCGCGGCCGGCTGAAGCTGCCCGGCCTCGACCTCGCCTTCACCGGCGTGGACGACCCGCACATCAAGCGGGACCGTTACGAGCGGGTGGCCGGCGGCCCCGACCAGGACGCCGACTTCTCGGTGGGCGTGGTCCACGCGCCGTACCTGCGCGCCCTGGACGCGTTCACGGCGGACGGCTACGAGCTGGTCCTGGCCGGGCACACGCACGGCGGGCAGCTGTGCATCCCCTTCTACGGCGCCCTGGTCACCAACTGCGACCTGGACACCGACCGCGTGAAGGGCCTGTCCACCCACACGGTCGCCGACCGCACCTCGTACCTGCACGTCTCGGCCGGCTGCGGCACCAACCGCTACACCCCGGTCCGCTTCGCCTGCCCGCCGGAGGCGACCCTGCTCACCCTGACCGCGCGAAGCTGACAGGCGGACCTGACCGGTGGGACCCGACGCTCGGGCCCGACGCTCGGACCTGATCGCAGGGACCTGCCCCGTGGGACCCGACTCTCGGACCTGACTGCAGGGACCTGACCGGTGGGACCCGACACACGGACTCGGCACTCGGAGCTGACCGTACGGACCTGACCGGTGGGACCAGACGCACGGGCGCCCGACCGTGCGGGCCCGACGCACGGACCCGACCGCGCGGACCCGACGGCCGAACCTCACCGCGCACACCCGACCTCTCGGACCCGGGCGCTCGAACCTCGGCGCTCGGGCCCGGGTGCTCGCGTACGGTGCCCTCATGCCGTACGCCACCTCCCTCTTCCGCGCGCTGATCGCCCTGGCCGCGGCGACGGGCATCGTGATCGAGTGCGTCGAGGGGAACCCCCTCGTCGTCTTCAGCTTCTTCACGATCTGGTCGAACACCGCCGTCGCCGTCGTCCTCGGCCTCGGTGCCGTACGTGCCTGGCGGCGGCAGCCGCCCCTGGCGCCGGCCTGGACGGGTGGGGTGCTGCTCTGCATCTCGGTGGTCGGGCTGGTCTTCCACCTGGTCCTGGACAACCCGGCGAGCGAGTTCAACCAGGCCGCCGAGATCGCCCGCCTCACCGGCGCCAGGGCGGTCGCCAACCAGCTCCTGCACACCGTGACCCCGCTCGGCGTGGTCCTCGACTGGCTCCTGCTCACCCGCCCGGGCGCCTTCCGGTGGCGCCACGCCGCCCAGTGGCTCGCGGCGCCCGGCGCCTACCTGGTCTTCGCCCTGGTCCGCGGCGCGCTCGTCTCCCCCGACACCCCGAACCGCTACACGTACCCCTTCCTCGACGTCGCCGCCCACGGCTACCCGGGCGTTCTCACCAACGCCCTCGTCCTCGGTCTCGCCTTCTACGCCCTGGCCCTCGCCCTGATCACCGTGGACCGCTTCCGACCTGCGGTGGCGGGCCGCGAAAACCGGATTTCGTCTCTGGGCGCGGGTGGGCTAAAGTAATCGATGTCGCCGCGACGTGAAGAACAGAGCAGCGACATCGGGGTGTAGCGCAGCTTGGCAGCGCGCTTCGTTCGGGACGAAGAGGTCGTGGGTTCAAATCCCGCCACCCCGACAGCTGTAAGACCAGATCAGGGGCCTGATCCGCGAGAGCGGGTCGGGCCCCTGAGTGGTTTCCGGGTCGGTTCGCCCGGGCTCCGGCCATTCGGCCCCGGCCGCCGGGTTCGCCGTCCTAGGGGCGGCGGGTCGGTGCGACCCGCAGGGTCTCGGCGGCGGTCGTGGCCACCACGTCGGCGACCGTGGACAGGGCGGGCGAGTCCAGCTTCCACTGCTGCCAGTACAGCGGGACGTCCATGGGCCGGGATGGTGCCAGTTCCACCAGACGGCCGGAGCGCAGCAACGGTTCGGCCTGTGGCTCGGGTACGAGGCCCCAGCCGAGGCCGGCGGCCACCGCGTCCCGGAAGCCGTCCGATGCGGGCACCATGTGGCGGATCCGACCGGCGCCCGAACGGCCCCGCGTGAGGGACCGGACGAACGCGTCCTGCAGTTCGTCGCGCCGGTCGAAGACCACGGTGGGCGCCTCGCTCAGGTCCGCGGCCAGATCCCCGGTGAGGTGGCGGACCGCGAACTCCGTTGTGGCGACGGCCAGATAGCGGGCCGATCCGAGCTGCCGTACGGTGCAGCCCGCCACCGGTTCCGGCGAGGAGGTGACGGCCGCCATCACCTGGCCCTCGCGCAGCAGGGCGGTGGTGTGGGACTCGTCCTCCCGGTAGAGCTCGAAGCAGATCGGCGGGTCCTGCGGCACCCGGGTGAGCGCGGGTAGGAACCAGGTGGCGAGGGAATCGGCGTTGACCGCGATCGGAACCCTGGCGGGCCCCTGTTCGGCCGACAGGCCGAGTTCGGCGCGGGCGTCCCGTTCCAGCCTGGCGAGCTGCCGGGCGAAGCGGACCACGACCTCGCCTGACTCGGTGAGCCGTACCGGCTTCGTCCGTTGCAGCAGGACCCGCCCCGTGCGCTGCTCCAGGGCCTTCACGCGCTGGCTGACGGCGGAGGGGGTCACGTGCAGGGCGGCGGCCGCGGCGTCGAAGGTGCCTTCGTCGACCACCGCGAGCAGGGTGCGGACCTGGTCCAGGGGAAGCTCGTCCATAAGTACTGCTAAGGATACGTAAGAATCTTTAGCTGTACGAAGGGGATGCGTGCTCCGTACCGTCAGCTCCATGACCAGCAGCACCATCGCCGCCGTACTCGCCGGTTTCGGAACCGGGCTCTCCCTCATCGTGGCCATCGGGGCCCAGAACGCCTTCGTCCTCCGCCAGGGCGCCCGCGGCCATGCCGTCCTCGCGGTGGTCGCGATCTGCGCCGTCTCGGACGCGGTCCTGATCACGCTCGGCGTGGCGGGCGTCGGCGCTGTGGTCACCGCCTGGCCGGCGGCGCTGACCGCGGTCGGTCTCGCGGGCGGGGCGTTCCTGCTCTGCTACGGCTTCCTGGCTGCCCGGCGGGTGCTGCGCCCCGACCCCGAGGCCTCGCTCGCGGGCGACGGCGGGCCGGGCGCACGGTCCGCCCGTCGGGCGGTCCTGACCTGCCTGGCGATGACCTGGCTGAACCCGCACGTCTACCTCGACACCGTGCTCCTGCTGGGCTCGCTCGCTTCGGACCGCGGCGACCTGCGCTGGGCCTTCGGCGCGGGCGCCGCCCTGGCCAGCCTGGGCTGGTTCGCCGCCCTGGGCTTCGGCGCCCGGCTGCTGAGCGGCGTCCTGTCCCGGCCCAAGGCCTGGCGCGTCCTGGACGGGCTGGTCGCGGCCACCATGCTCGCGATGGGCGGGATGCTGGTGGCCGGAGCCTAGGGTGTGACTTCCGCGTCCTCGTCTGCTGCGTACGTGGACGCGACGCAAGGACCCTTCAATACCCGCTCTACGATGGGGCGTCCAGAAGAAGGGTGGGTTCTCAGGTGCTGGTCGCGGACCGATATCGGCTCCAAGTGTGTGTCGGACGTGGCGGCATGGGCGAGGTGTGGCGGGCGACCGACGAGGTCCTCGGGCGGGATGTGGCCGTCAAGCTGATGCTGGGTCACGAGCACGACCCGTCGGCCGCCGACCGGTTCCGGATGGAGGCGCAGACCGCGGCGCGGCTCAGTCATCCGCACGTGGTCGGGGTGTTCGACTTCGGCACCTGGGACGGGAAGCTGTTCCTCGTCATGGAACTGGTGGCGGGCGACAGCCTCGCCGGGGACCGGGCGCGGCCCGTCGTGCTCGGCGCCGAGCAGGTCGCCACGGTCGCCGCGCACGCCGCGGCGGGGCTCGCCGCGGCGCACCGGCAGGGCGTGGTGCACCGCGACATCAAGCCCGGCAACCTGCTGATGGACGCCGACGGCACGGTGAAGCTCGCGGACTTCGGCATCGCGCGCTTCGTCGACGATCCCTCCGCCGGACTCACCACCACCGGGCAGATCGTGGGCACGGGGCTCTACCTCGCGCCCGAGCGGGCCCTCGGCCAGCCCGCCTCCCCCGCCTCGGACGTCTACTCGCTGGGCTGCGTGCTGTACCAACTGCTCACCGGGCAGACCCCGTTCCGCGCCGACACCGCGACCGCGCTGCTGTACCAGCACATCGACACCCCACCGGCGCCGCCGCGGCAGCTCGGCGTGCCGATGCCCGCCGCGTTCGAGGCGTATCTGCTGACGCTGCTCGCCAAGCAGCCGGAGCAGCGGCCGACGGCGCAGGCCATCGCCGACTGGTTCACCTCGGGAGCCTGGCGTGACCAGCCGATGCCGCTGCCCCAGGCCGTACCCCAGACCGCTCCTCATTCCATGCCGCCGCCAGCCGCGCCGCATGGCGTACCGCAGGCCGCGCCTCATTCCGTACGGCCGATGGCGCCGCACCGGTCCGCGCCCGCGGCCCCGGCCCCCGGCCCCGGCCGGCCGGCTCCCGGCCGGCCCGCGCCCGTGCGGCAGGCTCCCTCGCCCGTCGCGCACGCGCCGCAGCCGCGGTCGCGGCGGGCCCAGCCGCCGGCCGAGAACCCGCTGGCCGCGATATCCCGGCGCAGACCCCGCCGTACCGCCGCCGTCGCCGGCGCGGTCGCGTTCGTGGTCTTCCTGCTGATCGGAATGGCCTGGCTCAGCTGAGGCGGCCAGTGGACCAGTCCGAATGCGCGAGGCGGTCCGAGAGACGCGGACCGACCAGTGAAGCGAGCCGGTCCGAAGACGCGGACCGTTCCCTGGACGTGAGCCGGTCGATCGACGTGCGCCGGTCAGTAGATGCGCGGGGCCATCACATGGCCCTCCGGCTCCTCCGGCCCGAGCAACAGGCAGCGCGGCACCCCCGGGCCCGGCGTCGCCCGGACGGTCACCGGAGTCGGCGGGTCCGTCGGCAGCTCGACGTGAATGAGGACCGGGCGGTCGTCGCGGCTCGTGGCGTGCCCCGTCTCCTTGCCGTCCACCAGGATCTCGACCGTCGGGTGATGACCGGTCTGGACGGTGGCACTGACCGAGTGGCCGCGGTAGTCGATGTGGAAGTGGTGCCGTGCTCTCATGACGTCGCCTCCGCGCGCCGGACCGCCTTCCCTCCAGCGTAGAGCGATCCCGGCTTGTCCGGCATTGTCACGGTATGACGGCGAGCGCCATGGCGCCCGCCAGGACCAGGACCGAGCAGATGCCCAGGTTCACCGCCTTGTACTGGAGGAAGACCGCCGCGAACTCGCGGATGGTCGCGCTCGGCCAGAAGTACGCGGCGGTCGGCGAACCCACCACCTGACCGTTGACGCCCGCCTTCCGGGCCATCAGAGCGGCCCTGAAGGCATGGAAGTTGTTGGTCACGATCACGCACTCGGAGCCGGGGCGCTCCGCCTCCATCAAGGCGTGGCTGAAGAGCATGTTCTCCTCCGTCGTACGCGAACGGTCCTCGCGCACGATCCGGTCCGCCGGGAAGCCGCGCTCCGTCAGGTAGTCGGCCATCGCGTGCGACTCCGGAAGCTCCTCGTCGGGGCCCTTCCCGCCGGAGGTGATCAGGACCGGCGTCCGGTCCACCTCGCGGCGCTCCGCCAGCGTCTCGTACACCTGTCGGCCCCGCTCCAGCCGGCTCGCGAGCAGTGGCGGTACGTGGCGGCCGCCGATCAGGCCGGAGCCCAGGACGACGACGTAGTCGGCGTCGCGCCGGATGCGCATCCGGCCGTAGAGGAAGGCGTAGCCGATGAAGCTGAGGAAGAGGAAGGAGACGTAGCCGAGGACCATCAGGAGGGTGCCGGTGACGATGCCGAGGGTCGCCGAGTGGGTGAGGACGGCGGCGGCCATCAGGCCCATGACGCCGAAGATGCCGAGCCCGGCGAGCAGCGAGAGCAGATTGGCGGGCCGTCTGCCCTCCTTCCGGACCATCTTGACGCCGTTGGCGCACAGCAGCCCGGCGAGCGCCAACGGGCCGAGCGCCAGCACGAGCAGCACGACGACCATCACCGTGACGGCGACACCGGGCGGCGCGTCGTCGAGCCCGGCGAGCAGCCCGAGTCCGAGGAAGGTCACGGCGAGGCCCAGGTACACCGCGTTGCTGAAGCGGCGCCGGTCGCGGAGCACACCGGCGCCGAAGAGCCCGAGGAAGACGGCGGCCACGACGTAGGCGAACATGCCGTCATCGTAGACATCGCCTCTGACAACGGGCCCTGGTCGTCGACGAGTCGTGCGGGGGCCGGGCTCCGTGACCGGCCTGTGCAGGCCGAGCCGCGCGCTCCTCGAAGGCCCTGCGCGGTTCGCCGTGGGAGCGCAACGGGTCGACGGTGCCGAGGAGATGCGCGGCCGCGGCGGGTCGGCCGCGCAGGATTCGCAGCTGGGGGAGGACCGGCCCTCGGCGGCGAGGGCCGTACCGGTGATGCTCCCGATCCGCGTACGGCCCCGCAACGCGCGCGTGGCGTCGTCCGCGCTGTGGGCCGTCTCACCGTCCCAGTCGAGGAGTTCGGCGCGGGCGTCGTCGGACCCAGGCGACCGCCCAGCCGTCCCGGCCCGCCCAATTGCCCGCCGCCGCCCTGTCCGGGGCCTCCTGCGGCCGTTTCCCTGCCCGTGCGGCCGTTCCCCTGCTTCATCGGGCCGTTCCCCTGCCCGTGCGGCCGTGCCCCTGTTCATCCGGCCGTTCCCCTGCCCGTCCGGGCGGGACACAATGGCGGCCATGGAGTTCGCCGTGTTCGTGACGCTGCCCGGTCTGGTCATGCTGCTGACCGTGATCGCCTTCGGCGACCAGATCCTGCGCGCCACCGGGCGCGGCCGGCGCGGGGGTCAGGTCTCGTCGACCGGCTTCGAGCAGCTGCACGCGACCTTCTCGCAGGGCAAGCAGAACGAGCTGAAGGAGCGGCAGAGCTCGCTCGTGATGCGCGACGACGAGGAGGACGGCGCCCCGCCGCACCGTTCCACGGTGGACCTGGCGGGCGGGCGCGCCGTCATCAGGCTCACGCCGCCCGCTACGCCTTCGAGGCCCTGATCGAGTACATCAGCGGGAAGCGGGGCCGGTCGGCCGGGAAGCGGTAGTAGCCGTCCTCGTGGCGCGCGAGCGACTCGAAGCGCGGGAACAGCGTCACGTCGTGCTCGTGCAGGAACTCGATCCGCAGCCCCGCCTTCGCGATCCCCGTGACGACCTCGCCGACCGGGTGCACCCACTCCACGCTGCGGTTGTGGACGGTGGCGGCGTCGAGGTCCGCGTAGGTTCCGGACGAGGTGTCCACCCACGGTTCGTGCACGAAGTAGTCGTGGACGAGCCGGGTCGCCGTCCCGTCGTCGAACGAGTCGGCGATCGGGTGGAACTCGGCCACGTAGAGGAAGCCACCGGGCGCGACCAGCGAGGCGGCCGTCTCCGCCCAGCGCTCGATGTCGGGAAGCCAGCACAGGGCCCCGCCGCCGGTGTAGACGACGTCGTACGAGGAGTCCGGCACCGCCTCGGCCGCGTCGTACGCGTCGGCGGCGACGAACGCGGCCCGGTCCTGCGTGAGGCCGAGGTCGGAGGCGAGGGAGCGGGCGACGTCCACGGCCGGCTCGGAGAAGTCCAGGCCGACCACGCGGGAGGCCCCGTGCCGGGCCCAGGACAGGGTGTCCAGGCCGATGTGGCACTGGAGGTGCAGCAGCGAGCGTCCGGTGACGTCACCGACCTCCGCGAGCTCGAAGTCGCGCAGGGCGTCCTTGCCGGCGCGGAAGGCGTCGAGGTCGTAGAACTCGCTGGCGACGTGGAGCGGGACGCGCTCGTCCCAGCGGGCGCGGTTGGCCGCGTGCCAGTCGTCGGGAGTGGGTGCGTACATGCCCGGGAGGTTATCCACAGGCTGCGGACGGGGCGAACCATTTGTCTGCCCGACGGAGCATCATGGCTGCATGACTGAGGAGATCAAGGACGCAGACGTCAAGGACTTCGCGGCGGCCCCCGCCTGGGAGCAGCGGTTCCGCGCCCCGCGGGTGTCGCTGCCGGAGTGGGCGGAGGAGGCCCCGGACCGCTCGCTGTTCGTGTCGAACGCGACGGGGACGTACGAGCTGTACGCGTGGGACCGGGCGACCGGTGTGCAGCGGCAGGTGACCGACCGGCCGAACGGGACGACGGACGGCACGCTCAGCCCGGACGGCCGGTGGATCTGGTGGTTCTCCGACACCGACGGCGACGAGTTCGGCGTGTGGATGCGCCAGCCGTTCGACGGCGGCGCGGACGAGCCGGCCGTGCCGGGTCTCGCCGCCTCCTATCCGGCGGGCCTCGCCATCGGCCGTGAGGGCACGGTCGTGGTCGGCCGGTCCACGGACGAGGACGGTTCCACCGTCCACCTGCTGCGACCGGGTGCCGACGGGCCGGTGGAGATCTACCGGCACCGGGAGTCGGCCGGCGTCGGCGACCTGTCCCACGACGGGAGCCTGATCGCGATCGAGCACACCGAGCACGGCGACGCGATGCACTCGGCGATCCGGGTCCTGCGCGCCGCCGACGCCTCGGCGGTGGCCGAGCTCGACGACACCAAGGGCGGTACGGAGGAGCTGGGCCTGACGGTCCTCGGCTTCGCGCCGCTGGCCGGGGACACCCGGCTGCTCGTCGGGCACCAGCGGCGCGGCCGCTGGGAGCCGATGCTGTGGGACGTGGCCACGGGCGCGGAGACCGACCTGCGGCTCGACCTGCCGGGCGACGTGTCGGCCGAGTGGTATCCGGACGGCTCGGGCCTGTTGATCGTGCACGGCTTCGAGGCGCGCAGCGAGCTGTGGCGGTACGAGATCGCGACCGGCGCCCTGGTGCGGGTGGACACCCCGGCCGGCTCGGTGTCGAGCGCGACGGCCCGCCCGGACGGTTCGGTGGAGTATCTGTGGTCCTCGGCCGCCCATCCGTCGGTGGTGCGGTCGACGGACGGCTCGGTCGTCCTCGACCCTCCGGGTCCGAAGGCGCCGCCGTCGGTGCCGGTGGAGGACGTGTGGGTGGAGGGACCGGGGGGCCGGATCCACGCCCTGGTGCAGCGCCCGGCCGAGGGCGAGGGCCCGTTCCCGACCGTCTTCGAGGTGCACGGCGGCCCCACCTGGCACGACAGCGACTCCTTCGCCGCCGGCCCCGCCGCCTGGATCGACCACGGCTACGCGGTGGTGCGGGTGAACTACCGCGGCTCGACCGGGTACGGGCGGGAATGGACGGACGCGCTCAAGCACCGGGTCGGCCTGATCGAGCTGGAGGACATCGGGGCGGTCCGCGAGTGGGCGGTGGCGAGCGGTCTCGCCGACCCGGAGAAGCTGGTGCTCGCCGGCGGTTCCTGGGGCGGCTACCTCACCCTGCTCGGCCTCGGCACCCAGCCGGACGCCTGGGCGGTCGGTCTCGCCGCGGTGCCCGTCGCCGACTACGTGACGGCGTACGAGGACGAGATGGAGGCCCTTAAGGCGCTCGACCGCACGCTGCTCGGCGGCTCGCCCGAGGAGGTGCCCGAGCGGTTCGCGGCTTCCTCGCCGCTGACGTACGTGGACGCGGTGAAGGCGCCGGTGCACATCTCGGCCGGGGTCAACGACCCGCGCTGCCCGATCCGCCAGATCGACAACTACGTGGACCGGCTGGCCGCCCGCGGAGCGGTGCACGAGGTGTACCGGTACGACGCGGGGCACGGCTCGCTGGTGGTGGACGAGCGGATCAAGCAGGTCGCGCTCGACCTCGACTTCGCGGCCCGCCACCTGGGGACCCGGAAGGAGGTGGGCTGAGGGTCCTTGCGTACCGTGGGGGTGTGTACCGGTTCCTGAGAACGCCCCGCTGGTGGGGGATCAACGCCTTCGTTCTCCTCGCGATCCCGTTCTGCCTGTTCATGGGTACGTGGCAGATGGGCAAGTTCGAGGACCGCGTCGCCACCCACCAGGAGGCCGAGCGGCAGCCGGACCCGGCGGCGCGGCCCGCCGAGGCACTGGACACGCTGCTGCCGGTGGACAAGGAGACCTCGGGGCGGGTCGCCAGCGCCAGCGGGCGGTTCGGTGAGCAGTTCCTGGTCCCCGACCGGGAACTGGACGGACGCACCGGCTCGTACGTGCTCACGCTCCTCAAGACCGACGGCGGCAAGGCGCTGCCGGTGGTCCGCGGCTGGATGCCCGCCGGGGCGAAGGCACCGGCGCCGCCGGCCGGCGAGGTGACGGTGACGGGCGCGCTCCAGGCCTCGGAGAACCCGGGCACCAAGGGCGTCCGCGCGGCCGGCGGGCTGCCCCAGGGGCAGCTCGGCATGATCAGCGCCGCGTCGCTGGTGAACGTGGTGTCGGACGACGTCTACGACGCCTGGATCACCCTGGCCGACTCCCCGGCCGGGCTGACCCCGGTGCCGGCGACGGCCGCCGCGGGCACCAGCCTGGACATGAAGGCCTTCCAGAACCTGGGTTACACGGCCGAGTGGTTCGTCTTCGCCGGCTTCGTGCTCTTCATGTGGTTCCGCCTGCTGCGCCGGGAGGCCGAGGCCTCCCGCGACGCCGCGCTGGGCCTGTAGGGGCGCCTCCGGCAGCTCGGGGAGCACCCGGGACTCTGGTGGACGGTCCGGGCCAGGCAGGGCAGGGCCGCACGGCAGACGCCCGGGGCTCCGGTGCGGGCCGGGCAGGCTCAAGAAGCGGCCGGAACTCCGGTTCGGGCCGATCCGGCGCTCAAGAAGCGTCCAGGACTCCCGTGCGGTAGATCGTGCCCGCGCAGGCGTTGGGGATGGTGGCCGCGGCCTTGGGGCCGCCCGGGTCCGCGGTGTGGATGACCTCGACGCTGCCGTCCGCCGGGCCGCCGTCGGTGACCAGCTGGGCGGCGGGGGCGTTGTCCGTGGTGTCCGTGCCGGTGGAGCCGGTGGTTCCGGTGCCGGCCGAGGTCGAGCCTCCGGCCGTCGACGGGGTCGGGGTCGGCGTCGGCTCCGTGCCGGTGGTGGGGCAGGTCTCGCTGGGCACCCAGGCGAACCGCACCTCGTACGCGTTGTCCGGGGTCAGCAGCAGTTTGGGCGCCTCCTGCGAGGGGTCGGGCAGACCGCTCGCCGCGTCGCCGGTGGTGTGCTCGACGACCGTGATCCGCGAGCCGTCGGCGGCACCGCGCGCCTCGAAGCCGACCCGGCCGGCGCCGCCGACCACGCAGTCACGGGCGGAGACGTTGGCGATGCGGAAGGTCCCGTAGACCTTCCCCGACGAGTCCGGGGCGCCGGTCTGCACGGAGCTGACGCCCAGCTGGCCGGCCTCGCAGACCGGCTTGGCCTCCGGGGCGCCGGAGGGCGCGGTCTCGCCGCCGGAGCTTCCGCCGGGGCCCTCGGCCGACGCGGTGGGCTTGCCGCCGGCGCCCTCGGCCCCGCCCTGGCTGGGTGCCACCGTGCCGGGGGCCGGGGTGTCGCTCTTCTGCCCGCCCTCGATGCCGGTCTCGGTGCCCGTACCGCCCTGGGCCTGCTCGCCGTGCCCGGCGTTGACGGCCTTGTCGGCGGTGACCCCGCCCGAGGAGGCGACGTGCACCAGGGCCGGGACGGCCGTACCGACGAGGACGACCGCCGCGGCGACGCCGACGAGCGCCTGCCGCTTGCGCACCCGGCGGGCGGGAACGGCGCGGCGCAGGTGGTCGAGCGCGCCCTCGGAGGGTTCGAGACCGGCCACCGCGCCCTGGAGCAGGCGTCGCAGCGCCAGTTCGTCGGGCGTGCCGTTCTCCGGCGCTTCGTTCACCATCCCGCGTCCACTCAGGTCGTCCCGGTCACCGTGCTGGTCGTGCTGCTCGTTCCACGCCGCGCCGTGGCCGGCCCCGCGGTTCGCCCCGCGACCCGTCGCGTGGCTCGCGGCGCGGCTCTGCGCGGCGCCGTCACGGGCACCCTCCCGGGTGCCGTCACCGGCGCCGTCCAGCGGCCCGCTCATGACGTCGCCTCCATGGCGACCCGCAGCGCCGCGATGCCGCGGGAGCCGTAGGCCTTGACGGATCCGAGGGAGATCCCGAGGGTCTCCGCGACCTGCGCTTCCGTCATGTCCGCGAAGTATCTCAGCACGAGGACCTCGCGCTGCCGACGCTGGAGTCCGCGCATGGCCTTGATGAGCGCGTCGCGCTCCAGCTGGTCGTAGGCACCCTCCTCCGCGCTGGCCATGTCGGGCATGGGCTTGGAGAGGAGCTTGAGGCCGAGGATGCGCCGGCGCAGCGCGGAGCGCGAGAGGTTGACGACCGTCTGCCGCAGATAGGCCAGGGTCTTCTCGGGGTCGCGCACCCGGCCGCGCGCCGAGTGGACCCGGATGAAGGCCTCCTGGACGACGTCCTCGCACGAGGCGGTGTCGTCGAGGAGCAGCGCGGCGAGGCCCAGCAGAGAGCGGTAGTGGGCCCGGTAGGTCTCGGTGAGGTGGTCGACGGTGGTGCCGGCTGCCATCGTGTCGTCAGCGCCGTCGCGGGGCGCCGGAATGCCGCTGACGGTGGCCGGACGGCTGGTCCTGATGGGCATGGGCGCGATCACCGGCATGCCGCCGACCGCGCGCGGCCGCCTGAGCGGGCGCACCGCGGTGCTGCGCAGCGGGATGACCGCCGCGATGTCGAGTACCTCTGCCACGCCTGTTGGACACGCTTCCCCCCGTCAGGGTTGTACGCGTACGCCACCGTTTTTGGCGGTGCGTCATTTGCCCTCATGCGTACCCGTTCTCCCCCGATGCCCCGCTTGTGCGGCGTGCTCCGCGTCACATGCTTCCGGGTGCACGCGAAGACGCTCCCACCCGACCACTGGTTGCAGAGGGAGGGAACAGCATCGTCGTCCAGGACATCTGACCTGATCAAGAGGCACTTGAAGCCGATTTGCTCACAAGGCGTTCACAGATCCTACAAAGTTGAACGGCGAGGTGGTGCCGATTTCCGGACACCGGTGGGACTACAGCGGAGTGACGTCGGCCGCGATCTGCTCCGCGATCTGTACGGCGTTGAGCGCGGCGCCCTTGCGCAGGTTGTCCCCGCACACGAAGAACTCCAGGGCCTGCTCGTCGTCCATGGACCGCCGCACCCGCCCCACCCACGTCGGGTCGGTGCCCACCACGTCCGCCGGCGTCGGGTAGTCACCCGCCGCAGGGTCGTCGTACAGCACCACGCCCGGCGAGGTGGCCAGGATCTCGTGGGCGCGCGCCACGGTGACCGGCCGCTCGAAGCGGGCGTGCACGGAGGCGGAGTGCCCGGTCACGACGGGCACCCGGACGCAGGTGGCCGCCACCCGCAGCCGCGGCAGGTCCAGGATCTTGCGGGTCTCCTCGCGGACCGCCAGCTCCTCCGTGGACCAGCCGTCCGCCTCGGGCCCGCCCGGGACGGGCTCTCCCGACCAGGGCAGCACGTTGAGGGCGAGCGGCCCGGGGAAGGGGCCGGTGTGGTCGCCGACGGCCCGCCGCACGTCGCCGGGATGGATGCCGAGCTCGCTGCCGGTGACGACGGCCAGCTGGTGGCGGAGCGCCGCGGTGCCCGCGCGTCCGGCGCCGCTGGCGGCCTGCTGGACGGTGACGACGAGCTCGCTCAGGCCGTACTCGGCGTGCAGCGCGCCCACGGCGACGATCAGCGCCAGGGTCGAGCAGCCGGGGCTCGCGACGATGCCGCGCGGCCGTACCCGTACGGCGTGCGGATTGATCTCGGGGACCACGAGCGGCACGTCCGGGTCCGCCCGGAAGGCCACGGAGGTGTCGACGACCACCGCACCCTTGGCGACGGCGATCGGCGCCCAGCGCGCCGCGACGTCGTCGGGCACGAGGAAGAGGGCGAGGTCGACGCCCGCCAGGTTCTCCTCGCTCAGCGCGAGGACCTCGCTCTCCTCCCCCCGTACCGCCAGCTTGCGGCCGGCGGAGCGGGGAGAGGCGAGCAGCCGGATCTCGCCCCAGACGTCCGCGTGGTGCGAGAGCGCCTGGAGCAGCACCGCGCCCACGGCCCCGGTCGCTCCCACGACCGCGAGCGTCGGTTTGCCGCTCATGCGCCGCTCATCGAAGCGGAGGACGTCCGCGGTCAGCGGCCCGTGCCGCCGTAGACGACGGCCTCGTCGGAGTCGCTGTCCAGACCGAAGGCGGTGTGGACGGCGCGGACCGCCTCGTTGACGTCGTCGGCGCGGGTCACGACCGAGATGCGGATCTCGGAGGTGGAGATCAGCTCGATGTTGACGCCCGCGTCCGACAGCGCGCGGAAGAAGTCCGCGGTGACGCCCGGGTTGGTCTTCATCCCGGCGCCGACCAGCGAGATCTTGCCGATCTGGTCGTCGTAGCGCAGCGAGTCGAAGCCGATCGCGCTCTTCGTCCGCTCCAGGGCGTCGATGGCCTTGCGGCCCTCGGCCTTGGGGAGGGTGAAGGAGATGTCCGTCAGACCGGTGGAGGCCGCCGACACGTTCTGCACGATCATGTCGATGTTGATCTCGGCGTCGGCGACGGCCCGGAAGATGGCCGCGGCCTCGCCCGGCTTGTCCGGCACGCCGACGACAGTGATCTTCGCCTCGGAGGTGTCGTGGGCGACACCGGAGATGATGGCCTGCTCCACCGTGGAGTCCCCTGTCGGTTCGTTGCTGACCCACGTGCCCTGCAGCCCCGAGAAGGAGGAGCGGACGTGGATCGGGATGTTGTATCGACGTGCGTACTCGACGCACCGGTGCAGCAGCACCTTGGAGCCGGAGGCGGCGAGCTCCAGCATGTCCTCGAAGGAGATCCAGTCGATCTTCTTCGCCTTCTTCACCACGCGCGGGTCGGCGGTGAAGACGCCGTCGACGTCCGTGTAGATCTCGCAGACCTCGGCGTCGAGCGCGGCGGCCAGGGCGACGGCGGTCGTGTCCGAGCCGCCGCGGCCCAGCGTGGTGATGTCCTTCTTGTCGGCGGACACACCCTGGAAGCCGGCCACGATGGCGATGTTGCCCTCGTCGAGCGCGGTGCGGATCCGGCCCGGCGTGACATCGATGATGCGCGCTTTGTTGTGGACCGAGTCGGTGATGACACCGGCCTGGCTGCCCGTGAACGACTGGGCCTCGTGGCCCAGGTTTTTGATCGCCATGGCCAGCAGGGCCATGGAGATCCGCTCTCCGGCGGTCAGCAGCATGTCGAACTCACGGCCGGCCGGCATCGGGGATACCTGCTCGGCGAGATCGATCAACTCGTCCGTCGTGTCGCCCATCGCGGATACCACGACGACCACCTGGTGGCCGTTCTTCTTGGCTTCCACGATCCGCTTGGCGACGCGCTTGATGCCTTCGGCATCGGCAACGGAGGAGCCTCCGTACTTCTGCACGACAAGGCCCACGTGCGCTCCTCGCTCAGTCCTTGCCACAGCTTGGCGCTGCGGTCGGTTCAGTCTAACGAGCGAGGCCGAAACGCCACCGGTATACCACATGGTGAGATACGACGCTCAGGGAGTGATCACACGCCCGAGAACAGGCCGATCAGCGTGCCGCTCGTCCCGGCACTCCCAGGGGTCGGACGGCCCGGCCAAGGTCGACCCGACCGGCCTCGGCGACGCCTTCCGGCCCGAGCTCCCGCTCCCAGACCGCCGGAATGGCGTGAGAGGTGTCCGGAATGGCGTCCAGGGTGTTCCGCGTGTCGAGGTCGTTCAGGCGCCGCCCATCGCGTCGCAGGGAGCCCCCACCCCACACGAGTGCGAGCACCGCCCTCGCCGCGCCCGCGATCCGGTCGGCGTTCCAGAGGTCCGCGAAAGCCACGACCGCGAGGCCCGCGACGCCCGCCGCACCGACCCCGACACCGGCCTCCGGGACGCTCTTGACGACTCACACCCCGTCATGAACCCATGAGGGCGCGGAGTTCATAGCGTGCCGCAACACCGCTTTCACAATCGTTTCGACATGCAAGACATCAACCGTGTGACCTGGACACATGCCGTGACGGCTGCCAGTCTCCCGCCATGCGTTCTCGCTCCGCCGCCATAGCCGCGGCCTCCGTTCTCGCCGCCCTCACCGCGTCCGGCTGCGCACCCCAGGAGAGCAGCGGCACCGCCTCAGGCACCTCCGCGTCCGCCTCGGCCGGTGCTCCCGCCTCCTGTGCGGCGGACGCGCTCGCCACCAAGGCCAAGGGCAAGCTCACCGTCGGCACGGACACGCCCGCCTACGCCCCCTGGTTCCAGGACGACGACCCGGCCAACGGCAAGGGCTACGAGTCGGCCGTCGCGTACGCCGTCGCCAAGCGGCTCGGCTTCGCCGAGGGAGACGTGGTCTGGCAGAAGGTCGCCTTCAACAACGCCTTCGCCCCGGGCGCGAAGACCTTCGACTTCGACGTCAACCAGGTGTCGATCAGCGAGGACCGCCGCAAGGCCGTCGACCTGTCCAGCGGCTACTACGACGTCCGCCAGGCCGTCATCGCGCTCAAGAGCTCCAAGGCCGCCAAGGCGACGAGCCTCGCCGACCTCAAGGGCGCCAAGCTCGGCGCGCAGGTCGGCACGACCAGCCTCGACGTGATCAACCAGCAGATCCGGCCGGACCGGCAGCCGGCCGTCTTCCAGAAGAACGACCTCGCCAAGGCCGCCCTCAAGAACGGCCAGGTCGACGCGATCGTCGTCGACCTGCCCACCGCCTTCTACATCACCGGCGCCGAGGTTCCGGAGGCCAAGGTGGTCGGCCAGTTCGAGACGACCGGCGGCGCCAAGGAACAGTTCGGCCTCGTCCTCGACAAGGGCTCCCCGCTGACCTCCTGCGTCTCGCAGGCCGTCGACGCCCTGCGCTCGGACGGCACGCTCGCCGCCATCGAGAAGCAGTGGCTGTCGGACGCGGCGGGCGCGCCGGTGCTCAAGTGACCACCGTCGCGAAGGAGGACGCGCCGGACGAGGACTCGCCGGGCGGGCGCGCGCAGGGCGAGGACTCGTCGGGCTCGGACGCCCCGGGCGCGGACGCGGGCGCGGGCACGGATGCGGGTGCGCAGGACGGGGGCCGGCCGAGCGCGGCCCCAGGCCCAGTCTCGGGCCCGGGCGCGGGCCCCGGCGCGGGCGCGGGCCCCAGCGCGGGCGCGGGCCCCAGCGCGGGCGCGGGCGCTCAGGAGAAGGCGTACACCTCATCCGCCCGGCGGATCGAGCGCGAACGGTACAAGCGCTCCCGCACCCGCCGCGCGACCGCGGTCGCCGCCCTCAGCACGGCCGTCACCCTGGCGGTGCTCTACTTCGTCGTCACCGGCTCCCCCGGCTGGCCGCGCACGAAGGAGACCTTCTTCAGCGCCGAGTACGCGCGTCAGGTGCTGCCCCTGGTCCTCGACGGCCTGTGGCTCAACCTGCGCCTGCTCGTGGTCTGCGGCGCCGTCACGCTCGTCCTCGGCCTGCTGCTCGCCGTCGCCCGCACCCTGCGCGGCCCGGCCCTCTTCCCGCTGCGCGCCCTGGCCACCGCGTACGTCGACTTCTTCCGCGGCCTGCCGCTCATCATCTGCCTGCTCGCCGTGATCTTCGGCCTGCCCGCGCTGCGGCTCCAGGGCGTGCCCACCGACCCGGTCGTCCTCGGCGGCATCGCGCTGTCGCTGACCTACTCGGCGTACATGGCGGAGGTGTTCCGGGCCGGCATCGAGAGCGTCCACCCCAGCCAGCGGGCAGCCGCCCGCTCGCTCGGCCTGTCGAGCGCGCAGACCATGCGCTTCGTCGTCCTGCCGCAGGCCGTACGACGGGTGGTGCCGCCGCTCCTCAACGACCTGGTCTCGCTCCAGAAGGACACCGGCCTGGTCTCCATCGCGGGCGCGGTCGACGCCGTCTACGCGGCGCAGATCCTGTCGTCCAAGACCTTCAACTACACCCCGTACGTCGTGGCAGGCCTGGTCTTCGTCGTGCTCACGATCCCCATGACCCGGTTCACGGACTGGATCACGGCACGCATGAACCGGCGCCAGTCGCAGGGAGGCACGGTATGACGAAGTCCCCGGCGGAGTCCCCTGCGGAAACCTCCGCGCCGACCCCTGCGGAGACCTCCGCGGCGCCCTCATCGGAGTCCCCTGCGGAGACCTCCGCGCCGACCCCTGCGGAGTCCCCCGTCCTCCGCCTGGAGTCCGTCCGCAAGACCTACGGCGAGACCGTCGTCCTGCGCGACGTCGACCTGGAGGTCCCGCAGCACTCCGTCACCGTGCTCATCGGTGCCTCCGGATCCGGCAAGTCGACGCTGCTGCGCTGCGCCAACCTCCTGGAGGAGATCGACGACGGCGCGATCTTCCTGGACGGCGAGGAGATCACCGACCCGCGCGCGGATCCCGACGCGGTACGGCGCCGGATCGGCGTGGTCTTCCAGGCGTACAACCTCTTCCCGCACATGAGCGTGCTCGACAACATCACCCTCGCCCCGCGCCGCGTCCACAAGGCCGGCCGCCGGGAGGCCGAGGAGCGGGCCCGCGAGCTGCTCGGCCGGCTCGGGCTCGGCGACAAGGCCGGCGAGTACCCGGACCGGCTCAGCGGCGGCCAGCAGCAGCG
This sequence comes from Streptomyces sp. NPDC012637, assembly GCF_042954805.1. NCBI lineage: Bacteria > Bacillati > Actinomycetota > Actinomycetes > Kitasatosporales > Streptomycetaceae > Streptomyces > Streptomyces sp. NPDC012637. Next base: position 206,483 of record NZ_JBIBDS010000004.1, read on the forward strand.
CGTGGCGATCGCCCGCGCCCTGGCGAACCGGCCGCGGCTGCTGCTCCTCGACGAGGTGACGGCGGCGCTCGACCCGGAGCTGGTCGGCGAGGTCCTGAACGTGGTCCGCGACCTCAAGGAGGAGGGCATGACCATGGTCGTCGCCACCCACGAGATGGGCTTCGCCCGGGAGGTCGCCGACCAGGTCTGCTTCCTGGAGGGCGGCGTCGTCCTGGAGCGCGGCACCCCGGCCGAGGTCTTCGGCGCACCCACGCACGAACGGACCCGCCGCTTCCTCTCCAGGATCGTGGCGGCGGGCCGGCTGTAGGGCGGCAGCGGCTGCCGCCCGCCCCTCAGACCTTGCGGCGGCCGAGGCCCAGCGGGCCCGCGATCTCCTGGATCATCACGCGGCCCGCCTCCTCCGCCAGGTCGTCCTCGGTCAGGTCCTCGTCCGTGTCCAGCCCGTCCAGCTCGGCGAGCGGCTGGTCGAGGCGCACGTGGGCGACCAGGGACTGCAGGGCGCGCAGGGTCGCGGAGGCGGTGGGTCCCCAGTTGGAGAAGTACGAGAACTGCCACCACCACAGCGCCTCGCTGGTCCGCCCGGCCCGGTAGTGGGCGAGGCCGTGCCGCAGGTCGGTGACGATGTCCGCGAGGTTGTCGGAGATCCGGGCCGGTACCGGCGCCTTGCGCGGCTCGTACGGGTCGAAGACCTCCGAGAAGACGTCCACCGGGTCGAGCAGCGTCGCGAACCGCTCGCGCAGGTCGTCCACGTCCATGTCAGGGCCCGCGTCGGGCTCGTACCGCTCGTCGGGAACGATGTCCTCGTGCGCGCCGAGCCGGCCGCCGGCCAGCAGCAGCTGGGACACCTCCAGGAGCAGGAAGGGCACGGCGCTGTCCGGCTCGTCGCCCTTCGCGACCTCGGTCGTCGCGACGATGAAGCTCTCGATCGAGTCCGCGATCTGGACGGCGAAGTCGTCCGGGTCCTGCGTGATGGAGTGCAGCGTGGCGTCAGACATCGAGGAGCCTTCCTGCTCGGGTCCCTGAGAGCGCACCGGGCTTGTCGTCATACATCTAGCAGCCGCCGCCCCTCGAACGCACGCCCCAGGGTGACCTCGTCGGCGTACTCGAGGTCGCCGCCGACCGGCAGACCACTGGCCAGTCGGGTCACCTTGAGGCCCATGGGCTTGATCATCCGCGCCAGGTACGTCGCGGTCGCCTCGCCCTCCAGATTGGGGTCGGTGGCCAGGATCAGCTCGGTGACCGTGCCGTCCGCGAGGCGGGCCAGCAGCTCGCGGATCCGCAGGTCGTCCGGTCCGACTCCCTCGATGGGGCTGATCGCGCCGCCGAGCACGTGGTACCGCCCGCGGAACTCGCGGGTCCGCTCGATGGCGACGACGTCCTTCGGCTCCTCGACCACACAGATGACGGTCTGGTCCCGGCGCGGGTCACGGCAGATGTTGCACTGCTCCTGCTGCGCCACGTTGCCGCAGACCGCGCAGAACCTGACCTTCTCCTTGACCTCCATGAGCGCCTGCGCGAGCCGCCGCACGTCGGTCGGCTCGGCCTGGAGGATGTGGAAGGCGATCCGCTGGGCGCTCTTGGGACCGACGCCGGGCAACCTGCCCAGTTCGTCGATGAGGTCCTGAACCACGCCTTCGTACAACGTCAGCGCCCTTCTCGGGAGTGCTTGATTCTTACGGTAGTGGCTGGAAACCGGCCACAGAAGGTGTACGGCGGAGAAGCCGTCACCGGATGCGTGTGCGGCCCGGAAGCCCGGGCCGGCTCAGAAGCCCAGGCCAGGCATCCCGCCCAGGCCCTGCGCCAGCGGACCCAGCTTGGTCTGCTGGAGCTGCTGCGCGTTGTCGTTGGCGGCCTGCACCGCGGCCACGATCAGGTCGGCCAGGGTCTCGGTGTCCTCCGGGTCGACCGCCTTGGGGTCGATGACCAGGCCGCGCAGCTCGCCGGAGCCGGTCACGGTGGCCTTGACCAGGCCGCCGCCCGCCTGACCCTCGACCTCGGTCGCGGCGAGCTCGGCCTGCGCGCGGGCGAGGTCCTGCTGCATCTTCTGGGCCTGCTGGAGGAGCTGCTGCATATTGGGCTGGCCACCACCGGGGATCACGGTCACTCCTCAGATCTGGAACTCGTTGCACCGAACCGGGCGAGCTCGGCGAGCCCGACCGGCTCCGCGGACTCCGCGGACCCGGCGAGCTTGGTAAACCGAGCCTACGTGGTCCCCGACCCCCACGCCGAAGCAACTCTTTCGAGTGAGAAACTGCGGGCTCCTCTACCTGATCAACACCCTCTTGCGGGCGGAAATCCCGGGATTCCGGGCCCACAGCCCACCATTCGGCGGTAGGAAGGGCAGGCACCACGTGCACCGCACGTCACAGAAGGACACGAGCGCTGAGCTGAACAGAGGAGTTCCCCGGTGAGCCAGCAGCCGGACATGCAGCCACAGCCGGGGAACCCCGAAGGCCCGGGCAAGCCCGGACGTCCGGCCGCGGACCGCGACCTGACCGGATCGCCCTTCCCGCTGGGCGACTGGGGCGAGCCCGCCGAACGCCTCGACGAGCTCTACCGCTGGGTCGAGTCCAACGCGCTGCGCACCGCCGAGTGGTACCTCTCCGACCGCGTCTGGAAGCGCCGCTGCGCCCGCGCACTGCGCGTCGGCACGGCCCTCGGCGTGATCGCGGGCGCCGCACTGCCCCTGCTCGACCTGACCGGCGTGGCCGAAGGGACCGCCGGCTGGGGCTACCTGTCGCTGCTGCTCGCCGCCGCCTGCCTGGCCTGCGACCGGTACTTCGGCCTGACCTCGGGCTGGATAAGGAACGTGGCCACGGCCCAGGCCGTGCAGCGCCGCCTCCAGGCGCTCCAGTTCGACTGGGCCTCCGAGAGCGTGCGCGAGGTCCTCGGCCCCACCGAGGGCACCGCCAGCGAGGCCGCGGAGCGCTGTCTGGGCATCCTGCGCCGCTTCTCGGAGGACATCACCGAACTCGTACGGGCGGAGACCGCCGACTGGATGGTCGAGTTCCACTCGGGCCCGGCGCCGCTGGCCCTGCAGTCCGTCGGCACCACCCCGGCCCGCCCCGAGAGCGGCCACCCGTCGGGCCGCTTCCCGCTGCCGCCGGGCACCCGCCCGAACATGCCGCGGCAGCGACCGCCGGAGCCGCGCTGAGGCCTTGGGGGTGAGGGAGGGGGAAGCCCGTAGGGGGCGGCCCGTAGGGGTGCGAGGGGCCCCTGGCCGTACTCGTACCCGTACGGGGGCGGGCTGACGCCCGGGGGTCTGTCCGGCACCGGCCGCGGATGATCGTCGAGCTTGGGGCCTGCCCGGGAGGGCCGGCTGAGGATGGCGGTCGGGCCTGGGGGCTGCCCAGACCTAGCTCTGGGGCCTGCCCGGGACTCAGCTGAGGATGATCATCGAGCCCTGGCCCAGGCTCCGGGTCGCCGCAGCGTGGAGTCCCAGCCACACGTGACGCTCGCGGGCGAAGGGGCTGTCGTCCTGGTACGGAGCGGGGGCGGCGGGCTCCTCCAGGGCGGTGGGCCGGTCCGGGGGCCGCGGCGCGGCGGGCGGGTTGGCGGGGTCGATGCCGATCGCGGGCGCCACGAACTCCAGCTCCCGCAACAGCCCCTGGGAGGAGCCGAGCGGTCCGCCACCCGCCAGGAGCTCGTCGTTGGACAGCGGCACGGGGAAGTCGACCGGCACGTACGCGCCGGCGTGGTCGTAGTGCCACACCAGGTGGGACTGCTGGGCGGTCGCCTCGAACATCTCCAGGAGCTGCTCGTAGTCCCCGCCGAGCTCGCCGACCGGTTCGACGGGCAGTCCGCACATCTGCAGCAGGTAGGCGCGGCGCAGGAAGTGCAGGGCCTCGTAGTCGAATCCGGCGATCGGGGCGACGTCGCCGGAGAGGCCCGGCATGTACGCGTAGACGGGCACGGTGGGCAGGCCGGCCGCGGTCAGGGCGTGGTCGTAGGTCGCGAGTTCTTCCGCGAAGGGGTTGTCGGCGCTGTGGCACAGCACGTCGACGAGGGGGACCAGCCACAGGTCACAGGCCAAGACAGGCTCGCTCTCCGTCAATCGCCGTCAATTTCAGGGACCGCCAGGGTAGTCGGGGGCCTTGGACCACGACTACCTGTGGGGGTGCCTGCCCCCGGAAGACCCGCCTCAACCCGTGGCGTCCGGGCGGCCCGCGCCGCCGGTGCGCGCGTCCAGCCGGTCGGCCCACTCCAGCGACTTCGCGTTGTACTCCCGTACGACCGCGACCGCGCCTTCCGCGTCGCCGCGGGTGATCGCGTCGACCAGGTCGACGTGCCCGCTCCAGAGCCAGCCCAGCAGGTCCCGGTCGGAGCGCAGGTAGGGCACGGAGAAGACCCAGGCCTGGACGCGCAGCCGGTGCAGGAAGTCCGCGATGTAGTCGTTGGCGGCGACGAGACGGCCCAGCTCGCGCCAGTAGCGGATGTCGTAGCCGATGAGGATGTCCAGGTCACCGGCCCGGGCCGCGCGGGCGGCGGCCTCGCCGCGGCGCCGTATCGAGACGAGCGCGACCCCGACGGAGAGCTCGGGGTCGACGGGCGTGGTCTGCGGGGCGTGGCGGCGGAAGATGCCGTCCACGACGAGCATCCGGGCCTCGACCATGCCGCGGTAGTCGTCCACGGAGAACTGGTGCACCCGGAAGCCGCGGTGCTGGTCGGAGTCGAGGAGCCCCTGGGCGCAGAGGTCGACGAGGGCCTCGCGGACGGGCGTCGCGGACACGCCGTACTGCTCGGCGATCTGCTTGACCGTGAACTCCTCGCCCGGCTGGAGACGCCCCGCGAGCACCTCGTCACGCAGCGCGTCCGCGATCTGCTGACGAAGGGTGTTGCGGGTGACTGCTCCGCTCGCGGGCATGGTCCTCGGCCCCCTCCGTACGACTTCCGGACACCCTAGTCCAGGCCACGGAGGGGGCCGGCCACGTCACACCGTGTGATGCCCGCCGGGCGGGCCCCTGTCGGGGGCACGCCGGGCGGGCCGTCGGGCCGTGCGCGCGCCTCGGGACTGGGCGCCCGCCTCAGACCGCGCGCCTCAGACCGTGCGCCTCGGACTGTGGCGCGCCTCAGACCGTGTGTGCGCGTCTCAGACCGTGTGTGCGTCTCAGACCCTGCGCGCGGCCTCAGACCGTGTGCGTGCCTCAGACCGTGTGCTCGTCGGCGACGGACAGTGCCGCGTCCAGGGCCGCCAGGCCCTCCTTCGCCTCCGCCTCGGTGATGTTGCAGGCGGGGACCGCGTGGGTGCGGTTCATGTTCACGAAGGGCCACAGGCCGTTCTTCTTCGCCGCGGCGGCGAAGGCGGCCATGGGCGCGTTGGCCTCGCCCGCCGCGTTGTACGGCACCAGCGGCTCGCGGGTCTCCTTGTTCCTGACCAGGTCGAGTGCCCAGAAGACGCCGAGGCCGCGCACCTCGCCGACCGACGGGTGGCGCTCGGCCAGCTCGCGCAGGCCGGGGCCGAGGACGGTCTCGCCGATGTGGGCGGCGTGCTCGACGACCTTCTCGTCCTCCATCGCCTGGATGGTGGCGACGGCGGCGGCGCAGGCCAGCGGGTGGCCGGAGTAGGTGAGGCCGCCGGGGTACGGGCGGGTCTCGAAGGTGGCGGCGATCTTCTCGCTGATGGCGACACCGCCGAGCGGCACGTAACCGGAGTTGACGCCCTTGGCGAAGGTCAGCAGGTCGGGCACGACGTCGAAGTGCTCGGCGGCGAACCACCTGCCGGTGCGGCCGAAGCCGGCCATGACCTCGTCGAGGATGAAGACGATGCCGTACTTGTCGCAGATCTCGCGGACACCGGCGAGGTAGCCGGGCGGCGGGGTCATGATGCCGGCGGTGCCCGGGACGGTCTCCAGGATGATCGCGGCGATCGTCTGCGGGCCCTCGAAGGCGATGGTGTCCTCGAGGTGCTGGAGGGCGCGGGCGCACTCCTCCGCCTCGGTGGTGGCGTAGAACGGCGAGCGGTAGAGGAACGGCGCCCAGAAGTGCACGACGCCGGCGGAGGCGGTGTCGGAGGCCCAGCGGCGCGGGTCACCGGTCAGGTTGATCGCGGTGGAGGTGGCGCCGTGGTACGAGCGGTAGGCCGAGAGCAGCTTCGTACGGCCCGTGTGCAGCCGGGCCATGCGGACGGCGTTCTCGACGGCCTCGGCGCCGCCGTTGGTGAAGAAGATCTTGTCCAGGTCGCCCGGGGTGCGCTCGGCGATGAGGCGTGCGGCCTCGGAGCGGACGTCCACGGCGAAGGCGGGAGCGAAGGTCGTGAGCTTCCCGGCCTGTTCCTGGATCGCGGCGACGACCTTGGGGTGCTGGTAGCCGATGTTGGTGTAGACGAGGCCGCTGGTGAAGTCGAGGTAGCGGTTGCCGTCGTAGTCCCAGAAGTACGAGCCCTCGGCGCCGGCGACGGCGAGCGGGTCGATCAGGCCCTGGGCGGACCAGGAGTGGAACACGTGCGCGCGGTCGGCGGCCTTGACGGCCGCACCGGCCTGGGGATCGGGCTCGACCTGAGGGGTCGCGACATGAGGGGTCATGGCTCCGAGGGTAAGGAAGTGCAGGTGGGGCGGGCCATGGCCATCTTGTCCACCGAGACCGGGGCGGACGAGACAGGTTGCCGGGAGCCTCACATCGATTGACAGCACGCTGTCGACATGACAGCCTACTGTCATAGGAGGAAGGGTCGGGGGGATCGAGGGACCCGTCCCACGGAGCCGGGGAGGCAGTCATGACCAGCACCGCCCGCACGACCGTCCATCTCGCCGTCTACGACACGCTCGCCGACTGGGAGACGGGCCACGCCACCGCCTGGCTCGCCCGCGCCGGATTCACCGTCCGGACGGTCGGCCCGGCCGCCGGGGAGCCCGTCACGACCATCGCCGGCATCCGGATCGTCCCCGATCTCGCGCTCGCGGACCTCGACCCCGCGGACAGCGCGCTGCTGATCCTTCCCGGCGCCGAGAAGTACGACGAGGGCGACGAGCTCGCGCCCTTCACGGCCAAGGCCCGCGCCTTCCTCGACGCCGGCGTCCCGGTCGCCGCGATCTGCGGCGCCACGGCGGGCCTGGCGAAGGAGGGCCTGCTCGACGACCGCCCGCACACCAGCGCCGCCTCCTTCTACCTGACCGCCACCGGCTACAAGGGCGGCGAGCACTACGTCGAGACCGACGCCGTGACGGACGGCGACCTGATCACGGCGGGACCGACCGAGCCGGTCGCCTTCGCGCGCGAGATCTTCGCCCGCCTCGGCGCGTACGAGGGGAAGCGGGACGCCTGGTACCGCCTGTTCCACGACTCGGACCCGGCGGCCTTCGCCGAGCTGAACGCGGAGGACGAGACGGAGGGCGGTGGCGAGGCGCAGACGGAGGGCGGTGGCGAGGCCGAGACGGAGGGCGGCGCGGAGGCACAGACGGAGGGCGGCAGAGAGCGGGAGGGCTCGGGCGACGAGGCCGCCCGGGGTACGGCCGGATGAGCCGCCGCCAGCAGGACGCCCTGTCCCGTACCGCCCTGGGCGTCTTCCGCCTCAACGGCCAGTTCCTCGCCGTCTCGGAGAAGCTGGCCGAACCGGCGGGTCTGACCGCCGCCTGGTGGCAGGTCCTCGGCGCGGTGCTGCCGGAGCCGCTGCCCGTCGCAGGAATCGCGCGCGTCATGGGCATCACCCGCCAGAGCGTGCAGCGGATCGCGGACCTGCTCGTACGGGAGGGCCTGGCCGTCTACGAGCCCAACCCGGCCCACCGACGCGCGAAGCTCCTCGCCCCCACCGACACCGGCCGTGCCGCCATCCGTCGCATCGACCCGGGCCACGCGGAACTGGCCGCCCGTCTGACGCGTGAACTCGGCGGGCAGGAGGCCTTCGAGGAGACGGTCCGGGTCCTGGAACGACTGTCGCGGGCGCTGGACGCGGTGGAGGCACCGGACGCACCGGACGCACCGGGCTCGGAATCGGACCTGACCGCGGGCTCGCGCTCGGACTCCGGGTCGGGCTCGGACTCCGGCTCCGACTCCGACTCAGTATCCGAGTCGGACTCGGTATCCGATTCGGAGTCGGGCTCGGGCTCGGGCTCGGGCTCGGGCTCGGGCTCGCCGGACACCGGCGAAGAGCGGGCCAGCTGACTTCCGGACCCTCCTGCCGCCTGTCCCGCTGAATCGGCTGCCGCCTGTCCCGCCGAATCGGCCGATTCGGCGGGAGGAGAGCCGTGAGGGCGCGGGGGGGGCGTGAAGCAGCCAAGTGCAGCGGTACCAGGCGCGCCGTCGCCAGAACCCGGTCGGGCCGTGCTGGTGTTGGGCCTCGGACTGGCGCGGCTTCGGCAGGCTGCTGGCCGTCGTCCCGGCGGTCGCGTGCGCCGCCTGGGCTTCTCGGCCCTGCGGCCTGGCCTGCCTGCCCTGGCGGGGCGCTCCGGCCGCCCCGACAACGGGCACGGCGTACACGCTTGGGCAGCGCGCCCGCCACCGCCTGGCCGGACGGGCCGAAAAAACGGACGCGGACCTCCCCGCCCAGGGGCAGCCCTACAGGCCCCACAGGCCCTAACGGGAGAGCACTCGCTCCAACAGGCCGACGAGCAGGGCGCGTTCGGCGACGGACAGCGGCGCCATCAGCTCGTCCTGCGCGTCCGCGAGGACCTTGTCGAGGCGCTTGAGCTGCCTGCGGCCCTGCGGGGTGAGGGTGACGACGTTACGGCGGCGGTCGTCCGGGTCGGGGGTGCGGGCGACCTGGCCGCGCTGCTCCAACTCGTTGATGACAGAGACGAGATCGCTGCGGTAGATGCCGGTGCGGCGGCTGAGGCCGGCCTGACTGGTCGGGCCGAACTCGTCGATGGAGACCAGGACCGCGTAGTGCCACTTCCGGGCGTCCTCGGCGGCCAGGCGCTCGCCGACCATGCGGTCCGCCCGGGCGGAGGTCATCGCGAGCAGACGGCTGGGCAGGCCGCGGAGGCGGTCGGGGGTCTGCCGCTCGTCCATCTCGTCCATCGCGGCGTTTTCGGTGCTCTCGGCACTCTCGGGGCGCTCGCTCATGCCGTGCAGATTACCCCTTGCGTTAGTGGTCCGAACGATCTACTGTCGTTAGTGCCACGAACGTTAGTCAAATGAACGTTAGAGGAGTGAACGAGCATGTCCGAGATCAACACCCGCACCGCGGCCGGCACTCCCGCCCCCGCGGCCGCCGAGGCCCCCGGCACCGACGCCCGCGCCCTCGGTCTCGCCCACTACGCCGCCCGCGGCGTCCTGGAACACGTCCTGGCCCGGCACGGCTCCACCTTCCAGCAGCAGATCGCCCTGCGCGCGGCCGTCACAGCCGAGACCGCGCAGACGCCGGACCAGCTCGTGGCGAGCGTCCGGGCCTCCCTCAAGGCCGATCCGGCCGACGTCCGCGCCGCTCTCGACGAGCTGCTGGACCGGCGACTGCTCGTCGTGGACGGCCCGCACCTCCTTCCCACGGACGCAGGCCGCGAGCTGCTCGCCGCCGTCGCGGGCGAAACCGCTCCCGTCTCGGCCCGTGTCTGGGGCGACATACCGGCCGAGGACCTGGCCGCCGCCGGGCGCGTCCTCGCCCTGGTGACCGCGCGCGCGAACGCGGAGCTCGCGGCACTGACCGCCTGACGGCACGGGCGCCGCACGGGCCTGCACACACGGCCCGGCACAGGCCACGCACGGGCCTGACGCGGGATACGTACGGCCCCGGCACGAGCAGGGGCTGAGCGCGGGTCACGCCGGTGGCGGAAGGCGTCCAAGCGCGGGCGACACCGGTGACTGGAGGCGCCCAAGCGCGGGCGACACCAATGGCGGGCGGCGTCCCGGCCCGGGTGACGCCGGTGGCGCGGAGGGGCCCGGGCGCACTGCCCTGGATCGGGCGGCGGCTCAGATCATCAGGACGATCCGGCCGGGGCGGCGGCCGGCCTCGGCGCGGCGGTGGGCCTCGGCGGCCTCCTCCAGCGGGAGGACGTCGGCCACGCGGGTGACCAGCTCGCGGGCGGCCACCTTCTCCAGGATCTCCGTCAGGCGGGCGGCGTCCGGGCGGGCGCGGTCGAACTCGACACGGATGCCCCGCTCGGTCACGGGGACGCGGTCCGGGGCGATGGCGACGAAGACACCCTCGTTCTGGAGGGCGGCCAGCATCGGGGTGCCGACCAGGGCTCCGTCGAAGATGCCGTCCACGCCGCCCGGGGCGATCTCGCCCACGGCGCGGAGCACGTTCACCGGTTCGCCGCGCGGGACGCATTCCTTGGCGCCGAGGAGCTTCAGTTCGCTCTCGTCGCCCTCGTACGAGACGGCGATCACGTCCAGGCCGGACGCCGCGGCCATCTGGACCGCGAAGCGGCCCACGACACCGCTGGCGCCCGTGACGAGCAGCGTCGAGCCCGGCGGGAGGCCGAGCTGGTCGAGGCCCTGGGCAGCGGTGATGGCGGCGAGCGGGACGGACGCCGCCGCGGTGAAGTCGACGTCCTCGGGGATGGGGGCCAGCCACTCCGGGTCGGCCCAGATGACCTCCGCGTAGGTGCCCTGTCCGGTCAGCTCCTCGTACCAGGGCTCGAAGCCCGCCACCCGGGTGCCGGCGGGCAAGGTGCCCTGCGGGCCGGTCGCCGGGTCGAGGAGGCGGCCCGCGAAGTCGGTGCCGAGGACGAACGGGGGCCGGAGCATGCCCATCTGGGCGACGTACAGACCGGCCCGGATCCGGAGGTCCGCCACGGTCACACCGGCGGCCTTCAGCCGCACCCGTACCTTGCCGGGCACCTGGCCGGCCTCCGGTTCGGGACGGCGGGCCATGCTCAGCACCTCGGGTCCGCCAAAGGCGGTCACTTCGACGACACGCATGGGGTTCTCCTCCTGCGGAAGCCCCCTCGTGGCCATTAGACCCACGCCCGCCACGCCCGGCAACAGGTGAAGGAGGCCCGGGTGACGCCCGGCACGGAGCCCGGAGAAGCCGGGAGAAGCCGGGAAGCCGGGAAGCCGGGAGCAGGGACGAGAAGCTGACGGAAGGAGGAACGCCAGATGTCGGTGTGGTGGGGCCGCCCCCCGGACCGCACACGTGTCCGTACGGTGGCGCGCGTGGACTGGGTCAGCCCTGAGAACGTCATCGCCGTCCTCACCGCGCTGCTCGGTGTGGTCGTCACCTTCGCCGTGCTCGCCATCGAGCGCCGCGTGCCGCGCCGCAAGCGCGTCGGCTACCGCGTGCAGCTGGACACCCCGGTGGGCGACCGGGTGACACGGCTGTTCAACGGGCGGACCGACATGGCCGACGCCACGCTCGTCCTGCTGCGGATCGAGAACGACGGCGGCGTGTCGATCGGACGTGAGGACTACAACCAAGAGAACCACGGGCTGACCGTGCGGTTCACCCGCCGCAAGGTGGAGGTCGCCGCCGCCTCCCAGGCGCCCTTCGACAGCGACGCCCTGGTGACCACGGACAGCGAGATCAAGCTGCCCAAGGTGCCACTCAACCCGGGCGACTACTTCAAGGTGCTCGTCCTGCTCACCGGCGGGGCGGCCAAGGACGGGATCACGGTCACCGGCCCGATCCGGGACGGTGGCGCCGACGGCGGCGTCCACGTCAACCACAGCGCCACCTTCGACGACAAACCGCCCCGGTTCAGCACGGCGGCCCGCCGCCTCACCGTCGCGCTCACCGTCTGTGTCGTCGCGCTCGCCTCGATCATCGTGTTCCGCGGCGACGTCCCGCCACCCATCGGCTGTGCCCGCGGCACCCTCACCGTCACCGGCTCCACCGCCTTCGAGCCCGTCCTCAGCGATGTCGCCCGGCAGTACGAGCGGGACTGCGCGGGAGCCACGGTGGTCGTCGACGCCCGTGGCTCCACCGCCGGCATCCGGACGCTCGCCGACGCCGGCGCCGAGCACGGCAAGGGCTCCCCGGCCCTCATCGCCCTCTCCGACGGGCCCAAGCCCGACGGCTACCCCCAGCTGCGCGACACCAGGGTCGCCGTCTCCCTCTTCACCCTCGTCCTCAACGACGGGATACCGCTCGACAACCTCACCCTGGAGAACATCCGCGCCCTCTACCGCGGCGACATCACCAACTGGCGCAACCTCGGAGGTCCCGACCTGCCCGTCCGGCTGGTCAGCCGGGACGCCGACTCCGGTACCCGCGAGGTCTTCCAGCGCCGGGTCCTCGGGCGCAACGAGCCCGCCAACTCCTCACGCAACTGCGCCGCCAAGGACGATCCCGAGGCCGTGGTCATCCGCTGCGAACTCGACAGCACCGAGCAGGTCCTGTCCACCGTCGCGAGCCTGCCCGGCGCGCTCGGCTACACCGAACTGCGTTCCGGCACCGGCCTGAAGGGTCTTCACCGGATAGCCGTCGACGGACGAAGACCTCGGGTCGACGAGCTGGGCAGCTCGCCCTACCCCTACCGGGAGATCGAGTACGCCTATACGTGGGGGCAGCCCGCGCCCGGCTCGTTGACCTCCAGCTTCCTCGTCTACCTGGGGCGCGGAGGCGGCCAGGACGTGGTCGCCGGACACGGTCATCTGCCCTGCGCGACACCCAAGGGGCTGCGGATCTGCGGAGAGGGATGACGTCGGGTCTGGCATCCTCTTTCGACGTGGATCCCTTGAACGCGGAAGACCCGGTCACCATAGGGCCGTTCCGGCTGCTCGGCCGGCTCGGCGTGGGCGGCATGGGCCGGGTGTACCTGGCCCGTTCGGCGGGCGGACGCGCCGTCGCGGTGAAGGTCGTGCACCCGGAGCTGGCCGCCCAGGACGAGTTCCGGCGCCGCTTCGCCCGGGAGGTCTCCGCCCTGGAGCGGGTCGGCGGCACCGGCACCGCGCCCGTGCTCGGCGCCGACACCGGGGCCGAACTGCCCTGGGTCGCCGTCGGATACGTCCCGGGGCCCTCGCTGCGTGCCGTCGTCGGCGACGACCACGGGCCGCTGCCGCCCGACAGCGTGCGCACCCTCGCCTCCGGGCTCGCCCGCGCCCTCACCCATGTCCACGCCGCCGGCCTGGTCCACCGCGACCTGAAGCCGTCCAACGTGCTGCTGACCGTCGACGGCCCGCGGATCATCGACTTCGGCATCGCCCGCGCCCTCGACACCGTCACCGACGGCGGGCTGACCAGCACCGGTGCCGTCGTCGGCTCGCCCGGTTTCATGTCGCCCGAGCAGGTCCGCGGCGAGAAGGTCACCCCGGCGTCGGACATCTTCTGCCTGGGTTCGGTGCTCGTGTACGCGGCGACCGGCCATTCGCCGTTCGGCGGGTCCGACAGCGGCGTCCACGCCACCATGTTCCGCATCGCCCACGACGAGCCCGAGCTGACCGGGCTCGCGCCCGAGCTCACCGGGCTGATCCGGGCCTGTCTCTCGAAGGACCCCGCGGCCCGGCCCTCGGCCACCGAGCTCGTCGACACCCTGCAGGTCACCGACCCCTGGCTGCCCGCCGACGTCCTCGCCCGGCTCGGCCGGCATGCCGCCCGGCTCCTGGAGGCCGAAAGCGCGGGCGGCGCCGAGGCCGGCGACCCCACGCCCGCCACCCCGCTGCCGCCGACCGGCGGACCGGGGCCCGGCCCGCGCCGCCGCCGCAAGGGCCTGGTCGCCGCCGTCACCGCCCTCGCCGTGGCGGCCGCCGGAGGCCTCGCGTACGTCTACTGGCCGCAGATCGCTGCCGGCGGGCAGCCGAACGACAAGGCGCGTGGCGGCACCGGTGCGGCGACGGGCTCCGCCCGGCCCTCCGGGATCGTCCCGGCCGCCTTCCTCGGCGCCTGGGAAGGCGTCCTCAAGGGCACGGCGGACGCCCCGTACGAGACGAGCCGGATCGAGATCACCCAGGGCGCGGCAGGCTCCCGCACCGCCGTCTACACCCATGTCACCGGCGAGCGGCTGTGCATGGGGCGCGCCGTCCTGGTCTCCGCGAACGAGAGCGAACTCGTCCTCGGCGAGGCGGAGATCACCGCGAGCGTGCCCGCCCAGCGCTGCACCCCGGCCGCCCGCCAGACCCTGCGGCTGCGCTCCACCGACGTCGTCGAGTGGAGCTCCGGCGTCGCGAAGACGACCTTCCAGCGGGTCCCGTCCGGTCCGGCCGTCGTCCCCGCCGCGCTCGTCGGCACCTGGAAGCAGTCCCAGGACCAGGTGACCCAGTCCGAAGCCGACCGCTACACGTACCAGCTCACCGTCACCCAGGGCCCGGTCGGCGCGCCCCTCGTCCGTTTCGACCAGTCCTTCCCGCGCACGGACAAGGACGGGAACACCACCTCCCAGGACGTCCGCTGCGTCGCGACGGCGGTCGTCGGCGGCGCCGGCAACCTCCTCGTCATCGGGCCCGAGGTCCGCGACCCGGAGACGTGGGATCCCGAGTGCGCCGAGAACGGCTCCGGCAACCTCCGTATCGTCCGCTACCAGGGCAAGGAGCTCCTGCACCTGTACGGGATGGCAGCGGACGGCGAGCCGGGCGAGTTCGTCCGCGACTAGGTACGGGCCCCCTGGGGTCCGTCCTTCGCGCGGGAGGCGGCGGCCGCCGCCCGGGCGTAGGCGCGGACCTCCGGCCGGGTGTCGTCGGCGCGCCAGGCGAGGGCGAGGCGGGACTCCGAGACGCCGTCGACGGGACGGGTGACGACGCCGCCGCGGGTGAGGAGCGGGGCGTTGCCGGTGGCGACCAGGCAGATGCCGAGGCCGCCGACCAGGGCCTCGTACGTCTCGTCGGCGCTGGCGATCTCGGCGCCGACGACAGGCGGCCGGCCGTCGCGGGCGTCCAGGGCCAGCCAGTAGTCGCGGAGTTCGGGGCCGGTGTCCGGCAGGGCGAGGAAGGGCTCGTCGAGGAGTTCGGCGAACGAGATCCGTTCGCGGGCGGCCAGCGGATGGTCCTCCGGCAGGGCGACGAGGCGCGGCTCGGTGGCCACGACGACCCAGCGGAAGCGCTCCGCGCCGGCCAGCGGCAGCCAGACGAAGGCCACGTCGCTGCTGCCGTCGGCGAGCCCGGCCGTCGGGTCCTCCCATCCGATCTGCCGCAGCCGGGTCCTGGCCCGCGGGTGGGTCTCCGTGAAGCGGGAGCGGATCGCGGGCAGCAGGCCGTCCCGGCCGGGGCTGGTGCTCATCCCGACGACCAGGGTGCCGCGCGCCTCCTCCCGCGCCTCGCGCACCGCGCCCTCCGCCTCGTCCCATGCGGCGAGCACCGCGCGGGCGTGCGGCAGCAGGGCCGTACCGACCGCGGTGAGGCGGACGCCGTGCCGGTCGCGGTCGAAGAGCGGGGCGCCGAGCTGCCGTTCCAGGGCCCGGATCTGTTTGCTGAGCGCGGGCTGGGAGACGTAGAGCCGTTCCGCCGCGCGGGTGAAGTGGAGTTCCTCCGCGACAGCGAGGAAGTACCGGAGATCCCGCCCGTGCACGTCCGTGGTCATCACCATGGGCTATCACGACGGATCTTGGACGGGCAACGCCCGTCGCCCGCATGCTCGTTGTGTCGCCACCGCCGAGCCGATCGGCGGGCAGCCCACGAGGGGGAAACGCCGTCATGAGCAAGGTCTGGCTGATCACCGGTGCCAACAGCGGCTTCGGACGCGCGTTCACCGAGGCCGCGGTCGCGGCCGGGGACGTCGTGGTCGCCGCCGCCCGCCGCGCGGGCACCCTGGACGAGCTGGTCACCGCCCACCCCGACCAGGTCGAGGCCGTCACCCTGGACGTCACCGACCACGCCGCGGTGGACCGGGTGATGCGGGAGGTCGCCGAACGCCACGGCCGCATCGACGTCCTGGTCAACAACGCGGGCCGCACCCATGTCGGTTCGGTCGAGGAGACCGACGACGCCGAGCTGCGCTCGCTCTTCGACGTGCACGTCTTCGGCCCGGCCGCGCTGACCCGCGCCGTCCTGCCGTACATGCGGGAGCGCCGCTCCGGGGCGATCGTCCAGCTCAGCAGCGTCGGCGGGCAGATGTCGATGGCCGGCTTCGGCGCGTACAGCGCGACGAAGTTCGCCCTGGAGGGCATGTCGGAGGCGCTGGCCGCCGAGGTGAACCCGCTCGGCATCCATGTCCTGATCGTCGAGCCCGGCGCCTTCCGCACCAGCCTGTTCGGCAACCGCAGCCTCAGCGTGGACACGATCGCCGACTACGCGGACACGGTCGGCGCCACCCGCGCCTACGTGGAAGGCGGCGACGGCGGCCAGGTCGGCGACCCGGCGAAGGCCGCGGCGGCGGTCCTCGCCGCGCTGGACGCGGACGAGAAGCCGCTGCGGCTCGCCCTCGGCGACGATTCCATCGACACGATCTACCAGCACCTGGAGCAGGTACGGGGCGACCTGACCGCCTGGGAGAAGACCGGCCGCGACACCAGGCTGGACCGATAGCCGGACCGGGAGCCGGACCGGGAGCCGGGCCAGGAGGCCGCTGGGGCCCGCCGGCGCGTGCGGGCCGCAGCGAGCGCGCCCAGCAGGCGGGCGCCGGCGGCGGGTCCCAGCCGGCCCCCGTCCGGTGCGTCAGCCGCCCAGCAGGCCCAGGACGGCGCGGATCGCGGCGGCCACCGGCTGGCCCACCGTCTCGGCGAGCGAGGCGATGCCCAGGACCGTCATCAGCGCCTGCCGGCGCTGCGCCGGTTCGGCCTCCTCCTCGCCGGTGATGGCCGGGAGGCTCGCGTCGACGGCCTGCGCGTCCTGCGCCGACAGCTGGGGCCGCAACTCCTGTAGGAGGCGGACGAGTTCCCCCACGGCTCGGGTCAGCTCGTCCGCCGCCGCGGCGTTCTCGCCGGTGGCGGAGCCCTGGTTGAAGACCATGCCGGTGTTGCCCGAACCGCCGTGCATGTTGACCGTGTTGCCGTAGTAGTGGTTTCCGCCGTTGGTCATGCCGCCATCCCCACGTTGCCCTGACCGCCGTACATGTTGACGGTGTCGCCGAAGTAGTAGTTGTTCGGGCTGCCGATCATCAGCCGCTCGACCCGCACCTGGAGCTCGGTGTCCGGGTGCTCTATCGCGTGGGCGATCGACTGGACGAGCTGGTGGAGCGTGCCCGGGCTGGGCGCGGTGACCAGCGCGGTGGACTGGCCGTTGGACTCGACCGCGAGCACGAAGTGGGACTTGGCGCTCAACACCATGATCATGTCGATCAGGAACCAGATGAGGGCGCCGATCGCGCCCAGCCAGATGAAGGTGAGGAGTCCGCTGAGGTCCGACTGCGACCCGAAGGAGGCGATGCCGGTGAAGAACGTGAAGGCCATGGCCACGATGAGCGTCAGGGCCGTGCGCTTCAGGAAGCGACGAACGGCCTCGCCCCTGCGCGGGTGGAGCATGAAGGTGTAGACGCGGGCGATGTTGTGCAGCGGATAGACCGCCCCGCCGACCCATAAGAGCCGCTTGCTGATGACCACGTCCACGCCGTTGAAGACCGTCGGGGTCGCCGTGGGAGGTGATGGCGGGGCGGATGGTGGTGGCGGAGGCGGCGCCGCCGACGGCCTGTCGGGTGTGGTCATGGTGTCCCCTGAGATCAAAGTGCAAAGAGACGACGAGACAAGCGGAGGGGCTCGTCTTCCCACAAGGCCCGAACAAGCCGTTCTCGTACCCGGCCGTACGCGACCACACGCCGCCGACCGGTCGCCCGCCGGCCACCCGCCGCCGGCCCGCACGCGGCCCCCACGCACACCCCGGACGGCCGTGCGGCCGTACCGCCCTACGGCCGTACGCGAAAGGGCCCGCGCCCCGGCGAAGCCGGAACGCGGGCCCTTCACGCGATGGCGCGCGAGGCCTACAGGAAGGAGTTGATCTCGATCGTCTCGTCGCGGCCCGGACCCACTCCGATCGCGGAGATCGGGGCGCCGGACATCTCCTCCAGGGCCTTCACGTACGCCTGGGCGTTCTTCGGCAGGTCGGCGAAGGTCTTGGCCTTGGTGATGTCCTCGGACCAGCCCGGGAGCATCTCGTAGACCGGCTTCGCGTGGTGGAAGTCGGTCTGCGAGTAGGGCAGCTCCTCGACGCGCTTGCCGTCGATCTCGTACGCGACGCAGACCGGGATCTGCTCCCAGCCGGTCAGCACGTCGAGCTTGGTGAGGAAGAAGTCGGTGAGGCCGTTCACGCGGGTCGCGTAGCGGGCGATGACCGCGTCGAACCAGCCGCAGCGCCGGTCACGGCCGGTGGTCACGCCGCGCTCGCCGCCGATCCGGCGCAGCGCCTCGCCGTCCTCGTCGAAGAGCTCGGTCGGGAACGGGCCGGCGCCAACGCGCGTGGTGTACGCCTTGAGGATGCCGATGACCCGGCTGATCTTCGTCGGACCGACGCCCGCGCCGGTGCAGGCACCGCCGGCGGTCGGGTTCGAGGAGGTGACGAAGGGGTACGTGCCGTGGTCGACGTCGAGCAGGGTGCCCTGGCCGCCTTCGAAGAGCACGACCTTCTCGTCGTCGAGCGCCTGGTTGAGGATCAGGGTGGTGTCCGCGACGAACGGCTTGATCTGCTCCGCGTACTGGAGCATCTCCTCGACGATCTGCGCGGCGTCGATGGCCCGCCGGTTGTACAGCTTGGCCAGCAGCTGGTTCTTGCCCTCCAGCGCCGCCTCGACCTTCTGGGTGAGGATCGACTCGTCGTAGAGGTCCTGGACCCGGATGCCGACGCGGTTGATCTTGTCGGCGTAGGTCGGGCCGATGCCGCGACCGGTGGTGCCGATCTTGCGCTTGCCGAGGAACCGTTCCGTCACCTTGTCGAGGGTGACGTTGTACGGGGTGATCAGGTGGGCGTTGCCGCTGATCAGCAGCTTCGAGGTGTCGACGCCGCGCTCGTTGAGTCCGCTCAGCTCGGAGAGCAGGACCGCCGGGTCGACGACGACGCCGTTTCCGATGACCGGGGTGCACCCCGGGGAGAGGATTCCGGAAGGGAGAAGGTGCAGCGCGTACTTCTGGTCGCCGACGACGACCGTGTGGCCGGCGTTGTTGCCGCCCTGGTAGCGCACCACATAGTCAACGGACCCACCGAGCAGGTCGGTGGCCTTTCCCTTGCCCTCGTCACCCCACTGAGCACCGAGCAGCACAAGTGCGGGCACAGGCGTACACCCCTTCCGGGCGGGGCATGTCCAAGGTCAGGGGGCCGACGCCGCCTCACCGGTGTGCCCCGGAATAGACGAAGCCCCTGGCGCAATAGCGCAAGGGGCTCTTGCACAAAGAGACTACCCGAGGAAGGACCGAGGTGTCGGCTCACGACCAGCTGCTGGTCATCATCGACCCGGTCGCCCGCCGAAGTGACGGCGAGTCCGTGCGGATCGCGAAAGATGTGCTGTCGGCGGGCGCGGAAACGAAGATCTGCCTGCCGGACGATCCCGAGGAATTCGCCCGCGCCCTTGCCCGGCGCGGCTCCCGGCGCCCCGTGGTCCTCGGCGACGACCGCGCGCTGCTCCGCACCGTGACCCTGCTGCACCGCGAGCGGGAGGCGGGCGGCGGGGCCCTCTCGCTCGTCCCGATCGGCGCGCCCGACCGGGTGGCGACGGCCCGCGCGCTCGGCGTGCCGCCGGGCACGGTCGCCGCGTCCCGGGCGGTCCTCGACGGGGCGGTGCGCCGGCTGGACCTGCTCGTGGACGACAGCGACGGCGTCGTCCTCGACCACCTCGACGTGCCGGCCGCGCGCGCCCTCGCCGCCGCGCCGGCCACCGTGTGGGACACCTGCCGCTCGCTGGTCCGCACCCTGGTCAGGCCCGCCCCGACGGCCCTGGCGGACCGCGCGCACCGGCTGCGGGTCGAGGCGGACGGCGTATTGCTCGCCGACCTCGACACCCCGGTGGAGGGCCTGACCGCCCGCGCCCTGGCGGGCGTGCTGTCCGTGACCCTGGTCCCCGCCGGCGCGCCACCCGTCCACACGACGGCCCGCACCCTGACGGTGGCCGGCCCCGACTTCCGCTACCGCGCCGACACGACGGTCTCGGGTCCGGTCCGGCGGCGGACGTGGACGGTACGGGCGGGGGCGTGGGGGCTGACGGTTCCGCGGGAGGACAGCGGGCTCCGGGGCCTGTCCGGCGGACCCGGCCGGAAACCGCAGGACATGCCCTAGCCTCACGGTGGAGCACAGGAGAACAGAGGGACGGGGGGTCCTGTGGTGGAGTGCGCGTTGGACCGGGAGGCGACCGCGCGGGCGCTCGGTCGGTACCGGCGGCGGGTGGCGCAGGGCACGGCGGCGGGGGCGGCCCTGGTGGGGCTGGCCCTCGTCTTCGGCTTCCTGCCCGTCGGCGGCAGCTGGGCGACCGACGTGGCCGCGGGCCTGGGCACGACCGGACTGATCGTGCTGCTCATCGGCCTCGGCGCGCTGCGGACCGCACGGATGATGGGGCGGGCGCTGGCGGCGGGCCCGTGGTCGGCCCACCCCGCCGTGGCGGTCGTCCGCGGCGGCATGACGCCCGCGACGGTCGTCCTGAGCGCTCCGGACGACGGGCAGGCGTGGCCGCTGGTCGTTGCGGCGACGAAGCAGCGGTACGAGCTGGTCCGGCCGGGCCCCGACGCCGTCCTGTGGTGGTGCGGCGACCCGGGCAGCGGCGGCGTGATCGCCCCGCCCGGCGGCGCGGAGCTGCTCTGGACGAGGCCGGTCCGGGGCCACCACACCCGGCACCGGGCCGTCGGTCTCGCGGTGGCCGCGGGGCTGCTCGACCGGTCGGCGCCGGTGCAGCCGCAGGGTCCCGCCGTCCGGCCCGAGGCCCCGCGCCGGCGGGCGGGGCTGCGGCGCGGGCCGGAGGCACCCGTGGTGACGCGTGCGCCGGCTCCCCGCGTCCGTCCCCTCGGCGACGCGGCCCGTCCTCTCGGCGAGGCGGCCCGTCCCCCGCTGACGTACGCGACGCTCACCGCGGCCGCCCAGCGCCAGGCCGTGCCGCACACGGGCCGCTACCGCCGTGAGGCCGACGTGCGCGCCGTGCCGTGGTGGCGGGTGCGTTCGCTGCGCCGGGTGGCGGAGCTGCCGATGATGGCCGGCGGGCTGATCGCCCTGGCCACCGGCTGTGCGGCGCTGCTCCGGCCGGACGGCACCAACGTCCAGGCGTACGCGGTCGTCGCGCTCGGCGCGGGCCTCTTCCTGTACGCCGGCTACCGCTTCCTCGCCTTCGGCCGCGCCGCCGCCCGGCGCCTCGCCCGGGCCGCGCGGTCCCCGATGGCCGTGCCCCGGCGCTACGCGCTGCTGTACGACCCGTACGGCGGCCATCCCGTCCTGCTGGTCTTCCCGGCCGGGGGCGGGACGGACGACCCGCCGGAGGGCGTGCTCCGCCTCTCCTCTCCCGGCACCCGGAAGCGGCCCTGGCCGGGGCTGCCGTCGGCCCCGAGCGGCCCCGTGGAGCTGCGCGGCGGGCTGGAGCGCACGGCCGGGGGCGACCCGTTCGTCGTCCCGTGGATCGAGGGACGTCCGGTGTGGCCCGTCGGGCCGTACCAGGAGCTGCGGCCGGGCGATCCGGCGGCACGGGAGTACCTGGAGCGGCTCGCGCCGCCTCAGGCGGCGCCGGGGGTCCCCGCTCCCTGAGCCTTCTTGCGGGCGCGCCAGCGGTCCATGATCCCGGCCATCTCGCCGTGGAGGAAGGCGAAGAACTCGGCGGTCTCGGCGGTGCGGCGGCCCGCCGGGGAGTCCGGGCCGAGGGTCTCGGTGCCCTCGCGGAGGATCTTCTCCCAGCGGGTGAGGATCTGGTCGCGGCGGGTGAAGGTCTCGTACCAGAGCTCGTTGTGGAGCACGTAGCGGTCCCGGCGGGTGCCGGGGTCGCGCTCGCGGCTGACCATGCTCACCTGGCTGAGGTAGCCGACCGCGCCGGAGACCGCCGCCGGGCTGATCTTCAGTTGTCCGGCGAGTTCGGCCGAGGTCATGGAGCCGGACTCGGAGGCGAGCAGGGCCGCGAAGACGCGGCTCGCCATGCGCTGCATGCCGGCGGCGGTCATCTCCGCCGCGAAGCGTTCCACGAAGCGGGAAACGGCCTCCTCGTTCCCTGGAGCGGCCCCCTCGCCGCTGCCGCCGACCTCGTCGTTCGTCGTCATCTCGCTCACCCCTCCAACTTTATACGTTTCCTTAGCTTCACAAATTTGTGAAAGTAGCGTACGTTCTGAAGCATGACGAAGGCAATCACGGTCGCCGGGCTCCACAAGGCGTTCGGACGCACCCACGCACTGGACGGACTCGACCTCGCCGTCGAGGCCGGCGAGGTCCACGGCTTCCTCGGGCCCAACGGAGCCGGGAAGTCCACCACCATCCGGGTGCTCCTCGGACTCCTCCGCGCCGACTCCGGCGCCGTCCAGGCGCTCGGCATGGACCCCTGGTCCGACGCCGTCGAGCTGCACCGGCGGATCGCCTACGTCCCCGGTGACGTCACCCTGTGGCGCAACCTCTCCGGCGGCGAGGTCATCGACCTGTTCGGACGCCTGCGCGGCGGGCTCGACAAGGCCCGGCGGGCCGAGCTGATCGAGCGCTTCGAGCTCGACCCGACCAAGAAGGGCCGGACCTACTCCAAGGGCAACCGGCAGAAGGTGGCCCTCGTCGCCGCCTTCGCCTCCGACGTCGACCTGCTCGTCCTCGACGAACCGACCAGCGGCCTCGACCCGCTGATGGAGGAGGTCTTCCAGGACTGCGTCACCGAGGCCCGCGACCGGGGCCGCACGGTCCTGCTCTCCAGCCACATCCTCAGCGAGGTCGAGACCCTCTGCGACCGGGTCAGCATCATCCGCAAGGGACGGACCGTGGAGTCCGGCTCGCTCGCCGAGCTGCGCCACCTGACCCGTACGAGCGTCGCCGCCGAGCTCGCCGGCGCGCCCAACGGACTCGCCCACCTGCCCGGCGTCCACGACCTCGACGTCCAGGGCCGCCGGGTCCGGCTCCAGGTCGACACCGACAAGCTCGACGCCGTTCTCCGTTCGCTCACCGAGTCCGGCGTACGGAGCCTGACCTCCACCCCGCCCACCCTGGAGGAGCTGTTCCTCCGCCACTACGCCGACGACACGCACGAAGAGGCGAACGCCCGATGAGCACCGTCAGTCTGACCGGCACCGCGTCCCTCACCCGGCTCGCCCTGCGCCGCGACCGGCTGATGCTGCCGGTCTGGGCCCTGGTCACCGGCGGCATGGTGGCCAGCGGCGCCGGTTCCCTGGAGGGCCTGTACGGGACGGCCGCGCAGCGCGCCGAGCTCGCCGCCTCCATGAACGCCAACAGCTCGATGCGCTCGCTGTACGGGCCGGTCTTCGACGACTCCCTCGGCGGCCTGGTGGCCTGGCGGTTCGGCACCTTCGCCGCCGTGCTCGCCGCCGTGATGAGCCTGGTCATCGTGGTCCGGCACACCCGCGAGGAGGAGGAGACCGGCCGTCAGGAGATGCTGTCGGCCGGGGCGGTGGGCCGCCGGGCCCCGCTGACCGCCGCGCTGCTCGCCGCACTGACCGCCAACACGGCCGTCGCCCTCGTCGTCACCGCCGGACTCGCGGGGCAGGACGCGGCCGGGGCGCTCGCGCTCGGCCTCGCGATCGGCGGCACCGGCATGGTCTTCGCGAGCATGGCCGCGATCGTCGCCCAGCTCACCGAGAGCGCCCGGCTCGCCAAGGGGCTGACGGCCGGCCTCCTCGGTCTCGCCTTCGTGCTCCGCGCCGCGGGCGACGCCGGGACGGCCGACGGCGGCAGCGTCCTCACCTGGCTCTCGCCCGTCGGCTGGGCCGAGAACGTGCGGGCCTTCGCCGGCGAACGCTGGTGGGTCCTGCTCCTGCTCGCCGCCGCCACCGGACTCCAGACGGCCGTCGCGTACGTCCTGACCGCCCGCCGCGACGTCGGCATGAGCTTCCTGCCCACCCGCCCCGGGCCCGCGTTCGGCGGTCTCGCGACGGCCGGCGCGCTCGCCTGGCGGCTCCAGCGCGGCACCCTGCTCGGCTGGTCGCTCGGCTTCCTGCTCGGCGGCCTGGTCTTCGGCGGGATGGTCGAGGGCGCGGCGGACATCGTCGGCGACAACGAGCAGGCCCGGCAGATCTTCGAGCGGATGGGCGGCCAGAGCGCCCTCACCGACGCCTTCCTCGCCACCATGGTGGGCCTGTTCGGAATGGTCGCCGCCCTGTTCGCGGTCGGCTCGGTGCTCCGGCTGCACGGCGAGGAGACCTCGCAGCGCGCCGAGCCGCTGCTCGCCGCGCCCGTCGGGCGGCTGCGCTGGGCGGCCGGGCACCTGGTGGTCGCGTTCGCCGGATCGGCCCTGATCATGCTCCTCAGCGGGGCCGGTCTCGCCCTCTCGTACGGCAGGGAAACCGGTGCGGTCCTGGGCGCCTCGCTCGCCCAGCTGCCGGCGGTGTGGACGATCGCGGGCCTGGCGGTGCTGCTGTGGGGCGCGTTCCCGAAGGCCGCGCCGGCCGCGTGGGGCGTGGCGGGCGTGTGCCTGGCCCTCGGCTGGATCGGACCGGCGCTCGACCTTCCGCAGGCGGTCCTCGACCTCTCGCCCTTCGGCCACCTGCCGAAGCTGCCCGGCCAGGAGATGGCCTGGGCCCCGGTCCTCGCCCTCACCGCCCTGGCGGCGGCGCTGACGGCGGCCGGTCTGGCGGGCCTGCGCCGCCGGGACATGGTCAGCTGATCCCTCACCGCCGCCACTTGCGCCATCGCACGGAACGGCCCCTCGACCTCGTGTCGGGGGGCCGTCCGCGTCGGCGGCGTCCGACGCGCCTCACACCTCCACGAGCAGTTCCTCGAAGCCCCGGATCACGTAGCCAGGCTTCCGCTGCGGCTCGGCCGCGAGCCGGAGGCCCGGCGCCTGGCGCAACAACTCGGCGAAGACCGCGGTGAGTTCGAGCCGGGCGAGCGGGGCGCCGAGGCAGTAGTGGATGCCGGCCCCGAAGGTGATGTGCGGGTTGTCGGCCCGCCCGAGGTCGAGCTCGCCGGCGCTCGGGCCGAAGCGGGCGGGGTCGCGGTTGGCGGAGCCGAAGAGCAGGGCGACCTCGGCGCCGCGCGGGATGGTGACGCCGCCGATCTCGATGTCGTCGAGGACCCAGCGCTCGAACATCTGGAGCGGCGTGTCGTAGCGCAGGAGTTCTTCCACAGCTGTGGACAACTTCTCCGGGCCGGGATCCGGCCGCACCCCGTCCCTGAGCAGTGTCCACCAGCCGTTGACCGTGGTGTTCACGGTCGCCTCGTGGCCCGCGTTGAGCAGCAGCACGCAGGTGGAGATCATCTCCTGTTCCGTCAGCTCCGCCACGCCGATCAGCGCCGAGATCAGGTCGTCGCCGGGCTCGGAGCGCCTGCGGGCGATCAACTGCCGCAGGTAGGCGGAGAATTCGACCGAGGCGGCCACCGCCCGCCGTGCCGTGTCCTCGGACGGGTTCAGCTCGAACATCCCGCAGATCGCCGCCGACCACGGGCGCAGCATCGCCCGTTCCTCGTCCTCCCGCGGGATGCCCAGCATCTCCGCGATGACCGCCACCGGCAGCGGTTCGGCCACCATCGCCTGGAGGTCGCCGCCGCCCGCCGCGACCAGGTCCCCGACGAGGCCGGCCGCCAGCCCCCGTACCGTCGGCGTCAGCCGCTCCACCGTCCGCGGGGTGAACGCCTTCGACACCAGGCGCCGGATCCGGCTGTGGTCGGCACCCTCCAGGTCGAGCAGCCCGTGGTCGTTCAGCGTGTGGAACGGCTCGTGGGCCGCGTCCGGCGCCTCCCGCCCGAACTCCTCGTGGCTGAAGCGGTGCGTGTACGTACGGCCCAGGCGGCGGTCCCTGAGGAGCGCCGACACGTCGTCGTAGTGCGGAACCAGCCACTGGCGGGCGGGGGCGTACCAGTGGGCGCGGCCGGTGGCGCGCAGCCGCGCGTACGCGGGATACGGGTCGGCGACGAACTCCGGGGACCAGGGGTCGAAAGCGGCATCGGCCGCGTCAGCAGCGTCCATGACCGGACGCTACCCCCCGGCAGCGCCCGCGGTCCTCCGGGGCCGCCGTCAACCGCCGACCTGGACCAGCCGCGCCTCGTACGCGAAGACCGCGGCCTGCGTCCGGTCGCGCAGGCCCAGCTTCACCAGGATCCGGCTCACATGGGTCTTGATGGTGGACTCGGCGACGACGAGGTGGTCGGCGATCTCGGCGTTCGACAGGCCCTGCGCGATCAGCACCAGGACCTCCGTCTCGCGCTCGGTCAGCTCCCCGACCTGCGCCGCCGCGGGCTGGCGCGGAGACACCTCCGCCGATCTGGCGAACTCGGTGATCAGCCGCTTGGTGACGGTCGGCGCGAGCAGCGCCTCGCCGGCCGCGACCACCCGGACGCCGTCCGCGAGCTGCCGGGCCGAGGCGTCCTTGAGGAGGAAGCCGGAGGCCCCGGCGCGCAGCGCCTGGTACACGTACTCGTCCAGGTCGAAGGTGGTGAGGACGAGCACCTTCGCGTCGGCGTCGGCGGCGACGATCTCGCGGGTCGCGTCGATGCCGTTCATCTCCGGCATGCGGATGTCCATGAGGACCACGTCGGGGCGGAGCGCCGCGACCTGGGCGACCGCCTCGCGGCCGTTGACGGCCTCGCCGACGACCTCGATGTCCGGCATGGCGCCCAGCAGCACCGAGAAGCCCTCGCGGACCATCATCTGGTCGTCGACGATCAGCACCCGGATGGTCATTCGGCGGCCTCCTCACGTGCCAGGGGAATGAAGACCGCGACCTCGTAGCCGCCGTCCTCCGTCGTCTCGGCGGTCATCTCGCCGTTCAGCATCGTGACGCGCTCCCGCATGCCGGTGATGCCGTGGCCCGCACCGGGCGAGGGCTTGACCAGGCCGCGGGCCGGGCCGTTGACGACGCGGATCCCGAGACCGCCGAGGACGTACGCCACCTCGACCTGCGCGGGAGCGCCGGGCGCGTGCCGCAGCACGTTCGACAGGGCCTCCTGCACGATCCGGTACGCGGAGAGCTCGACGCCCTGCGGCAGCTCCCGCACCGAGCCGGTCACCGTCTTCGCCACGTCCAGGCCGGCGTCGCGCACGTTGGCGACCAGGCCGTCCAGGTCGGCGAGGGTCGGCTGCGGCGCCTCGGGCGCCTCGTAGTCCTCGGCCCGTACGACGCCGAGGACGCGGCGCAGCTCGGTCAGCGCGGCGACGGCGTTCTCGCGGATGGTGGCGAAGGCCTGCTCCAGCTCCGGCGGCGGGTTCGCCACCCGGTACGGCGCGGCCTCGGCCTGGATCGCGACCACCGACATGTGGTGGGCGACGACGTCGTGCAGCTCACGGGCGATGGTGGTGCGCTCCTCCAGGAGCGTCCGCTTCGAGCGCTCGACGGCGGTCACGCTCTGCTGGGCGGTGACCTCGCGGGCGGCGTCGCGGCGGACCTGGAAGGTCGTGACGAGCAGGAGCCCGATGCCGGCGGTGAAGAGCAGCGGGAGCGCGTCGGTGCCGGACCCGGAACCGGCGAAGAAGGTGAAGAAGAGCGCGTACCCGGCGGTGATCAGCCACATCCAGCCGGCGGTACGCGGCCGGGTGCGCATCGCGACGATCACGAGGACGAAGAGGTGCGTGGCGAAGGAGTTCGGCGGCCACGGCCAGCCCTCGCCGAAGCCGCCCAGGACGCCGATGAACGGGGTCGAGGCGAGCGAGGCCCAGAAGGCGAGCACCGGGCGGATCAGGGTGAGCAGCACGATCGCGGCGGGCACGGCGGCGAAGACGAGGACGAACGGTCCGAAGGCGTCACGGACCTGTTCGGCCCCGATGAAGAAGACGATGAGGGCGAGGAAGCCGACGGCGAGGTGCGGGAGCACGCCGGCTTCGTCGCGTATCCGCTCCGGGAGGAGCCGGAGCGGTCCACGCGTCAGGTTCAGGCGGGGCAGTGGGCGGTAGGCGAACGCGTCGGTGAAGAGGTCGGCCCGCATACCGCCGAGCGCCTTCAGCGTCAGGCGGAGCTCGGGGCTGCGGCTCGTTTCGGTGGTCCGGGTCGAAGTCACGCGTCCACGGTACGGGCGCTCCGCGCACCGGTCGTCCGGCTCGATGCGGATCCTCGGAGGTCCGCCTTGAGGACTACGGCCCCGCCCGGCCCTTCGCGGGGCTACCAGGCCAGCTGGGCGATCTCCTCCGCGACCACCGCGCACGCGTCGGCCGCCGGGTCGATCAGCGGGAAGTGGCCGGCCTCCTCCAGGAGCGTGCAGCCGACCGTCTCGCCCGCCTTGGCGGCGGCCTCGGCGTAGGCCTCGGCGACGGCGGGCGGGACGACGATGTCGTCGCGGCCCTGGACGACGGTCGTGGCGATGCCGGTGGGCAGCAGCAGCGCCGGGTCGGCGTGCGCCGCCCTCGGCACGAAGTCGGCCTCGCCGCCGAGGAGTTCGGTCACCGCGCCGCCGCACACGCCCAGCTCCACCGCGCGGTCGAAGTGCGCGATCGGGGCGAGCGCCACGACCCCGCGCAGGGCGGGCGGGGACGGCAGGCGCCAGGGCGAACCCGCGGGCAGGACGTGACGGGCGGCCGCCCACAGGGCGAGGTGGCCGCCCGCGGAGTGGCCGGTGAGCACGATGCGCCGCGGGTCGGCCTGCGGCAGGTGCGCCGCGGCCAGCTCCGGCACCGCGTCCATCGCGGCGGCGACGTCGTCGAAGGTCTCCGGCCAGCGCCCGGCCACCGGGGCGGCACCGCCCTGCCGCGGGATGTCGCTGCCGCGCCGGTACTCGACGCTGGCCACGGCGAATCCGCGCCGCGCCAGGAAGTCCACGAAGGGAGTCAGGTGCCGCCGGTCGTACGGGGCCCGCCAGGCGCCGCCGTGCAGGGCGATGACCAGCGGCGCGTTCGTCCGGCCGTCGCGCGGCGCGTAGAAGTCGACGACCTGGTCGGGGTGCGCGCCGTACGCGGCGGAGGCGTCCGGGTCGACGGCCGGGTGCGAGAAGGCCGACGCTTCCTCGGCGGCGTCGCGCGCGGCGGGGTCCGGCATGCTGCTTCCAACCTCTCCTCAGACGGGGCCGATTGACGAACCCATCGGCCTGACCTGCGGGGACGGTACCAGGAGTACGGGCCCCGCAGATCAGGCGATCAGGCGATGATCAGACCCGTGCCGGAGGAGTGTCCGCCAGGACGTCCGCGAGGGTCCGCGCCGCCCGCTCCGCGTCCGCGAAGCCCACGTACAGCGGCGTGAACCCGAAGCGCAGCACGTCCGGGCGGCGCAGGTCGCCCACGACACCGCGCCGGATCAGCTCCTCCATCACGGCCGGCGCCTCGGCGCAGCGCAGCGCGACCTGGCTGCCCCGCTCCGCGTGGGCCTCGGGCGTCACCGACACGACCCGGCCCTCGGGGGCGTACGCCCGGACGCACTCCAGGAAGAAGTCGGTGAGGGCGAGGGACTTGGCCCGCACGTCCTCGATCCGGACGCCGTCCCACACGTCGAGCGCGGCCTCCAGGGCCAGCATGGACAGGATGTCGGGCGTGCCGACCCGGCCCCGCGCGGCGCCGTCGGCGGCCCGGTAGCCCCGGGTCATGCCGAACGGGTCGGCGTGCGAGTTCCAGCCGGGCAGCGGCGAGTCGAAGCGGCCCTGGTGGCGCTCGGCGACGTACAGGTACGCGGGCGCGCCGGGGCCGCCGTTGAGGTACTTGTACGTGCAGCCGACGGCCAGGTCCACGCCGTGCGCGTCCAGGCCGACCGGCAGGGCGCCGGCGCTGTGGCACAGGTCCCAGACGGCGAGCGCGCCGGCCTCGTGGAGGGCGGCGGTGACGCCGGGCAGGTCCTGGAGCCGGCCGCTGCGGTAGTCGACGTGGTTGACCAGGGCGAGCGCGGTGCGGTCGGTCACCGCGCCGGGTATCGCGGCCGGGTCGACGGGCACGATCCGGTGACCGGTGAGGCGCGCCGCGGACTCGGCGATGTACCCGTCCGTGGGAAAGGTCGTCGCGTCGACGAGGATCTCGTCGCGCCCCTCGCCCGCGAGGCGGGTGGCCGCGACGACCGCCTTGAAGACGTTCACGCTGGTCGAGTCGCCGACCACGACCTGGCCGTCGGCGGCGCCGACGAGCGGGGCGATCCGGTCGCCGATCCGCTCGGGCGCGGTCCACCAGCCGGACTCGTCCCAGGACCGGATCCGCAGCTCGCCCCACTGGCGGGCGATGACGTCGGCCATGCGGGCGGGTACGTGGGCGGGCAGCGCGCCGAGCGAGTTGCCGTCGAGGTAGACGGTGGCGTCGAGGGCGAACTTCTCGCGGTGCTTGCCGAGCTCGTCGGCGGTGTCGAGCGCCCGGGCGCGCTCCTCGAAGGTCTCAGACATGGCTTCGCGCCGTCCACAGCTCGGGGAAGACGTTCTTCTGCGCCCGCTTCTCCAGCCAGGCCACGCCCGCCGAGCCGCCGGTGCCGGTCTTGGCGCCCATGGCGCGCCGGGTGGCCACCAGGTGGTCGTTGCGCCAGCGCCACACCAGCTCGGCGACGTCGCTCAACGCCTCGCCGAGGCGCACGAGTTCGGCGTTCTGGTCGGGGTCGGCGTAGATCCCGGCCCAGATCCGCTCGACCTCGGCGGAGGGCTCGTAGCGCAGCGCGAGGTCGCGGCCGAGGACCTCGGCCGGGACGGGCAGGCCGCGCCGGGCGAGCAGCCGCAGCGTCTCGTCGTACAGGCTGGGCTCCTGGAGGGCCTTCTCCAGCTCGGCGTGGACGCGGGGCGCGCCGCGGTGCGGCACCAGCATCGACGCCGACTTCTCGCCGAGCAGGAACTCCATGCGCCGGTACATCGCCGACTGGAAGCCGGAGCCCTCGCCCAGCGCGCTGCGGTAGGCGTTGAACTGGCCGGGGGTGAGCTGGGCGAGCGGACGCCAGGAGTGGTTGAGCGCCTCCAGCTCGCGGACGGAGCGCTTGAGGGCGTCCATGGCGACGGGCACGTCGTCACGGCGCAGGGCGTGGCTCGCGGTCTCCCACTCGTGGACGATCACCGTGAACCACAGCTCCATGACCTGGGTGGTGACCAGGAAGACCATCTCGCCCGGGTCGTCCGAGCGGAGGTGCTGGAGGTGGGTGAGGACGTCCGCCTGGACGTAGTCCTCGTACGGCGTGGTGCCCGCGAAGTCGAGGTTCGGCGCGTCGTTGACCGCACCGGCTCCGGAGGCATCGGGAGAACCTGGGAAGGCTGACATTTCTGTCTCCTCGATACGAACTACCGGGTAGCGGTCCGCTCCTTCCGTGTGACGATGGAGCCCCGGTCCCCTCGGGAGGCGCGCTTCGTCGCACGCCGCCCAAGCGCATCATGACACGATCGGACCCTCGATGTAGATCCCGTCTTCGTCATACGGATACGCGTTCGAACGGCAGCCGTTCAGTCCCTTGATCTGCTGCATCATGACCGGCGCGAGCCTTCCCGGCCCGGGGCAGCCCATGTGCTGCCGGATGCCGATCTCGTGTCCGACCTCGTGGTTGATGATCAGATGGCGGTACTCGTGGGCCGGGCCCGCGAAGGTGGGCGAGCCGAGCATCCACCGCTTGAGGTTCACGACGACGCCCGAGGTGGTCTCGCAGTTCAGCTCGCCGTGGGTGTTCATGCCGTTGGCAGCGCAGAGCCTGTCGGCGGTGTCCGGGGTGGCGATCCGGATGACGAAGTCGGCGTTCTCGGTGACCAGCTGGAAGCGGCCGCGGCCGTGCGCGGCCCAGCCGCGCGGGTGGGCGAGGATCCGCTGGATCTCCTCGGCGGCCTCGCGGGCGGAAACGTCGACGCCGTCCTCGACCTGCACGCGGTAGCGGCGCAGCTGACCGCCGGTGCCGACGGCCTCGCCGGTGGCGTGGGCGGTGGTGAAGGTGCCCGCGCCGGACTGCGGAACCCCGGTCCTCTTCGGCGTGGGCTTGGGCTTCGGCTTCGGTTTGGGCGTGGGCGTGGGCTTCGGCGTGGCCTTGGCGGTCGGCGTGGGCGTGGCCCTCGCCGTGGTGGGCGGCGCGGTCACGGGCTGCGGCGGCGCTGCGGCGTCGTCCTTCTGCCCCTCGTAGTGCGCGAGCGCGGCCCCGCAGCCCAGCGACACGAGGGCGAGCGCGAGCACCGGCAGCACGAGCCGGCTCCTCCCCCGCTGTTTCCCCCTCCTGCGTCGACGGCTCTGCTGCGCAGCACGCTTGCCCAAGACAGACTTCTCCCCTGCGTGCGTCGGGTGGGGGCGAGGAATGTGGGGGGCCTCTGCGCGCCGACGGCTCGGTGTGCGGACCGGGGGATCGTATTCCAGCGGCTCGAACGCGCTCGAACAACCGCGGGCAGCTGTTACAGCATGGGTGCATTGGGGCCGGTCAGGGGCGCGGTGCGTCCCGTACGGTTCACGTACGGTCACCGCACCCCCGGCCAGCCGAGGGGGACCGAGGGCGTCAGCCCAGCGTGTCCGCCGCGGTCGCCGACGAGTCCCGCAGGAACGTCGTGCAGCGCTCGTACTCGTCCTTCTCGCCGATCTCGCCGGCCGCCCGGGCCAGCGCGTGCAGCGCGCGCAGGAAGCCGCGGTTCGGCTCGTGCTCCCACGGGACCGGGCCGTGGCCCTTCCAGCCGTTGCGGCGCAGGGCGTCGAGGCCCCGGTGGTATCCGGTACGGGCGTAGGCGTAGGACTCGATCACGCGGCCGCCCTCGTACGCGTCGTCGGCGAGCTGCGCCCACACGAGCGAGGAGGTCGGGTACTTCGCCGCGACGTCGGCCGGCGCGGCCCCGCTCGCCAGGAGCTCACGCGGCTCCGGGTCGTCGGGCAGGTGGGTGGGGGGCGGTCCCCCCAGCAGGTTCTCGTGGATGGCCATGGGGCCAGTCTGCCTCAGCCCTGGGGCGTGTCCTCCGGATCCTGGCCCGGATCCTGCTTCCCCTCGCCCCCTCCGCCGGAGATCCCCTCCGCCCGGCGGTCCGCCCCCTCCGTGCTGCCCGGGTCGAGCGGCGGCGCCGTCACACCGCAGTGCACCCTGCAGTCGGGGTGGCAGTCCGCAGGGGCCGGCACGCGCAGGGTGGCCCAGGCCAGGATCGCGCCCGCCACCAGGACGCCCGCGCAGATCGGCATCGCCCGCCGGAACGTGACGTCGAACTCCTCCGCCGAGCGGTACGCCTCCGGGCCCATGCCCACCAGCAGCGGCAGCGCCGCGACCGCGATCAGGCCCGCCGCCCGCGCCGCCGCGTTGTTGATGCCGCTGGCCAGGCCCGCCCGGGAGACGTCCACGGAGGCGAGCACGGTCGCGGTGAGCGGGGCCACCAGGGCCGTCATGCCGATCCCCAGGACGAGCATCGCGGGCAGTACGTCCGTCAGGTACGAGGCGTCCTCGCCGACCCGCAGCATCAGCAGCATCCCCGCCGCGCACAGCAGCGGGCCCACCGTCAGCGGCAGCCGCGGCCCGGTCTTCTCGCCCAGCTCGCCGGACTTCGCCGAGAGCAGCAGCATCAGGACCGTCGTCGGCAGCAGCGCCGTACCGGCGGCGAGCGCCGAATAGCCGGAGACCACCTGGAGCTGGAGCGCGGCCAGGAAGAAGAAACCGCTGAACGCCGCGTACACGCACAACGTCACCAGGTTCACCGCGGTGAACGTCCGGGAGCCGAAGATCGACAGCGGCATCATCGCGTCCCGGCCGCGCCGCCGCTCCACCACCACGAACCACACGCCGACCGCCACGCCCAGCACGCCCGGCCACCAGGTCGCCGCGATCAGCGCGTACGTGACGAGCGCGAGCGCCGCCGCGCCCAGGACCGCGCCGAGCACGTCGAAACGGCCGTGCGCGGCCTCGTCCCGGGACTCCGGGACGTGCCGCAGCGCCACGGGCACGCAGATCATCGCGAGCGGCACGTTCAGCAGGAACACCCACCGCCAGCCGGGGCCGTCCACCAGCCAGCCGCCGACGAACGGGCCGATCGCCGCGCCCACCCCGCCGAAGCCGGACCACAGGCCCACCGCACGCGCCCGGTCGTCCTCGTGGAAGCTCGACTGGATCAGCGCCAACGAGCCGGGCGTCAGCAGCGCTCCGCCCACGCCCTGGAGTGCGCGGGCCGCGATGAGCACCCCGGCGTTCGGGGCGAGCCCGCACAGCAGCGAGGCGACCGCGAACCACACCACGCCGATCACGAAGACCCGGCGCCGCCCGTAGCGGTCGCCGAGCGCCCCGCCCAGCAGGATCAGGCCCGCGAGGGTGAGCATGTAGGCGTTGACGGTCCACTGCAGGGCGGCCAGGTCCGCGTTCAGGTCCTCACCGATGTGCGGCAGGGCCACATTGACGACGGTGGAGTCGAGCAGCGCCATCCCCGAGCCGAGGACGGTGGTCAGGACCACCCACCGCCCGGTCCCCGAGGCCAGCCGGATGCCCAGGCCCGGTGCCGCGCCCGCCGTGTCGGTCATGCCTGCATGGTCCCGCGAACCGATCGCCTCCGCAGCCGCGCCGGCACCTTTCGGCACGGCAGCCGCGCCCCGCCCCCGGCTCCCCGGCCCGCGCCCCGCACCAACCCCCGGCGCCGCGGCCACCCCGGCACCCCGGCCGCGCCCCGCTCCGCCGCCCGCGTCAGCTCCGCAGCCGCGCCGCCGCCTTCACCAGCGCCGCCACGCCGACCTCGGCCTTGGCCCGGGGGCATCCCAGGTTGAGCCGGACGAAGCCCGGGGTGCCGTAGACACCGCCCGGCATGATCGCGACCTTCTCGGCGGTCACCAGCTCCTCCTGGAGGGCTGCCTCGTCGACGCCGAGCGGACGCAGGTCGATCCAGGCGAGATAACCGGCCTGCGGCGGGGCCCAGACGACCTCCGGGAGGGCGACGGCGAGCCGCTCCCGCACCAGGTCCATGGTGCCGGCGACATAGGAGCGCAACGCGTCCAGCCAGGGCGCGCCGTGCCGGTAGGCGGCGACGTGGGCGGTGAGCGAGAGCACCGCCGGGGAGGCCAGGCCCTCGCCGGTCTCCATGCGGCGGACGAACGCGACCCGCTCGTCCGGGTCGCCGAGGAAGCCGTACGAGCCGGAGAGCGCGGGGAAATTGAAGGCCTTGGTGCCGGAGGTGACGAGCGCCCAGCGCCTGCCGCGGCCGGGCTCGGCGACCGCCGTCCACGGGATGTGGCGGTGACCCTCGCCGGTGAGGTCGGCGTGGATCTCGTCGCTGACGACGGCGGCGCCGTGCCGCTCGGCGAGCCGCGCGAACTCCTTCAGCTCCTCCTCCCGCCATACCCGGCCGGTCGGGTTGTGCGGTGAACAGAGCAGCAGCATCCGGCTGTCGGGCCGGGCGAGCTCTCGCTCCAGGGCGTCGAGGTCGCCGACGGGGACACCGCGCAGTTCGCGGCCGAGTCCGGTGACCACCTTGCGGAAGCCGTCGTAGGTGGGCGTGTGGACGACGACGCCGTCCCCGGGCTCCGTCCACATCCGGAGGAGCTGGGAGAGCTGGCTGAGCACGGAGGGCGCGTAGACCATGGCCTCGGGGTCGACGGCGGTGCCGTGCCGGCTCGCGTACCAGTCCCGTACGGCCTCGCGGAACTCGCCCAGCCGCCAGTCGGTGTAGCCGAACACCCCGTGGCCGATCCGCCCGCGCAGCGCGTCGAGAACGGCCGGCGGGGAGGCGAAGTCCATGTCGGAGACGGTGAAGGGCAGCAGGTCGGGGACGCCGAAGCGGTCGGAGAGACCGTCCCACTGCA
The DNA here is from genome assembly GCF_042954805.1 of Streptomyces sp. NPDC012637. Taxonomy (NCBI): domain Bacteria; kingdom Bacillati; phylum Actinomycetota; class Actinomycetes; order Kitasatosporales; family Streptomycetaceae; genus Streptomyces; species Streptomyces sp. NPDC012637. The sequence goes on from NZ_JBIBDS010000004.1 coordinate 241,848, forward strand.
CCGATGCCGTCCCGCGCCGGTCTATCTCGCGGTCGAAGTCGAACACCACGGGTCATGCCTCCAGGTAGCGGGTACGACGAAGGGCCCGGCACCACCTTGGTGGTGCCGGGCCCTCTCGTACAACAGCGCTTATTCGGCTCAGCAGCGCTTACTTCAGCTTGGTGCCGGCCGAGCGCAGCGCCACGCACGCCTCGGAGACGCGCTTGGCCATGCCGGCCTCGGCGAGCTTGCCCCAGGTGCGCGGGTCGTAGGTGGACTTCTTGCCGACCTCGCCGTCGACCTTCAGGACACCGTCGTAGTTCTTGAACATGTGGTCCGCCACCGGACGCGTGAAGGCGTACTGCGTGTCGGTGTCGAGGTTCATCTTCACCACGCCGTTCTCGATGGCGGTGGCGATCTCCTCGGCGGTCGAGCCGGAGCCGCCGTGGAAGACGAAGTCGAACGGGGAGGCCTTGCCGAACTTCTCGGCGACGCCCGCCTGGAGGTCCTTGAGCAGCTCGGGGCGGAGCACGACGTTGCCCGGCTTGTAGACGCCGTGGACGTTGCCGAAGGAGGCGGCCAGCAGGTAGCGGCCCTTCTCACCCAGGCCCAGGGCCTCGGCGGTGCGGAGGGCGTCGTCGACGGAGGTGTACAGCTCGTCGTTGATCTCGTGGCTGACGCCGTCCTCCTCGCCACCGGTCGGGGTGATCTCGACCTCGAGGATGATCTTGGCGGCGGCGGCCTTGGCGAGCAGCTCCTGGCCGATGGCCAGGTTGTCGGCGAGGGTCTCGGCGGAGCCGTCCCACATGTGCGACTGGAACAGCGGGTTGCGACCGGCCTTGACGCGCTCGGCGGAGATGTCGAGCAGCGGACGGACGTAGCCGTCCAGCTTGTCCTTGGGGCAGTGGTCGGTGTGCAGCGCGACCGTGATGTCGTACTTCGCCGCGACGATGTGCGCGAACTCGGCCAGGGCGACGGCGCCCGTGACCATGTCCTTGCTGTACTGGCCGCCCAGGAACTCGGCGCCACCGGTCGAGATCTGGATGATGCCGTCGCTCTCGGCCTCCGCGAAGCCGCGCAGGGCGGCGTGGAGCGTCTGCGACGAGGTGACGTTGATGGCCGGGTAGGCGAACTTGCCTGCCTTCGCCCGGTCGAGCATCTCGTTGTAGACCTCGGGGGTTGCGATGGGCATTCGTCCGCTCCTTGTGATGTGCGGGTGTGTGCGTTGCTGTCCCTGACCTGGGGGGCGACGTCATCGTCGCCCCCATCCTTCCAGACTCTTGTGCGGGCTCCCACAGGCCCGGCACGACGAAGGGCGGGGTGTTTCACGTGAAACACCCCGCCCTTCGGAAAAACAGCAGGTCAGAACCATTTTGGGGTGGGTCCCGGGACCTAGGTCACGACTTCGAGGCGATGCTTCCGGTTAGCCCGACACGCCGTTGCCTCGTGACGTCGCCCCGTCGTGACGCCGTCAGGCCCTCCCACCGTCAGGCCTCCCACCGTCAGGCCGTCAGGCCAGGCCGAGCTCGTCGAGCGCGTACGCGTAGAGGTACGGCACCCCGGCGGTCGTGCTGATCTTCTCGCCGGCGCCGGTGGCCCGGTCGACGATCGTCGCGACGGCCACGACCTCGGCGCCCGCCGCGCGCGCCGCCTCGACGGCGGTCAGCGGCGAGCCGCCCGTCGTCGAGGTGTCCTCGACGATCAGGACCCGGCGGCCCTTGATGTCCGGGCCCTCGACCTGGCGCTGCATGCCGTGCGCCTTGGCGGCCTTGCGGACCACGAAGGCGTCCAGGCGCTCGCCGCGCCCGGCGGAGGCGTGCAGCATCGAGGTCGCGACCGGGTCGGCGCCCAGGGTCAGACCGCCGACCGCGTCGAACTCCAGGTCCTTGGTCAGTTCGAGCATGACCTGGCCGACGAGCGGCGCGGCCGCGCCGTCGAGCGTGATCCGGCGCAGATCGACGTAGTAGTCGGCCTCAAGACCCGAGGAGAGGGTCACCTTGCCGTGCACCACGGCCTTGTCCTTGATCTGCTGGAGCAGCTCAGCGCGTACGTCAGTCATGCTCACGAGCTTAAAGCCGCCCGGTCACAGGCCGCGCCAGTGCCAGGTGGTCGCGGCCTCCAGGGGGTCGATCGGGGTGACCAGGCGCGGGTGGGTGTTGAGGCCGTTCGGGGGGCCGGTCTGCGGCTCGACGCAGATGGCGTCCGCGGGCTCGTCGTAGATCACGACCCACTCGGCCCGGCTGGTGACGCGCAGCTCCAGCTGCCCCGGCCAGGTGAGGGTGACGTCGACGCCGTCCGGCATGCCGAAGCAGTCGTCCCAGGGCCGGGGCAGGGGGTCGATCCGGCGGCCGGTGGGAAGGTGGTTCTCGCCGCGCTCCTCCTGCCAGGCGGGGTGGAAGCCGAGCTCGGCCTCCTGTCCGCCGAGCTTCTTCGGGAACCAGGGATGCCAGCCCACCTGCGCCGGGAAGGAGTCCGCGTCCGTCTCGACGCCCAGCCGGAGGGTCAGGGAGTCCTCGGTCAGCTCGAAGGTCTGGGTGACCTTGCCGGCGTACGGCCAGGGGTCGGCCAGCTCGGTGACGAAGGCCGCCGTCCTGTCCGTGACGTGGGCCGTCTTCCACGGGACGTCCCGGACCGTGCCGTGCAGAGCGTGCGGAGCCGAGTGCTCGCTGACGGGGAGCTGGTGGACCTCACCCCCGTTGCGGAAGCGGCCGTTCTCGGTCCGGCCCGCCCACGGCGCCATCACGAAGCAGCCGTGGCGCGCTCCCTGGAGCAGCAGTTCGGTGCCCCCGATGCGGAGGCTGCCGATCCGGCAGCCGTGCTCCGGATCGATGGTCAACTCGGCGTCACCGGCCGTCAGTCGCGTCAGATTGCTCACGTCACGAGCCTAGGCCGTTTCTTCCGGATCAGGGCCGGATAAGGCCGCCACGGACCCCGCCAAGATCCGGAAGAGACGGCCTGGGTGTGCTGTCCGGCGGATCGGGGCCGGACCGGTCGCGGCGCGGTGGTCAGCGGCGGCGGCGCATCACGCGGGTCACGACGACGGCGGACGCGAGGGCGAGCGCCGCCGCGGGCGCGATCCAGCGCAGGGTCGCGGAGGTGCTGGAGGCCTCGGCGGCCGGGACCGGCGCGTAACGTCCGCGCGGCGGGGCGTGGTCGACCTCCTCCGCGCTGCGGCCGATCATGGTCCGCCGGGCGTGCGCGGCCTCGGCCGGCTGTGGGGCGCCGGTGAAGTCGCCGGTCCCGGACCGGGTCCCGTCCGCCGCCTCCCCGTCCGCCTCGACGTCCTCGCCGTCGATGTCGCCGGCCCCGCCGCCGTCGATGTCCTCGTCGGCCCGCGGGTCCAGGGACGGGGGCGGCACCGGCGTGTCGAAGACCGAGGAACGGCCGGGCTCCTCCACGCCGTCGTCCACGCCGTCGTCGTCGCTGTCCGGCTCCGCCCCGCCGGCCGCGCGCTCCGCCTCGGCCGCCGCGGCCGCCTCCGCTGCCGCCTCGTCCGCCGCGACCTCCGCCTCGACGTCCGCGACGGCGGACAGCGCCTCCGCGAAGCGGTCGAGCAGCCGGGTGCCCGCCGCGATCCTGGCCTCCGCGTCGGCTTCGGCGAGCCGGCCGGCAGCCGTGACCGCGCCGCTGAAGCCGATCGTGGTGCCCTCGGCCACCGGGGTGAGCGCGAGGGTCAGCGCGAGCGCCGCCGTGCCCTTGCCGCGCGCCTCGATGCCCTCGCCCTCGACGGAGAAGCGGCCGCCGTGCTCGGCGATCCGCAGGGCGCCCCGGTAGGTGATGGTGTTGCCACCGACGCGGATCTTCAGCCGGCCCGCGAGCGGACCGGTCTCCCCGTCGGCGTCCTGCTGGAACCCGGGGACGCAGCGCGCGAGCAGGGCGGGGTCCGTCAGCGTGGCGCGCAGGACCTCGGCCGGGACCGGGACGAACACCTCATGCTCCATGGAAGCCGAGCCTACTCAGGCCCGGGCCGCCCGTCGCCTGTTTGCGCCCGGGCCGCGCTCCCGCTCACCGCGCGCCACTCCTCTGGTGCCCCCCACCTCACCGCGCGCGCCGCGCCTCCGTGCGCCCCGCCTCACCGCGCGGCCCTCCTCCTCGTGCATCCCGCCTCCCGTGCACCTCGCCTCACCGCGCGCGCCGCGTCTCCGTGCGCCCTGCATCTCCGTGCGGCCCTCCTCCTCGTGCATCCCGCCTCCCGTGCGCCCCGCCTCACCGCGCGCGCCGCGTCTCCGTGCGCCCTGCATCTCCGTGCGGCCCTCCTCCTCGTGCATCCCGCCTCCCGTGCACCTCGCCTCTCCGTGATCCCGCCTCCCCGGTGCCGCTCAGTAGCGCGGGTGCACGAGCGTCGAGGGCGGCAGTCCCGCCCCCGCTCCCGTACGGCTGCGCTCCACGCGGCTCCCGCCTTCGGTCAGGACGCCGGGGGTCAGCGAGCGGAGCCGGGGCGCCGCGTCGTCGAGGCCCAGCACGGGCGGGCGGCCGCCGGGCGCGGCCAGCAGGAAGCCCCACTCCCCCTCGTCGGGCGCGGCGCCGGTGGAGCGGCCCGCCCGGTCGGGCCCGTCGGTCAGCCCGGAGGTGCGGCCGCCCGTCCCGTACGGCCGGGTGGCGAAGCCCGCCGCGCGAAGGGTCGCGTCGACCGTCCAGTACGTACGGGGGCGGGCGGCGGCCGATCCGGCGTGCACCACGAGCCGCCCGCCGTCGGCGAGCGCGCCGGCGGCGAGCCCGTAGAACTCCTCCGAGTAGAGCTTGGCGCTGGGGGTGATCCCGGGGTCGGGGAGGTCGGAGATCACCACGTCGTACCGTTCCTGCACGGGCCGGGAGGAGCGCAGCCAGGTGAAGGCGTCGCCGTAGGCGACGGTCACGCGCGGGTCGCGGAAGGAGTGCCCGTTGAGCGCGGCGAGGTCCGGGTCGGTGCGGGCGAGCCGGACGACCCCGGGGTCGAGCTCGACGACGGTGACCGCGTGGACGTCCGGGTAGCGCAGCACCTCGCGGGCGGCGAGCCCGTCGCCGCCGCCGAGGACCAGCACGCGCGCGTGCGGGCCGTTCATCGCCGGGTGCACCAGGGCCTCGTGGTACCGGTACTCGTCCTGGCCGCCGACCCTGAGCCGGCCGTTCAGGAACAGGTCGGGCGGGCCGCCGCGCTCACCGGCGACGACCACCTCCTGGAGCTCGGTGTGGACGGCGACCCGGACGCTGTCGCCGTACACCGCGCGGCGCGCCGCCTGCTCGAAGTCGTCGACGAGCACGGTCGCGGTGGCGAGGACGGCGAGCACGGCGACGTTGACGCCGATGAGCAGGGTCCGCGCGCGGGCCGTCAGGTCGTGCCGGAACAGCCACAGCACGAGGCCGCCGCCCGCCACCGCGTTCACGGCGCCGGTGACCAGCGCGCCGGTCAGCTGGCCGAGCCAGGGCAGCAGCAGGAAGGGGAAGGCGAGTCCGCCGACGAGCGCGCCGACGTAGTCGGCGGCGAACAGGTCGGCGACGGTCCCGGCGGCGTCCTGCGCCTCACGCCGCCCATCGCCGCCCCGGCCCTCGGCCCCGCCCCGACCGTCGGCCCCCTCGTCGCTCCAGCCCTCGCCCCCACCCTCGGGCCCGCCGTCGCTCCGGCCCTCCGCCCCGCCGCCCGCACCGGGCCCGCCCTGCCCGCGGGCCGACTCCGCGCGCTGGATGAGCGACATGAGCAGCGGGATCTCCGCGCCGATCAGCACACCGATGGCCAGTGAGAAGGCCACCAGCACGTACCGCGACTCGCCGAGCCAGGCGAAGGCCGCGTACAGCACCATCGCCGAACAGCCGCCGATCAGCGCCAGACCGCCCTCGACCAGTCCGAAGCCGACCGCCGCGCGGCAGCGCAGCCTTTTGGCGAGCAGCGAGCCGATGCCCATCGCGAAGACCATGACGGACAGCACGACGGAGGCCTGGGTGACCGAGTCGCCGATCAAGTAGGAGGCGAGCGCCACCAGTTCGAGCTCGTAGACCAGTCCGCAGGCGGCGCACACGAAGACCACCGCCAGGACCGGGTACCGGACCGCGCCCGGCCGCACGGGCAACCGCGCCGCCCGCTTGGGAGGCAGGGGCATGGTCACGGGCGGGTCGATCATGTTCGTAACGCTACGTCACACACGTATCGCCGCCTGTCACCCACACGAGTGCACCTGAGGCATGTGTACGGCGCGTCAGAGCGAAGCGGGCATACGGGCCCCGATCTGTGTCCGGGTCACCACCAACTGCCCTTCCTGCGGGTACGCGTGCCAGGTGCGCCACCGCACCTGGCCCTCGTGGCGCTGCGCCAGCATCGCCGTGAAGGCGTGCGGCGAGCCGGGGAAGGTCCCCGCGAGGCCGTGCGGATGGTCGGCGACGAGTGCGAGCAACTCCTGGGCGCGGCCCGCGAACGAGCCCTGGGTGAGGGTCTCGACGCGCGCCGCGAACTCGTACTCCCACTCGCCGACCCGCTTGGACACGCCCAGCGGCAGCGGGGTGCTGCTGCCGGGCATGCAGGCGACGGTCTCCGAGCAACTACGTTCCTCCTCCTCGAGGAGCACCTGGTGGGAGGCGCCGAGCAGCCGCAACTGCAGCTTCGCTCCGGCGAGTTCGAGATCGAGCACGGCGAGCGCGGGCAGCGGGTCGCGCCCCAGCGCCCAGGCTAGGTCGGCCGCGCGGGTATCGGTGTAGGAGGTCTTCAGGGTCGTGAGCATGGATCGGCTCCGCAAACACGGTTTGACGGGTGGGCCGGGGGGCGTCCCGGTGAAGGGTTTCGACCGGGAGTGGGGATCGCCGGCTCGGGTCCACACACGGTCCGAGGGCTGGATGTTCTCGACAGCGAGGGAATCATGAACCGCGGGTAGCTCACAGCGTTTTTACCCAACTTGACGTGGTTTCCATCCCCTCGGGGGCCCCACGGTTCAACTGTTCAGTCGGAATCGATCGCGTGGTTCCCACAATCACCCAACGGGACGGTCACCGAAGGACGTTGCCCCGGCACACCATTCCGTCAGGCCCCCCCGGCCGGACCCACCGGCCGTCACCCCCGGCCGAACCCGTCGACCGTCACCCGTCCGAACCCGCCCGCCGTCGTCAGGCCGAACCCACCGGCCGTCACCCGTCCGAACCCGTCGCCCGGCCGAACCCACCGGCCGTCACCCGTCCGAACCCGCCCGCCGTCGTCAGGCCGCGCCGTCGTCCGGCCGCGCCGTCGTCAGGCCGCGCCGTCGTCCGGTCGCACCGTCGTCCGGCCGCACCGTCACCCGGTCGCCCGCGCTCCTGCCCGGCGCGCCGGCGCTCAGTCGCCGCCGCCACCGCCGCCACAGCCGCCGCCCCCGCACGAGGACGAGCCGCAGGACGAGGAGCCGCAGCCGCCGCCACCCGAATCCCCGCTGCCCCAGCCGCCGCGCCGCCGCCGGCGCCTGCGGGAGCTCCCGCCCGACGCCGCCGAGAAACCGATGATCACCAGGATCACCAGAGCGATGACCACCACGATTTCCATGTCGTCCCCCGTCAGTGAAAGGAGCCCGGTCAGCCCCGTCGGCTGCGCCGGCCCGCTGAGCCCCGTCGGCTCTGCGAGGGGGATGCCCGCCCCGAACCGCGCCCAAAGCGCACTTGAGCAAGTCCAGAGCTTCGCCCGAGGATGGCGGCCATGACACGACCGCTGCTCAACCGACGGCTCGCGGAGTTCGGGACCACGATCTTCGCCGAGATGTCCGCGCTCGCCGCCCGGACCGGTTCGATCAACCTGGGCCAGGGCTTCCCCGACACCGACGGCCCCGAGGAGATCCGCGAGGCCGCCGTCCGCGCGCTGCGCGAAGGCCGCGGCAACCAGTACCCGCCTGGCCCCGGCGTCCCGGAGCTGCGCTCGGCGATCGCCGAGCACCAGCTGCGCCGCTACGGCCTCGCGTACGACCCCGACTCCGAGGTCCTGGTCACCGCCGGCGCCACCGAGGCCATCGCCGCCGCGCTGCTCGCGCTGGTCGAGCCGGGGGACGAGGTGATCGCCCTGGAGCCGTACTACGACTCGTACGCCGCCTGCGTCGCCATGGCCGGCGGCACCCGGGTCCCGGTCACCCTCCGCCCGCACGAGGGCGCCTTCGCGCTCGACCTGGACGAGCTGCGGGCCGCGGTCACCGAGCGGACCCGGCTGATCCTGCTCAACACCCCGCACAACCCCACCGGCACCGTCCTCGGCCGCACCGAGCTGACCGCGATCGCCGAACTCGCCCAGGAGCGCGACCTGCTGGTCGTCACCGACGAGGTGTACGAGCACCTGGTCTTCGACGACGCCGAGCACGTGCCGATCGCGAGCCTGCCTGGGATGCGCGAGCGCACCGTGACCATCGGCTCGGCCGGCAAGACGTACTCCTTCACCGGCTGGAAGGTCGGCTGGATCACCGCCACGCCCGAACTGACCGCCGCGGTCCGCTCGGCGAAGCAGTTCCTCACCTACGTCTCGTCGGGCCCCTTCCAGTACGCGGTCGCCGAGGCCCTCCGGCTGCCCGACTCGTACACCGACGGGCTGCGCGCCGAGCTCCAGGCCAAGCGGGACCTGCTGAGCGAGGGCCTGGCCGCGGCCGGCTTCGGCGTCCACCGCCCGGCCGGGACCTACTTCGTCACGACCGACATCCGCCCGCTCGGCGAGACGGACGGCTTCGCCTTCTGCCGCTCGCTCCCCGGACGGGCGGGCGTGGTCGCCATCCCCAACGCCGTCTTCTACGACCACCGCGAGGAGGGCGCTCCCTTCGTCCGATTCGCGTTCTGCAAGAGGTTCGATGTGCTCGAGGAGGCGGTGGAGCGGCTGAAGGGCCTGACGGCGGGCTGAGCGCCCGTACGCCGGGAGGCACGGATAGGGTCCCCCTCGCCTGATCGAACGATCATGCGCTGTTGCCATGGGGGGTACCCACGCATGTCCGCACCGAAGTCCGGCCCGACCCGCAGATCGACGCTCCTCGCCTTCGCCGGAGTGGCCGCGGGCGGCGCGCTGCCCCTGGCGGCCGCGCCGGCCGCCGCCGCGGCGGACACGCCCCCGGCCCTGCCGTGGGCCGAGCCGTTCGCCCCGAAGGCGCCCGGCGCGCGGATCCCGATGCTGATAGACCCGACCGACCCCTGGCACTTCACCGCGCACCCGGCGGGCGCGCTGACCACTCGTGCGGTCGCCGGCGGTCTGGAGGTCTCGGACGACAGGGGTGTCCTCGCGACCCTCACGACCGGGGCACGGACGGTGACGGTGCGCGGGCCCAGGCGCTGGTTCACCGAGCAGAAGCGGCGGGTAGCGGACGCCTTCGACCGGGACCTGCCGGCCGGCAGCGGCAAGGGCTGGGGCATGTCCCCCAACGGCGGCGCGTGGTGGCCCAACAGCGCGGACGACGCCAACGTCGCGGACTACTTCGTGGCGGGCGGCCGGGGCTCCATCACGCTCTCCGAGACCGGTTCGAGCCGCCACGCCACGCTCTCCGACAAGGAGATCGGCGACGTCCGCGCCCGCGCCCGCTTCTCCTTCACCCAGGTGCCCACCGGCGCGCCCCTCTCGCTCGCCCTCACCTTCTCCCTGTCGGGCCTCGACACCCACTACCGGGCCCGGCTGGTCGTCACCCCCGCCGGGGAGGTCCAGCTCGTCCTGGAGAAGGCCCTGAACAACACCGTGACCGTGCTGAAGGAGGCCGTCACGGTCGGCACCGGCTTCGCGGCCTACGACCACTGGTGGGTGCAGGTCGAGAAGACCGGCAACGTGCTGCGCGCCCGCGCGTGGAAGCACGGCGTGGCCGAGGCGGACCTCCCGGGCTGGTACGCCAGCCTGCGCGACCCCGACCCGGCCACCGCCCTCGGCGCGGGCACCGTCGGCGTCCGGGCCTACGCCGCCACCGGCGCCACGAAGGGCGTGGAGGCCCGGGTCTACGACTTCCTCATCGAGGAGGCCTCGTGGACCGACCCGCCGGTCGTCACCCACGACACCTGGGTACGGGTCCTCCCGGAGCCCTTCGACGGCACCTGGACGCCCGCCGTGGAGCAGCGGGTCCGTGCCTGGGCGGGCGACGGCTCGCCCGACGCGCTGGCCTACGCGGCGATGTTCCTGCCGAACGCGCCCGCCGTCACCGACCCGGCGCAGGGCGGCGCGCAGGTGCTGGGCACGGCCGGCTACAGCGCGCTGGACCCGGTGACCGGGCTGCACGCGGTGGGGGCGGACTTCCACGAGTACCTGGGGGTCGACGACTGGCCCTTCCCGAGCGGCGAGAAGGGCGAGCTGAAGAGCCACGGCCGCTACCTCGACTGCTCGGGCCTGGTCCGGATGGTCTACGGCTACCGGATGGGCGTGCCGATGGGCATCGCGCCGGACGAGCCGGCCCGCCGCTACCTGCCCCGCAAGTCGGTGGACCAGGCCGCCTCCGCGCCGGGTGTGGTGGTCGCCCGGGCGACCGGTGCCGCGCCGGCGCTCGACGGGCTGCGGATCGGCGACGTGCTCTTCTGGGACAACGAGGACGGCGCCGTGTCGCACACCGGCATCTACCTCGGCGCCGACCAGCACGGCGGTCTGCGCTTCGTCTCCAGCCGCAAGACGCCCGACGGTCCCACCATCGGCGACGTCGGCGGGAAGTCGGTCCTCAACGGGTCGCCGAGCGATCTGTACACGGGCAGTCTGCGGGTGATCCGCCGCTTCTGACGGGCGCGCCCCCTCCGTGCCGTGGCTCTGGTCAGGTAAACCGACTTGTCGGGTATAGACCGGTTTTCCGCGTGCACGGAGGTGCCCCCTGTCCGCCGAGACTCTCGACCGAGCGGCGTCCGCCGCCACCCGGGCCCCCGCCCGGCGCGTTCCCCGGTGGCGGGCCTCGCTGCACCGGGCCGCGCCCGCGCTCGGTCTGTTCGCCGCCGCCAGGCTCACCGGAATACTGGTGCTCGCCCTGTGGGCCTGGCGCGTCGGGCGCTCGCCGCGGGCGCTGCTCGCGAAGTCCTGGGACTCGGACTGGTACACCCGGATCGCCGCCCACGGCTACGGGCGCACGCTGTTCTGGCCGGACGGCGCGGTCCAGTCCGACCTGGCGTTCTTCCCGCTCTACCCGGGGCTCGTACGGGCCGTCGCCACCGTCCTGCCCGTCGCCTACGGGACGGCCGGGCTGCTGCTGTCCTGGCTCGCCGCCGGGGCCGCGGCCTGGGGGATCTACCTGGTCTCCGAGCGGCTGTGCGGGCGCCCGGCCGCCGTCTTCACCGTCCTGCTGTGGGGCCTGCTGCCGCACTCGATCGTGCTGTCCATGGCGTACACCGAGCCGCTCATGACCGCGTTCGCGGCCTGGGCGCTGTACGCCCTGCTGACCCGCCGCTGGCTGTGGGCGGGCACCCTCGCGGCGCTCGCGGGCCTCTCCCGGCCCAACGCGGTCGCCATCGCCGCGGCCGTCCTCGCCGCGGCCGGCCTGGAGCTGTGGCGGCGGCGCGGCCGGGTGGCGTGGCCGGTGTGGGCGGGCGCCGCGCTCGCGCCCGTCGGCTGGCTGTCGTACCTGCTCTGGGTCGGTGCCCGGCGCGGCGACCTGCTCGGCGGCTACTTCGCCGTCCAGGACGGCTGGACCTCCCGTTTCGACCTCGGGCGCGGCGCGCTGCGCTTCGTGCGGGGCATGGTGACCGGGCCGACCGAGTTCGGCTACGTGATGGCCCTGGTGATCACCGGGGCGGGCGTGCTGCTGTTCGCGCTGCTGGTGTGCGGGGAGCGGCCGCCGCTGCCGGTGCTCGTCTACACCGCCGTCCTGGTCCTGATCACCGTCGGCGGCTCGGGCTTCTTCGAGTCGAAGCCGCGTTTCCTGCTGCCGGCCTTCCCGCTGCTGCTGCCGCTCGCCCGCGCGATGACGAGAGCCCGGCCGGGCGCCGCGATCGTGGTGATCGCGGGCCTGGCCGGGCTCTCCTTCGCCTACGCGCCCTACGTGCTGACGCTCGCGCGCATGGCCGTGTGAGGCCGGAGGGGCTACTCGGCGGAGTCGCCGGGCTCCTTGTCCTCCGGGGCCTCGAGGCCGAACTGCTCGACGATCCACTTGTCGAACTCGATCGAGGCGCGGACCCAGCTGACGGTGGAGGACACGAAGTGCTCCAGCGACACACCGGTGCCGATCAGCATCTGGGCCTCGCCGATGAGGCGGAGGGTGGCGGAGCCGTCCTCCTCCTCGTGCAGGTGGGTGTAGACCTTGGGCCACAGGGTGCGGCGGTTCCAGTCGTCGATCGCGTCGAGGATCCTGGCGCGGTCGTCCGCGGCGTGCGGGCGGTCGTAGAACGTGCGCACCGAGAAGACCTGCTGCTCGGCCTCGCCGCGGAACATGAAGTACGTGCGGAAGTCCTCCCACGGCGCGGCGAGGTCGCCCTCGTCGTCGACGACGTACTTCAGCTCCATCTGGTCGAGGAGCTGCTTGACGAGGTCCTGGTCGGGAACGACGGGGCCCGCCGGTCCTGAGGCCTGAGGCTGGGGCTGGGCCCCGAAATTCGGAATCGAGGACGGGTCGATGGTCACCGGGTTTTCCCTTCGGTACGGATGCTCGCCATCCTCCCTCATGGCGGGCGGGGGGTGGCAAGTCCCCACGGCGCGATCAGCTGCGGGCTGACATGATCTCGCCCCATGGGGGTCAAGCAGAGGAAGCGTTCGCGCCGCCGGTGGGTCGGGATCACGGTTGGGCTGTTCGTGTTCTGCGGACTGCCGGTGTCGTGCGTGGCCTGGGGCGCGTACTCGTTCTCGGAGGCCGGCAGTCCGCAGCCGGTGGACTGCGGCGAGGCGCTGGCGTACGGGTACGCCGTGCTGCCCGTCAGTACCCGGGACGCGACCTGCACGTACGCGCACTGGCAGGACAGCTACGTCGAGGCGGAGTTCCGGATGCCCGCGGACGAGGTGGCGGGCTGGCTGGAAGCGACCTATCCGGCGGCCACGGTCTCGGAGGGCGGGAGGCGCCTCCATGTCGAGTTCGCCCCCGCCTCCGGGAAGGCGTACGAGGTGGGCGTCACCGTGACGGACGAGGGCGGTGGCACCGCCCACGTCCGTTTCGTCGCCTACGACCACTGACGCCCTGGTCCTACGGGGACTCGGCCCGGCCCACGATCAGGCCGTCCTGGAACCGGTCGACCCGGACCGTGTCACCGTCCCGGACCTCGCCCGACAGGATCTCCTTGGCGAGGCGGTCGCCGATCGCGGTCTGGATCAGCCGGCGCAGCGGCCGGGCGCCGTACGCCGGGTCGTTGCCCTCCTCCGCCAGCCAGGCCAGGGCCTCGGGCGTGACCTCCAGGGTGAGCCGGCGGTCGGCGAGACGGCGGGCCAGGCGGTCGATCTGGAGCCGGGCGATACGGGCCAGCTCGTCCTGTGCCAGTGCCGAGAAGACCACGATCTCGTCGAGCCGGTTCAGGAACTCGGGCTTGAAGCTCGCCCGGACGACCTCCAGGACCTGCTGCCGCTTCTCCTCGCCGCTCGTCAGGGGCTCCATCAGGAACTGGCTGCCGAGGTTCGAGGTGAGGATCAGGATCGTGTTGCGGAAGTCGACCGTGCGGCCCTGGCCGTCGGTGAGCCGGCCGTCGTCGAGGACCTGGAGCAGGATGTCGAAGACCTCCGGGTGGGCCTTCTCCACCTCGTCCAGGAGCACCACGCTGTACGGGCGGCGGCGGACGGCCTCGGTGAGCTGGCCGCCCTCCTCGTAGCCGACGTAGCCGGGAGGCGCACCGACGAGCCGGGCGACGGAGTGCTTCTCCGAGTACTCCGACATGTCGATGCGGACCATGGCCCGCTCGTCGTCGAAGAGGAAGTCGGCGAGCGCCTTGGCGAGCTCGGTCTTGCCGACGCCGGTGGGGCCGAGGAAGAGGAAGGAGCCGGTGGGCCGGTCGGGGTCGGCGATCCCGGCCCGGGTGCGGCGCACCGCGTCCGAGACGGCCCGCACGGCCTCGCTCTGGCCGATCAGGCGGCGGCCCAGCTCGTCCTCCATGCGCAGCAGCTTCTGCGTCTCGCCCTCCAGCAGACGGCCCGCGGGGATGCCGGTCCAGGCGCCGACGACGTCGGCGATGTCGTCCGGTCCGACCTCCTCCTTGACCATCGTGTCTTTCGACGCCTCCTGCTGGGCCTCGGCCTCGCTGGCGGCCGCCAGCTCGCGCTCCAGGGCCGGGATCTCCCCGTAGAGCAGCTTGGACGCGGTGTCGAAGTCGCCGTCGCGCTGGGCGCGCTCGGCACGGCCGCGCAGCTCGTCGAGCCGCTCCTTCAGCTCGCCGACCCGGTTGAGGGACTGCTTCTCCTTCTCCCAGCGGGCGGTGAGGCCGCGCAGCTCCTCCTCGCGGTCGGCGAGGTCGCGGCGCAGCTTGTCCAGGCGCTGCCGGCTGGCCTCGTCGGTCTCCTTGGAGAGGGCGAGCTCCTCCATCCGGAGCCGGTCGACGGTGCGCTGGAGCTCGTCGATCTCGACGGGCGAGGAGTCGATCTCCATGCGCAGCCGGGACGCGGCCTCGTCGACCAGGTCGATGGCCTTGTCGGGCAGGAACCGGGAGGTGATGTAGCGGTCGGAGAGCGTCGCGGCGGCGACGAGCGCGGAGTCGGCGATCTGGACCTTGTGGTGGGCCTCGTAGCGGCCCTTGAGTCCGCGCAGGATGGCGACGGTGTCCTCGACGGACGGCTCGGCGACCAGGACCTGCTGGAAGCGGCGCTCCAGGGCGGGGTCCTTCTCGATCCGCTCGCGGTACTCGTCGAGCGTGGTGGCGCCGACCATGCGCAGCTCGCCGCGGGCCAGCATCGGCTTGAGCATGTTGCCGGCGTCCATGGCGGAGTCGCCGCCGGCGCCCGCGCCGACGACGGTGTGGAGCTCGTCGATGAAGGTGATGATCTGACCGTCGCTCTCCTTGATCTCGGAGAGGACGGTCTTCAGGCGCTCCTCGAACTCGCCGCGGTACTTGGCGCCGGCGACCATCGCGCCGAGGTCGAGGGAGACCAGCCGCTTGTCGCGCAGCGAGAGGGGGACGTCGCCCTTCACGATCCGCTGGGCCAGGCCCTCGACGACGGCGGTCTTGCCGACGCCGGGCTCGCCGATGAGGACGGGGTTGTTCTTGGTGCGGCGGGAGAGGACCTGGACGACGCGCCGGATCTCGTGGTCCCGGCCGATGACCGGGTCGAGCTTGCCCTCGCGGGCGGCGGCCGTGAAGTCGGTGCCGAACTTCTCCAGGGCCTTGTACGAGCCCTCCGGGTCGGCGGTGGTGACGCGGCGGGTGCCGCGGGCCTTCTCGAAGGCGTCCTGGAGCCGGCGGGCCGTGGCGCCCTGCCCGTCGAGCAGCTCGCCGGCCCGGCCGCCCTTGGCGGCGATGCCGATGAGCAGGTGCTCGGTGGACAGGAAGTCGTCGCCCAGCTTCTTCGCGCGCTCGTCGGCGTCGGCGATGACGGCCAGCAGCTCACGGTTGGGCTGCGGGGGCGCGACCGTGGACCCGGTGACGCTCGGCAGCGCGGCGAGCAGCCGCTCGGCGCCGGATCGCACGGCGGCCTGGTCGGCCTCGACGGCGGCGAGCAGATCGGTGATGTTCTCGTTGTCCTGACCCGCGAGCAGGGCGAGCAGAAGGTGCGCGGGGGTCAGATCGGCGTGCCCCTGGGACACGGCGCGGCTGCTCGCCGCATTCAGCGCGTCCCGGCTCCTGTTGGTCAGTTCGGCGTCCACGTGCGGGGTCTCCTCCTCGGATCTACGACTCCTTCTTCATGACTCTTCTAGCGTACACAAAGTTGAGTCCATTCCGCTCAAGGTATCGGCGGCACTTCTTCCCGGAGTAGTTTCCGGGGCATGGCCATCGACCCGAGCAAGCCGAGCGACTCGTACCTCGCCTTCTGGCGCGAGTACCACATGTGCACGCTGACCACGCCCCGCCCCGACGGCACCCCGCACGTGGTGGCGGTCGGCGTCACGTACGACCCCGCGGGCGGCGAGAAGGGCATCGCCCGGGTCATCACCAACAAGAACAGCCGGAAGGTCGCCAACGTCCTGGCGGCGGGCGCGGACGGCGCGCGGGTCGCGGTGTGCCAGGTCGACAAGGGGCGCTGGGCCACGCTCGAGGGCGTGGCGCGGATCCGCACCGAGGCGGATGCCGTCGCGGACGCGGTGGACCGCTACGCGGCCCGCTACAACCGGGTCCCGACGCCGAACCCGGACCGGGTCGTGATCGAGATCGCCCTCACCCGGGCGATGGGCCGGGCCTAGGTCCTGTCGTCAAACTCCCGTCGTCGCCCGGAGGGCGGCCCTGCGGCGTCAGGTGCGTGCTCCCGGCGTGCCGGGCGCAAGGCCTCGTACGGGACGTACTCGGGCTTGTGCCCGGTGCGGCGAGAGCGCGTGCACGGCGTCGCGGGGCAGGCGGGAGTTCGACGACAGGGCCTGGGGTCCAAAGGGGCCGGCGGCCCCGACCGTACGAGAACGCACAGCGGCGCCATCGCGTTTCAGGTCCGCGATGGCGCCGCTGTGTGGGGGAAGCACCTGAACGATCTACAACGACGGGGGAATCGTTCAGGCACTGCGGGGGGTGGCGGTGATGGTCTCGGTCTCGACCAGCGGGGACTCGACCAGCTGGTGGTCGCGCTGATCCAGATTGACGAAGATCATGCCGTACCGGATGGCACAGCGGACGGGCTGAGGGGCGCCGCGTGGGCGGCGAAGACATCGGTAGGCGCGGACGTCCTCGTCCTGCTCACGGGCGACGACGATCGGCTCTCCGAAGAGGGTCACCATCAACGAGTCACCACGGTGGGGGATGGCCGTGACGAGATCGATGAAGTGCCACCCGGATCGGTAGGCCGAAGCCATCTCCCGGCGGAAGGACCGGTCGTCCGGCGGGACGATCATGCTTCCGAGCCCGCCGGAGCGAACTCCCAGGACGGCTCACCGGGAGATGCGAGGACGACGGTCGCAGGTGTGCTCTCCCACGAGGGCTCATTCGGCTCCGCCATCACGGAATGCGACGGGGGGATCTCCCACGAGGGCTCGCCGTTCAGGGCGAGTGCGCCAAGAGCAGCCGCCGCAACGGCTATGGCGCCAAGTGCACGAACCATCCTGGTCATGGCCGATCTCCACCTCTTTTGATCACTACCTCCCCCCCGCGTCCAAAACGATGGCCCACGATCGCCCCCCACACCAGCCGCGCCGGGCATCATGTTCCTGTAATTCATGACCCTGAGGGGGGTGCAAATGAGGCGAGAATCCAGCGAATCCAGACATAACCACAGTCGCGGTGAACTGTGCGACGTGGCCAAAGAGCTGTACGCACACGCTCTGCGCACGGGTCGCCTCGCCCGCGCCGAAGCCGACGCCGCACCGTGCCTCACTGAGCTGGCCCTTCTGCGCCCCGGCCCGGACGACGTCGAGTGGCTGTACCCCGTGCCGCCGTCCGTCGCCCTCAACCAGCTCATACACCCCATCGAGCAGGAGATCCAGACCCGGCGTCAGCATGCGATCGACCTGGCCGACGCGTTCGAGCCGTTCATGGCGATGAGCACCCGGGAATCCTCGACCGGCAGCGCGATCACCGTGCTCGAAGGCCTCGGCGCCATCAACGCGACGCTGGACCACGTCATCAGCGGGTGCACGGAAGAGCTGCTCACCATCCAGCCCGGCAGCGGACGCCGCCCCGACACCCTCGAACAGGCCCTGCGCCGCATGGAACCGCTGCTCGACCGCGGGGTCCGCATGCGCACGCTCTACCAGCACACCGCCCGGCACCACCCCGCGACGCTGGCCTACGTCGAACGCGTGGCCCCCTACGGGCTCGAACTGCGCACCCTCGAGGAGATCATCGACCGGCTGATCATCGTCGACCGGCAGGTCGCCTTCGTGCCGGCCCGCAGCGACCGCCAGGTCGCCCTCGAACTGCGCCACGAGGGCCTCGTGCAGTACCTCGTGGGCGTCTTCGACCAGTTCTGGCTGCACGCCGTCCCCTGGGACGAGGAAGTGCCCTACACGCCCTCCGTGGACGGCATAGGCGGCGTCCAGCGCTCCATCGCCAAGCTCCTCGTCGAGGGCCACGTCGACGAGGCCATCGCCCGCCGACTCGGCATGAACGTCCGCACCTGCCGCGCCCACATCGCCAAGCTCGCCGCCGCCCTCGGCAGCGGCAGCCGCGCCCAGCTCGGCTACCTCATCGCCCAGTCCGGCATCCTCGAACAGGACCAGGACGACCAGCGCGACGACTGACGCCGCCCCCGGAACAGCCGAGAGGCCCCCTCCGCCACAGCGGAAGGGGCCTCGAAAGCCGTTCGGAGAGAACTACTCGCCGCGCTTGTGGCCGGGACGCCACACCACCAGGGCGCTCGCCTGCTGCACGTCGGTGTACGGGACCAGATCACGCCGGTACGAGGCGTGGACCTGGGCCTCGCGCTGACGCATCGCCGCCGCCGCGCCCTCGACCGCGGACGACAGCTCGGCCACCCGGGCCTGCAGCGCCGCGACCTGGTTCTCCAGCTCGATGATGCGCTTGATGCCGGCCAGGTTGATGCCCTCGTCCTGGGACAGCTGCTGCACCTGGCGGAGCAGCTCGATGTCCCGGGCCGAATAGCGGCGGCCACGGCCCGCCGTGCGGTCCGGCGACACCAGACCGAGGCGGTCGTACTGACGCAGCGTCTGCGGGTGCAGACCGGAGAGCTGGGCCGCCACCGAGATGACGTACACCGGGGTCTCGTCGGTCAGCTGGTAAGGATTACGGCGGCGGCCTTCCATCTCCTCAAGCTCCCTTCGCGGCCTGGAAAAGCTCTGCCCTGGGGTCCTCGCCCGCGGTCGCCTCGCGGAAGGTCTCCAGTGCCTCACGTGCCTTGTCGTCCAGCTCCTTCGGCACCGCGACCTCCACCGTGATGAGCAGATCGCCGCGGGTGCCGTCCTTGCGGACCGCGCCCTTGCCGCGGGCGCGCATGGTGCGCCCGTTGGGCGTGCCTGCGGGCAGCTTCAGCGTCACCGCCGGGCCGCCCAGGGTGGGCACCTTGATCTCGCCGCCGAGCGCCGCCTCGTCGAACGTGACGGGCACCGTGACGGTGAGGTTGTCGTCCCTGCGGCCGAACACCGGGTGGGCGTCGACGTGCACGACCACGTACAGGTCGCCGTTGGGCCCGCCGCGCTCGCCCGGCGCGCCCTTCCCGCGCAGCCGGATCCGCTGGCCGTCGGAGACGCCCGCCGGGATCCGGACCTGCATGGTGCGGGAGGACTTGGCCCGGCCGCTGCCCTTGCAGACCTCGCACGGGTTCTCGGCGATCAGGCCGCGGCCCTTGCAGTCCACGCACGGGTCGGTCAGCGAGAAACCGCCGCCGCTGCCGCGCGAGACCTGCCCGGTGCCGACGCAGGTCGGGCACACCCGGGGCGTGCCGTTCTTGTCGCCGGTGCCCGAACACGCCTTGCAGGGCTGCTGGCTGGACATCCGCAGCGGCACGGTCGCGCCCTCGATGGCCTCGGTGAAACTGAGCGTCACCTCGGACTCGACGTCCTGGCCGCGGCGCGGCTGCGTACGGGTGCCCGCGCCGCCCGCGCCCCGGTTGAACAGGCCGCCGAAGACGTCGCCGAGACCGCCGCCGAAACCACCGGCGCCGCCGGTGCCGCCCTGGGCGCCGCCGAAGAGGTCGCCCAGGTCGAAGTTGAACGAGCCGCCCGCGCCCGGACCGCCGGCCCGGAAGCCACCGTTGCCGAACAGGGCGCGGGCGTCGTCGTACTCCTTGCGCTTCTTCGGGTCACCGAGGACGTCGTTCGCCTCGGAGATCTCCTTGAAGCGCTCCTCCGCCTTGGTGTCACCCTTGTTGGCGTCCGGATGGTTCTCGCGGGCGAGCTTCCGGTACGCCTTCTTGATCTCGGCGTCGGTGGCGTCCTTGGGGACGCCGAGAACCTTGTAGTAGTCCTTCTCGACGAAGTCCTTCGTGCTCATCGACGTCCCTCCTCCCGCGTGCGGGTACGGCTCTTACTCGGTGTCCTTCTCGGAGTCTTCCGACTCCTCCGCCTTGCCCTGAGCGCCCGGCTGGGGCTCGGCGACCGCCACGCGGGCGGGGCGGATGGTGCGCTCGCCGATCCGGTACCCCGGCTGCAGGATCGCCACGCAGGTCGTCTCGGTGACGTCCGGCGCGTAGCTGTGCATCAGGGCCTCGTGGATCGTCGGGTCGAAGGGCTCGCCCTCCTTGCCGAACTGCTGCAGGCCCATCTTGGCGGCGACGGTCTCCAGCGACTCGGCGACCGACTTGAACCCGCCCACGAGCTCGCCGTGTTCCCGGGCCCGGCCGATGTCGTCGAGCACGGGAAGGAGCTCGGTCAGGAGGCCGGCGACGGCGATCTCCTTGACCGTGACCCGGTCCCGCTCCACGCGGCGGCGGTAGTTCTGGTACTCGGCCTGGAGCCGCTGGAGGTCGGCCGTGCGCTCGTTGAGCGCGGTGCGGGCCTGGTCCAGCTGCGCCAGCAGGGCTACGTCCGTAGCGTCCCCGGCCGGGGCCGCCCCGTCCGCCTTCGCGGCGGACTCGGCGGCCTCGGTCTCCTCGGGCGTGCCGTCGGCGGGGACGTCGGGCTTCTCCTCGAAGCCCGGGGTCTCCTCCGACATCAGGCAGCGCCGCCCTTCGGCTTCTCGTCGTCGACGATCTCGGCGTCGACGACGTCGTCGTCGGCCGCGGCCTGCTGGGCACCCTCGGCGCCGGCGGCACCCTGGGCGGCCTGCGCGTCGGCGTACATCGCCTGGCCGAGCTTCTGGGAGACGGCCGCGACCTTCTCGGTGGCCGTGCGGATCTCCGCGGTGTCCTCGCCCTTGAGCTTGTCCTTCAGCTCGGCGACGGCGGCCTCGACCTCGGTCTTGACGTCACCGGGGACCTTGTCCTCGTTGTCCTTGAGGAACTTCTCGGTCTGGTAGACGAGCTGCTCGCCCTGGTTGCGGGTCTCGGCGGCCTCGCGACGGCGGTGGTCCTCCTCCGCGTACTGCTCGGCCTCCTCGCGCATCCGGTTGACCTCGTCCTTCGGCAGCGAGGAGCCGCCGGTGACGGTCATCTTCTGCTCCTTGCCCGTGCCCAGGTCCTTCGCGGTCACGTGCATGATGCCGTTGGCGTCGATGTCGAAGGCGACCTCGATCTGCGGGACGCCGCGCGGGGCCGGCGGAAGGCCGGTCAGCTCGAACATGCCGAGCTTCTTGTTGTACGCCGCGATCTCGCGCTCGCCCTGGTAGACCTGGATCTGCACGGACGGCTGGTTGTCCTCGGCCGTCGTGAAGATCTCGGAGCGCTTGGTCGGGATCGTGGTGTTGCGCTCGATCAGCTTGGTCATGATGCCGCCCTTGGTCTCGATGCCGAGGGACAGCGGGGTGACGTCGAGGAGCAGGACGTCCTTGACCTCGCCCTTGAGGACACCGGCCTGCAGGGCGGCGCCGATGGCGACGACCTCGTCCGGGTTCACGCCCTTGTTGGCCTCGTTGCCGCCGGTCAGCTCCTTGACGAGCTCGGCGACGGCCGGCATGCGGGTCGAGCCGCCGACGAGGACCACGTGGTCGATCTCGGACAGCTGGATGCCGGCGTCCTTGATGACGTTGTGGAACGGGGTCTTGCAGCGGTCCAGGAGGTCCGCGGTCAGCTGCTGGAACTGGGCGCGGGTGAGCTTCTCGTCCAGGTGCAGCGGGCCCTCGGCGGAGGCCGTGATGTAGGGCAGGTTGATCGTGGTCTCCGTGGAGGAGGACAGCTCGATCTTGGCCTTCTCGGCCGCCTCGCGCAGACGCTGCAGCGCCATCTTGTCCTTGGACAGGTCGACGCCGTGTCCGTTGGCGAACTGCTTCACCAGGTAGTCGACGACGCGCTGGTCCCAGTCGTCACCACCGAGGTGGTTGTCACCGTTGGTGGCCTTCACCTCGACGACGCCGTCGCCGATCTCCAGGAGGGACACGTCGAAGGTGCCGCCACCGAGGTCGAAGACGAGGATGGTCTGGTCGTCCTTGTCGAGGCCGTACGCCAGGGCGGCGGCGGTCGGCTCGTTGACGATGCGCAGGACGTTGAGGCCCGCGATCTCGCCGGCCTCCTTGGTGGCCTGGCGCTCGGAGTCGTTGAAGTACGCCGGGACGGTGATGACCGCGTCGGTCACCTTCTCGCCCAGGTAGGCCTCGGCGTCGCGCTTCAGCTTCTGGAGGATGAAGGCGGAGATCTGCTGCGGGTTGAAGTTCTTCCCGTCGAGCTCGATCTTCCAGTCGGTGCCCATGTGGCGCTTCACGGACCGGATGGTCCGGTCGACGTTGGTGACCGCCTGACGCTTGGCGACCTCGCCGACGAGCACCTCGCCGTTCTTGGCGAAGGCGACGACGGACGGCGTGGTCCTGGCGCCCTCGGCGTTGGTGATGACGGTGGGCTCGCCGCCTTCCAGAACGCTGACGACGGAGTTAGTCGTGCCCAGGTCGATGCCGACCGCACGTGCCATTTCGATTCCTCCAGCTGACTGACTTGAGTGGAACTGACTCAAGGATGCACGAGGGCCGGACCGGAGTCAACAGACCTGAGTGGAGGCGACTCAACTCTTCGCTCGCTCGGCACTCAATGGACGGGCCGTCAGGGCGCGTCGGTTCCCCTCCCGACGGCTCCCGCGTGAGAGAGTCCGGACATATCCCATGATTCTCGTCGGAAGGTGCTCGCGCATGACGGGGATGACGGTGAAGCGCGCCCTCGCGGCGCAGCGCGCCTTCTCGATGAGGCGCGCCTCCGCGATGAAGCGGGCCTCATTGGTGAGGCGGGCCTCGATGGTGGGGCAGGCCTCGATGGTGAAGCGGACCGCATTGGTGAAGCGGGCCTCAATGGCGAAGCAGACCTCAATGGTGAAGCCCGGCTCCGCAGCGAGGCGGGCCTCCGTGGTGAAGCGCGCCTTCGACGTGCTGGGCGGGCTCGCGCTCCTGCTCCTGCTCTCCCCGCTGCTCGCCGCCGTCGCCCTCTCGGTCACCCTCGGCACCAGCAGCACCCGCGGGATCCTGCGCCGCCGCCCGGTCGCGGGCCGTGGCGGCCGCACCTTCACGATGCTGACCTTCCGCACGAAGAGCCCGCTCGCGAACCTGCCCCTCCTGCTGCATGTCGTACGGGGCCAGATGTCGCTGGTGGGACCGTGCCCGCTGGCGCCCGGCCACCGGGAGTCCACCGGGGACGGGCGGCGCCGGCTGTCCGTACGGCCGGGGATCACCGGCCTGTGGCAGATCAGCGGGCGCTCGGAGCTGCCGTGGGAGGAGCGTGAGCTGCTCGATCTCCACTATGTGGACCATCATTGGCTGGGCATGGATCTGACGATCCTGGCGCGTACGCTTCCAGCAGTCCGTAAACGTCGCGCAGCAGCCCGGACACCGGTTCCTGCGGCAAGGGCCGCCTGAGCCACGGCAAGGGTTGCCTGAGCGACACAGATCACCGTGAGCTCCGCTACAGTGCGGGCGCGCGAACCGGTAATCTCGGCACGGACTCAATAAGTTACCGCTTAGTAGGCCCGAAGCAGAGGCCCGCTCGAGGAGCCCGTCATGCAACTCGCCGCGATCATCGTGTCGATCGTCATCACGGTGGTGGCCGTCGCGCTGTTCGGCCGCGCCATCGCGCAGATCTACCGCTTCGTGCGGCTCGGCCAGCCCGTTCCCGCGGGCACGCGCACCGGAGACCCCAAGCAGCGCACCATCACGCTGGTCAAGGAATTCCTCGGCCACACCCGGATGAACCGCTGGGGCGTCGTCGGCGTGGCGCACTGGTTCGTGGCCGTCGGCTTCTTCTCGCTGCTGCTCACGATCGTGAACGCCTTCGGCCAGCTCTTCCAGGCCGACTGGCTGATCCCGATCATCGGTGACTGGCTGCCGTACGAGATCTTCACCGAGTTCCTCGGCCTGATGACCGTCCTCGGCATCGTCACGCTCATCGTGATCCGCCAGCTCAGCAAGCCGACCAAGGCCGGCCGCAAGTCCCGCTTCGCGGGCTCCAAGACGGGCCAGGCCTACTTCGTCGAGGCCGTCATCCTCATCGTCGGCGTCTGCATCATGACGCTGCGCGCGCTCGAGGGCGTCCAGCACCACGTGACGGGCTGGGAGCCGGGCTTCTTCGCCTCGTACCCGCTGATCGCGCTGCTCGACGGGCTGGACCTGAGCACGATCCAGAACCTCACCTACTTCTTCGCGGCACTGAAGATCGTCACGTCCTTCACCTGGATGATCACGGTCTCGCTCAACACCAACATGGGTGTGGCCTGGCACCGCTTCCTCGGCTTCCCGAACATCTGGTTCAAGCGCAACGCCGACGGCTCCACCGCCCTCGGCCCGCTGCAGCCGATGACCTCCGCCGGCAAGCCGATCGACTTCGAGGACCCGGGCGAGGACGACGTCTACGGCGTCTCCCAGGTCGAGCAGTTCTCCTGGAAGGGCATCCTCGACTTCTCCACCTGCACCGAGTGCGGCCGCTGCCAGTCGCAGTGCCCCGCCTGGAACACCGGCAAGCCGCTCTCCCCGAAGCTCCTCATCATGTCGCTGCGCGACCACGCGCACGCCAAGGCCCCGTACCTGCTCGCGGGCGGCGGCAAGGACATGGATGGCAACGAGAAGGCCACCGAGGAGCAGCTGAAGGACGTCCCGGCCGCCGCCATCGCCGAGGCCGAGCGCCCGCTGATCGGCACCGTCGAGGAGAACGGCGTCATCGACCCGGACGTCCTGTGGTCCTGCACCACCTGCGGCGCCTGCGTCGAGCAGTGCCCGGTCGACATCGAGCACATCGACCACATCGTCGACATGCGCCGCTACCAGGTCATGATCGAGTCCGCCTTCCCGTCGGAGGCCGGCACGATGCTGAAGAACCTGGAGAAGAAGGGCAACCCCTGGGGCCTGGCCAAGAAGCAGCGCGTCGAGTGGACCAAGGAGGTCGACTTCGAGGTCCCGATCGTCGGCAAGGACGTCGAGGACCTCACCGAGGTCGACTACCTCTACTGGGTCGGCTGCGCCGGCGCCCTGGAGGACCGCGCCAAGAAGACCACCAAGGCCTTCGCGGAGCTGCTGCACATCGCGGGCGTCAAGTTCGCGATCATGGGCGGCGAGGAGAAGTGCACCGGTGACTCCCCGCGCCGTCTGGGCAACGAGCCGCTGTTCCAGCAGCTCGGCCAGGAGAACGTCGCGATGCTGAACATGGCGTTCGGCGAGGACGACGAGGACGAGTCGACCAAGAAGCCGAAGTCGGCGAAGAAGATCGTCTCGACCTGCCCGCACTGCTTCAACACCATCGCCAACGAGTACCCGCAGCTCGGCGGCGAGTACGAGGTCATCCACCACACCCAGCTGCTCCAGCACCTCATCGACGAGGGCAAGCTGATCCCGGTGACCCCGGTCGACGGCCTCATCACCTACCACGACCCGTGCTACCTGGGCCGCCACAACAAGGTCTACACGCCGCCGCGCGAGATCATGTCGGCCGTCCCCGGCCTGCGCCAGCAGGAGATGCACCGCCACAAGGAGCGCGGCTTCTGCTGCGGCGCCGGTGGTGCCCGGATGTGGATGGAGGAGCGGATCGGCAAGCGCATCAACACCGAGCGCGTCGACGAGGCCCTGTCCCTGAACCCGGACATCGTCTCCACCGCCTGCCCGTTCTGCCTCGTCATGCTGACCGACTCGGTCAACGGCAAGAAGAACGACGGCAAGGCGAAGGAGAGCCTGCAGGTGGTGGACGTCGCCCAGCTGCTGCTCGACTCGGTGAAGACGCCGGTCGACCCGGAGCCGGAGGAGACGGCCGAGGAGCCGGAGCCGGAGCCGGCGGCCTGAGCGCCGCTCGTACGTGACGGAGAGGGCCGCCCCGCGTGATCGTCGTGATCGCGGGGCGGCCCTCTCCGTTCTCCGCGCTCGGCCCTCTCCGTTCTCCGTGCTCCGGCCTTCTCCGTTCTCCGTGCTCCGGCCTTCTCCGCTGTCCGTGCTGCGGCCCTCTCCGTTCTCCCTGCCGCGGCCCTCTCGTGGCTCAGCTCCGGCGGGAACGGCGCTGGAAGAGGGCGAAGCCGAGCCCGGCGGCACCGAGAGCGGCCATGCCGCCGCCCGCGCCGATGAGGGCGGCCTCATGGGTACCGTCGGAGACGTTCTCGGCCCCGGCCTTCACGGCGCCCTTGGGGACGGTGCCGCGGGGCACGACGACGGTGCTCTTTTTCTGAGCGGCGTACTCGCGCACGAGCCTGCCGTCGAAGTCGTAGACCCAGCTGTCGCCGCCCTGCCTGGGGGTGTCGATGACGACGAAGCGGTAGGCACCCTTGCCCTGCGGGACGAGCTTGTACGTCCAGCCCTTGTGGTTCAGGGTCCGGTGCTCGGGGGTGAGCGAGCCGAAGCGGAGCTCGACGCGCGGCCCCTTCTTGTAGAGCCTGGCCACCTCGCCGTCGGGCAGCGTGACGCGCGCGTCGGCCTGGTGCGGCGCGGGCCTGGGCTTCGGGGCGGGCTTGGGGGTCGGCTTCGGCTTCGGGGCGGGCTTCGGGGTGGGCTTCGGGCCCGGCTTCGGGGTCGGCTTGGGGTCCGGCTTCGGGGTCGGGACCTCGTCCGTCCAGGAACGGACGGTGCCGTCGGGGTTCAGGACGACGTGCAGGCCGTTGTTCTCGCCGTAGGCGGGCCGGCCGGAGGTGGTGAGGGTGTCGAGCAGCGTGCCGCCGGCCCAGATCTCGGCCTGGTAGTCCTGCGGAGTGGTCATGTAGACCTTGGCGACGGAGCCGTCGGCGAGCTTGTACGACTGGACGAAGATCCGCCCGACGACGGGGTCGCTGGTGTCCTGCCGCCCCTGGTCGCCCCGGTCGGGGTTGCCCTGCTCCTGGTCGCCCGTGCCGGGACTGGTCCGGTCCTGCCCCCGGTCCTGCGCCCGGTCCTGCGCTTGGTCCTGCGTCCGGTCCTGAGTGACCTGCTGGTCGCCGTGCGGCGCCGGGCTGTCGTCGGCGAAGGCGGCGGCCGGGAGGGAGAGCGCGGCGACGGTGCCGGTGGCGATGGCTGCGGTACGGAGAGTCCGACGGGCGATTCGCATGGGAAAGTTCCTTTTGCCTGACTTGTTCGGCGACAAATCCAAGGTAGGGATCCCATGTGTGGGCATTCCGTCGGATTTGTAACGGAGCCCACACGCCTGAGCGGCGGCCCCGTAACCCCCTCCGGGCTCCCCCACGCCCCCTAGGGGATGTCACAGCTCTGCCGCACAATCCCCGTAAGGCGCGAGCGCACAGCGCGACCGGGTACGTTCATGACGTGGCTGGATTCAGGAACGGACGCGGCCGGGCCGGCGGCCCCCCGCAACAACAACCGCAGCAGCAGGCGCCGTACGGGTACAACGCGCCGCCGCCGTCGTACCCGCAGCAGTACCCGCCGCAGCAGCAGTGGGCGCAGCAGCAGGGCGGCCAGGCGCCGTACGGCGAGCCGGAGTACTTCGGCGACCCCCATGCGCCGCAGCAGCAGCACCCGCAGCAGCACTACGCCGCGAACAACCCGGGCCACACCCAGGCCTTCAGCGTCCACGACGACCCGTACGGCCAGGGCGGCGGGTACCAGGACGGTCCGGCACCCGTCGTCCCGACGGGCCCGCGGCTGCCCTGGAAGGCCCTCCTGAGCGGCATCGTGCTGCGCCCGGCGGACACCTTCCTGCGGATGCGGGACCACGCCGTGTGGGGCCCGGCGCTGGTCGTCACGTTCCTCTACGGGCTCCTGGCGATCTTCGGCTTCGACCAGGCGCGCGAAGAGGCGATCAACGCGACACTGTCCACCGCGATCCCGTACGTCCTGATGACCGGCCTCGGCTTCGTCGTCGGCGGACTGATCCTCGGCGCGGTGACCCACACACTGGCCCGCCAGCTGGGCGGCGACGGCTCGTGGCAGCCGACGGTGGGCCTCTCCATGCTGATCATGTCGATCACCGACGCGCCGCGCCTCGTCTTCGCGCTCTTCCTGGGCGGCGAGAACGTCCTGGTCCAGGTGCTCGGCTGGGCGACCTGGCTGGCGGCCGGCGCGCTCTTCACGCTGATGGTGAGCCGCTCCCACGACCTGCCGTGGCCGAAGGCGCTGGGCGCGTCGGCGATCCAGCTGGTGGCGCTGCTGAGCCTCATCAAGCTGGGCACGCTGTAAGAACGGACGGACGACCTACGAGGAAGGCCCCCACCCGCGAGGGTGGGGGCCTTCTCTCTCGGGTCTCAGGCGGCCTCAGGCGTCGAGAACCTGACCCTCGCGCCTGACCACGGGCGGCTCGACCGACCAGGGGAAGTTGATCCACTCGTCCGTCTTCTTCCACACGTACTCGCACTTCACGAGGGAGTGCGACTTCTCGTAGATGACGGCGGAGCGGACCTCGGCGACGTGGTCGACGCAGAAGTCGTGGACGAGCTTGAGGGTCTTGCCGGTGTCGGCGACGTCGTCGGCGATCAGGACCTTCTTGTCGGAGAAGTCGATCGCGTTGGGAACGGGCGCGAGCATGACCGGCATTTCCAGGGTGGTCCCGACGCCGGTGTAGAACTCCACGTTCACGAGGTGGATGTTCTTGCAGTCGAGGGCGTAGGCCAGACCGCCGGCGACGAACACGCCGCCACGGGCGATCGACAGCACGACGTCGGGCTCGTAGCCGTCGTCGGCGATGGTCTGGGCGAGCTCGCGGACGGCGCGCCCGAAGCCCTCGTACGTCAGGTTCTCGCGTACGTCACTCATGCGGCTACCGCCTCACACCTGGGTCCGATGGAAGTTCATGTACGAGCGGGAGGCGGTCGGCCCCCGCTGGCCCTGGTAGCGCGACCCGTACCGCTCGCTGCCGTACGGGTGCTCCGCGGGCGAGCTGAGCCGGAACATGCACAGCTGGCCGATCTTCATCCCCGGCCAGAGCTTGATCGGCAGGGTGGCGAGGTTCGACAGCTCGAGGGTCACGTGCCCGGAGAACCCGGGGTCGATGAACCCGGCGGTGGAGTGCGTGACGAGGCCGAGCCGCCCGAGGGAGCTCTTGCCCTCCAGCCGGGAGGCGATGTCGTCCGGCAGCGTGATGACCTCGTAGGTCGAGGCGAGCACGAACTCGCCCGGGTGCAGGATGAACGCCTCGTCGCCCTCCGGCTCGACCTCGCGCGTCAGGTCGAGCTGCTCGACGGCGGGGTCGATGTGCGGGTAGCGGTGGTTCTCGAACACCCGGAAGAAGCGGTCAAGCCTCACGTCGATGCTCGAGGGCTGCACCATGGATTCGTCGTACGGGTCGATGCGCACCCGCCCGGCATCGATCTCGGCCCGGATGTCCTTGTCTGAGAGAAGCACGCTCCCACGATACGCAGAGGGCGCGGAGCTCCCCCAATCGGGAGACTCCACGCCCTTTCCCTCGTCAGCGCCGCTCAAGCTCCACGGGCACCGCGTGCCGCAGCCGCGCACACCGTGGACACCGGATCAGCCGCGCGGGCCCGATCCGCCCGGCACCGAGCTGCGCGAGCGGAAACGAAGCAGTACTGAACACGTGCCCCTCGGCACAACGGACGACGGTGCGCTCCATCGAACCCATCAAGTCCCTTCCCCGACAAGTGGTGGACGAGACAGCCACATTAGGGGATCAGCACCCGCAGGCAGGGGAGGGCACTCCGACCACACCCCACCCGCACTCTCCTCCGAGGGGCGCTTCGCCTCGCGTGCCGGATGGGGTACAGTGTGCAACGATGCCGCATCGATCTTCGGCGGCGTTTGCGGATGTAGTTTAATGGTAGAACATGAGCTTCCCAAGCTTATAGCGCGGGTTCGATTCCCGTCATCCGCTCTTGAACGAAGGCCCTGGTCTCTGACCAGGGCCTTCGTCGTCGTCCATGCCTCTTCAGGTATCGCGTACCGCTGGGGTCGGCCGGGGGGTCAGAACTCCAGGACCTCGCGGTCGAGCGGGTAGCGCGCACGGTGGGGTCCGTCGTACGGCGAGGGCGTGATCGGAAGGACGCCGGTGGGCTGCAGGCCCAGGTTGTCGTCCCAGAGCCGGGGTTCGACGTGTCCGACGACGCGGAACTTCCGGAAGGTGAACGGGGGGCTGTCGGTCGGGAAGAACTCGGGCGTGGTCATCACCTGGAAGTGCAGGTGCGGCGTGGTGGAGTTGCCGCTGTTGCCGATCAGCCCGAGGACCCGGCCGGGTTCGACGTGGTCGCCTTCCCGGACTCTGAGCGAGCCGGGCTTCAGGTGCGCATAGAGGAGGTAGCGGCCGGGCGCGACCTCCACGGTGACGTGGTTGCCGACGGTCTCCTCGATCGGGGGGACCGGCGGCGTGACGGGCGGCGTGTTGTCCGGGATCCCGTCCTGGACCTCCACCACTCGGCCACCGGCCGCCGCCACGACGGGCTGTCGGTAGCTCAGGTAGCTGGTGAGCCGCGCGGGGTCGCCCTCCCAGGTCTGCCCCTGCTCGCCGACCCGGTACCAGTCGATCGCGAAGCGCTGCGGCACGTAGAAGCGACCGTTGATCGGTCCGAGGCCGCGGCGGTGGTGGGTGTTGCCGCAGCACGATTCGCTGGAGTACCAGGTGCCGGGGCGGACCGGCGCGTCCAGGTTCAGCGGCGCGGTGCGGTCGGTCGGGGTGATCTGGACCGTCTCCTCGAACGGGGAGGAGCCCGAGGCGGTGAGGACGGCGCCGGAGAGGTGGTGCTCAAGTACCCGGGGCGCCCGCTGGCCGCGGTCGAGGGCCAGGTCGATCCAGACGACCCACTGCTGGGAGCCCGGGATCACGGTCGGCGTCGGCCCCGGCGGCGCCGGCGTGTACCCGTCCGCACCCGGCAGGGGGTCGCCCACCGGGTTGGCGGCATCGGCCAGCGCCTGCCCGCTCAGCGAACCCACCACCCGGTGTGTGCGAGCGTCCCGGACCTCGACACGGTCCAGCCGCACTCGTGCGCTGCTGGGCAGCGCGTTCGTGGTGAGCAGTTCGTACGAGAGGTGCGTCTTGCCGTCCGTGGCGTCGAACGGTGCCGGTTCGGTCATCACGGCCGCCGTCAACGGCGTGAACTGGGGGCCGGGCACCGGCGCGGCTTCGCCGGTGCCGTATCCGGGTGTCGTTGAAGCCGTCAGCATGCCGACCGCGAGCACGGCGGCGGCGAGCCCGCGACGTAGCGGGCCGCGGCCGGTGCGGTTGCGAGGGTGGCGCTCTGCCATGGTGCTCTTCCAGTCGTCGGGTCCGGGACCGCGAAGGGCACCGGCACGCCCCGCGCCGAGGCGCAGGCCCATGTAATCCGGCGCCGCGGCGCTCCCGGCGCACAGCGCCGGAGGCAGGTGCCGAACTACACCCGTCCAGCCGCACCGACCCGCCGAGCCTCGCCTCGCGGATCCTTCGGGCCTCTGTCGAGCGCCGAGTTCGTGACGGCCCGTGGGCAGCGGTCCCGCTCGGATGACCGCGGACTCCCCCAGGGGCTGGTGCGTGCCCCATCCGTGCCCCTCAGGGCGGTGAACAGCGGTCACCACGGGTTCGAGCAGAGCCTCCCGGCAGGCCCGAAGAAGGGACTTCTCCGCAGCTCAGAGGCCGTATGGAGGCCTGAGCAGCGGTGATTCCCAAGCCTATGGCGCGGGTTCGATTCCCGTCATCCGCTCCATAGCAAAGCCCCAGGCCAGCGACCTGGGGCTTTTGTGTTGTCCAGACCTGTCGGGGCCCGCGTGCCGTTCGCGTGCCATACGTCGCACGGTCGAGCCGAGTCGCCCGTCACACGGCGGCAGCCGCGGGGAAGGTGACGCCGGTCAGCTCTTCGGAGACGGTCCACAGGCGTCGGGCGACTTCCGGATCCGCGGCCGCCGGGGAGCGGCCGACCAGGGTCGGGACGCCGCGGGTCTCGAACATGCCGCCCGGGCCGACGAGGCTCGCGCCGGGGAGGTCCTGGACGGCGGCGTACAGGGTGGGGAGTGCGCCGGCCCGGCTGTCCTGGGCGATCAGCCGGTTGCCCAGGCGCATGAGGGCGCGCCGCAGTGGGCTGGCGTCGTGCCCCTGGAGGTTGGTGGCGGCCCAGCCGGGGTGCGCGGCGAGGGCGCGTACGGGTGAGCCCGCCTCGATGAGCCGCCGCTGGAGTTCCAGGGTGAAGAGCAGGTTGGCGAGCTTGGACTGGCTGTAGGCGGGGCTCGGGCTGTACTCGCCGGTCAGGTCGAGGTTGTCGAACCGGATGCGCGGGCTGCCCGGGGACTTGTGCGCGAGGGACGTCAGAGTCACCACGCGGTCGGTGATATACGGCAGCAGCAGGTTGGTCAGCGCGAAGTGGCCCAGGTGGTTGGTGCCGAACTGGGTCTCGAAGCCGTCCTTGGTGCGGCCCTCGGGGACGTTCATGATGCCGGCGTTGTTGATGAGCAGGTCCAGGTCGCCGTGCCAGGCGTCGGCGAACTCGCGCACGGAGGCGAGGTCGGCCAGGTCGAGGCGGCGGACCTCCACGCTGCCGTTCACCGTCGCCGCTGCGGCTTCGCCGCGCTCGGTGTCCCGTACGGCGAGGACGACGTGGGCGCCCGCGGCGGCCAGGGCCGTGGCGGTGGCGAGGCCGAGGCCGCTGTTGGCGCCGGTCACGACGGCGGTGCGGCCGGTCTGGTCGGGGATGTCAGCGGTGTTCCAGGACTGGGGGGTCTTGTTCTGTGCCATGAAAGCAATGTAGGCGATGCCCACAATGTATGCAATGGCAACAATGTGGGCACCGTTCACGAACGGGCTAGGGTGAAGGGGTGAAGAACCGCCCCTATCACCACGGAGACCTCCGCGCGGCGCTGCTCACCCGCGCCGAGGAGACGCTGCGCGAGCGGGGAGCGGGCTCGTTGTCCCTGCGGGAGCTGGCCCGCGACCTCGGGGTGAGCCCTGCCGCGCCCAGCCGCCACTTCAAGACCAAGCAGGACCTTCTGGACACCTTGGCGGTGACCGGATTCGAGCGGCTCGCCGACGCCATCACTGCTTCCCAGGAGGGCGTCGGCGAGGGGTTCGCCGAGCGGCTGGCCAGTGCCGCCCGCGCCTATGTGGGCTTCGCCGTGGACAACGCCGCCCTGCTGGACCTGATGTTCGCCGTCAAGCACAGCCCGGAGGCGTCACAGGCACTGGGCGCAAGTGCCCACCGCTGGTCAGAGCAGCTCCTGGAGCTGATCAGCGACGGGCAACGTCGGGGCGAGGCGCGTGAGGGCGCGGTGGAGCGCGTCGCCCTGCCGGTCTTCGCCGCGCTGCACGGCTACGCCGTTCTCACGGTCAGCGGCACACTGCCCCCGGACGTGCTTGAGCACGGGCTGGACGACGTGATCATGTCCATCCTGCGCGGCTGCGAGCCGGAATAGAGCCCGCGTCGCCCCAGGGCACTGCCCAGCCCCTGGGACGAGAGCTCGGCCGCCGCCACGCCCGTGACAGCTTCGGCCTCTCCGACCTGCAGGCCCGGCTCACCGGGGCGGACTGGATCGACGACACCGAATTCGCCGCGTACGGACTCGACAGCCATCAGACCATCGAACTGCGCCAGTGGGCCCAGGAGTGGGCCGACGACATCGCCGAGAGACTTCAGGAAGCGGAAGGCCCGCCCGACGACTGACCGCCTGGCACCGAACACGCCGAGGAAGCGGCGCGTTCCGAGGCGGCGACGTGCCCGATCCGGATGCGGCGGACTCGTGGCGTGTCCGCACGCGAGCCGCAGGCGCCACACCCATCCACAAGGACGAGCCCGGATACGCTCCGCACCTCGACCGAGACGGGGACGGAGTGGCCTGCGAAACGTATCCACCATGACGCACACGTTCTCGGCGCCCCCAGCCCCCGGACGGCTGGTCGCCTACGGGCATCGGCTGCGGGAGGCCCTGGTCGGAGACCAGGGCCTCGTCGTTGTCGACATCTCTCCGAGGCTGCCATGCCCTCCGTCTGAGCCCGCTCCTCTTCAGCGGCAGGAGCTGCCTCGTCCTCCCTACGTTGCGGCGCCGCCGCTCAGGAGAGTGCCCGGCGGAGTGCGTGCTTGTCGGGCTTGCCGATGCCGCTGAGCGGGATGGCCTTCAGGACGTGGAACGTGTGGGGGACATGGAGACCGCCCTTGCGGGCGGCGACGAAGCGGCGCAGCTCGTCTAGGTCGGTGCTGTGGCCGCGGGCGGGCACGATGGCGGCGTGGACGTGCTCGGACGTGTCGTCATGACGCATGCCGAAGACGGCGCACTGGGCGACGGCGGGGTGGGCCGTCAGCACCTCCTCGATCTCGCTGGGATAGACCTGGGTTCCGTCGACGGTGATCGTGTCGTGACCTCGGTCGGCGAGGAAGAGGTAGCCGTCGTCGTCGAGGTAGCCGACGTCGCCGGTGCGCACCCAGCCGTCGCGCAGCACGCGGGCGGTCAGGTCGGGCTGCTTCCAGTAGCCGTTCATGGCGGTGTGGGCGCGGGCGTGGATCTCGCCTTCGCCGCCGGTCGGGAGGACGCCGCCGTGCCGGTCGACGATGCGGAGTTCGACGCCGGGCATGGCGCGGCCGACGGTGATCTGTCCCTGCCGGCCGACGCGGTCGTGTTCCTCGGGGCCCACTTCGGTGAGCCCGAGCGTCTCGTTCTGTCCGTACCAGCTGTGCAGCACCTTGCCGAAGACGCCTTCGGCCTGCCGCAGCCTGGCCGTCGACGCGCGGCTGCCGCCGTAGGTGACCTGCCGGATGCTGGAGGTGTCGGTGGCGGGCAGCGCGGGATGGTCGAGGAGCCGGTGCAGGAGAGGCGGCAGGAGGAACAGCCGGGTGATCCGCTCGCGTTCGATCGCCGCGAGGACCTCGCCGGGATCGAAGGCCGGCTGAAGGACGACGGAGCCGCCCTGGAGGAGCGCCACGTCCGCCCAGAGGCCCGCGAGGTGCGTGAGCGGCGTACACGCCAGGTAGCGGGGCGGCGTGTCCGTGGGGCGGCACAGGTGGTCCAGGGTGCGGCGGTACGGGCCGTGCTTCATCTGCAGGCTCTTCGGCAGCCCGGTCGTGGTGCCGCCGGTGTGGCGGATGCACCAGTCGTCTTCCGCGCCGACGGGCACGGTGACGGGCTCCGACGGCTGCCCGGCCGCCGCCGCGCAGATGTCGTCGGCGTACGGATGCGGGCCCAGCGTCGCCAGCATCGGCACGTGGAGAAGCGGCTTCAGCCGGTCCAGGTCCGCGTACCGGGTCGGGTCGACCAGCAGCAGCTCGGTGTCGGCGACGACCACCAGGTGCGCCAGGGCGTCCGTGTTCAGCCCGTCGTACAGGGGGGTCACGCGCGCCCCGGCCAGGTTGGCCGCGTAGCGCGCGACGAGCGCCTGAGGGGTGTTGCCGGTGAGCAGGGAGACGGTCTGCCCCGGCCGGACGCCGCGCGCGATCAGCTCTCGGGCGAGCCGGTGGATGCTGTCGCGCAGCTCGCCCGCGGTGATCTGCCGACGGTCGGGACAGATGATCACGGGCAGGGCGGGATGGCGCGCCAGGGTGTGGAGGAGGGCGTCCGTGTAGGTGACGAAGCCGTGGTCGGCTGAGTCGGGCGTCACGGCCGTCTCGGGCCGGAGGTCGGACATCTGTGTCCTTTGGGAGATGGGCGGCAGGAGTGCGGCGGCGGACTGGTGGTGGGGCCCCAGGAGCCGTCACGGGACCAGGGCGGCCGGCCTGGCGTGGTGTTCGACGGGCGTGAGGTACGGCAGGTCGTCGAGGGACTGATCGGTGAAGAAGCGATCCAGCAGCTGGGACATCTCCGACGGCCGTTCGAGATGGCAGAGGTGGTCGGCGCCCCGGATCAGGGTGAAGACGCTTCCGGCAATCGTCGCGGCGACCTCGCGCCCGAGGTCGGGGTGGGTGAGGCTGTCGTGTTCACCGGTGAAGACCAGCGCCGGAACGTCCCGGAGGCCCCCGGGCCGTAGCCCCTGCCAGTCGATGACACGGTAGGTCGAGGCGAGATGCCGGGGGATGTCGGCCTGCGTGACCGATCCCATCGTGCGGGCGAGGACGCGGGTGACGACCGCGCGCTTGTGGACGTCCCGCTCGGCGGGGGACAACAGGGCCGCGATGCTCATACGGGCGTAGGCGCCGGCGTCGCCCGACTCCAGGGCGTCGGCCATCGTCCGCAGCGCGGCGCGCTGGTCCGGCGGGTAGACGGGAGCGGCGCCCACCAGGGCCAGGCGGGCGACGCGCTCGGGATGCCTCTGGGCCAGGCCGTAGGCGATCGGCATGGCGTAGGAGGCCCCGAAGAGGTTCACCCGGGCCAGGCCCAGCCGGTCCAGCAGGTCCGCCAGCGCGCCGGTGAGGAAGTCGAAGTCGTACGAGGCGGGCAGCACATCGGCCGTGCCCGATCCCGGCAGGTCCACGCTGATGACGGTCGCGGACGCCGCCCAGCGCGCTTCGAGCCGCTGGTAGGCGTACATGTCCTGGAAAGCCCCGCCGAGCACGACGACGGGCTCGGTGGCGGGAGCGGCGTTCTCGACGATCCGGCACCGGTAGCCGAAGCCGTCGAAGGTGAGGTGACGGATCCTCTCAATGTTCATGCCCGGTCAACAGGGACGTGCGGGTATTGGTCACGCGATGGGTGATCATCTGACCGGTCCCGTACGCGCGGCCTGTCCGGAACCCTCCGGCCGCCGGCTGGTCGGACGGGTCGGAAGGGGCCGGCGGCAGAGGGCCGTCAGGGCCGTCCTTCGGCTGTCGCCAGAGACGCCGAGGCCGCGGCTCGGTGGCCGGGCAGCAGTGCCGCCGCGATGACGGCGCAGAGGGCGAGGGCGGTCGTCAGGCCGAAGGCGTGAGCGAAGGCCGTGGCGGTGTGGCCACCGCGCTGCAGGAGGACGGCGAGGGCGGCGATGCCGAAGGAGCCGCCCAGCTGCTGGAGGATGCGCGTCGTGGTGCTGGCGTCCGCGACCTGGGAGTCCTCCAATCCTTGGTAGGCACCGACCGTGACGGCGAGGTTGACGGCGCTCGTACCAAGACCACGGAGGAACAGAGCGACAGCAAGGACCGAGCCCTCACCCACCGAGGCGGCGAAGGGCCACGTCGCGACCGCGCTCAGCAGCAGGCCGGTCACCACGACCGGACGCGGCCCGATCCTGTCGGTGAGCACGCCGGCCACCCGCGCCGCCAGCGCGCCGACGCCCTGCGGAACGAGCAGAAGACCGGTGGCGACGACGCCCTTGTCGAGGACGAGCTGGCAGTACAGGGGGAGCAGGAACATCCCGCCGTACATGGTCGAACCGCCGACGAACATCAGCACCGACGTCGCGGTGAAGGAGCGCAGCCGGAACAGACGCATGTCGATGAGGGGCGCGCTGCTCCGCAGGCTCCGTCCGACGAACGCGGCGACCAGGACGGCTCCCGCCGCCATCGGCAGGAGTACCCGCCCTCCTCCCGCACCGTCCTGGCCGCCGCACTGGGAGAGCCCGTACACGAGCGCGGTCAGGCCCGGGCAGACCAGCGCCAGCCCCGCGACATCGAGGCGGGAAGCCCGCTGCCGGGGATCCGGGGGCACACCTCGCCAGGCGAGGACCAGTGCGAGCGCGCAGACGGGCAGGTTGACGTAGAAGATCCAGCGCCAGTCGAGATGCCCGAGCAGCAGCCCGCCGAACACCGGCCCCAGGACCGGGCCGAGGAGAGCCGGCAACGAGACGAGCGCGACGAGCCGCCCGACCTGTCGGCCGCCGCTGGCCCGGATGACGATGGTCTGCAGGACCGGCATCATCAGTCCCCCACCGGCCCCCTGCACACTTCTGGACACGACCAGCGACCCGGTGCTCCAGGCGCAGGCGCACAGCAGCGAGCCGACGGAGAACAGGACCAGCGCGCCCAGCCAGACCCGCCGCGTCCCGAACCGGTCTCCGGCCCAGCCGCTCACCGGCATGACCATCGCGAACGCCAGCAGATAGGCGGTACTCACCCATTGCACGGTCGTCGTCGGGGCACCGAGGTCGTCGGCGAGGGCGTCGACCGCGACGGAGACGATCGTGCTGTCGAGCAGCGGAGCGAAGGCACCGACAGCGAGGACGCCGCACAGCCTGAGCAGGGCGGGATCAAGGCGCTCCTTGGGCATGTGGCCCTCTCGGTCGACACGGATTCGCTCCAGCCCTCGGGATCGGAAAGCCGCAGAGAAGACGGCCGCAGAGAAGGAAGGGCAGGGCGCCCACCGATGCCGTGGAAAGGATGCGCCCCGACAACGATCAGAAGACCGACGCCGTCACGGGCCGCCCGCCCCGGCGCCGGACGCCGGACTCCCGGGCTGCGGTCGGCCCACTGGCACCGGGGCGGTCGCTCGTCCACCGGCTACCGCTGGATCCCGTACCTGGGGCCTGTTTGCTGTCCAGACCTCTCGGGGTTCGCGTGCCATTCGCGTGGCATTGGCGTGCGGCCGAGCCGGAGAAACCGCGTGGAGGCGGACCTCACCGGATCGGATGTGCCCGCTCCGACGCGCCCGAACTGGTTGTCTGCGCACTCACTCCTTCCGGTAGCGGAGGCCGCCCCGCCGTCACACCTCTTCCCCTCACCCGGTTACGGAGGAGCACGCATTGAGCCAGGGCCCGGGACCGACGGGCCACGGATGACAGGTGACGGACATGCGAACCGAGGCCGCCCAGCGGGTCGAGCTGGTCTTCTCCCTCTTCGACGCCAACGGCAACGGAGTCATCGACTCCGACGACTTCGAGCTCATGACGGACCGCGTTCTGAAGGCGGCAGCGGCATCGGACGACGATGCCAAGGCCGCCGTCCGAGCCGCGTTCCGCCGCTACTGGACGACGCTGGCCACCGAACTGGACGCCAACGGCGACGGTGTGGTCACCGTCGAGGAGTTCCGTCCGTTCGTCCTCGACTCCGAGCGTTTCGGCCCCACGGTCGCCGAGTTCGCCGAGGCCCTCGCCCGGCTCGGCGACCCCGACGGGGACGGCCTGATCGAGCGCCCTCTGTTCGTATCGCTGATGACGGCGATCGGCTTCGAGGAGAAGAACATCAACGCCCTCTTCGACGCGTTCGGACCGGACTCCCAGGACCGCATCACCGTGACGGTCTGGGCCGCCGGCATCAAGGAGTACTACGCGCCGGAGAAGGCCGGGATCCCGGGCGACCAGCTGGTGGCCGCCACGGCCGTCTGACACGGCCCGTCGGCAGCGGTCCCGGGGCGGCGAAGTCGGCCCCGGGACACCATCGAACACCACAGGAGGGGAACAGGTGAAGCCGGTCATCGGACTCGCCGTCGGCCGAGGCACAGGCGCGGAGCTCGCCGACATCTTCGAGCAGGTTCTGAACAGGATCGTGAGCCTGTACGGGACCGGTGTCGAGGTCGTACGGTCCCCGCGGACGTACCACTCGTACGTCTCGCTCAAGGCCGAGGAGGGGGACGTCGACAAGATCGCCCGGCTCACCGACGAGGACGTCGTCCACTACGAGCGGTTCTGCCGCGAGCAGGCGCGGCTCGGCACCGCCGCCGTCTTCCGTACCGCGATCAACGCCCAGTCGCTCTACCTCGTGCGGCAGCGCCTGCAGTCGGTCAAGGTCGAGAGGATCACCGCCGGGGACGCCTCGGTGCTGCTGGTCCGGGACCAGGCCCAGGGCTTCTACACCGGGGAGAACCAGCACTCGTCCGGGCTGGTCACCCGCACCATGGAGTTCAGCCGGGAGGTCACCGAGAAGATCCTCCGGTTCGCGGTCGACCGCGCCAGGGAGGAGTGGCCCGGGGAAGGGCCCGACCAGGTGGTGATGGCCTACAAGTTCCATCTCCTGGACGGCGCCCTCGACGACTGGGTGGCCGCCTTCCGGGACCGGCACGGAGTCCACGCGCGGCTGTTCCAGCCCGACACCGTGAACCGCAACATGATCACGCACGGCCTCGCGGACCGTACCGTCATCGTCGCGGGCAACGAGTGGGCCGACATCATGCACGTGGTGCTGCTCGACCGGTTCGGCGCCGAGCGCCAGGAGAACCGCTGCACCGAGAACGTCTACCTGCACCCGGAGTTGAACGGCCTGGTCGAGTACCAGACGGTTCACGGGTCCGCCGACGACCTGGAAGGCACCGGCACCGTCAACCCCACCGCGACCGTACGGGCCGCGGCGCAGATCGCGGAACGGCACGGCGGCTGCCGTGGCGCGGCCGCCGCCGTGGAGTCGGCGCTGGCCGCCGTGCTCGACCGGGGCATCCGGACGCCGGACCTCGGCGGTCGGCACTCCACGGGTGACACGGTCACCGCCCTGCTGGACTCGCTCGAATCGCAGCTCCGCCCATGACCGCGGCGAACGGTACGGCGCTGGTCGTCGTCGACCTGCAGAACGACTTCTGCTCCGGCCCGGTCGCCACCGCCCGCTTCCCGGGCGACCCCGCCCGCCTGGAGCGGGTGGCGGCCCGCACCGAGCAGGCGGTGGCGGCGGCCCGGGCGCACGGCGTCGAGGTCGTGTTCGTCCGCTTCCTCGGCGATGTCCACTTGCAGCGGGCGAGCTGGCGGCACCGCGACGCCGTCCAGGGCAAGAACGCGAAGTGTCTCGACGGTAGTCGGGGTGCGGAGTTCCACCGGGTGGCGCCGGCCCCGGGTGAGGCGGTGTTCACCAAGCCCGCCTGCTTCGACGCGTTCCTCGCCGACGGGTTCGAGCGGCACCTCGTCGGCAGCGGGGTCGGGCACCTCGTCTTCACCGGCCTGTTCGCCGACGTCTGTGTGGACTCCACGGCCCGCACCGCCTTCCAGAAGGGCTATCACGTCACCGTGTTGCGGGACTGCACCACGGCGCTCCACCTGCCCGACGAGGCGGTACTGCGGTTCATGAGCCGGGTCTACGGTGCCCGCGTCACCACGCACGACCGGGCCACCGAGTGGACGCGCGGACCGGGAGAGGAGGACGCGTGGGCGCAGGAGTCGAGTCGGGCGTCGGTCTGACCGCGCTGATGGTCGCGGCGGCCCGGGCGATCGAGACCCACCGCCCCGACGCCCTGGCCACGGACCGGTACGCCGAGCACTTCGTACGCGCGGCCCGCACCTCCGCACACTGGCCGGTCCACCCCCGGCAGGTCCAGGACGGGGACGCCGATCCGCTCTGGGGCCGGCTCGGCCGCTACTTCGGCCTGCGCACCCGGGTCCTGGACGACCATCTCCTCGCCTCCGCCCGGGCCGGCGCCGGCCAGGTCGTCCTGCTCGGGGCCGGCCTGGACACCCGGGCGTTCCGGCTGGACTGGCCTCCCGGGTGCACCGTCTTCGAACTCGACCGGCCCGAAGTCCTGGCCTTCAAGCAGGATGTCCTCGACCGGCAGGGCTCCACACCGGCGACCCGCCGGGTCCCCGTGGCGGTCGACCTGCGCGAGGACTGGGCCGCGGCCCTGCTCGCGGCGGGCCTCCACCCCGCGGAACCCACGGCCTGGCTGGCCGAGGGCCTGCTGCTCTACCTGCCGTCCGCCGCCGAGCGGTCCCTCGTCGACACGGTCGACCGGCTCAGCGCCGACGGCAGCACTCTGGCGTACGAGGCCAAGCTCGGACTGGAGCCTGAGGTCGTCCGCTCCAACCCGGTCTACACGGCCGCCCGCGTCCGCATCGGCGTCGACCTGCTGGCTCTGTTCGACGCAGAACCCCGGCCGGACACCCCAGCGGACCTCACCGGGCGCGGCTGGTCCACGACGGTCCACACCCCGTTCGACTTCACCCGCCGGCACGGCCGCGGCCCGCTCCCCGAACCGAACGACGCCCTCGCCGCCAATCGCTGGGTCATCGCCCACAAACCCGGGCCGGCCGCACCCGTGGCCATGACGCTGCGAAGGTGAGAGCGGTTCCGTCCGGAGCCGTCTTGGAGATGCGGCGGCCCACGGGGCTCGTGGCCCTTTGCGTCTGAGCGGCGAGCGAGTCCTTGATCCGTCAGGCATCGAAGCGGTGGCGGGAGGCGTCGATGTGACCGAGGTAGCGGTGGGTCCAGTCGCACAATCCGTCGATCGTCACCCGCAGGGCCTGACCCGGCTCGGTGAGTGCGTACTCGACCCGCGGGGGGACCTCGGGATACACCGTCCGCTCGACCAGACCGTTGCGCTCCAGCATGCGCAGGTTCTGGGTGAGCATCTTGTGGCTGATGCCCTCGACCTCGTTGCGCAGCTCGCTGAAGCGCCGCGTGCGCTCCCCCAGAGCCTCGATGATCAGCAGCGCCCACTTGTTGGCGACGTCGGAGAAGATCTCCCGCGCCAGAGAGTCCGCCCGCCTGAGGTCCGCGTCCTCGGGTGAGCCGCTGAGCTGCTTGGTTCCCATCAGGTTCCCCAGTCACCAGAAAGTGCGTTCTTCCACGTCAGAGCTCACTCTCCTACGGTCACTGAGTAACCACAAGAGAGCGGCTCTGAGAGCAATGGAGGCTGGCAGCATGACCATCACCCTGGTGAACCCCGAGGGACTGCCGGAAGTCGACGCCTACCGGCAGGTGTCCGTCGCGACCGGGTCGAAGCTGGTCTTCATCGCCGGACAGGTCGCCTGGGACGCCGACGGTGCCACGGTCGGCGAAGGCGACCTCGCCGCTCAGGTGGAGCAGTGCTACCTGAACGTCGGCACCGCGCTGGCCGGGGTCGGCGGTTCCTTCGACGACGTGGCGAAGCTGACCGTCTACGTCGTCGACTGGACCCCCGACAAGATGCCCCGGCTCATGGAGGGGCTCGGTCGGGCGGCCGCGAGGCTGGGCGTCACCGCCGCGCCGCCGGCCTCGCTGCTGGGCGTCGCGGCACTGGACGTACCCGACCACCTGGTCGAGATCGAAGCAACCGCCGTTCTCGGCTGAGCCGGTGCTGCTCATCCCGCGCGCCGGGCCGTCCTCATGCGCCGGCACCTCAGCCGTCGGCGCCCCTCCTGCCCCTGCCGCCGCAGTGGCCGGCATCGTGCGGCGGCGGGGCGGTTCGTGGGGTGGTGGCGTCGTGGATGGTCACCGAGGGCGTGGCGGCTCGTCGGCGTCGGCGGCATGGAGGACTTCGCCGATGAGCAGGTCGAGGTCGTCCGTGGTGGTGCGGTAGTTGCACAGGCAGGCGCGCAGGACGGTGCGTTCGTGTGCGGCGACGGTGGCGAGGTAGGCGCGCCCGCGGGCCTGGACGCGCTGGGCGATGCGGGCGTGGAGCTCGTCCGGGTCCTCGCCGACCGGGTGGGTGATGCGGAAGCAGGCGACCGGCCAGGGGCCGCTGGGCAGCAGTTCCAGACGGGGGTGGGCGGCGATTCGCCGGCGGAGCTGGTCGGCGAGGGTGAGGTAGTGCTCGATCAGGCCGGTGACGCCGTCCCGGCCCAGGTGGTTGAGGGTGGCCCACAGGGCCAGGGCTCTGGTGCCGGGGCGGGTGAGCTCGATCGTGGCGTGGGAAAGCCAGGGCAGTGCGTCGCCTTCGTCGGCGGTGAGGTAGGAGGCACGGTGGGCGAAGGCTGTGTGCAGGTGTTCCGGCTGGGGGACGAGCAGGGCTCCGCAGCCGACCGGCACGCTGAGCGTCTTGTGCGGGTCCACGGTCAGTGAGTCGACGGCCCCGACGCCCCGGTACAGAGGCGCCAGCGCGGGGACGGCGGCGCCGAGCCCGCCCCAGGCGCCATCGGCGTGGTGCCACATCCCGGTGCGCCGGCACAACTCCGTGACCGGTTCGAGCGGGTCGACGGCGCCGGTGGCGGTGGTGCCCAGCGTGGTGACGGTGCAGAAGGGCAGCAGGCCCGCGTCCAGGTCGGCGGTGACCGCAGCACGCAGCGCGGCCGGGTCCAGGCGGTCGTGCTCGTCGGCGGGGACGGGGCGCAGCCGGTGAGCGGGCAGCCCGATACAGGAGGCCGCCTTGGCGACGGACATGTGCGCCTGAGCGCTGTAATACAGGGTGAGGCGGGCGTGGTCGCGGTCATAGGCGGGCCCGTCGCCGCTGCCGCGGCGGGTGAGGAACCAGGTGCGGGCGGTGGCCAGGGCGAGCAGGTTGGCCATGGAACCGCCGCTGGTCAGCACCCCACTGGTGGTGTCGGGCAGTGCGGCCAGTCCGGCGAGCATGCGCACCGTTCCGCGTTCCAGCTCCATCAGGGCGTTGTCGCCCATGCCGCAGGTCGCGTTGACCGCACAGCCCAGGAGTTCGGCGATGACCCCGGCGGGGGCGGGCGGCGAGTTGACCCAGGCGAAGAACGCGGGGTGGCCGTTCCCGGTCGGGAACGGCGCGATCTCATCCCGTACGAAGTCCAACACCCGGCCCAGCTCCACACCGTCGCGGCCGAGCGGTGCCTCGCGCAGCCGGTCCCGCTGCGTCGCAGGCATCGGACGGCTCACCGGTTCCCCGGTCAGCTCACTCAGGTACTGCGACACCCACTCCGCCGCGGCGGCGAGTTCGTCCCGCAGCACCTTCGGGCTCGCCCCAGGCGGGAGGGGCTCGCCGTACTCGGACGGGGCGAGGTCGGACAGAAGGTGGGTCATGGCGGCGTCTCGGGCCTTTCGTCATCACAAAGGCCCCCAGGTCGGAGCATCGAGGGCCGTGATCGTAACGAGCGACTCCACCGGCCGACACGCCCCTGCTGCTCCCCCGAAACGAACCGACGGCGAGTCAGCGCGCACGCAATCGAACAGTGCGGCGCGTACGTGCTGCCCCGCTGAGTGCGGGCAGGCGAAAGCCCCGGCTCAGCCGGTGGAGGCGAAGACCGCGCGCGAACGCAAGTGAGCAGCCGCGGTACGTGGAGCCATCCGGCATCAACAGGCCTGGAAGCGTGCGCCCCTCGCACACCCGTCGTGCCGCGTCTGCATCCGCAGGCACCTTCCAGGCGGCCTGGCGCACCGCGACCCTTGCTGGGTCTGAAGTTCCGCCGACGCTGGGGGGAATCATGGCCCGAACGCAGTCCAAGTGCGGTGCGCTCACGCAGAAGG
This sequence comes from Streptomyces sp. NPDC012637, assembly GCF_042954805.1. NCBI lineage: Bacteria > Bacillati > Actinomycetota > Actinomycetes > Kitasatosporales > Streptomycetaceae > Streptomyces > Streptomyces sp. NPDC012637. Next base: position 286,412 of record NZ_JBIBDS010000004.1, read on the forward strand.
GGACCCGCTGTCAGCGCCTCGCCATGGTGGGGGCATCCCGATGCGACCGTCACCGTGGCGACTGGTCCGAGTACACGATCCAGAAGCGCAAGGAAGCCGAGCGCAGGGCGAAGGCCAAGCGGCGGTAATGACGCCGTAGGGTCGTCGAGGGCGCCAGGCGAGGGGCCCTCGGCAGCCCCACAGCCCACTCCCGCGCCGGACAGGGCGGGAAGCGGCCGCGCGACCGGGCGTCGACGCCCTTCCAGACCTCTGCACGCCGCGAGCGGATATCTGTGCCGGCGGGATGAGAATGCGCAGGGTCGCGCGGTCAGGCTTTTTGGCGTCCAGAAATAGTGGCGCCAACGAACCGGGAATGAGCGAGTCCCCGTGCTAGTCTCGATTTCAGTTGCAGTTGTGGTTCCCGAAACTTCAAGCCTCCAGTAAGCCTCTCGGCCACTGGGTGCGCTTTTTTGTCTCCGGTCTCTCCGGCGGGGTAATCATCACGGCGACACAGCATCCGCGCAGTGCGGATGCCGATGAGCCCCCAGAAAGAGATACGACATGAGCAGTGGCACCGTGAAGTGGTTCAACGCAGAAAAGGGCTTCGGCTTCATCGCGCAGGACGGTGGTGGCCCCGACGTGTTCGCCCACTACTCGAACATCGCCGCCCAGGGCTTCCGCGAGCTGCAGGAAGGCCAGAAGGTCTCCTTCGACATCGCGCAGGGCCAGAAGGGCCCGACGGCCGAGAACATCGTTCCCGCCTGACGCTGACGCGCACGACGTGGCTGGGGCCCGCATCCCTCGGGGTGCGGGCCCCAGCCGCATTCTCGTCTCCGCCGAATCGGATTTCCTGTCCATTCGAATCCGTCTTCGAATTCTCCTCGTCATGTGACCGTCGGCGAATTCACAGATGCGCGCCGCGTCGAGGGGCCGCAGCATGAAACTCGCTCCCCACGTGACGAATTTCGCCGGTCTCGACATGCCGAGAGATCGCTCGCCGCGCTTGCCGCGCTCGGCGCCGAAGGCAGGGGCTCGGCGCGCTGCTTCCGACCCCGTCGTGCACTCCGGATCCCCGCCCCGGCGGCCCGAGCCCTCCCACCCGGGGCCGGCCCTCCTCTCTCCCACCCAGGAGCCGCATGTGACATCGACTCAGGCACAGCTCCACCCCGCGCACCAGACCGACGAGGCAGAGCCGCATGTCTGGGCCGACATGACCGTCGAGGTGGCCCTGGCGGTCATGAGCGGCGCACGCGCCGGACGCCTCGTCGTCCGGGACGACGACGGCCGGCCCACCGGCCTCGTCACCCGGGCCCAGCTCCACGGCTTCCGCGCCACGTCCGCCTACACCGACCGGGTGCAGCTGCGTGACCTGCGCCCCGCGGCCTCTCCGTCCCGTCCTTGACGACGCGGGCCGAAGCCGAGCACGGCCACCCGCCCCACCGCCGTACCGACCGATCCCGTCCGCACTTCTTCTGTGAGGTCCTATGCGCTGCGTCATCGCCCGCTTCCCGTTCGAGCTGACGAAGTTCGGTGTCCTGGAGACGATGAAGGACGTCAAACCCGAACCCGTCACCGGCGACTACGTGATCATCGGGCGCCGTGAGTACCCCGCCATGCAGGTCGGCGCCGTCATCACCCGGCAGGACCGCCGCGACTTCAGCGCCCGCGAGGTCGTCCGTGCCATGACCCGGCTCGGCTTCACCTGCCGTACCCGCTCCGCGGCCACGGCCGGCCCGCTCCAGCAGGCCTCCGCCCTGCTCGGCACGTCCAGGGTGGTCTGACCCCGCGGCCGCGCGCACATCCCGCGTGAGACGCGGGAACGGACCGCGTTCACGTCGGTCTCCCGCCGTCGTTCGGCCCTCGCGAGCGGGAGACGCCCGCCCGACGGAGCCGCGCGGCGGAGGGCCGGCGGAGCCGGCGGACGTCAGCCGTGCTGCGCGCCCGGGATCACGGCACGGCTCCGTGGTACCACCGGTGCGGACGGGGGCATTACCCTCGGTGAAGGCGTCGGGGCCCCGGCGCACACCGGAAGGTTGGGCGGAGGGCATCCGTGCCCGTGCGGACCCGGCACCGCGAGGAGTGTGCCTGCGTGTGGCTCCGCGTACGGGCCACCACCGGATCACGGTGTCTCCGCGGGCCTCTGTCGCCCGAGGGCGTCGGAGCGCAGGTCTCCTCGGCCCCTCCCTCAGAGAGGCGAGAATGACAGCAGACGACGCCCTGGGCCGTCTCGACGACGACGACTACCCCGCCTACACCATGGGCAGGGCCGCCGAGATGATCGGCACGACCCCCGGGTTCCTCCGCGCACTCGGGGAAGCGCGCCTGATCACGCCGCTGCGTTCCGAGGGCGGCCACCGGCGTTACTCCCGCTACCAGCTGCGCATCGCCGCGCGCGCCCGGGAGCTCGTCGACCAGGGCACGCCGATCGAGGCCGCCTGCCGCATCATCATCCTCGAGGACCAGCTCGAGGAAGCCCAGCGCATCAACGCCGAATACCGCCGGGCGGCGGCCGGGGGAGAACCTCCGGCCGAGAGCTGAGCGCGCGCCGATGCCCGGGAGCCGGCCGGGTCAGCGGGGCAGGGTCTGGGTGACGCGCCACAGGCGGCGGGGCAGTTCGCCTTCCTCGAAGGCGTGGACCTCGTCCAGGGTCCAGCCGGCGGCAAGGGTGTCGACCAGGGCGCGCGGGAAGAAGTGGACCGCGAAGCCGCCGTGTTCGAAGATGTCGTCGCCGTGTGCGGTGCCCGCGCCGTAGTGGGCGTCGCCGGTGTGCCGCACGGTGTAGACGAACACCCCGCCGGGCCGCAGGACACGGCGGACCTCGCCGACCAGGGCGTGGATCTCCTCCGTGGACAGCGCCATGCACAGCAGCATGTGGGCGAAGACGGCGTCCACGGAACCGTCCGGCAACGGCAGGGGGTCGCGGACGTCGTGCACCGCGGTGGTCACCCGGTCGTCGACTCCCTGGGAGCGCGCGGCGGCGCGCAGCTGCTCCAGCCCGGCGGGGCTGAAATCGGTCGCCTGCACGGTGAAGCCCTCGCGGGCGAGGAAGAGCGCGTCCCGGCCGTGCCCGGCGCCCAGCTCCAGTACGTCCCGGGCCCCCGCCGCCCCGAACACGGCGGCGGCGTGGACGGCGGGCCGGGACGGTGCCTCGCCGTACATGCCCGGGTGGGCGGTGTAGGTGTCCTGCCAGTGTCGCCGCTGGGCCTCGGCCAGCTCCTGCTCGTCCGCCACGGTCTTTCCCTTCCCGCTGTGTCCGTGGGCAGCCTAGGCGTGCGGCTGCCCGGTCAGCGGCTGGACCGCCTCGTGCGCCTGGTCGACGGAGATGCCGAGCTCGACGGGGTCCTTGCCGGCGGTGGTGCTGGTGATGGGGCCAAATGGCCCCCGGTCTGCCCCTACCGGTCCCTGCCGGCCGGTTCGCGCCCCAGCGAGGATCGGAGGGGAAGGTGAGGTCACCTCGCCGGCGAGGAGGCGAGAACGATGGACGAGATCGGGCGAGTGGAATGGTTCGCCGTCGGTGTCACCGGCATGGCGCTTGCCGGAGTCGCCCATGCCGCGGTGGGCGCGGCACACATCGCCAGGGAGATGCTGCGGGCGCCGGGCGAGGAACCCGCTGCGGGTGGCTCGGGCGTCCAGGTGGACAGCGGCCCGGGCGGCTGGCTCCTGTTCGGCGCCCTGATCCTGACCGGCGGGGCCATCTACCACTTCGTGTCCGGTGTCGGGACGATCGTCCGGGAGGTCGTGCACGCGGCGGGCCACTGACCGGTCCGGAGGTCGTACCCGCCCCGGCGTCGCACTCGCCGCGGGTACTCCGGCACCGACCCGCTGCCGGCGGCCCTGCGCCCGGTGGACGCCCGGCGCTGCACGTGGGCGGGCAAGGACGACAGGCTCAGGTCGAGGACCTGGGCCTTCGTCGGGTGTCCGGCCCGACGACCAAGCCGGTCGGCGAGCAGAGGACATCCAGAGTCCCGGGCCAGGACCGCGCCCCGGCGTGGTCGGATTTCCCTGAACCGCCGAGCGCGGCCTCGTTCCGCGGTGTGAGGAAGGGAAGACCGTGCCATGCGCATTCTGATCGTCACCGCCGGTTCGCGGGGAGACGTCGCGCCCTTCACGGGGCTGGGGCGGCGGCTGCTGGAGGCCGGACACGAGGTGGCCGTGGCCGCTCACGCGTCCTTCGGTGCGCTGGTCGAGGGGTGCGGGCTGGAACACCGGCTCGTTCCGGGGGACCCGCAGGGGCTGATCCGGGACTGGGCGCGGGCGGGGTCGCGGGAGGACGCACGGGCGCTGACGAGGGCCTACGCGGACGGGCTCGCCGACGGGGTGGCGGAGGCCGTGGCGGGCGGAGCCGACCTGCTGCTCACCCCCTTCGGTCCGGCGCCGCTCAGCAGGGCGGCCGGCGAGGCGTTCGGCATCCCCGTCATCGGTACCTATCTCGTGCCGGCGTTCGCCACCGGGCGGTTCCCGCTGCCCCACGCGGACGGCACCGGTGACCTGGGGCCGGAAGGGAACCTCGCCGCGGGCCGGGACGTGCTGCGGCGCGCGGAGGCGGTCTTCGCGGGCGCCGTGAGCCGGCTGCGTGGCCGCCTCGGGCTGCCCGACGGTGCGCCGTCGGCACCGCCGGACATCCGGCCGGTGTTCCACGGCTTCAGCCCCCTGGTGGTGCCGCGCCCCGACGACTGGCCGTCCCGGGTCGAAGTGACGGGTTACTGGTGGCCCGCACGGCCGGACGGCTGGCAACCTCCCGCCGAACTGGTCGACTTCCTCCAGGCCGGTCCTCCCCCGGTGTTCGTCGGCTTCGGCAGCATGGCGCCGGGCCAGGGAGAACGGCTCAGTGAGCTGGTGGCCGCGGCCGTGCGGCGGGCGGGCGTTCGCGCGGTGGTGCAGGCGGGGTGGGCCGAGGTGAGCGGCCGCGGCGACGACGTCGTGGCCGTCGGCGACGTCCCGCACGACTGGCTGCTCCCCCGCACCGCCGCCGTCGTCCACCACGCCGGAGCAGGTACCACCGGGGCCGCGCTGCGGGCCGGCGTGCCCGCCGTACCCGTCCCCGTCATGGCCGACCAGCCCTTCTGGGCCTCCCGGTTGTACGAACTCGGGGTCGCCCCCCGGCCCCTGCCGTTCCGGGACCTCACCGCCGAGGCCCTCGGCGACGCGATCACGGCCTGTCTGTCCGAGCCGGCCCACCACCGCCGCGCGTCCGAACTGGCCCACGGCATCGCCGCGGAGGACGGCGCCGCTTCCCTGCTCGCGCACATCGGCTCGTAGGGCGCCGGGGGGAACCGGGCGGAGACGTCCGCCGCGATCCGCCGCGCGTGACCTCCGACGCTCTCCCTTCCGGCCTGGCCGGCTGCCGGTGCCTGGCCGGCTGCCGGTCAGCCGGCGCTGTCCTCGGCGAGGGTGTGGGCGACGAGGGCATTGGCGTGGCCGTGGCCCAGGCCGTGCTCCGACTTGAGCCAGTTGACGAGCTCCATGTGCTTCGTCAGCGGGGAGGAGCGGATGAGGTCCTTCCATGCGGCGATCGGACGGCCGTACTTCTTCTCGATGGACGGGAAGTAGGCAGCAGGGCCCTTCACTTCGGCGGGCATGGGGTCTCCGTTTCGTGTCGAGGTGGCCGTGAGGTGTGTACGGGCTAGCGGTTCGCCGGTGCGCCGGCCAGCCGGGCCGTCACCGCGGTCAGCCAGAGAAGGCCGAGGCCGGCACCTGCGGTGAAGGCCAGGACCGAGGCCGCCGAGGCCATGAAGCCCGCCAGGACCACCACCGGTACGACGCGGGAGGCGACGGCCCAGCGCCGGTGGCCCCGGGCGGCGAGCGGCCGGGCCAGGACGACGAACGCGGCGCACAGCGCGAGATAGCCGACCGCCCCGGCGGCCATGTGGACGGCGCCGTGCCCGCTCATCGCGGTCGCCTCGGGGGCGCCCGCGGGAAAGCCCGCGCCGGCGTCCGCCGGGAAGACCGCGGCGGCCCAGAAGGAGACGGCGAAGACGCCGACCAGCGCCGGTCCCCAGGCCCCGCCCGGTGCGCCGCGCAGCACCCGCCGCAGTCCCGTCGCCCCCACGGCCAGCAGTGCGCCGGTGAGGACGAAGTTCGCCGCCTGGATCCAGCCGGCCTCTCCGAGGGCGAGCTGGCTGATCGCGTTCCGTGTGAAGTCGAACCCGTCCCGTGCGAAGCCCTGCACGAGTCCCGCCGCCAGGAACAGCGGGCCCGCCATCATGCCGCCGGCCGTCGCCCACCGCGCCGACGGACGTGACGTGGGCGCGGCGGAGACGGCGTCGCGGGGTGCGGTGAGCGTGTCGGTCATGTCGGGGCCTTCCCTGCGTCGGTGGTGTCGGTGCCGTCGGTGCGGTGCCATCGGCGGCGGCGCTGGTGTCGGTGGTGTCGGTGCCATCTGTGGTGTCGCTGGTATGACCGGCGGCAGGGGGCGAAGTCATCGGTTCCGGCGCTGTGCGCTGGGTCACACCCGGGTCGGGCGGGTTTCGCGACTGCTCTTCCGGGTGCGCTTCCCGAGTGCTCGATGCCGCGCGGACGGCGACCGAAGCGAGGGGCCGGCTCGACAGGGGCTGCCGCATAATCCTCGGGTGTCCCGGACTTCCGCACCGATATCGGCAGGCCCCGCTTCCGAGGGCGGCCCCGCCTGGCTGTCCGCCGACGCGGCGGCCTGGGCGAGTGCCCGCCCCGGCTCGTGGGCGAGGCCCCTGTGGTCGGTCCTGGCGCTGCTGGCGACCGTGGTCGCCGCGATCGCCCTGGAGCCGGTACCGGTGTGCAGCGAGGCGGCGCCGTGCGGTCCCGACTGGACCGGCATGGTGCAGGTCGGCCTGGCCGTCGGCCTGTTGTACTGGTTCGCCCGGCTGCCGGAGCTCACTCTCGTCGCCGCACCGGTCCTGGCGGTCGTCGTGGCGTGGGAGGAGCTTCCCGCCACCGGATGGGCGTCCCGCTCGGCGAACCTCGCGGTCATCGCGGCCCTCGGCCTCGGCTGGGCGGCGGCGTGGGACCGGACGGCCGCCCGGCGCCGGCAGCGGCAGCTGGTCGACCGGGCCGCCACCGCGGAGCAGCGGCGGTTGAAGTCGGCCGGCCCGCCGCGGGGACTGATCCCGATCGCCGCCGGGTCGGCGCTGTGTGCCGTGGCCGTCGGCGCGCTCGTCGTCGGCTCGCGCGGCGTGGCCGAGGACGAGCGGCAGGCCGCTCGGGCGACCCGCACGGAGGCCGTGGTGGCCGGCCGTACGGACCTGACGCTGGAAGTCCGCGCCCAGGACGGACGTCGCATCACCGTCGACTCCCTCATCCCGGAGGACTACCGCACCGGGACCACCGTGGTCGTGCTGGAGGGGGACGGATCGTGGCGGCGCCTGGCCGCCGAGCCGTACGACGCGGTCGGCCCGCAGTTGCTGGCCCTGGCCGTCGGACTGCCCGGCCTCTCCCTGGTGACGACCGGGCTTCTGGCACGTCGACGTGCCACGGCGCTGCGCCGTGGGGCGGCGCCCGCCCTGCGGGTGCTGCTGCGCGTCGACGTCAGGGGCCGGAGCTGGGTCTACGCCGCCGACGACACCGGCCGGAGCACGCCGCTGTTCTCCTGCATCTGTGTACCGGAGCTCCCCGAGGCGGGTGAGTGCGAGGGGGCCGAGGCGGCCGAGGAGCTCGAGGAGGAGACCGGTGTCGTGCACGACGGCATCGACGGCGTCCCGTTCGCCGGCACCGGGGCTCGCGAGGCCGTCATGATCGGCGCGCCGTACGAAGGCGGCGAGCTGGCCTTCATCACCACGGACGGCGACGGGACCTCCGTCGTGAACCACACGGTCGGACCCGTACGGCCGACGCCTCGTTGAGGGGTGCGCGAGCCGCCCGGATGCGATGAAGGCCGGGTTCGCCGAAGCCGAGCGCGCAGAGCAGGTGGACCGTCTTCAGGGCTCGGGGATCCACGGGCCCAGGGGTTCAGGGGCTCAGGAGTTCAAGGGCCCCAGGGGTTCAAGGGCCCAGGGTTCAGGGGTCAGCGGTCCGCTTCCGTCGTCGTGGCGTCGGCGGCCTGGTCGGGCGTCGGGGTCCCCAGCCATCGGGGGAACGGGCCCGAGGACGCGACGACCTGCCCCACCGCCACGCAGACGACGACCACGCAGCAGCCCGCGATGAGCCAGGTAAGGAACGTGAAGACGTAGCCGAGCGGGCCGTAATGCTCCTGGCTCTGCTCCAGTGCCTCCGGCATCACGAGCGGTGAGGCGTAGCCGAACGCCGTCATCGCGGCGCCGGCGAGCAGTGCCCCCGGCAGCAGGGGCGCCCAGCCGATCCGCGCGCCCAGAAGCAGGTGCTGGGTCCACCACCACAGCGCGACGGACGTCACCACCGAGGCCAGCACGCCGACGACGGTTCCACCGCCGAAGCCCTGGCGGATCGCCGTCTGGAAGAGGAGGGCCGCCAGCCAGCCCAGGAGCCACACCAGCCACCTCCAGGCCGTGAGGCGGGCGCTCCCCTTGGGCAGGTCCCAGCAGCGCTCGCAGACCTGCTGGAGCGCCCGGCTGAGCGCGGTCGCCGAGATCAGCACGACGATCACGCCGGCCACGCCGATGCTGCCCTTCAGCTCGCCGTTCGCGGTCAGCACCCGCTCGATGTCGTCGGTCGGCACCTTGTCGCCCAGGAGCGTGCGGACGGCGTCGACCAGAAGGTCCTTCACGCTCTGCGGCGCGAACGCGGCCACGACGATCAGCAACGGCAGCGCCGCCAGGAACATCTGGGCGGCCAGGCGCGCGGCGGCCTCCATCGTGTTCACGCGCGCCAGACGGGCGACGACGCGTCCGACGACCGGCGTCCGCTGGAACGCGGCCAGCGCCGCTCCGGTCCGACCGGTCTTCGTCCCCTTCGGCGTCGTCTCGGGCTCCGGCTGCGGCTCCGGCTCCGGCTGCGTAGCCGGGTGCGGCTGCGTAGCCGGGTGCGGCTTCGTCTCAGGCTCCGCATGCGGCTCCGGCTGCCCACTCCCTCGCCCGCGCCCTCGCCCGCGTCGCCCGCGTCCTCGTCCGCCTGAGTCCGCCTCACTCAACGGGCCTCCCTCTGACGCGACCAGGCCTCCCTCGTGACACGGCCCGAGCGGTGTCCGCACCGCTCACCTGCCTCGCTCCCTCAGACGTCGGCCTCCGGACGCGGTGGCGCGAGGCGCTCGGCGTCGGTCGTGGCGCGGCCGCTCGCCGCCAGGAGGGCGACCACCGCGAGGACGGCCAGCAGGATCAGCACCAGGAGCAGGATGGTGAGGACCGTGGGGTGGTTCCAGAGCGCGAAGAGCAGCGCCACGAGCAGCAGCGCCCCGAGAGTGATCCACCGCCGGTTCGCCTCCGTCCAGACGCCGGCCCGGCCGGTCCGTACGTGGTGGACGTATCCCCAGGTGGCGGCGGAGTCCGCGGAGCGCTCGGCGGCTCCCCGGACCGCGACGGGCAGTCGGCCGGGGCCGATCAGATAGGCGCCGAGGGCGATGACGATGCCGAGGACGATGGCCGTGCGCAGGGCGACCCGCAGGAAGTGCAGCAGGGTGTCGAACACGGACGCCGCGGCGGCCTCCGACTGGACCTGAGACGGCAGGTGGTCGAGGTAGTAGCGGCGCGCGATGACCAGGCCGATGACGACGACCAGGCAGGCGAACGCGGCTCCCAGTGCCGTGCGCGCCAGCGCCCGCCGCCGTTTGTGCGCCAGCAGGACGCCGACGGCGCCGATCACGACGACGATGACGGGGAACCAGTTGCCCACCACGTCGAGCGCGTGCGCCAGGTCGCGGATCTTGTCGAGCTTGTCGGACTGGAAGAGCACCATCTGCTTGTCGACGTCCGGGATCTTGTCGGCCGGCGCCACGCCCGCGTCCACCAGTTCTTCCTTGACGCGGTCCACGGCCTCGCCGAGGTCGAGGGTCACCGTGCCGTCGTCGACGCCGACCGCGCCGCGCCCTTCACCGGTCAGCGCGTGCACGACCGCGCCGTGGGCCGCCCGGTTGGCGGTCGTCCACACCGTTTCGAAGCGGTCGCTCTCCACGAAGCGCGTGGCGATCTTCTCGACGGCGCCGTCGACGGCCGAGTCGAGCTGGGGACCGAGTTTGGTCACCGCGTCCGCGGCACGCGGCGGCAGCCCCTGGCTCTTCAGCCAGGCGGCGACGTCCGCCATGACCTGAGGGCCGTCGACGCGTACGTCGGCCGCCTGGGTGATGCGGTTGACGGCCGCCGCCTCGATGTCCGGATCGCTGGCCAGCGGGGCGACCGTCTCCACGTACCGGTCGGTGTCCAGGGCGATGTCGTGCACCCATACGGTGAGCAGCGCGACCGGCACCAGGACGCAGGTGAGGACCAGCAGCACGGCCGAGGAGACGATCCGGGCCCACCTGCCCGCCGTCGAGCCCGCGGGCTTGCCGTCCGCCGCCTTCCCACCTGCCGGCCCACCGCCTCCGGAGTCCGGCTGCCTACCGCCTCCCGGACTCCCGTCCGGCGGCTTCCGGCCCGCCGAACCGCCCGCGGCCGTCGGCCGGTCCCCCTCCGGCGCGGGTGGTTCCTGCTGGCTGCTCATGAGCGCTCCTGGGGTCTGGGGGTGCCTGCCTTCCATTCCTGCCGTCGGGCGGCACGAGCGCACGTCCGGATGGGCTGTACGGGCGGCCGCCGGGTCGCCCGTACAGCCCGGTCACCGACCCTGTCGCGGTCCGTCCGGACGGTGCGGGGTGAACTCCACGTCCCGCCACAGGGCGCGGGACGGCGAGGGGTCGTCGTCGGTCAGGCGGTCGGTGGGGACGGCCCAGGACCGGACCGGCGTCCTGTCGGCGGTGACCGGCGGCCAGCCCGGGTCGCCGGTGGCCGCGAAGTCGACCCAGGCGCGGAGCATGCGGTCGGACAGGGCGTGGTCGTCGGCGTCGGGGGCCCCGCCGATCAGGAAGCCCGCGCCGTCGACGTCGAGGTTGCCGAAGGCGAAGGGGACGTCCGCGTTGTGCCAGGGCCTGGCTTCGTCGCGCCGGCGGGCGAAGCGCGCCAGGTACGCGCGGCCGCCGGTCCTCGCGTGCTGCTCGGCGAGGCGGGTGGTGTACTCGGTGAACTGCGCGTCGCCGAAGAGCGCGAGGTAGCGGTCGAGTACCGGCGCGCCCGCCATCAGCACGCGATACTCCTCGGCCAGTTGCTTCGGAAGCCCCAGGTCGGCGGCGAACCCGGCCAGTTCCGACTCCGTCGTGAGCCCTCGTACGGCTCCCACCGTGTGGAGGAACCGCTGTTCCTCCAGGGCGTGGCACACCAGCAGGTCCACGTCCGCCGCCGTACGGGCCGCCGCGACGGAGGCGGGCAGTACCTCGCCGTCGACCACCGGCTGGAAGACCACGGGAGCGTAGGCGTGGATCGGCGTCAGGGGGTCCGTCGCGCAGCGCGCGGCCGTCTTGTCGGAGGCGGCCACCAGTTCCTCGGGCGGCACGGACGACAGCCCTTCCGCCGTCGGTGCGACCCCGGCCTCGGCCGCGATGCGCGCGGTGATCGCCGCGGCGAGCCCGACCGTGTAGAAGACGCCGGGCACGCTGTGGGCGATGACCCGCCGGAACAGGCCCGGAGCAGCCGCCTCCACAGCCGTCCCCGCAGCCGCCCCCACAGCCGTCTCCAGCTCCAGCTCCAGCTCCAGCTCCACCCCCGTCCTCGTCCTCGTCCCCGTCCTCGCCATCAGACAGACCGCCGAGGCTGCGCCCGACGAATGCCCGGCCACGGTGACGTTCCCCGGATCGCCGCCGAAGGCCGCCACGTTCTCCCGCACCCAGCGCAACGCCGCCTCCTGGTCCAGGAGTCCGCGGTTGTCGGGGCGGCCCGGCACGTGGCCGAAGCCCTCGAAGCCCACCCTGTAGTTGCAGCTGACCACCACGAGTCCGGCGCGCGCCAGCGCCGTTCCGTCGAAGTCGGGCTGCGCGGAGGAGCCGAAGGTGTTGGCGCCGCCGTGTATCCAGAAGAGGACGGGCAACGCGCCGCCGCCCGCACCATCGACCGCAGCCGAAGCCGCGCCCGCAGCCGAAGCCGTGCCCGTCCCCGCAGCCCGAGGCGTCCATATGTTGACCGTGAGCACGTCCTCGTCGCCGGGCCGCCACACCGGCGCCCCCGGCAGCTGCGCCGACTGGGGCGCGACTGGTCCGAACGCCGTACCGTCCCGGACGCCGTCCCAGGCCTCGGCCGGCTCCGGCTCCCGGAACCGGCGGTCGCCGAACGGCGGTGCCGCGTAAGGGATGCCGAGCACGGCGGTGACACCGTCGACGGCCGCCCTGCCCCGCACCTCGCCGCCCGCGGTCCGGAAGACCGCCCCGCCCTCGCATGATCGTTCGTCGCTCATGCGCGTCAGTGTCTCCCGCCACACCTCGCACGACCGGCACGCACTGGCGTGCGCGGGTGCGCGATCATGCGCTGCATGAAGCTGCGCTGCGCCATCCTCGACGACTACCAGGGCGTCGCCCTCTCCTCCGCCGACTGGAGCCCGCTCGACGACCGCGTCGACGTCCGCGTGCTGCGCGAGCACCTCACCGACCGGGACGCCCTCGTCGCCGCCGTCGAGGACTGCGAGGTCCTCGTCGTGATGCGCGAGCGGACCCCGCTCGACGCCGCTCTCCTCGCCCGGCTCCCCCGGCTGCGGCTGATCGTCACCTCGGGGATGCGCAACGCGTCGATCGACGTCGCCGCCGCCCGCGCCCGCGGTGTCGTCGTCTGCGGTACGGCCAGCGGCTCGGAGCCGCCCACCGAGCTGACCTGGGCGCTGATCCTGGGTCTGGCCCGGCAGGTGCACACGGAGAGCCGGGCGATGCGCGAGGGCGGGCCGTGGCAGTCCACCGTGGGCCTGGACCTCGCGGGCCGTGTCCTGGGCCTCGTCGGCCTCGGCAAGATCGGGGGCCGGGTGGCGCGGATCGGCCTCGCCTTCGGCATGGACGTGGTCGCCTGGAGCCCGAACCTCACCGACGAGCGGGCCGCCGAGCACGGCGTGCGGCGCGCCGGAAGCCTGCACGAGCTGCTCGGCGCCGCCGACGTCGTGTCGCTGCACCTGGTGCTCTCCGACCGCACCCGCGGGCTGATCGGCGAGGCGGAACTCGCGGCGATGCGCCCGGGCGCGTACCTGGTCAACACCTCGCGTGCGGGACTCGTGGACGGTACGGCGCTGCTGCGGGCGCTGCGCGGGGGGCGGATCGCGGGGGCGGGCCTCGACGTCCACGAGACCGAGCCGCTGCCCGCCGACGACCCGCTGCGCACCCTGCCGAACGTGCTCGCGCTGCCGCACCTCGGTTACGTCACCGTGGCCAACTACGCCCGCTACTTCGGCCAGGCCGTCGAGGACATCGAGGCGTGGCTGGCGGGTGCGCCCGTGCGCGAGCTGGGGTGACGGCGACGCGATCGGCCCCGTGCCCCCTGCTGCGGGGGTACGGGGCCGATCGCGTCGTCACGGGCGTCCGTACGGGATACGGGCGTCCGTACGGGATCAGGCGGCCGGAGCGGCTGCCCGGGCGGCCTGCGCCGAGGCGGGCCCCGGTGCGAGCAGTCGCTGCGCGAGCAGCCCGAAGGCGAGTCCGAAGACCGCCCACAGGACCGCCTGGATGCCCAGCGTCGCGAGCCTGAAGTCCCACAGCACGGCGGCGGGGAAGTCGGGCTTCACGGCGTCCTCGTTGGCGGGCAGGAAGGCGCAGGCGATCGCGACCGCGGCGACGAAGCCGGCGCCCGCGACGACGGTCGCGTTCCAGTTGCCGAGGCGCGGGGCGAGCCTGCGGCCCGCGATGACCGCGGCGATGCCGAGCAGCACGCTCAGCAGGATCATCAGGAAGAAGAGCGTGGTGCGCTTCCCGATGGTGTCCGGGTTGCCGACGGCCGGCGGGGTCGCCGGGTACTTCAGGAACGGCACCAGGTAGACCGTGGTGAAGGCCGCCGCCGCGACGAGCGCCGCGGTGGCCTTCGGGGTGAACCGGCCCACCCGTCCCAGGACGAAGCAGAACGCCAGGGACGCGATGCCGCCGAGCGCGACGCCGTAGACGAGGACACCGGTGGCGAGACCCGCCGTGGACTGCACGTCCCGGCTGACGACCTCCTCCTCGGCGGACTCCTCGGCGGCGTGGCCTGCGCCGTGGTCGTGCGCCGTGGCGTGCTCGGCCTTGGCGGCGGCCTCCTCGACGGCGATCGAGGCGTTGACGGACGGCTCACCCGCGACGTAGGCGACGGCGAAGGCGAACAGTCCGGCGATCAGGCCCGCGAGCATGCCGCGGACCAGGAGCTTTCCTACGAGCGAACCCGTAGGAGCGGTTGGGGCAGTCATGGAGCGGCTACCCCTCAGTGGCAGGGGAAGCCGAGCAGGTGACGACCGTCGTGCACCCACTCGTGGACGTCGCTGCCTGCGAACAGGGAGGTGGCACCCTGCTCGGCACCGACGAAGTAGAGCGCGACGAGCGCCAGGATGCCGATGAACGCCGCCCACGGGAGCACCGCGCGGACCGGCAGCGAGACCGGGGCGACGGACGGGGTGGACGTGACGGCGGGCGACGCAATGGCCTCGGCCATGGTGGAACCTCCTCGGGAACGCGCGTCCCATACGGTGGTGCGCGACGACGGTCGTCGGGTCTGACTCGCCCGTCCCGGCGGCGCCAGAGGCGTCGTCAGGGCAGGCTCACAGTGGCGCGACCGTGCCGGACTCGCACCGGACTTCCGTCTCGCCGTCGTCGTTCTGTGGAAATGTCGACTGACCGTACCGCGCCGGACACTTCGCGCCAAGGGCGCATGAAGCAGCGCCCGATGAATTGAGGGATGTATCACCCATGGCCCCGCCCACGACCGTACGGCTCTCGCTCGTCGCCCCCGCCATGAACGCGGCCCTGCGCGAGGCCAGGTTCGACGACGCCGGGCCGGTGGAGCTGCCGCCGACGGGCCTGAGTCCGCTGTGTCTCGCCTCGCGGGTACGGGTGGTGAGCTCGCCGTCCGGACGGTGCCGGGCGACGGCGGAGGCGCTGGGCCTGTCCGCGTACGAGGTGGAACCGGCGCTCGCGGGCTGCGCGATGGGGCGCTGGCGCGGACGGCGGCTCGACGAACTCGCGACGGAGGAGCCGGAGTCGGTGGCCGCCTGGCTCGGCGACCCGGCCGCTGTCCCGCACGGCGGCGAGTCGCTGCGGGAGCTGCGGAGCCGGGTCGCGGCGTGGATGGAGGGGCTGGGCACGCCGGCGGCCACGCAGGCCGCGGGCGCCCCGGGTTCGGTGACGGTGTGGGCGGTGGCCGAACCGGACGTGATCCGCGCGGCCGTCGCCCACGCGCTGGGCTCGCCCGAGGAGACGTTCTGGCGGCTGGACGTACGCCCGCTGCAGTGCGTCGAACTGTCCGGGCGGACCGGCCGCTGGAACCTGCGGCTCGGCGCGCCGCTGCCGTGACGCGCCCGACGCCTGGCGCTTGGCGTTCGGTGACTTCGGCGTTCGGTGACTTCGGCGTTCGGTGTTCGGTGTTCGGCGCCCAGCGCGCGACGTCCCGGCGCCCGGCGCCCGGCGCTCAGTGCCCGGCGTCCAGTGCCGGGCGCTTAGTGCCCGGCGTCCGGCGGTGTCAGCCCAGGCCGGCGCGGGCCAGCTCCAGGAACTCCTCGTCCGTCAGGCCCAGTCGGCGCGCCTCGGCGACCAGGGCGTGCAGCCGCTCGACCAGCTGGGCGCGGTCGGGCGCCTGCGCGCCGGGCACGATCACGGCGCCCCGCCCGCGCCGCAGCTCGATCAGCCCCTCCTCGCGCAACTGCTGGTAACCGCGCAGCACGGTATGGACGTTGACGCCGAGCGAGTCCGCGAGCTCGCGCGCGGCGGGCAGCCGCTCGCCGGGAGCCGCACTGCCGTCGGCGAGGGCGCCGCGCACGCAGGCGGCGATCTGGTCGCCGAGCGGGACGGAGGAGGCGGGGTCGACCCGGAAGAGCACGGTCAGATCCTCACACCGTCAGCGCCGGAGGCGCCGGGCACGTCAGACGCGCCGGGCGTGCCGGGCGTGCCGGGCACCTCCGGCGCACCGCGCCCACCGGGCCCCGCGCCCTCCCGTGCCCGCGCCGCCAGCGCGTCGAGGAGCGCCGCCGCCGTTTCCGCGTCGGGGACGGTGACGAGGAACTCGAAGCCGTTGGCACGTCGTACGGACAGGGCCTCGCCGGAACGGAGGAGGAGGGCCGAGCGGTGGGGCCGGGTGCGATAGCCCCAGCCGCCGAATTCGGCGAGGGCGTCCACGTCCTGGACGGTCGCGGAGGTGATCTCGTCGAGCGGGATCCGGATGCGCGGGCGGGGGAACAGGGCGGGCGTGACGGTCAGGCCGCGGCGGTCGACGGCGACCCGGACCCGGGAGAGCGCGAGGCCCGGCAGGCCGACCGCCAGGCCGACGAGGGCGATCAGGGCGTACGGCCAGGGCGTGAACAGCACCGCCGGGACCGGCGCGGCCGCTCCCGCCAGGAGGAACGCCGAGGAGAGCGCGGCCGCGCCGCGCGAGCCGGTGTCGCGCGACCAGCCGGCGACCTCGTGCGCGCCGAGTTCGAGGCGGCGTACCCGCGACGGGCCGTCAGGACCGTCCTGGGCCGCCGGATCCACCGGTACGAGGCGGGTGAGCGCGCGGCCGGCGAGGGCGGCCATTGCCGCGATGCCCGCGGCGACGGTGAGGGTGGCGAGCGGCGCGGTGACCTCGGCCGGGTCGGCGGCGTCGAGGTTGTCGCGCAGGAGCAGGTCGAGCAGACCGCCGGCGAACCCGGCGGTGGCCCAGGTGCCCCAGAGCGCGCCGCGCCGGACGAGCAGGGTCCAGGCCGCCCCGAGGGCCACGAGCAGCCCGGAGCTGACGGCGGCGTAGCCCGCGAGCGAGGTGAAGCCGTCGGCCTTCCCGCCCGCGCCGGCGGAGAAGTGCGTGGCCAGCGGGTCCGGGAGCCGGTCGTACCAGAGGACGAGAAGCAGCAGATGGGCGGCGAGCGCGAGGACGAACGGCGCTGCGGCGAGCGCTCGGAGACGGTTCACCGTGACCTCCTTCGGTTCTAGTTGTTAGCACATTACTAGAACAACTTCGAGGTGCACCAGCTTCTGAAGCCCGGCCGGCCGGAAACCCTCGCGAGACGAAACGTCTTGCAAGGGCCCCGACGATGGCGTACGGTGACACGCGAGACGAGACGTCTCGGCTCGTTCGTCCCGCCCGCCCCTCCCACCCCTCGTCTCCCCCGCTCCCCGACCACGGAGGTCGCCCTTGTTCCGTGTCCATCTCACCGACGTCACGAAGCACTACGACGGCCACGCCGGCCCCGCCCGGCTCGTCCTCGACCGGGTCTGCCTCACCGTCCGCGCCGGCGAACGCCTCGGCGTCGTGGGCGACAACGGCTCCGGAAAGTCCACCCTCCTGCGACTGCTCGCCGGCCAGCAGGAACCCGACAACGGCACGGTCACCGTCGAGGCCCCCGGCGGCCTCGGGCACCTCGCCCAGACCCTCGACCTGCCCGGCACCGCCACCGTCGGCGACGCCGTCGACCACGCCCTCGCCGACGTACGGGAGCTGGAGCGGCGCATCCGGGAGGCGGAGGCCGCGCTCGGCTCCACCGCCGGCCTCGACGCGTACGCCGCGCTGCTCGCCGCCTACGAGGCGCGCGGCGGCGCCGACGCCGACCGGCGGGTGGAGACCGTGCTGAGGCGGCTCGGCGAGCGCGCGCCGCTCGACCGCGACCGTGCCCTCGGCACCCTCTCCGGCGGCCGGCGCAGGCGGCTCGCGCTCGCGGCGGTCCTCGCCTCCGAACCCGAGCTGCTGCTGCTCGACGAGCCGACCAACGACCTCGACGACGAGGCCGTGGCCTGGCTGGAGGAGCGGCTGCGCGGCCACCGCGGCACGGTCGTCGTCGTCACCCACGACCGCGCGTTCCTCGACCGGGTCACCACCGCGGTCCTGGAGGTGGACCACGAGACCCGGACGGTACGGCGGTACGGCAACGGCTACGGCGGCTACCTGGCCGGCCGCGCCGCCGACCGGGCCCGCCGGGAGCGGGAGTACACGGAATGGCGCGCCGAGACCGCCCGCCACACGGCGCTCGCCGACGGCAACATCGACCGCTTCTCGCACATCCCGCGCAAGGCCCCCGCCGCGTTCAGCGGCGCGGGCGCCTTCCGGGCCCGCTCCCGGGCGCACGGCGCCATGAGCAGGATCCGGGCGGCCCGCACCCGGCTCCGGGAGCTCGCCGAGCGCCCGGTGCCGAGGCCTCCGGACCCGCTGCGGTTCTCCGCCCGGATCCAGGGCGGGGCGGCGGCGGTCGAGCTCGCCGACGTACGGGTCGAGGGCCGGCTCCGGCTCGACGCGCTGCGGCTCGCGCCGGGCGAACGACTCCTGGTCACCGGGCCCAACGGCGCCGGGAAGACCACCTTGCTGCGGCTGCTCGCGGGCGAACTCGCCGCGGACGGCGGCACGGTGCGCGTCCCGGTGCCCGCCCGGACCGGCCTGCTCCGGCAGGACGGCGGGCCGGCCACCGACCCCCGTACGGTGGCGGCGGCCTTCGGCGCGGGCCGCGAGGAGGAACTGCTCGCGCTCGGCCTGTTCGCGGAACGCGACCTGGCCACCCCGGTCCGCGCCCTGTCGGCCGGACAGCGCCGCAGGCTGGAACTCGCCCGCCTGGTGAGCCGGCCGGTCGACCTGCTGCTGCTCGACGAGCCCACCAACCACCTCTCGCCCGGCCTGGTGGAGGAGCTCGACGCGGCCCTCGCGGCCTACCCGGGCACCCTCGTGGTCGTCAGCCACGACCGACGGCTGAGGGCGGGCTTCCGGGGCAGGCGGCTCGACCTCGCGCCGTGGTCCGTCAGCGCACCGTGTCCGGAGTGAACGCGGGCTGTTCGAAGGTGGGGACCGCGACGGCGGTCACGTCGGGGCCCGGCGTGTACGGCGGCGGAACCTCCGCCGTGGGCGACGGGCGGTCCGGCGCCGGCGGCGGGTTGGGGCCGGCGTACACGTTCTGCGGCTCCGCCGCCGTCCGCTTCGTCACGCCGGTCCTCCCGCTCGTCGGGAACGGCTTGGGCGAGCGGCCGATGGTGGGCGGGGTCCGGAGCCCCGACGGGGTGCCGGACGGCTCCGCGGACCGCGTCGCCGACGGCTCCTCGGAGGGCGTCGCCGACGGGCTCGGCGAGCCGGTGGGCGTCGCGGAGCCGGTGGCGCCCGGCTTCCTGCCCGGACCGTCGCCGGAACCCGGGCCCGAGCCCGAGCAGGCCCCCAGGGCCAGGCTCAGGCCGAGCACCACCGACACCGTCACAGCTCCACGGGCACGCATGCCCACCACCCCACCCCTGGTCACGTCAGTCACGACACTCACGCCATCGATTCGCACATGCGTGCGGGCGGGATCGTAACCCGGGCCGGACCTCAGTCCTCGTCGCCGCCCGCGGTGCCTTCGATGTCTCCCTCGGTCTCCAGGAAGACCTGCCGCAGCGCCGCGAGGGTCTCCGGGTCCGGCTTCTCCCACATGCCGCGGGACTCCGCCTCCAGGAGCCGCTCGGCGATGCCGTGCAGGGCCCACGGGTTGGCCTCCTTCAGGAAGGCCTGGTTCTCCGGGTCGAGGACGTACTCCTGCGTCAGCTTGTCGTACATCCAGTCGGCGACCACGCCCGTCGTCGCGTCGTAGCCGAAGAGGTAGTCGACCGTCGCCGCCAGCTCGAACGCGCCCTTGTAGCCGTGGCGGCGCATCGCCTCGATCCAGCGCGGGTTGACCACCCGGGCCCGGAAGACCCGCGAGGTCTCCTCGACGAGCGTGCGCGTGCGGACCGTCTCGGGGCGGGTGGAGTCGCCGATGTACGCCTCCGGCGCCGTGCCGCGCAGCGCGCGCACGGTCGCCACCATGCCGCCGTGGTACTGGAAGTAGTCGTCCGAGTCGGCGATGTCGTGCTCACGGGTGTCCGTGTTCTTCGCCGCGACCGCGATCCGCTTGTACGCCGACTCCATCTCGGCGCGCGCCGGGCGGCCTTCGAGCCCGCGGCCGTACGCGTAGCCGCCCCACACCGTGTACACCTCGGCCAGGTCGGCGTCCGTGCGCCAGTCGCGCGAGTCGATCAGCTGGAGCAGACCCGCACCGTACGTACCCGGACGCGAGCCGAAGATGCGGGTCGTGGCGCGGCGCTCGTCACCGTGCTCGGCCAGGTCGGCCTGGGCGTGGGCGCGCACGTAGTTGTCCTCGGCGGACTCGTCCGCCAGGCCCGCGACCAGCCGTACGGCGTCATCGAGGAGACCGATGACGTGCGGGAACGCGTCGCGGAAGAAGCCGGAGATGCGCAGCGTCACGTCGACGCGCGGGCGGCCGAGCTCGGCCAGCGGGATCGGCTCCAGGCCGTTCACGCGGCGCGAGGCGTCGTCCCACAGCGGGCGGACGCCGAGCAGCGCGAGGGCCTCGGCGACGTCGTCGCCGGCGGTCCGCATCGCGCTCGTGCCCCACAGGGACAGACCGACGGACGTCGGCCACTCGCCGTTGTCGTCGCGGTAGCGGGTGAGCAGCGAGTCGGCGAGCGCCTGGCCGGTCTCCCACGCGAGGCGGGACGGCACGGCCTTCGGGTCGACGGAGTAGAAGTTGCGGCCGGTCGGCAGCACGTTCACCAGACCGCGCAGCGGCGAACCGGACGGCCCCGCCGGGACGAAGCCGCCGTTCAACGCGTGCACGGCGTGGTCGAGTTCGTCGGTCGTCGCGGCGAGCCGCGGGACGACCTGGGCGGCGGCGAAGTCGAGCACGGCCGCGACCTCCGGGCCGTATCCGGCGGCGACGGTCGCGACGGCGGCCGGGTCCCAGTCGGCCGCCTCCATCGCCTCGACCAGCTCGCGCGCCTTCGCCTCCGCCTCGTCGGCGGTCGTACGGGTCGCCGCCGACTCGTCGAGGCCCAGGGCCTCGCGCAGACCGGGCAGCGCCTGCGTGCCGCCCCAGATCTGGCGGGCGCGCAGGATGGACAGGACCAGGTTGACCCGCTCCGGGCCGGTCGGGGCGCCGCCGAGGACGTGCAGACCGTCGCGGATCTGGGCGTCCTTGACCTCGCACAGCCAGCCGTCGACGTGCAGCAGGAAGTCGTCGAAGCCGTCGTCGTCCGGGCGGTCGGCCATGCCCAGGTCGTGGTCGAGCTTCGCGGCCTGGATCAGGGTCCAGATCTGGGCGCGGATCGCCGGCAGCTTGGCCGGGTCCATGCTGCTGATCTGCGCATACTCGTCGAGCAGCTGCTCCAGGCGCGCGATGTCGCCGTAGGAGTCGGCGCGGGCCATCGGCGGGACGAGGTGGTCGACGAGCGTGGCGTGCACGCGGCGCTTGGCCTGGGTGCCCTCGCCCGGGTCGTTCACGAGGAACGGGTAGACCAGCGGCAGGTCGCCGAGGGCCGCGTCCGGGCCGCACGCGGCGGACAGGCCCGCGTTCTTGCCCGGCAGCCACTCCAGGTTGCCGTGCTTGCCCAGGTGCACCATGGCGTCGGCGCCGAAGCCGCCGTCATCGGAGCGGGCGGCGATCCAGCGGTAGGCCGCCAGGTAGTGGTGCGACGGCGGCAGGTCCGGGTCGTGGTAGATCGCGATCGGGTTCTCGCCGAAGCCGCGGGGCGGCTGGATGAGGACGAGCAGGTTCCCGCGGCGCAGCGCGCCGAGCACGATGTCGCCCTCGGGGTTCCGCGAGCGGTCCAGGAACATCTCGCCCGGCGCCGGGCCCCAGTGCTCCTCGACCTGCTCGCGCAGCTCCTGCGGCAGCTCGGCGTACCAGCGCTTGTAGTCGGCGGCCGGGATGCGGACCGGGTTGCGCGCCAGCTGCTCCTCGGTGAGCCAGTCCTGGTCGTGGCCGCCGGCCTCGATCAGGGCGTAGATCAGCTCGTCGCCGTCGCCGGAGACGAGGCCCGGGATGTCCTCCACCGGGCCGAAGTCGTAGCCCTCCGCGCGGAGCCGGCGGAGCAGCGCGACGGCGGAGGCGGGGGTGTCGAGGCCGACCGCGTTGCCGATGCGGGCGTGCTTCGTCGGGTACGCGGAGAGGACGAGCGCCAGCTTCTTCTCGGCGTTCGGGATGTGCCGGAGCCGGGCGTGGCGGACGGCGATGCCGGCGACGCGGGCGGCGCGCTCGGCGTCGGCCACGTACGCCGGGAGGCCGTCCTCGTCGATCTCCTTGAACGAGAACGGGACGGTGATGAGCCGGCCGTCGAACTCGGGCACCGCGACCTGGCTGGCGGCGTCCAGCGGCGACAGGCCCTCGTCGTTCTCCTCCCACGCCGTCCTGGATCCGGTCAGGCACAGGGCCTGCAGGATCGGCACGTCGAGCGCGGCCAGCGCGCCCGCGTCCCAGGCCTCCTCGTCGCCGCCGGCCTGTGCGTCGGCCGGGGTCGTGCCGCCCGCGGCGAGCACGGTGGTGACGACGGCGTCGGCGGTGCGGAGCGTGTCGATCAGCTCCGGCTCGGGAGCGCGGAGGGAAGCCACGTACAGGGCCTTGGCCCGGCCGCCGGCCTCCTCGATCGCGTCGCAGAGGGCGCCGACGAAGGCGGTGTTGCCGCTCATGTGGTGGGCGCGGTAGTAGAGCACCGCGATGGTGGGGCCCTCGGTGCTCTTCGGGGTCCGGTCGAGCGGACCCCGGGTCGGGGCGGGCGCCGGGGACTCGAAGCCGTGGCCCGTCAGGAGGACCGTGTCGGACAGGAAGCGGGCGAGCTGCCCGAGGTTGGCGGGGCCGCCGTGCGCCAGGTAGGCGTGGGCCTCGGTGGCGACGCCCACCGGGACGGTGGAGGCGCCCATCAGCTGGGCGTCCGGCGCCTGTTCGCCGCTGAGCACGACGACGGGCTTCCCGGCGGCGAGGACCGTGTCCAGGCCCTCCTGCCAGGAGCGCACGCCGCCGAGGAGGCGGACGACGACGAGTTCGGCGCCGTCGAGGAGGCCGGGCAGGTCGTCGTGGGGCAGCCGGGCGGGGTTGGCGAAGCGCCATTCCACCGGGTTCCGGTCGTCCCCGGCCGCGGCGGCGTTCGCCGCGCGGGCGCTGAGCAGGTCGGTGTCGGAGTGCGACAGCAGCAGGAGCATGGCGAGCTCAGGCCCTTCCTCGGGGTTGTCCGCGCCCCGGGTGGTCGTATGGACGGCGGGAGTTCCTGACTCACCGGCCCCCGGATGCCCGGGACCGGCTCACAGTGGCGGGACCGCGCCGGATTCTCACCGGGCTTCCTCCCCGGGGCCCTGGGACCCCATGCCGGTCTGCATCCTAGATCGTGCGGGTCCTGGGGCGGGCGGAGACCGGACGTCGGCCGGGTCACACAGCGCCGGGCGTTCCGGTCCGGCCGGTGGGCCGGGCTCCCGGGCCGGGCAGCAGGCAGGGCAGCGGGCCGGGCGTTCCAGGGCACGGCTTCCGGTCTTGTGGGTCCGGCGGGGTCCGGGGCCTCCGGGCGGCCCCCTCCCGCCGTCGCGGACCGTGCCCGTCGCGGAACGTGCCGTCGTTCGCGGCAGGTGGGGGGCGTTCCGCCCGTGGGTATGCTCGCCGCCATGTCGGCCACCCCTCACGCCTCGTCCCAGCGGGACGAACCGCTCATACGGGACCGTGGTGACGCATGCCCGGGGGCGCTGCGTCTGCACCCCGCCGATGACGGCTTCCTCGCCCGACTCCGTTTGCCCGGAGGCAGGTTGACGGTACGTCAGGTCGAGCTGCTGGCGGACGTCGCCGAGGACCTGGGGGACGGCGGGGTCAGCGTCACCTCGCGGGGGAACGCCGAGCTGCGCGGGCTGCGGGACGGGTGCGGGGGCGAGCTCGCCGCTCTGCTGGAGCGGGGCGGGCTGTTGCCTTCGGCCACCCACGAGCGGGTGCGCAACATCGTCGCCTCGCCGGCCGCCGGGCTCGACGGACTCGGCTGCGCGGACGTGCAGTTGTGGGTGCGGGAGCTGGACGCGCTGCTGTGCGGCGCGGCCTGGGCCGCGGCCCTGTCGGGGCGTTTCCTCTTCGTGCTCGACGACGGGCGCGGCGACGTCGCCGGGCTCGGCGGTGATGTGACCTTGGTCGCAGCGGGCGGGCACGCCCTGGTGCGCGTCGGCCGCCGGGCCTTCCGCGTCGCCGGCGCCGACGCGCCGCGCGCCGCGCTCGCCGCGGCCGACGCGTTCCTGCGGGCCGCCGCGGACGCCGGGAACGGTGCGTGGCGGGTGCGGGAGCTGCCCGAGGGCCACGTCCCCGATCCGGCCGGCGCCCTCGCGCGGGCCGGGATCGCGGCGGAGCCCGCGACGGACCCCGTACCGCCGCACGGCGCCCCGCTCGCGCCGGGCCCGCTCGGCGCGGACGCCGCGTACGTGCTCGCGCCGCTCGGCCGGCTGACCGCCGCTCAGCTGCGCGCCCTGCTGCCCGCCGACGAGGTGCGGTTCACGCCCTGGCGCGGGGTGGTCGTGCGGACCGACCCCGCCCGGCTCCCGGAGCTGGAGGCGTACGGCCTCGTCACCCGCGCCGACGCCCCCGGTGCCGGTGTCACCGCCTGCACCGGACGGCCCGGGTGTGCCAAGTCCCTCGCGGACGTGCGGGCGGAGGCGGCACGCGCGCCCGCCGGGCGGCTGCCGGTGCACTTCTCCGGGTGCGAGCGGCGCTGCGGGCATCCGCACGGCACCTGGGTGGACGTCCTCGCCACCGGCGACGGCGACTACCTGGTGGACGGCGCCGCCACTCCCCGTACCTCCCTGCCCGAAGCCGTGGCCACGGCCCGCACGACGAGATGAGCGAGAACAACAGGATGTTCGAGTACGAGAAGGACGGCGCGGAGATCTACCGCCGGTCCTTTGCCACGATCCGTGCCGAGGCGGACCTCGCGGACCTGCCCGACGACGTCGCCACCGTCGCCGTGCGGATGATCCACGCCTGCGGCATGACGGACCTCGTCCGGGACCTCGCGTACTCCCCCGGTGTCGTCTCCGCCGCCCGCGCCGCGCTGCGCTCGGGCGCGCCGATCCTGTGCGACGCGCAGATGGTCGCGAGCGGTGTCACCCGCAAGCGGCTGCCGGCCGGCAACGACGTGCTGTGCACGCTGTCCGACCCGGCCGTGCCCGCGCTGGCCGCCGAGCTGGGCACCACCCGCTCGGCCGCCGCGATGGAGCTGTGGCGGGACCGGCTGGAGGGCTCGGTCGTCGCCATCGGCAACGCGCCGACCGCGCTCTTCCACCTCCTGGAGATGATCGCCAAGGGTGCGGGCCGTCCCGCGGCCGTCCTCGGCATCCCGGTCGGGTTCATCGGCGCCGCCGAGTCCAAGGACGCCCTCGCGGCGAACGGACTCGGCCTGGAGTACCTGGTCGTACGGGGCCGGCGCGGCGGCAGCGCCATGACCGCGGCCGCGCTCAACGCCCTCGCGCACGAAGCGGAGATCCAGAAGTGACCGGCAAGCTCTACGGGGTCGGGCTCGGGCCCGGCGACCCGAACCTGATGACCGTGGCCGCCGTGAAGGCGATCGCCGCGGCGGACGTGATCGCCTACCACTCGGCCCGCCACGGCCGTTCGATCGCCCGGTCCATCGCCGCCGAGCACATCCGCGAGGACCACGTCGAGGAGCGGCTGATGTACCCGCTCACCGTGGAGACCACGGATCATCCGGGCGGCTACCGGGGTGCGCTCGACGACTTCTACGAGGAGGCCGCGGCCCGGCTCGCCGCCCACCTCGACGCCGGCCGCACGGTCGCCGTCCTCGCCGAGGGCGACCCGCTGTTCTACGGCTCCTACCAGCACATGCACAAGCGGCTCGCGCACCGCTACGACACCACCGTCATCCCCGGCGTCACCTCCGTGAGCGCCGCCGCCGCCCGGCTCGGCGAGCCGCTGTGCGAGGCCGAGGAGGTGCTGACGATCGTGCCCGGCACCCTGCCGGAGGACGAGCTGACCGCGCGCCTCGCGGGCACCGACTCGGCCGTCGTCATGAAGCTCGGCCGTACGTTCCCGGCCGTGAAGCGGGCCCTGGAGCGGGCCGGCCGGCTGGACGACGCGCGGTACGTGGAGCGGGCGTTCATGGCGGGCGAGCGCACCGGCCGGCTGGCCGAGGTGGACCCGGAGTCGGTCCCGTACTTCTCGGTGGCCGTGCTGCCCTCCCGCATCGACGCGCAGCCGCCGGTACGGGAGCGGGGCGAGGTCGTGGTGGTCGGCACCGGGCCGGCGGGCGCGCCCTGGCTGACGCCGGAGTCGCGCGGGGCGCTCGTCAACGCCGACGACCTCGTCGGCTACACCACCTACCTGGACCGGGTGCCGGTCCTGCGGGCCTCGCAGCAGCGGCACGGCTCGGACAACAAGGTGGAGTCGGAGCGTGCCGAGTTCGCCCTGGAGCTCGCCCGGCGCGGACGGCGCGTCGCCGTCGTCTCCGGTGGCGACCCGGGCGTCTTCGCGATGGCGACGGCGGTCCTGGAGGTGGCGTCGGAGGAGCGCTACGCCGACGTTCCCGTACGGGTCCTGCCGGGCGTGACCGCCGCCAACGCCGCCGCTGCCGCCGCGGGCGCGCCGCTCGGCCACGACTACGCGACGATCTCGCTGTCCGACCGCCTCAAGCCGTGGGAGGTCATCGCCCGGCGGCTGCGCGCCGCCGCCGAGGCCGACCTGGTCCTCGCGATCTACAACCCGGGCTCCAGGTCCCGTACCCACCAGGTGGCCGCGGCCCGTGACCTCCTCCTGGAGGTGCGCTCCCCGGACACCCCGGTGGTCGTGGCCCGCGACGTCGGCGGACCCGAGCAGTCGGTCCGCGTCGTGACGCTGAAGACCCTGGAGCCGACCGAGGTCGACATGCGCACCCTGCTGCTGGTCGGGTCCTCCCAGACGCGGGTCACGGAGCGGGCGGACGGCCGCAGGATCGCGTGGACGCCGCGCAGGTACGGCTGATCCGCTAGCGGGTGAAGGTGCCCAGGCCCTCGGTGTCCAGGTATTCGACGGTGAAGGACCTGCCGTCCGGGGTGAAGGTGACGCCGGTGCGGCCGACGGCGTTCTCGCCGCGGGTCTCGAAGCTGAACGTGTCGCCGTCGTAGGGCGTGAGCGGATACGTCTGGGGCTCCGGGCCCAGCCGGAGGGTCAGGGTGCCGTCCGCGGCGGCGACGACCTCGGCGCGGCCGTAGTAGGCGTTGTCGTAGGTGCCGGCGTAGGTGTCGGGGTCCTTCGGGAGCGCGGCGCCGGACGGCGGGTGGGCGTAGTCGGTCTTCGACCGGCCCGCGTCCGCCTCCTGCTGGTACAGCGCGTCCACGAGGGGGATCCAGTCACGGCTGATCTCGCCGGTCTGGGCGATGTCGAAGAAGTCGAGGGCGACGGCGTCGGCGACGCCGACCGGTGAGGTGTTGGTGAGGACGACGATGCCCAGCTGCTCGCCGGGCAGCATGGTGACGTTGGTGTGCGCGCCCTCGGCGAACGCTCCCGTGTGGGAGAGCCGGAGCCGGCCCTCGTCGTCGTAACTGACGTTCCAGCCCAGGCCGTAGAAGCCGGTCCTGGCGGCCGGGGCGCGAGGCGGGCCGGAGACCGACTCGGGCCAGTGGGTGCGTTCCAGGGCCTCGGCGTCGACGATCTGCCGGCCGTCGAGCTTGCCGTTCGCGAGCTGGAGCCTCAGCCAGGTCGCCATGTCGCGGGCGGTGGAGCTGACGCCGCCCGCGGGTGACTGGGCGTCCGGGTCGCGCACGTACACGGCCTTCCAGGCGCCGTCGACCCGGACGTGGCCCCAGGCCCGGTCGGAGGCCTTCGCGAAGTCCTCGAAGCGGGAGCTGGTGTGGTTCATGCCGGCGGGCTTGTAGAGGACGTCCTGGGCGAGCTTCTCCCAGGCCACGCCCTTCTCGTCGGCGACGGCCTGGGCGGCCGCCGTCAGGCCGAAGTTGGTGTAGGCGTAGCTGGCGCGGAACGGCGCGAGGGGCTCGTAGCGCAGGTGGGACAGGATGTACGCCCGGTCGTAGCCGAGGTCTTCGAGGAGGTCGCCGGCGTGGTCGGGCAGGCCGCTGCGGTGCGAGAAGAGGTCGGCGACCGTCACGTGGGAGGTCACCCACGGGTCCTTGAGGCGGAAGCCCGGCACGTGGGGGGCGACGGGCTCGGTCCAGCCGTCGACGCCCACGGCGCCGGAGACGATCGTGGAGGCGAGCGGCTTGGAGACGGAGGCCAGCTGGAAGACGGTGTCGGCGTCGACGGGGGCCTTCTCGCCGGCCTTCCGTACGCCGTAGCCCTTCAGGGCCAGCACCTTGCCGTCGTGGACGACGGCGACGGCCACGCCCGGCACCCCGGTGCGTTTCATGGCCGACCCGACCACGTCGTCGAGCCGGTCGACCGCCCGCCGCACCTCCGCGTCGTCGAGCTGCGGCGGGGGCTGGGGCGGAGGCGGCGAGGGGCCGGGGGCGGCGGAGGCGGTGCCGGTGGCGAGGGCGGGTGCGGTGGCGCCGAGCAGGGCCGCAAGACCGGCCGCGGCGAGCCGCCGTCGAACGGTACTCATTCCTCCATTCAACGGGTCCCGGCGGTGTCTGTCGCGCCGGGCGCCGTGACGTCCCCCGCCCCCCGGGCGCGGGCCCGGACCCACTCCGCGGCCTCCTCGGGCGTCGCCGCCGTCGGGACGCCCTCCGGTACGGGCGGGCGGCGGACGACGACGACCGGGATGCCGGCCTCGCGGGCGGCGGTGAGTTTGGGGGCGGTCGCCGCGCCGCCGCTGTC
Organism: Streptomyces sp. NPDC012637; assembly: GCF_042954805.1. Classification (NCBI taxonomy): domain Bacteria; kingdom Bacillati; phylum Actinomycetota; class Actinomycetes; order Kitasatosporales; family Streptomycetaceae; genus Streptomyces; species Streptomyces sp. NPDC012637. The sequence goes on from NZ_JBIBDS010000004.1 coordinate 314,921, forward strand.
CTTGGTGACGAGGACGCCGAGGCGGTGACGGCGGATCAGTTCGCGCTCGCCGTCGAGGGTGAACGGGCCGCGGTCGAGGAGCACTTCGGTGCGCGCGGGCATCGGGGCGTCGGGCGCGTCGACGGAGCGGACCAGGAACCACTCGGGGCGGCCGGCGAAGGCGGCGAGGCCCATCCGGCCCGTGGTGAGGAACACCCGGTCGCCGAGCCCGTCCAGGGCCGCCGCGGCCGCGTCGAGGGACGCCACCTCGTGCCAGTCGTCGCCGTCGACCGGGACCCAGCCGGGGCGGCGCAGCGCCAGCAGGGGAACATGGGCGGTGGCGGCCGCCGCGGCCGCGTTGAAACTGATCCGCTCGGCGAAGGGATGGGTGGCGTCGATGACCGCGTCCACGGCGTGCTCGCGCAGCCACGCCGCGAGCCCCTCCGGCCCGCCGAAGCCGCCGATCCGCACCTCTCCGGCCGGCAGCCGGGGCGCCGCGACCCGCCCGGCGAGGGAGCTCGTCACCCGGAGCCCGGGGTCCGCGGCGTGCAGCAGGCCCGCCAGGGCGCGGGCCTCGGTCGTCCCGCCGAGGATGAGTACGTGCAGGGACATGGGAATCCTGGGAGTCCGTTCATGAGTTCCGGCGGGCGTGCGGCCCAACTCAAGCACACCGGTCTGCGCCCCGGCTGGACCACGGGCGCCTGCGCGACGGCGGCCACGACCGCCGCGTACACGGCGCTGCTCACCGGGGACTTCCCGGACCCGGTGACGATCACCCTGCCCAGGGGCCACACGCCGTCCTTCGCGCTGGCCGCCGAGTCGCTGACGGGCGGTGCGGCCATGGCCGGGGTCGTGAAGGACGCGGGCGACGACCCGGACGTCACGCACGGGGCGCTGGTCCGCTCGACGGTACGGCTGCTCCCGCCGGGCTCGGGCGTCGTCTTCCGGGCGGGCGAGGGCGTCGGTACGGTCACCCTGCCCGGCCTGCCGCTGGAGGTGGGCGAACCGGCGATCAACCCGGTCCCCCGCCGGATGATGCGCGACCACGTCGCCGAGGTCGCCGCCGCGCACGGCGGCACGGGCGACGTGGAGATCACGATCTCCGTCGACCACGGCGCCGAGATCGCCCGCTCCACCTGGAACCCGCGGATCGGCATCCTCGGCGGCCTGTCGATCCTCGGCACGACCGGTGTCGTCGTCCCCTACTCGTGCTCGGCCTGGATCGACTCCATCCGCCGCGGCGTCGACGTGGCGCGGGCGGGCGGCCTGACACACGTGGCCGGCTGTACGGGTTCGACGTCGGAGCGCACCGTGGCGTCGCTGTACGACCTGCCGGAGATCGCGCTGCTCGACATGGGCGACTTCGCGGGCGCCGTCCTCAAGTACGTCCGCCGCCACCCGGTGGACCGGCTCACCATCTGCGGCGGCTTCGCGAAGCTGTCCAAGCTGGCCGCGGGCCACCTGGACCTGCACTCCGCCCGCTCCCAGGTCGACAAGGGCTTCCTCGCCGACCTGGCCCGCACCGGCGGCGCCGCCGAGGCCCTGGCGGAGGAGATCACCGCCGCGAACACGGGCCTGGCCGCCCTGCGCCTGTGCGAGGCCGCCGGCGTCCCCCTGGGCGACCTGGTCGCCGCCCGGGCCCGCGACGAGGCCCTGTCGGTGCTGCGGGGCGCGCCGGTGGCGGTGGACGTGGTGTGCGTCGACCGGGCGGGCGTGGTGGTGGGACGGTCGGAGGTGGCGGGACCGGGGGCGCTCCGGCGGCCCGAGGTCGCGGGACCGTAAAACGGCAGGACAGGGCGCCGGGTGGGGGCCGACAATCCCTGGATGGCGTACTCCGGTCTCTCCCGCACCGACTTCTCTCAGAAGCCCACCCTCACCGGCGACCTGGTCGTCCTCCGCCCCGTCACCGAGGACGACGTCCCCGCCCTCCTCCCGATACTGAACGACCCCGAGATCGCCCGGCTCACCGGCTCGCACGCGGACTTCGACGAGCCCGCGCTGCGCGCCTGGTACGGCTCGCGGGGCGCCCAGGCCAACCGGCTCGACCTCGCGGTCGTGGAGCGTGCGACCGGCCTCGTGGTCGGCGAGGCGGTCCTGAACGAATGGGACCGGGCGAACGAGAGCTGTGCCTTCCGCATCTCCCTCTCCCCGGACGTCGTCGGCCGCGGCCTCGGCACCGAGGCCACCCGCCTGATCGTCGGCCACGCCTTCGAGGGCCTCGGCCTCTACCGCGTCTGGCTGGAGGTCTACGCCTTCAACCCGCGCGCCCGCCGCGCGTACGAGAAGGCCGGCTTCCGCCCGGAGGGCGTGCTGCGCGGGGCGCTGCTGTGGGAGGGCGAGCGGGTGGACGCGACGGTGATGGCGGCACTGGCGCCGGAATGGCAGACACGATGAGCCATGTCAGACCTGTCGGACCGTGATCCGGTCAGGGAGCAGCTTCTCGAGATCGTCGACGTCCGACGTGAAGACCGTGACCTCGCCTCGCTGTCGCAGCGCGACGACGGCGAGCACAGCGTCGATCGCGTACGTGTGACCGTGCAGGCCGACGTCGGCCAGCAACCGCCGGGCCTGCCGGGCCTCTTCCTTGCCGACGTCTGCCACACCGATGCGGGACAGCACCCAATCCCAGCGATGCTCGGTGGTCCTGGCGTCGTAGGCCTCGACGAGAGTCAGCGGCGACGTCACCGCGTCGGCCTTCCCCTGCGCCGCGAGGTCGAGACGGGCCATCATCATGCGGTCGCCCCGGACCGCAAGCGACAGTGCCTCGCTGTCCAGAACGAAGGTCCGCAAGCGCGGGCGATCGCCCCCCTTTCGTTTGGTCACGCGGCGTCAGCCCCACGCGTCCGGGCTCGGCGGCGGCGCTCGTGCTCGGCATCGATGTCGTCAAGCTCCGCGAGGGCGGCGGCTCGCTCGTCCTCTGTGATGGGACCGTGCTCCTCCTCCAGCCAGTCGACGAGCTCCCTGAGCCGGTCGCGGTCCCGCCGGAGACGCAACGCCTCGGCGATGTACGCCGACAGACCGTGTTCGGCCGCCTCGGCTCGGACCTCCTCCAGGAGGTCCTCCGGAATCGTCACCGTCACCTTTTTCGTGGCCATACCTCTGACCATACTCTCCACACCAGCCGCCGTATCGTTTCAGCGCGGCCCCTTCGGCATGCGGGCATGCCCCGCCGACCCTAGGCTCGGCAGGGCATGCCCCCCACACAGGTTCCGGACGGGAGGAGTCCCCCATGGCGAAGCGCGGCAACAAGAAGCGGGCCCGTAAGAAGAAGAAGGCCAACCACGGCAAGCGGCCCAACGCCTGAGTCACCGGCCGGACGGGGCCGTCAGCAGGTGTGGCGGTCCCGGGCCGGGTCGTAGAGGTGGCTGTCGCGGAACTCCGAGGCGGCCAGCGTGCGGCCCACCACGATCACCGCGGTCTTCGTGATGCCCGCCGCCTTCACCTGCTCCGCGATGTCCTCCAGGGTGCCGCGCAGCACGATCTCGTCCGGGCGGCTCGCCATGGCGACGACGGCGGCCGGGCAGTCCACGCCGTAGTGCGGGACCAGCTCGGAGACGATCCGGTCGACGTACCGTGCGCCGAGGTGGAGAACGAGCAGGGCGCCGCTGCGGCCCAGGGTGGCGAGGTCCTCGCCCGCCGGCATGGGTGTGGCCTGCTGGGCGATGCGGGTGAGGATGACGGTCTGGCCGACGGTGGGGACCGTCAGCTCCCGCTTCAGTGCCGCCGCCGCGGCCGCGAAGGCCGGGACGCCGGGCACGACCTCGTAGGGGATGCCGGCCGCGTCCAGGCGGCGCATCTGCTCGGCCATGGCGCTGAAGACCGACGGGTCACCGGAGTGCAGCCGGGCCACGTCCTGGCCGGCCTCGTGCGCGGCGGCGATCTCGGCGACGATCTGGTCGAGGTCCATCTTCGCCGTGTCGACGAGCTTCGCGTCCGGCGGGCACTCGGCGAGCAGCTCGCGCGGCACGAGCGAGCCGGCGTACAGGCAGACCCCGCACTTCGCGAGGGTCCGCGCGCCGCGCACGGTGATCAGGTCGGCCGCGCCGGGGCCCGCGCCGATGAAGTAGACGGTCATTGCTCTGGAGAACCCTTCGTTACGGACCACTGGGTGACGGGCATGGCCTGGCGCCAGCCGGTGAAGCCGCCCACGGGCACGGCGGCGGCGACCGCGAGCCTGATCAGCTCGCCGCCGTGCCGCCGGTAGCGGTCGGCGAGCAGCGCCTCGGACTCCAGCGTCACCGTGTTGGCGACGAGCCGGCCGCCGGCCGGCAGGGCGTCCCAGCAGGCGTCGAGCAGGCCGGGCGCGGTCAGGCCGCCGCCGATGAAGACCGCGTCGGGGACCGGGAGGCCGGCGAGCGCGGCGGGCGCGGGCCCGGTGACGACGTCCAGGCCCGGTACGCCGAGGGCGGCGGCGTTGCGGCTGATGCGGGCGGCGCGCTCGGGCGACTTCTCGACGGCGACCGCCCGGCACGTCCGGTGCGCCCGCATCCACTCGATGCCGATGGAGCCGGAGCCGCCGCCGACGTCCCAGAGCAGTTCGCCGGGGGCCGGGGCGAGCGCGGCGAGGGTCGCGGCGCGCACGTACCGCTTGGTGAGCTGGCCGTCGTGCTCGTACGCCTCGTCGGGCAGGCCGGGCGTGGTCCCGAGCCGCAGCGCGTCCGGGTCGCGCACGCAGTCGAGGGCGATGACGTGGAGGGCGTCGGCGCGCTCGTGCGGCCAGTCGGCGGCGGTCCCGTCGAGCAGGCCCTCGCGCGGGCCGCCGAGCTGCTCCAGGACCCGGATGCGGGTGCCGCCCCAGCCGCGCTCGCGCAGCAGCGCGGCGACCTTCGCGGGCGTCCCGGGCCCCTCGCCGAGCACGAGCAGCCGACGGCCGTCGTGGAGCGCCGCGCCGAGCGCGTCGAGCGGCCGGGCGACGAGCGAGAGCGTCTCGACGGCCTCCAGGGGCCAGCCGAGCCGGGCGCAGGCGTACGAGACGGAGGACGGGTGCGGCAGGACGTCCAGGCGGGTGCCGGGGCCGAGGATCTCGGTGAGGGTGCGGCCGATCCCGTAGAAGGAGGGGTCTCCGCTGGCCAGGACGGCGATCCTGCGGCCCTGGTGGGCGGCGAGCAGGCCGGGCACGGCGGGGCGCAGCGGGCTCGGCCAGGGCACCCGCTCGCCGGGGCAGTCGCCGGCGGGCAGCAGGTCGAGCTGGCGGGGGCCGCCGATCAGCACCTGGGCGGCGCGCAGGGTGCGGCGGGAGTTCTCGGGGAGCCCGTCCCAGCCGTCGGCACCGATGCCGACCACCGATATCGCGTCGTTCACGTCGGGGACTCTACGGGAGGGCCCCGGCAGGGCCTTCCGGAGGGCGGAAACGGCCGCGCAGGGGCTACTTCGGGGCGTGTTCGCCGACGTAGAAGAGCAGCCAGACGAATCCGGCGAGCGCGTGCGTCACGAAGACGTACACGAAGACGCGGAGCATCACGCCCCGCTCTTTCCACCGTTCCAGATCCGGCTCTGTCATGGCGTCCAGGGTACGGGTCGGCGGACGGGGCGGGGTAGAACGCGGGGCGGGGCGGAAGGTGGGGCGGGGCCGGGGACAGCGCCGGGCAGTGGACGGGGCGCGGCGGGGCGGGGAATAGGTCGGGGAGTGGCGCCGTTGAGCGGGACAGTTTAAGATTCAACCAAAAGAGCCCCGCGAGAGGTGAGCACGATGCAGTTCGGGATCTTCACCGTCGGCGACGTGACGACCGACCCCACCACCGGCCGGACCCCCACCGAGCACGAGCGGATCAAGAACACCGTCGCCATCGCGCTCAAGGCCGAGGAGGTCGGCCTGGACGTCTTCGCGACCGGCGAGCACCACAACCCGCCGTTCGTGCCCTCGTCCCCCACGACGCTCCTGGGCCACATCGCCGCCCGCACGGAGAACCTGATCCTCTCCACGTCCACGACCCTCATCACCACCAACGACCCGGTGAAGATCGCCGAGGACTACGCGACCCTCCAGCACCTCGCCGACGGCCGCGTCGACCTGATGATGGGCCGCGGCAACACCGGCCCGGTCTACCCGTGGTTCGGCCAGGACATCCGCCAGGGCATCCCGCTCGCCATCGAGAACTACGCACTCCTCCACAAGCTGTGGAGGGAGGACGTCGTCGACTGGGAGGGCAAGTTCCGCACCGCGCTCCAGGGTTTCACCTCGACCCCGCGCCCGCTGGACGGCGTCCCGCCGTTCGTCTGGCACGGATCCATCCGCTCGCCCGAGATCGCCGAGCAGGCCGCGTACTACGGCGACGGCTTCTTCGCGAACCACATCTTCTGGCCCAAGCAGCACACCGAGAAGATGGTCCGGCTGTACCGGCAGCGGTACGCGCACTACGGCCACGGCACTCCCGAGCAGGCGATCGTCGGCCTCGGCGGCCAGGTCTTCATGCGCAAGAACTCGCAGGACGCGGTACGGGAGTTCCGCCCCTACTTCGACAACGCGCCGGTCTACGGTCACGGCCCGTCCCTGGAGGAGTTCAGCCGCGAGACGCCGCTGACCGTCGGCTCGCCGCAGGAGGTCATCGAACGCACCCTGTCCTTCCGGGAGTACGTCGGCGACTACCAGCGCCAGCTCTTCCTGGTCGACCACGCGGGCCTGCCGCTGAAGACGGTCCTGGAGCAGCTGGACATCCTCGGCGAGGAGGTCGTCCCGGTCCTGCGCAAGGAGTTCGCGAACCTGCGCCCGGCCGGCGTCCCGGAGACCGCCCCGCTCCACCCCGCCGTCGTGAAGAACACCGAGAACCAGGAGGTCTGACCCCCATGCGCACCCTGAAGCTGGTCGCCGTCTCCGCGGGCCTCAGCAGCCCCTCCTCCACCCGGCTGCTCGCCGACCGCCTGCTCCAGGCCGCCCGCTACCGGCTGGCCGAGCAGGAGTACGCGGTCGACGTCGAGGTGGTGGAACTGCGCGACCTGGCCGTCGACATCGCCAAGAACTTCGTCACCGGCTTCCCGTCGGAGAAGCTCCAGGAGACGATCGACAAGGTCACGGGAGCGGACGGAGTCATCGCCGTGAGCCCGGTCTTCACGGCCTCCTACAGCGGTCTGTTCAAGTCCTTCTTCGACCTGATCGACCCGTCCGCGCTGACCGGCACCCCGGTGCTGATCGGCGCCACCGGCGGCACCGCCCGCCACTCCCTCGCCCTCGACCACGCCCTGCGCCCGCTCTTCGCCTACCTCCGCGCCCTGATCGCCCCGACGGCCGTCTACGCGGCCTCCGAGGACTGGGGTTCGGGCGGCGACGAGTACACGGAGGGCCTGCCGTCCCGCATCACGCGGGCGGGCAACGAGTTCGCGGACCTGATCGCGAGCCGGCCGGAGCGGGCGAGGGAGGACGACGAGGTCGTGCCCTTCGAGAAGCAGCTCGCGGACCTTCGGCTGGACTAGGTCCGCCAGGAGCGGGGCCGGGCCCTCACGGGACCCGGCCCGCCGCCTCCTCCGCCCCACCGGGGCCGGGCCTCCCCGGACCGGGCCCTCCCCGGACCGGGGCCCTCAGCGGGCTTGGCCCCGGTCTCTTGCCCCCCGGCCTGTCCCCGCGGGGGAGCTTCGGCGGGCGCACCGCCCCCGCGCGGCGCATGATGCCCCCATGGACATCAAGCTCGAACTGATCGGCGTACCCGTCACCGACATCGACCGCGCCAAGGCCTTCTACGAGCAGGTCGGCTTCCACGCCGACCACGACGTGACCGTCAGCGACGAGATCCGCTTCGTCCAGATGACGCCGCCCGGCTCGGCCTGTTCGATCGCCTTCGGCAAGGGCATCACCGAGATGGCCCCGGGCTCCCTGGACAACATGCAGGTGGTGGTCGGCGACATCGAGGCCGCGCACGCCGACCTCACCTCCCGCGGCGTCGACGTCAGCGCGATCGACGACCAGCCCTGGGGCTCCTTCGTCTACTTCGCCGACCCGGACGGCAACCGCTGGGCGGTGCAGCAGACCTCGCCCCGCACCTCGCCCTGATCACTTGCGGTTGTAGAGGCGCATCGTCACCGGGCCGAACACCACGACGAACAGCGCCGACCATCCCAGCGTCCAGGCGAGGTCCGCCGCCGGCCAGCCGCCCGCCATCAACTCCCGTACCGCCGTCGACAGATGCGTCACCGGACTGTTGTTGACGAAGGCCTGCAGCCAGCCGGGCATGGTGCTCGGGTCGACGAAGACGTTCGACAGGAAGGTCAGCGGGAAGATCACCATCATGCTGACGCCGATGACGGACTTCTCGCTGCGCAGCAGCAGGCCGAACATCGTCCAGATCCACGAGAACGCGAACGCGAAGACCAGCAGCAGCGCGGTCCCCAGCAGCACGCCCGCCACACCGCCGTCCGGCCGGTAGCCGATGACGACGCCGACCGTCAGCATCACGGCGGAGGCGATCAGATAGCGCACGACGTCGCCGAGCAGATAGCCGACCATCGGCGCGGGCCGCCAGATCGGCAGCGTGCGGAAGCGGTCGAAGACGCCCTTCTCGATGTCCGTGTTGACCGAGACCCCGGTGTACATCGTGATCATCATGACGCTCAGCACCAGGATGCCGGGCAGCAGGAACTGGATGTACTCCGAGACCGAGCCGGCCAGCGCGCCCCCGAAGAGGTACGTGTACATCAGCACCATCATGATCGGGAACGCCGTCACGTCGAAGAGCTGCTCCGGCACGTGCTTGATCTTCAGCATCGCCCGCCAGCCGAAGGTCAGCGAGGCGGACAGCGCGCTGGGCCGCGCAGGGCGGGTCCGGCCCGCGAGCAGGGCGGCCAGTTCGTCGGCCTTCGGGGCGACGAAGTCCGGGGCGGCGTCGGAGGTGGTCACGGTGCTCATGCCCTGCTCCCCTTCGGTTCCGTGGCGCGGCCGCCACCGTCGCCACGACCTCCGCGGTCGCCACGACCTCCGCGGTCGCCACGACCTCCGCGGTCGCCACGGTCTCCGCCGTCACCGCGGTCTCCGCCGCCACCACGGCCGCCGTCGTCGTCACGGTCGTGGCCGTCGTCACGGTGGCCGCCGTCGTCGCCTGCCGGGTGGTCCGTCAGCGCGAGGAAGACCTCGTCCAGACTGGGCTGGCCGAGCGCGAAGTTGTCGACCGTGATCCCGGCCCTCGCCAGCTCGGCCAGCGCCCGCGCCGCCTGCTCCGCGGCGCCGAGGTCGGTGCCGTGGCCGTTCACGGTGGCGGTGAGCGCGACCGGGTCCGGATCGAGCTGCACGGCGGCGTTCAGCGCGGCGGTGAGGACCCGCTCGGCCGCCGGCCGCTGTTCCGCCTCCCGCAGCCGTACGTGCACGGAACCCGAGCCCACCGAGGCCTTCAGCTCGCCCTTCGTCCCCTCCGCGATCACCTTGCCGTGGTCGATCACGGCGATCCGGGAGGCCAGCTGGTCGGCCTCGTCCAGGTACTGCGTGGTCAGCAGCACCGTCGTGCCCTGGGCGACGACGGCACGGACGATGTCCCAGACCTGGTTGCGGCTGCGTGGGTCCAGGCCCGTCGTCGGCTCGTCGAGGAAGAGCAGGTCCGGCGTGTTGAGGATGGACGCGGCGATGTCGATGCGGCGCCGCATGCCGCCCGAGTAGTGCTTGACCTGCCGGTCCGCCGCCTCCGCGAGCCCGAACGCGGCGAGCAGCTGCGCGGCCCGCTCGCGCGCTGCGGGGCGGGAGTGGCCGAGCAGCCGGCCGAGGAGGAACAGGTTCTCGGTGCCGGTGAGGTCCTCGTCGACCGAGGCGTACTGGCCGGTGAGGCTGACCCGGCCGCGCACCGCGTCGGCGTCCCGCACGACGTCCTTGCCGAAGACCCGCGCGTGCCCGCCGTCGGGCCGGAGCAGGGTGGCGAGCATCTTCACGGCGGTGGTCTTGCCCGCCCCGTTGGGGCCGAGGACTCCGTAGACGGTGCCGGCCGGGACACGCAGGTCGACGCCGTCCACGGCACGGTTGGTCCCGAAGACCTTGACCAGGCCTTCGGTCTCGACGGCGAGGTCTGCGGCGCGGTCGGTCATACGCGTGTCCTCCCGGCGGGCGGTTTCGCGCCCGCTCCCCACCAGTCTCCGACGGCCTGGCGGGTCGTGCCAGGTGACGCGGCCCGGGTGCGGGGCGGGGGTACGAGGCCGTCTCCGTCGCGCGGCGGAGACGGAACGGCCCGCCGGACGACGCGGCGGTACGGGCGCCGGAGGGAGGCTCGGCCCATGCCGCCGAAGCCGAAGACGAAGCCCGAGCCGAAGCCGAACGTCCCGCCCGACGTGCCCCGTTGGGCCGCACTCGCCGCCCACGCCGTTCCCCTGGTCGTCCTGCCGTCCGGACTGTGGCGGCTGGCGCTCGCCTTCGGACTGCCGGTCGCCGAGAGCTCCCCGTACCTGGACCCGAGCCCCGGCGAGTTCGCTTACATGCTCGGGCTGACCGCCCTCTTCGAGCTCCTCGCCTTCCTCACCCTGGGGCTGGTCAGGCCGTGGGGCGAGGTCTTCCTCCGGCGCCGGGTGAACGCGCGCGTGGCGACGGCCGCGGCGCTGGCGGGCACGGTGGGCCTGGTCGCGGCGATCGGCTGGTCCGCGTACGCCGAGTTCGCGGGGCTCGCGGCAGACGACCCCACGGTCATGAACACGGCCCAGCAGGCCCTGTTCCTCGTCTGCTACGCCCCGCTCGCGGCCTGGCCACCGCTGCTGGCAGCGGTGGCCGTGGCGTACTACCGGCGCCGGACCCGTCGCGGGACCGGTGGGGGGACCGGTGGCGGTCAGTACGGTGCGGGCCGGCCGGCCGCGTCCTCGTGGGTGTAGAAGAGGTAGAAGGCGCCGGCGGTGGTGGCCGCGCCGACGATCAGGCCGAGCATCGACGACGAGAACACGCTGTGGTCGGACAGGCTGAAGAGGAAGCCGACCGCGATGCCGGTCAGGGCGCCCCAGGCCACCGCGCGGAACTCACGCCGCAACATCCGGCCGTAACGGCGCAGCCCGTACACGGAGACGGCGAGGACCACGGCCGAGATCAGGCCGAGCCAGAACTGGCCCCACGACAGGGCCTCGCCGCGGCGGGCGATGACCGGGGCGTACAGGCCGTAGGCGATGCCGAGGGTGACGGGCAGGCCCCAGCCGTGCGTGCTGAACTGCCTGCGGGCGGGTACCGCTGCGTGTGCGGCCATGGGGAGACTCCTTTCCCGCGCCTTCCCGCACGGACGTGCCGTGCGGCCGTGCTGCACCCTCCAGGGCACACCCGCCCCGTACGCCCCGCAAGTGGATCAGCCGGTCGCGGCTCCCGCCCCGGCCGCCGGCCTGACGGCGACCGCGTCGATCTCGAAGAGCATGCCGGGCAGCGCGAGGGCCGCGACGCCGCTGAGGGTCTGGGCCGGCAGCCGCTCGCCGAAGACGGCGTGCAGGGCCTTGCCGAGGACCTCCAGCTTGGCCAGGTCGTGGTCGACGACGTACGAGCCGAGGCGGACCACGTGCCGGAGGCCCAGGCCCACGCCCTCCAGTGCGCGGCGGAGGTTGTCGAGGGCGAGCTCGACCTGCGCGGCGAAGTCGCCGGGCACGGGCGCGCCGGTGGCGTCGGAGGCGTACTGGCCCGCGACGAAGACGAGTTCGCCGGGCGCGGAGACGACGTGGCCGTAGCCGAACGGCGTCGGGTCGTGGAGGGTCGCGGGGTTGGTGATGGTGCGCTGGTCGTCGTGCGGGTGCGTGACGCTCATGACGTGCGTACTTCCTTCCCGTAAACAGGATATCGAATATCCAGAATTAGTGCCGCGAGGGATCGTGCGAACGGCGGACCGCCGGGGCGATGGCCACCGGGGCGGTCAGAGGGTGGCGAACCACCTGCGGATCCGGTCCGGCGCTCCCGGCGCCTGGCGTTCCGCCCGGTCCCGTACGTCCGCCAGGGTCTGGGCGGCCAGCTCGCGCCGCCAGGCCAGCTCGGCGCGGCCCATCGCGCCGGCGACGGCGCACTCGGCGGCCGGCCTCCCGCTCGTCGCGCCCGGCCCCTGGCCGCGGATCTCGGTGCAGCGGAAGGCCTCGTCCGGCCCCTCGATCGCCGTCACCACGTCCATCAGCGTGATCCGCTCGAGCGACCTGGCCAGCCGGAAGCCGCCCTTGGGGCCGGGGACCGAGCTCAGGATCCCGGCCTTGACCAGGGCCTGGAGCTGCTTGTTGAGGTAGGACGCGGGCAGCTCGTGGTACGCGGCGAGCCGGGCCGCCGTGACCGCCCGCTCCTCGCCGATCCAGGCCAGGTTGAGGCAGCTGTGCAGCGCCCACTCCACACCCTCGTTCATCCTCATATCCTGGATATTAGACATCCAGAATAGAGTCCCGCAATCCCCGGTCTCACCCGTTCGGCCCATCAGAAGGTTCGGATCCGAACAGTCGCTCCCACGATGAGCACCATGAGCCAGAACACCACACCTCCGCGCACGTCCCCCCAGCCGACGAACGACGGCGGCTGGGCCGCCGGCGGCACCGTCTTCGGCGGTGTCCTCATGGCGGTCATCGGCATCCTGGACATCTTCCAGGGCATCGCCGCCATCGCCGAGGACGACGTCTACGCCCGGGTCGGCGACTACGTCTTCAAGTTCGACCTGACCTCGTGGGGCTGGATCCACCTCTGCCTCGGCATCGTCGTCACCATCGCCGGCTTCGGGATCCTCAAGGGCGCCGAGTGGGGCCGGATCGCAGGCATCGCGCTCGCCTCGCTGAACATCGTCGCCCAGTTCCTGTTCCTGCCCTACCAGCCCTGGTGGGCGCTGTTCTCCATGGCCGTCTCGATCTTCGTGATCTGGGCCCTGGCCACCGACCATTCCTACGGAAAGAACACGGGCGTATGACGCGCCGCCGTCACCGCACGGCTTCCGCCGCCGCCGCGTTCCTCTCCCTCGCCGCTCTCGGTCCGGCCCTCACCGGCTGCGACGCGGCGAAGGAGACGGCCGGGGACATCGTCTCCTCGGCCACCGCGGCGGTGGCGTCCGCCGCGCAGCAGCAGATGAACGAGGTCAAGGACGGGGTCAACGCCACCGCCGACGTCAAGGCCGGGCCGACCTCCGTGGACGGCGACCGCACGGTCGCCGAGATCACCGCGACCAATCCCAAGGACAAGACCGCCGACTACACGGTCATGGTCAACTTCCGTGACACGGAGGGCAATCTGGTCGACGCCGTCGTCCTGAGCATCGACGGGGTCGAGCCCGGGAAGTCCAGGACCGGTACGGCGCGCAGCAACCGGACCCTGTCCGGCGACACGAAGGCGGAGGTCGCCCAGGCCGTACGCCACTGAGGCACCGCCGGGCGTCTCCGCCTCGCGCGACGGGCACCGATCGGCCACGCTGGAAGGCATGGAGAACGACGAGATCCTCGAGAACATCGGCTCGCTCGTCGAGGAGGAGCGCAGCCTGCGGCAGCGCACCGGGGGCCTCCCCGAGGAGGAACGCGCCCGGCTCGCCGAGCTGGAGGTCCGGCTCGACCAGTGCTGGGACCTGCTGCGACAGCGTCGCGCCAAGGCCGAGTTCGGCGAGGACCCGGACACCGCGGCCGTCCGCCCGGCGGCCGAGGTCGAGGGCTACCGCAGCTGACCGCCGGGGCCGGGAGCCACCGAGTCCGAGGGCTACGGCAGCTGACCGCCGAGGCCGGGAGCCACCAAGCCCGAGGGCTACCACAGTGACCGCCGGGGCCGGGAGCCACCAAGCCCGAGGGCTACCACAGTGACCGCCGAGGCCGGGAGCTCCCCCAGCCGACCGCCGAGGCCGCGGGCTGCCGCAGCTGACGGCCGAGCAGCAGCGGCCGGCTCGGACCCCCGGCCGCGCGGGCCCATGACCCCGTCACCACCGCCGTACGTTTGACGCATGGCGAAACCCGCACTGCCGTCCCGCACCCGCGCGCCCCGCGCACGGCTCGCGCCGCCCGCCTGGCTCACCGCCGGGCTCCGGCCGCAGCCCACCCCCGTGCCCTGGCCCGCCGTCGCCCGGGCGTCGATCGCGCTCGCCGCACCGCTCGCCGTCGGGTTCGCCACCGGACAGACCACGTACGGGGCGCTCGTGTCGATGGGCGCCCTCTCCGGAGTCATCGGCGACACCGCCGACGCCTACCGGATGCGGGTCTTCAACATCGCCGTGCCGCAGCTCTTCGGCGCCCTCGGCGTCACCCTCGGCGCGCTCGTCTTCGACCAGGGCTGGCTCGCGGTCGCCGTGCTCACCCTGGTCGCGCTGGTCTCCGGGATGATCTCCTCGATCGGCGCCGTCGCCTCCGTCTCCGGCCTGTTGCTGCTCCTCAACGCCGTCGTCGGCGCCGGCCTGCCGATGCCGGACCCCTGGTGGAAGGCACCACTGCTGCTGACCCTCGGCGGAGTCGTCGTCCTCGTCCTCACCCTGCTCGGCTGGCCGCTGCGCGGCGGCGCGCCGGAACGGGCGGCGGTCGCCGGGACCTACCGGGCGATCGCCGAACTCTTCGAGGCCGCCGGCACCGACGCGTACGACGAGAAACGGCAGGCGGTCACCGCCTCCCTCAACCAGAGCTACGACCTGGTCCTCGGCCGCCGCGCCCGTCAGCACGGCCGGGCGCCGACCCTGGTGCGGCTGCTCGCCCAGCTCAACGTGGTCATCCCCATCCTGGAGGCCGCGCCCGCCGCCCACTTCGCGGCCCGCCGCTTCCACCGGCCGCTGCCCCCGGAGATCCCGGCCGCCGTGCGGGACCTCGCCGACGCCGTCGAGACCGGCCGCACCGGCACCCCGGAGCTGCGCCTGCCCGAGGCCCGCCGCCCGTCCGAGAAGGCCGTGGACGCGGCCGTCCGGTACGCGGCGACCGTCGTCCACAAGGCCGAGCCACGCGCGTACAACGTCGACGACCGGCTCGGCCGGCCCGCCGCCCTGCGGGTACGGGTGCGGCGCGCCGCGCGCGGCGTGCTGCTGTCCGGGGCGTCCTGGCGCTACGGGCTGCGGCTCGCGCTCTGCATCGGCCTCGCGCAGGCCCTCGTCTCGCTCATCGCCGTGCCCCGCTCGTACTGGGTCGCGCTCACCGTCACGTTCGTGATGAAGCCGGACTTCGGCTCGGTGTTCTCGCGGGCCGTGCTGCGCGCCTTCGGCACCGCCGGCGGGCTGCTCGTCGCCGCGCCGATCCTCGCCGTGCTGCCCCGCGGCTGGTGGGACGTGCCGGTGATGCTGGTGCTCGCCGCGCTCATCCCGGCCTTCTCGGCGAAGGGTTACGCCTTCCAGACCGCGGCCATCACACCGGTGATCCTGCTCCTGTCGGACCTGCTCAACCACCAGGGCTTCCACCTGGTGCTGCCGCGGCTCTACGACTCCCTCATCGGCTGCGCCATCGCGCTGGTCGCCGGCTATCTGCTGTGGCCGGAGTCCTGGCACACCCGGGTCGCGGACCGGCTCGCCGACGCGGTCGCCGACACCGCCGCGTACGTGGAGCTGGCCTTCGGGAACGGAGCCGGGGGCGGTGCCCGGGCCGGGGCCGACGGCGGCGACCAGGGCGCCCGGCACCGGGCCCGGCGCAAGCTGTATCGCGACATGTCGACCGTACGGTCCGAGTTCCAGCGCGCGCTGACCGAACCGCCGCCCGCCGGGGACCTGGCCGCCGCGTGGTGGCCGCTGGCCATCGCCGTGGAGCGGATCGTCGACGCCACGACCGCCGCCCGGATCCGCGTCGACCACGGCGCGCCCGCCCCGCATCCGACCGAGGTCGCCGTCGTGGAACGGCAGTTGCGGGAGCTGGCGGAGGGGCTGCGCTCCAGCGAGGTCCTGGTGGAGGTGCGCGCGGATCTCGGCGGCGACGAGGACGGCGTCCTCGCGCCGCTCCGCCAGGAGGTACGGGCGGCCCGCGCCATCGCCACCCCGGCCCCGGACACCGCCGCTTCGGCCCCGGACACCGGCTCCTCGGCTCCTCCGGCTCCGGCCCGGGACGGCGGCGGCGCGCCGTAAACCCGGCCAAAGGGGCGTACGGGAGCCCTTACCGGCGGTTGCGGAATCCAACCCTCCCACCGCCGTTACCGGATTCCACGCGTACGACTACGATGCGCTCGAATTCACCGTGATCCACGTCGCGTTCCGTCCCCGAGCGACCTGGTGGCCCGGTCACGTCGTCCTGCGTACCTCCTCCCTCCCGTCCCCTCTCCCCCGCTCCCCTCCGTCGTCCGCGTACCGCCCCCACTCCGTACCGCGTACCTCCCCTCTCCGTCCTGCGTTCCTCCTCCCCCCGCGCCCCCGAGGACACCGCCATGCGCACCACTTCCGGCAGAGCACCCGGCACACCCGGCCGCCGCGGCCCGGACCGAGGCCCCGGCCGGGGTCTCCAGCCCAACGCCCTCGGCACCTTCGACACGATCGTGATGGCCGTGGCGGGCAGCGCGCCCGCCTACTCGCTCGCCGCCACCACCGCCGTGCTCTTCGGCGCGGTCGGTCTCGCCGGACCCGCGTCGCTGCTCTACTGCGCGATACCGATGCTCGGCATCGTCCTCGCCTACGCCCGCCTCGGCCGGATCGACGTCAACGCGGGCGCCGGCTACTCCTGGGTGGGCCGCACCCTCCACCCCTTCCTCGGCTTCCTCTCCGGCTGGGCGCTGGTCTTCGCGGCGACCGTCTTCATGGTGGCCGGCTCGCTGCCCGCCGGCTCCCTCACGCTCTCGCTCATCGACCCGGCACTCGCCGAGAACACCACGCTGGCCCTGGTGGTCGGCGCCGGCTGGTTCCTGATGATGCTGCTCGTCGTCCTCGGCGGCGCGCGGCTCACCGTCCGCGCCCAACTCCTCATGTCGGGCGTCGAGATGCTGATCCTGGTGGTGTTCGTCCTCGGCGCGGTGATCCACCGCGGGCACGCCACCGCCTTCGACTGGTCCTGGTTCGGCCTCGGCCACTTCGGCGGCGCCTCCGGCTTCGCGTCGGGCGCGCTGATCGCCGCGTTCTACTACTGGGGCTGGGACGTCACCAGCAACCTCAGCGAGGAGACCCGCGACAGCCGCCGCACCGCCGGACTCGCCGCCCTCGTCGGCATGGGCGTGGTGTTCCTGCTCTTCGAGGCGTTCACCGTCGCCGTGAACGTGCTCCTGAGCGCCGAGCAGATCGAGCGCGGCGGCGCGAACGTGCTCGCCGTCCTCGGGCAGGAGATCTGGCCGGGCGTCGGCGGCAAGCTGCTGGTCCTCGCGGTGCTCCTGTCGACCGTCGCCACCCTGGAGACCACCCTCATCCAGGTCACCCGCTCGCTCTTCGCGATGGGCCGCGACCGCACCCTGCCCTCCGCGCTCGGCACCGTCCACCGCCGCTGGAACACCCCGTGGGTGGCCGTGGCCGTCGTCGGCGCGGCCGCGCTCGTGATGTTCGCCGCCGCGGCCGCCGCCGGCTCGATCAGCCAGGTCCTCGGCGACGCGGTGAGCGCGATCGGCCTGCAGATCGCCTTCTACTACGCCCTCGCGGGCATCGCCGCCGTCGTCGCGTACAAGGGGCTGCTGCTCACCTCGGTGAAGGAGTTCGTGCTGGGCGGGGCCTGGCCGCTGCTCGGCTCTGCGTTCATGCTGTGGGCGTTCGTCGAGTCGCTCGGCGAACTCTCCACCGCCTCGATCGCGATCGGCCTCGGCGGGCTCGCCGCCGGCGTCGTACCGATGCTCGTGTACTGGAAGAAGGGCAGCGCCTACTACCGCCCGGCGCGCCTCGACGCGGCCCGCGCGCTCGCCGCGGCCGAGCCGTTCGCCTCGCCGGACTCGCCGCGCGCGCGGCGGGCGGACGAATCGCTGGCGACGGACTTCTGAGCACCCGAGCCGGACACCGCCCGCGGGGGCGGCCGGACCTTCGAGTCCGGACACCCGCGTCCGGACCGCAAGTCCAGACCCCGAGTCCGGACCCTTGTCCGGACCTCGAGTCCGGACCTCGAATCCGGACCTCGAATCCAGACCGCGAATCCAGACCGCGAATCCGGACCACGAATCCGGACCACGAATCCGGACCACGAGTCCGACTTCCACGTCCCCACGTCTGAGTCCTGACACCGTCGGCCACCGCCGCCGACGGCCGCCACTGCCTGCGAGGGAGGTACCCGGATGGCCGCGCTGCGCCGCCGCTCGGCCCGACAGGGCCGGTTCACCCCGGACTTCGACCCGGACTTCGGCGACCGGGCGCTCACCGAAGCCCGCCACGACATGGTGATCGGCCGCTGGCAGGGCGTACGTGACCTGCTGACGGCCACCGGCGAGGACTGGCCGCGCCGCACCCACCGGCTGCGGCTGCTCTCGCACGCCGCCGCGGGCAGCTCGACGGTCGAGGCCTGGCGAGCGGCCGAGCCCGGCAACCCGGACGCGGCGGTGCTACGGGCGGCGACGGAGGTCGTACGGGTCTTCGACGCGGCCATCGCCGCCGGCCGGGGCAGCACGATCGACCGGGGCCGGGTCGACGCCTCCGTCGACGCGTGCCTGACGGCGGCCGACGCGGCTCCGGCCGACCCGATGCCGTGGGTGTCGCTGCTGTCCGTCGCCAGGCTGTACGAGGGCGGTGTGCCGCGCCGCCAACTGCGCCACTGGTTCGACGAGTTGCGGCGCCGCGACCCGTACAACACCGAGGGCCACACCCAGGTGCTCCGCTACTGGTCGGCACGCTGGCACGGGACGCACGGCGCGATGTACGACTTCGCGCGGGACGCGGCGGGCGTCGCGCCGCCCGGATCACCGCTGCCGATCCTGGTGCAGATCGCCCGGGTCGAGGAGTACCGCTACGTCGTGGACGGGGCACTCGGGCGCGGGCCGGTGCGCGGCTTCGACCAGCACTGGAAGCACGAGCTCGCGGCGACCGAGCTGCGCCGTACGCACGCCCGCTGGATCGGCGGTCGCGAGCCCGGCGCGCCGGTCCGTCCCGAGGAGGTCGCGGAGCTCAACTACCTCGCGCACGCCGCCTGTTACGCGGGCGAGGTGGAGCTGGCCCGGGAACTGCTCGGGATGCTGGGGACGCGGGCGGCGTGGGTGCCGTGGGTGTACACGGGAGAGCCCGAGGAGCAGTTCGTACGGTTCAGGGAGGGCCTGGGGCTGGGGCCGGGCACGGGGCCGGGGACGGGCTGACGCCCGGCCCCGAGCCCGGCTCCGCCCCCTACCCCGGCCTTGGGTCCGGCTCCGGGGGCGTGTGTCAGACGCCGATGTCGCGGCCGTCGGCGCGCCACACGGCGACGACCGCCGGGCGGACGATCTTGCCGGGGCCGTCGGGCCAGACCGAGGCCGGCTTCTCGACGGAGGCCCCGTCGATCTCGCCCGGGTGCTGGACGGCGACGAGGACACGGCGGTCCTGGATGAGCGGGCCGCAGGTCTCGGCGCCGGCCGGGACGGTCAGGAACTGCTTCAGCTCACCGCGCCGTTCGCCGCGCGTGGCGACGCCGAAGAGGCCGTCGTGCGAGCCGAGCTGGTTGCCGTCCGTGGAGATCCACAGGTTGCCGTGCGGGTCGAAGGCCACGTTGTCCGGGCAGGAGATCGGGCTGACCTTGTCCTTCGGGAAGCCCGCGAAGTACGTGGCGGGGTCGTTCGGGTCGCCCGCGACGAGGAAGAGCCGCCAGGCGAAGCCGTCGCCGGCCGGGTCGTCCCAGTTCTCGGCGAGCTCCAGGATCTGGCCGTGCTTGTTGGCGTTGCGCGGGTTGGCCTCGTCGGCGGGGGCCTTGCCGGCCTTGCCGCGGTCCTTGTTGTTGGTGAGGGCCACGTAGACCCGGCCGGTGCGCGGGGAGGGCTCGACGTCCTCGGGGCGGTCCATCTTGGTGGCGCCGACCTTGTCACCGGCGAGGCGGGTGAAGACGAACACCTCCTCGGCGGTCATGCCGGGCACGTGCGAGACGGCGCCGTCGGGGCCGGCCGTGGCGAGCGGGATCCAGACGCCGGTGCCGTCGAACTCGCCGTCGCTCGGGTGCTTGCCGGTGCCGTCGATCTCCGCGGCCGGGGAGTCGCCGGTGAGCTTGGCGACGTAGAGGGTGCCCTCGTCGAGCAGGGTGAGGTTGTGCTCGCGCGCCTTGCGGGAGCCGCCCTTCGTCATCCGCTTGCTCGACACGAACTTGTAGAAGTAGTCGAAGCGCTCGTCGTCGCCCATGTAGACGACGGGGCGGCCGTCGGCGGTGAGGCGGGGCTGCGCGGCCTCGTGCTTGAAGCGGCCGAGCGCGGTGCGCTTGCGGGGAGTCGACTCCGGGTCGTACGGGTCGAGCTCGACGACCCAGCCGAAGCGGTGCGCCTCGTTGGGCTCCTGCGCGAGGTCGAAGCGCTTGTCGAAGCGCTCCCACTTGCGCTCGGAGGCGCCGGCGACCATGCCGTAGCGCTTGTCCGTGGCGCTCGACCCGTTGGCGAAGTACTGGTTGAAGTTCTCCTCGCCGTGCAGGGTGGTGCCCCACGGGGTGGTGCCGCCGGCGCAGTTGTTGAGCGTGCCGAGGACGGTACGGCCCTCGGGGTCCGCGGACGTCTTCACGAGGTCGCCGCCCGCGGCCGGACCGGTGAGCTCGAACTCGCTGGTGGTGTGCAGGCGCCGGTTGAGGTGGTGGCGGGTGACCGGGGTGAGCTTGCCGGTGCGGTGCTCCTCCTGGACCACGACCACGGACAGGCCGTGCGCGGCCCAGGCGATCTCGACCTGCTCGCGGGTCGGGTTCTCGGGGTCGTAACCCCGGAACATCAGGACCTCGTCGGTGTACTCGTGGTTGGCCACGAGGACCTGGCGATGGTGCTCGCCGCGCAGCGGCAGGAGGGAGAGGAAGTCGTTGTTGTAGCCGAACTGGCCGGCCTGGGCCGCGGCGGTCTGCTTCTCGGAGTCGAAGGCCGGCGCACCGCGCAGGATGGGCTCGCCCCAGCGGATGACCACGTTCTGGGAGTAGCCGGCGGGGACGGTGACCTGGTCGGCGGTGTTGGGCGCGACGGGCGCGAAGCGCAGACCGCGGGCGCCGTCGGCCCTGCCGGGCTGCGGCTCGCCGTGCCCGGCGTGGGCCTGGGCGGCGGCCTCGGCGGCGGGCGCGTTGCCGAGGGCGAGCGCGGAACCGGCGGCGGAGGCGACGGTCACGACCGCGGCGGCACGCATGACGGAACGGCGCGAGAGCGCGCCGGCTATGACGTCGCCGACGTACTCGTTGTCACTGGTGTTGGGGACCTCCTGGAAGCAGGCGTCGCCACAGCGGTAGCGGCACGTCATGGCGGAACGGCCGCCTCCGTGCGAGTGGTTGCTCAGCATCGGCAGCAGTTTGCGCACTTCGTCCTCCAGGTTTGAGCGCGGTCGGCGGTGACGTTATGTGCGCACGTCTGCACGGTGGAGGCGGGAGAGTGAACGCGCGATGAATGCGTGGCGACCGGGGGCGCCCGGGTCGTAGGGCGCGGGGAGGGCGGCCGCTAACCTTACGTGTCCGCCCTGGCCAGGGATGAAGGACGCATACCGCACCCAACTCATGCGAAGGGGTTACCCCATGGGTATTCGGAGCTTGCTGCGCAAGGTATTCGGCCGCGACCGCGCGAACACCGCGGAACTCGAGGTCCCGGCAACCTCCGTCCCGCCCCAGGGCACGTCTCGCGACGCGGAGGTGGACGCGGGGGCGAAGGCCGAGGCCAAGGCCGGGACCACGGCGCAGGCGAGGACAGAGGGCACGAGCGCGGCTTCGGCGCCTGCCGGCGCGGGCGCGGCTTCGGCCGGGGCCGGGGCCGGGGCTGACACCGCGGACGGCGGAAAGCCGTCGGCGGCCGAGCTCGCGGCGGCGGACCTGGTGGCGGCCTCCTTCGACAACCCGAAGATCCCGCCGGCACGGCGGGCGGGGGACGCGGAGACGTCGGCGGAGACGGCGGAGACGGCGGCGGACGCCGAGACGGCGGCGGACGCGGAGGCGTCGGCAGGCACGGCAGAGACGACGGCGGACGCGGAGGCGTCGGCAGGCACGGCAGAGACGGCGGCGGACGCGGCCGTGGTCGAGGCGACGGCCGAGACCGGTGCCGATGCCGAGGCCGAGAGCGCGACGGAGAAGCCCGTCGACAGTGCCGAGGGCGAGGCGGAGCCTGCCGAGGCCGCTGCCTCGGAGGAGCCCACCCTCGCGGCCGAAGCCGAGCCGGAGGCGGAGGCCGAGCCGGAGGCGCCGA
This sequence comes from Streptomyces sp. NPDC012637, assembly GCF_042954805.1. NCBI lineage: Bacteria > Bacillati > Actinomycetota > Actinomycetes > Kitasatosporales > Streptomycetaceae > Streptomyces > Streptomyces sp. NPDC012637. The sequence goes on from NZ_JBIBDS010000004.1 coordinate 336,918, forward strand.
CCTCTGCGGCGGCCGGCGAGCAGGAAGTCCCGGCGGAGCCGGAGACCGAGGCCCCGGTGGCCGAGGCCGAGGGCTCCGCGGCCGAGGAGGCGGCCTCGACCGCCGAGGTCGAGGACCAGGTCGAGGCCCAGGTCGAGGTCGAGGCCCAGGTCGAGGCCGAGGTCGTCGCCGCGGACGCCGATCCCGCGGACGCCGTCGCAGCGAGCGCGGAGCCCACCCCGGCGGAGCAGGAGGCCGAGACCCCGGCCGCCGACGCCGTAAGCGAGCCCGAGGCCGAGCCCGACGCCGTAACCGAGGCCGAGGCCACCGCCGCCGCCACTGCCACCGCCGAGGAGGCGGCCCCGGCCGCCGAGGCGGACGAGGCGGACGAGGCTCCCGTACAGAGCGAGCCCGAGCCCGAAGCCGTGACCGAGGACGCCGCGCCGCAGGCGCAGGCGCCGGCCGAGCCCGTCGCCGCGGACGCCGTCCCCGCGGACGCCGTCGCAGCGAGCGCGGAGCCCACCCCGGCGCAGCAGGAGGCCGAGACCCCGGCCGCCGACGCCGTAACCGAGGCCGAGCCCGAGGCCGCCGCCACCGTCACCGCCATCGCCGACCAGACGGCTCCCACCGCCGAGGCGGAGGACACCGCGGACGAGGCGGAGGCCCTGGTGGCAGAGGAGACCGAGGAGGCCCCCGTCGCCGAGGCGGAGACCCCGCCGGCCGAGGAGGCCGAGGAGGAGCCCTCCGCGACCCCGACCGCCGCCTCCGCCGCCGCCCCCGCCCTCTCCCTCGCCAAGGTCAAGGCCGCCGCGCCCCACCTCGCCGACGCCTACAAGGCGGCCGGCGCCGTCCTCAAGAAGCAGGGGCTGACGGGCGCCCGCGCCGCCGTCTACCTGGTCGTGGACCGGTCCGGGTCGATGCGGCCGTACTTCAAGGACGGCTCGGTCCAGCGGCTCGCCGAGCAGACGGTGGCGCTCGCCGCGCACCTCTCCGAGGACGCCGCCGTGACCGCCGTCTTCTTCTCCACCGAGATCGACGGCACCGCCGTCCTCACCCCCGCCGACCTCACCCCGACCCGCGTCGAGGAGATCAACGCGACGCTCGGCCGGCTGGGCCGGACCAACTACGACCGCGCGGTCGAGGAGGTCCTCGCCCTCCACGAGAAGTCCGCGGACCCGGCCCGCCCGGCCCTGGTCGTGTTCCAGACGGACGGCGCGCCCGAGTCGAAGACGGCCGCCACGCAGGCGCTGACGGAGGCCGCGGACCGCCCGTACGCGACGCACTGGCGGTTCACGGTGTGGGGCGAGGAGGAGGCGAAGGCGTTCGACTACCTCCGTAAGCTCGCCACTCCTCGTACGGCCGTCCACTTCGCCGGCCCGACCCCGGTGGACACCCCGCACGCCGCCTTCTACCGCGAGCTGCTCGCGGACTGGACCGTCTGAGCCCCGTGGGACACGGCCCCCCGGCCCGGGCAGCAGCCCCGGGCCGGGGGGCCGAGGTTTATCCGTGTGAGGACAGCTCGCCCCGGCCGTTAAAATTCGCACCATGGCGGCCACTGGATCCGAGAAGCAGGGCTCGAAGGCGTACTACGTCACGACCCCCATCTACTACGTCAACGACGCTCCTCACCTGGGCCACGCCTATACGACCGTCGCAGGCGACGTGCTCACCCGCTGGCACCGCCAGCGCGGTGAGAAGGTGTGGTACCTCACCGGCACGGACGAGCACGGTCAGAAGATCATGCGCACCGCGGAGGCGAACGGCGTCAGCCCGCAGGAGTGGTGCGACAAGCTCGTCGAGGAGGCCTGGAAGCCCCTCTGGGAGCACCTGAACATCGCGAACGACGACTTCATCCGCACCACCCAGAAGCGTCACACCGACCGCGTCCAGGAGTTCGTGCAGGACCTGTACGACAAGGGCGAGATCTACAAGGGCGGGTACGAGGGCCCGTACTGCGTGGGCTGTGAGGAGTACAAGCTCCCCGGCGACCTCATCGAGGCGGAGGACGGCACGAAGCTGTGCGCCGTCCACAAGAAGCCGGTGGAGATCCTCAAGGAGGAGAACTACTTCTTCAAGCTGAGCGAGTACGGCCCGAAGCTCATCGAGTTCTACGAGGCGAACCCGGGCTTCATCCAGCCGGAGTCGGCCCGCAACGAGGTGCTGAACTTCGTCAAGCAGGGCCTCGAGGACCTGTCGATCTCCCGCTCGACGTTCGACTGGGGCGTGCCGGTCCCGTGGGACGACAAGCACGTGATCTACGTGTGGATCGACGCGCTCCTGAACTACGCGACGGCCGTCGGCTACAACGAGAACCCGGCGAAGTTCGACGAGACCTTCCCGGCGAACGTCCACCTCATCGGCAAGGACATCCTCCGCTTCCACGCGATCATCTGGCCGGCCATGCTGATGGCGCAGGGCCTGCCCGTCCCGGGCCGGGTCGCGGCGAACGGCTGGCTGATGGTCGGCGGCGAGAAGATGTCGAAGTCGAACCTGACCGGCATCAAGCCGCAGGACCTGACCTCGCACTTCGGCGTGGACGCGTACCGCTGGTACTTCCTGCGGGCGATCGCCTTCGGTCAGGACGGCTCGTTCTCGTGGGAGGACTTCTCCGCCCGCTACACGTCCGAGCTGGCCAACGACTACGGCAACCTCGCCTCGCGCGTGGCGGCGATGGTCGGCAAGTACTTCGGCGGCGAGCTGCCCGCCGCGACGGCGGACGGCGACGCGGAGAAGGCGCTGCACGAGGGCCTGGCGAAGGCCGTCGCGACGGCCGACGCGAAGATCGGCGAGGAGCTGGACTTCCAGGCCGGCATCCTGGCGATCTTCGACTTCGTGAAGCAGGTCAACGGCTACATCACGGAGCAGGAGCCGTGGAAGGTGGCCAAGGACGATTCGGAGGAAGGCCGCGCCCGCCTGGCGACCATCCTCTACACGGCCGCGGAGTCCCTTCGCGCCGTCGCCGTCCTGCTCAACCCGATCATGCCGGAGACCTCGCAGGCCCTCTGGGACTCGCTGGGTGCCGAGGCCTCCCTGGGCGCCCTGTCCGCCCAGCCGGTCCAGGACGCGGCCACCTGGGGTCAGCTCCCGGCCGGCGCGACGGTGACGAAGGGCGCGGTGCTCTTCCCGCGCCTGGAGGACCCGAAGAAGGACTGACGTCCGCGCCCTGCGTCCGAAGGCCGTCGCCCCCTGGTGGGGCGGCGGCCTTCGTCGTGCGGCGACCCGTCACCCACAGGGGTGAGATCGCCACGTTTCACAGCAACTAGACCCATGGCATATGCCACCGTCTGACCGTGGCGACAGCGACGAATCCGTCGCGCGACCGAACGAACACGTACCGTGGAAGGCACCACCGATCCCGGAGGAGGCCGCCGTGGAGGCAGTCGAGCAGCGGACCCGCGCCATGACCCTGGAGCTCTTCGAGGAGCTCGCCAGGGTCGGCGACCGACTGAGCGACGCCCTGCGCCTGGAGTTCATCGACGGGAAGATCGGGGAGAAGGCCTTGCCGGACGGCGGCCACGGGCGAATCTTTCAGTGACTCACCCGCCTCTGCATTCAGACCAACACGGAATGGTGACTGCACGCCGACCAGGGTCTCCGGGTCGAGACCTATCGCAAGGGCAACGCACGCCCCGACGGCGTGCTCGCGTCGAGCGACGCCTTCGTCGGCCAAGGCGAGAGGGCCTCCGCCGACGGCGTCCTCATGGCCGTCGAGGTCACCTCCCACCACTCGGACATCGACCGTCGCGACCGCATCGAGAAGCCGCGCGCCTACGCCGAGACCGGCATCCCCGTGTACCTCCTCATCGACCGCTCGGCCGGCGAGGTGCTGGTCCACTCCCAGCCGGGCGAGGGCCGCTACGACATGGTCGTGACCGTCACCTTGGGCAAGACCGTGACCCTGCCCGAGCCGGTGGGCATGGAACTGGACACCGCCCCGCTGAAGGAATGGGTCGGCTGAGGCGCGCGGGACGGCGGGCCGGCGAGACGGCGAGACGGCGAGACGGCGGCAATCGACCAGATTCTTCGTTGCTCATGGAAATGATCACATGACAGCATAAGTGCGTGACTGACAACGGGGATGGCACGGCGAAGCCTCAACGGGTCTCGCGACTGACGGAGTTGGCGGCGGCTTCGGTACTGGCAGGACCGGTTTCGGCGACGGAGGTGACGCCGACTCACGGAGGAACCGTCATCGACGAAGCGGCGGCGCGACGTGAGTTTGCGCGTTTGCTGGGTGAATTCCGGCGTACGGCCGTGCTGGTGCCGTTCGACGAGCACGACAGCCTGTGGACAGCCGACTTCAACGGAGTGCGGTGGATCTGCGCGTTCTCGGACGAGGAGGCGCTGGCGCGGTTCGCTGCGGCGCGGGGTGAGGCCGGGCGCGAGTGGACGTACCGGACGGTCCTGGGTGCGCGGCTGCTCGACGTGATGGTGCCGATGCTGCCGGGGCCGGCGGGCGTGGCGCTGGACGCGGGCAGTGCGGACGGGATGGTGTTCCCGCCGGTGGCGGGGGTCGTTCCGGACGAGGTGGCAGTGGATCTCGCGGAACCGCGAGCGAGCAGGTCGGTGACTACGGGGGGCGTACGTGGGCGGGAGTGAGCCGGAGCTGGTGGCGCCGGCGGCGGCGCTGGCGGAGATCGCGAAGGGCATCAATCTGGCGCATTCCGAGCTGAAGGATCTCGGGATGATCGGCGAGGCGACGGTGGGCCGCGGATTCTCGGATCTGGCGCTGTCCGGGCTGGAGTTGGGGCACAGCGGGTTGACGTCGCAGTTCGAGACGTTCTGCAACCGGTGGGAGTGGGGCGTCCGCGCGCTGACCCTGAAGGGGAACGGCTTCGCGCAGGGCGTCGGCCTGTCGGCGGGTTCGTTCGCCGAGCAGGAGCAGTACGTCAAGGACTCGTTCAAGATCGGGGTGAACTCCCTCAACGGGAACCCGCACCTGTCGGAGGACGAGGTCAAGCAGAAGAGCTGGGCGTCCATACGTGACCAGCACACCTGGGACGGCGCGGACTGGAGCCCGGAGTCGTTCACGGCGGCGCACCAGGAGGTCAAGCAGACCTGGAAGAACACCGCGTACGACGTCGAGGACTCGCTGCTGGACTCGATGGAGCGTTCCGGTGCGCTGGATCCGAAGCTGCGTGACGCGATGGACGAGGAGCTGAAGGACACGCTCGATCCCGATCAGGCGACGGTCGAGCAGGCCGAGCAGCCGCGGTGGGGGGAGAGCCGCTGATGGTCGACTGGCGGGAGTGGGGGGACAAGCTCGTCGACGGTGTCGACCGCGGCATCGACAAGGGCAAGGAACTCCTCGGCGAGGGCGTCGACTACGTCACCGACAAGACCGGCGAGGCGCTGGACAAGGTCGGTGCGCACGACTGGGCGGACGCGGTCGAGGACTGGGGCGACGAGACCGCCTCCTCGCTGGGCGCGGAGGTCGGGGAGCAGCAGCTCGGGCAGACGGAGCAGGCGGACGAGCTGATCCACGGCAAGCCGGACAAGATCGCCGCCACGGTGAAGAACCTGCGGGACTTCCAGAAGGCCTTCGACCTGGTCGGCGGCGGGATGAAGAAGCTGGATTCCAGCCACTGGAAGGGCGAGGCGGCCAACGCCTTCCGGGAGAAGTTCCAGACCTTGCCGACGGACTGGCTGCACGCGGCGGACGCGATGGAGAACGCGGCCAAGGCCCTGGAGACGTACGCGAAGGCGGTCGTCAGCGCGCAGGGCAAGGCGCGTGAGGCGATCGCGCTGTACAAGGAGGGCGACGAGGACTCCAAGACGGCCGCCGACAGCTACAACAAGAAGGTCGACGCCTACAACGCGGCCCGGACCGGGGACAGTCCGCTTCCGCACCCGGGAAAGTTCTCCGACCCGGGCGAGGCCAAGCGGCGGCGCGCCCGCGAGATCCTCGGCGACGCCCGCAAGGCCCGTAACGAGGCCGGCGAGACGGCGAAGGCGGCGGTCAGCGCCGCGCTCGCGCACGCCCCGAAGGAACCGACGGGCCTGGAGAAGGCCAAGCTGGAACTGATGGACTACGGCGTGGGCCAGAGCATGGAGCTGGCCCACTTCGGCGGCGGCATCGTCAAGGGCACGGCGGGCCTGATCAACTTCGTCCGCTCGGTCAACCCGACGGACCCGTACAACCTGACCCACCCGGCCGAGTACTACAAGGGCGTCAACATGACGCTCGCCGGCCTGGTCTCCACGGTGGCCAACCCGGACCGGGCCCTGAAGAACGCCTGGGACGCGGCGAAGGGCGACCCGTCCGAGTTCCTCGGCCGCCTGGTCCCGGAACTGATCGGCACGAAGGGCGCGGGCGGCCTGAAGTCCCTGACCCGCCTGAAGAACCTGTCGGATGCGCCGAAGAAGCCGGGCACTGTCCGCGGGGACCACGAGAACAACCCGGACGGCAACAGCCAGCGGTGCAAAGAGACGGTCTGCGAAGGCGACCCGATCGACATGGCGACTGGCCGCATGCTGCTGCCGCAGACGGACCTCAGCCTGGCCGGCTCCCTGCCCCTGGTGTTCCAGCGAGTCTACGACTCGTCCCGCCGCTCGGGCCGCTGGTTCGGCCCGGGGTGGTCGTCGACGGTGGACGAGCGGCTGGAGATCGACGCCGAGGGCGTCCTCCTGGTCAGTGACGACGGCAGCATCCTCGCCTTTCCGCATCCGGCACCCGGTGTTCCGGTGCTGCCGACCCACGGCACCCGCCGCTGGGCGCTGGACCGGGACGCCTCGGACGGCACGTACACGGTGTCGGACCCGGAGACGGGCGTCGTACGGCACTTCGCCACCGTCGGCGGCGGCGACGGCGACGGCGACGGGAGCGGGGACGAGGGTGTCGACGAGGCGGTCCTCGTCCAGATCGACGACCGCAACGGCAACTGGATCACCTTCGGTCACGACGCGGACGGCGCGCCCACGGAGATCGCCCACCACGGCGGGTACCGGCTCCGCCTGTCCACGGACGGATCGCGGGTCACGGCCCTGCACGTGGACGGCCAGGAGATCCGGCGCTACGACTACACCGACGGCCGTCTGACCTCCGTCGCCGACTCCGCAGGCCGCCCGCTGTGCTTCGGCTATGACGACCGCGGCCGGATGACGTCCTGGACCGACAGCAACGGCCGCCGCTACGACTACGTCTACGACGACCGCGACCGGTGTGTCTCTCAGTCGGGCCGCGACGGCGTCATGGCGGGCAGCTTTACCTGGGGCGACGGCGAGTCGACGTACACGGACGCCCTCGGCCGGACCACCCGCTACGAGGTCAACGAGCAGGCGAGGATCACCGCCGAGACGGCACCTGACGGTGGCGTCACCCGGTCCACGTACGACAGCCGGGGCCGCCTGCTGTCCCGCACGGACCCCTTGGGCCACACGACGCTCTTCGCCTACGACGGGGAAGGCCGGCTCACGTCCGTCACCCGCCCCGACGGGCGGACCACGACGGCCGAGTACAACGCACTCGGACTGCCGGTCAAGGTGAGGCGCCCGGACGGTACGACGGTCCGCCAGACGTACGACGAGCGCGGCAACCGCACGTCGGTGACGAGCCCCGCGGGCACGCGCACGGAGTTCGCGTACGACGACCGCGGACGACTGGTGTCCGTGACGGACCCGCTGGGCGCGGTCACCCGGGTCCGCACCGATGACGCCGGCCTCCCGGTCTCGGTCACCGACCCGCTGGGCGGGACGACGTCGTACGCGTACGACGCCTTCGGCCGTACGGTCCGCGTCACGGATCCGCTGGGCGCCGAGACCCGGCTGGAGTGGACGCCGGAGGGCCGGCTGAGCCGCCGGGTGAACCCGGACGGCGCCGTCGAGTCCTGGACGTACGACGGCGAGGGCAACTGCCTGACGCACACGGACGCCGTCGGCGGCACCACCGTCTTCACCTACGGCGACTTCGACGTCCTCGCGACCCGCACCACCCCCGACGGAACGCGCTACTCCTTCACGCACGACGCGGCGCTGCAGCTGACGGCGGTCACCACCCCGCAGGGCCTGACCTGGACGTACGAGTACGACGCGGCGGGCAGGACGGCGTCCGAGACGGACTTCGACGGCCGGACCCTGACGTACGCGTACGACGCGGCGGGACGCCTGGCATCCCGGACCAACGGCGCCGGTGAAACGATCCGCTTCGAACGGGACCCGCTCGGCCAGGTGCTCCGCAAGGACGCGGGCGGTGCGGTCACGACGTACGAGTACGACATCTTCGACGAGCTGGCGATGGCGGTGAGCCCGGACGCGACGCTGACGCGTCTCCGGGACCGCTACGGCCGCCTCATGTCGGAAACGATCAACGGACGGACGCTCGCGTTCTCCTACGACGCGGTGGGCCGGCGAACGGGCCGCACGACACCGGGCGGGGCGGTGAGCGCGTGGTCCTACGACGCGGCGGGCCGCCGCACGGAGCTGACCACCTCCGGCCGGACGGTGTCCTTCACGCACGACGAGGCGGGCCGCGAACTGACCCGTGCGGTCGGTGACTTCGCGTTGCTGACCTCCGCCTTCGACGAGGCGGGCCGAGTGACCGCCCACGAGGTGACGAGCCGGGGCAACCGCCTGCAGCACCGCGCGTACCACTACCGCCCGGACGGCGGCCTGGTCGGCATCGACGACCACCTCGCGGGCCCGCGCCGCTTCGACCTGGACGCGGCGGGCCGGGTGACGGCGGTCCGGGCAGACCGGTGGACGGAGCGGTACGCCTACGACGAGGCCGGCAACCAGACGGATGCCGACTGGCCACGCGCCACGGAGGCGACGGGCCCGCGCGCGTACTCCGGCACCCGCATCACCCGCGCGGGCGGCGTCCGCTACGAGCACGACGCGCAGGGCCGCACCGTCCTCCGCCAGAAGACCCGCGTGTCGAGGAAGCCGGACACCTGGCGCTACGCGTGGGACGCGGAAGACCGCCTGACATCGGTGGTCACGCCGGACGGCACGGAGTGGCGCTATGTCTACGACCCGCTGGGCCGCCGCATCGCCAAGCACTCCCCCACGGAGACGGTCCACTTCACCTGGGACGGCGCGACCCTGTGCGAGCAGTCCACCGAAACCCTCACCCTGACTTGGGACCACGCGGGCCTGCGCCCGCTGGCCCAGACGGAACGCCGCCGCGACACCGACGAGACCCGCTTCTTCGCAATCGTCACGGACCTGATCGGCACCCCGACGGAACTCGTCGACGAATCGGGCGAACTGGCCTGGCGCTCCCGCACCACCCTCTGGGGCACGACCTCCTGGACCCGCGACGCCACGGCGTACACCCCGCTCCGCTTCCCGGGCCAGTACTTCGACCCGGAATCGGGCCTCCACTACAACTACTTCCGCTACTACGACCCCGAACCGGCCCGCTACCTCACCCAGGACCCCCTGGGCCTGGCCCCGGCCCCGAACCCGGCGACGTACGTCCACAACCCGCATACGTGGAGCGATCCGCTGGGGCTGACGCCATGCCCGCCGGAAGGCTTCACCGACCTCGGTAATGGCTCTTACCAATCCCCCGGCGGCCTGATTTATGGCCCTGGGTCCGCCCACGGACACCGCTTGACTCACGTAATGGAGCATGCAGCACCCGATCCGACCAAGCTGACACACGGCGTTTTCAAGAACCCCGATCAAGCAGATATCCTGAATCTACTCGATGAGGCATGGGCGAAGCGAGGCACTCCAGACCCGAGCGATCCCGCCAGGTACATGGTCGACATGGAGCGCGAAGTTGGCACCCTGGGCGAGAAGAGAATACGCGTTGTCGTAATCCCAGGAACAACTAAAGTAATCACAGCGTTTCCGGAGTTCTGAGGTGAAGATCGCATGAAATGGTGCCCTCGATGCGAACAGGGCTGGGTAGTGAAGTGTCGGATCATTGACACCGACTCGATCTACCAGGTATGCAAGGAGTGCGACACAGTCTGGGAATTCGGAATCGAGCCCTCAGGGAATCCCCCATTCGTCATTCTTGACGAGGTCCTCTCCCGTTTGGGGAAGGCTCCCCTCTGGAGCAATCTCCAGGTTCTGGAAGGCTCTTGACCGGGAAGAAATCGTCGATGCACTCCCGAGACGCCTGCGTGCACTGCGGGCAGGACTGGCCGCGGAGCTACCGGGCAAAGGGCAGCGGGCACGTCTTCCGACTCTGCCTGGAGTGCGAGTCGCTGTGGCTGGACGGGCAGCACTTGGGCGAAGAGACCGATCTCTACCTCAGCGAGTTTCTCGAATCGCAGGGGATCGGCTGGGGTGACATCGAGGAGGTCGCGGCGCGCTGATGCCGCCCCCAGCCTCTGGCAGCGGAAGGCTGCCAGAGGCTGGGGCGGGAAGCCGTGGGTCTTGTGCGGCGAGCGGCTCAGTGTGTCGCGGCGTACGTGACGAAGCCTGCCCACGCGGTCGGGGCGAGGGTCAGGGTCGGGCCGTTCGTGCACTTGGAGTCGCGGACGTGGATCGTGCCGGGCGTGGTGGCGACCTCGATGCAGGAGTCGCCTTCGCTGCTGCTGCTGTAGCTGCTCTTGAACCACGCCAGTTCGGAGGTCTGCCCAGCCGAGGTGTTGCGGATCATGTCTCTCCCAGCAGGTACTCAATGAGGGCCGACGACTCCCGGGGCGTGAGAGCCTGCGACCGGATGATGCCATAGCGCAACTCCAGGATATGAAGCTGCTTCCGGTCCGTCACGGGGCGGCCGTTGGCCACGACCGGGGAGCGTCCCACCGCCGAGCCGTCCGCGAACTTCAGCACCTCGATGCCGCCGGCGATCCCGGCATGCTCCTCACGGTCCATCGGCATCACCTGGAGTTCGACGTTCCTCATCCGGCCGACCTCCAGCAGGTGCTCCAGCTGCGGGCGGAGCAGCGCCCTTCCTCCCAGTGGGCGGCGGAGTGTCCACTCCTCCAGGACGAAGCTCAGCTCCGGGGCAGGATCGCGTTCGAACACCGACTTCCGGGCCATGCGGCCCGCCACCATCCGCTCCACCTCGTCCTGCGTGTACGCCGGGCGCCGCATCATCAGCAGCCCCCGTGCGTACGCCGGTGTCTGCAGCAGGCCGTGGATGTTGAGCGGATCGTAGAGCTGGATCTCGACCGCGCTCGCCTCCATCTTGGCCAGGGCCCGTACCTTCTGCGGGTACCGGACCTTCGCCACGTCGTCCTTCATCGCCGAGATCAGACCGTCCGCGCCCAGGACCTCGTCCGCCTTGTCCAGGTACTCGGGCCTCGGAATGCGCCGTCCGCCCTCGATCTTGTAGACCATGTCCTCGCCGTAGCCGACCGCCACCCCGAAGTCGACGGCCCGCATCCCCACCGCCTCTCGCCGCAGCTTCAACTGCCGTCCCACGGTCGCGACTACGGCCACACCCCAGTCGTCGTCCGGGTCCACCTCCCAGCCCGGCTCGTCCTCCTCGGTCTTCAGCCGCCCCACGCCGTCGTCCAACGCCGTCATGCCGCGCCCTTCCCCTCGTTCGTCCGTCCCTGTCGTCGCAACGCACCGGCCCTACCCGTCCCCAGGGCATCGGCATTCCGGACAGCGGTGGACAAGCTCGGGACAGACGCCGGGAATTCGTGCTGTCACCGGAGTTCGGTTGCGCGGGCTCCGGTGGGCCGGGCGGTACCAACTACCAAGTACGGGAAGCGAAAAGACCTCACCAAACCCACCCTTTCCCTCCAGGTTCGGCAACGTCACCCATGCAGGTGAAATATGCCAACTGGACTGGCGGCTGGCCTGGTTGCTTGATCTACGCTCGGCTCGACCGACCGACAGCAGACATGCGTCGGCCCCCGCCGGGACGGCAATCCCAGTGCGAGGGCCTGACCATCAAGGAAGACATAGGCCCTTCCCGATGGATGACCAGAACACTAGCGTGCGACCGCCTGCCTCGTCTCGTAACGGCGGCAAGAACCACCCCCATCGGGGGACGAACAGCGGCGTCGTTCACGAGCACACACCCCACGCTTCGCGCTTCACCGTCGTCGGCAACCACCTCGCCCAGCATCCCGAGTTGTCGGGGCTGGCCATCGGCATCGGCGTGCACATCCAGTCGTTGCCCGCCGGCGCGCCCGTCGACATCAAGACCATCGCCAAGAAGATGCGCGAGGGCACCACCCGCACCGCCGCCGCCATGCGCGAGCTGGAGGCCCACGGCTATCTGCGGCGTGAGCGCGTACGGCTGCCGAGCGGGCGGATCGTGACGCGGACGGTGTTCTGCAACCAGCCTGGACAAGGCAGGGCTGGCTCCACACGCCCAACGCCGCGGCCGAGGTCGAGGCCGAATCCGGAGCCGGAGCCGGAGCCGGAGACTGAGCGGAAGCCCGTGCCCCACCGGCCCGCCGTGCCCCACCGGCCCGCCGTGCCGCCCCGGTCCGGGCCGCCGCGGCGCCGCGCCCTGCCTGTCGTGCCCCAGCCCGGATACCCCGCCCCCGACCTCCTGCTCACCGCCGTCGGCGTCCTCACCGAGCTTCGCGGGGTCGACCCCCGCCTGCTGCTCTCCGCCGCCGACACCGAGCACCTCGCCCCGGGTGTCGCCGCCTGGCTGGAGCGGGAGGCCTCGTCCGACGCCGTACGGCATGCGCTCACCGCCGATCTCCCCGAACCCCTGTACCGGCCCGCCGCCCTCCTGGCCCACCGGCTCACCGCCCTGCTGCCGGCTCCGCCACCGTTCCAAGCGCCCCGGCAGCACCCGTACCAGATCTGCGACGGCTGCGAACGCCCGTTCCGGGCCCCCGCCCCCGCCCTCTGCAGGGACTGCCGTACCAGTGCGGAGGTCGGTCACCCACTCGAGTGAATCCCGCTCAACCGACCCACCCCGCCATGACCGCACCACAAGGACGCCCATGGTCAGCTCACCCCACGAAACGATGCACCGCATCTTCCAGCACGATCCTCACCTCTTCAGTCGGCTGTCGGACGTGCTGGGAATCCCCCTGCCGGCAACCGTTGAGGCGGTCGTCCTGACCACCGGTGCCACCGGGAGACGCCCTGTCGAACGCCGCGTGGACACCCTGCCGAGACGCAACAGCACAGGAGACGGCTCGCTCCTCCTCGCCATTGCGGCACAGCACGAGAAGGACCCGGCGAAGCCGGCGACCTGGGCGTACGACACCGCGTACCTGTGGACGACGTACGGGATGCCGACCGCCCTGCTGGTCGTGTGCCAGGACCGCGCCACGGCCGAGTGGGCCGGACAGGCCGTTCCCGCCGGGCCGGCCTCCATGCCCAACCTCACCATCCAGCCGATCGTCGTGGGCCCGCACAACATGCCCGTCATCACCGATCCGGCCGAGGCCCGCGCGGACCTGGCGGTGGCCACGCTGGCGGCGATCGCTCACGCAAGGGATCCCGACATCGGCGCCGTGCTGAGGGCGCTGTCCACCGCGCTGCGGGAGGTCCCTGAGAACGTCGCCGATCCGATCGTCGAATGTGTCGCGCAGGGTCTGGGCGATCGCCCGGCCATGGAAACCTGGAGAAACCTGGTGGCCTCAGACCTCTCCTTCTACACGTCGTACCTGTCCGAACAGATCCGGGACGAAGGCCGGGCCCAGGGCCTTGCCGAGGCCGTACTGACGGTCCTGTGGCAGCGCCGTCTCCACGTGTCCGACGACGCCCGCCGGCGCATCACCGCCTGCGACGACCCTGAAGTGCTGCGCCACTGGATCGCGCGCGCTGTCATCGCCTACTACGCCGAGGAGATCTACGCGGACGCCGATAGGGACGGGTAGCACCAGCACATACGAAAGGGCCCGGAACCGTGGAAACGGTTCCGGGCCCCTCAGAGCCGGAGGCTCAGGCGGTTCAGCCGCGGGCCGCGTCCGGGTGGACGGCCTCCGTGATCGGGCGCTCGTCGGCCGGCTTCGTCGTCGCGACCGGCTTGCGGAGCTGGATGTTCAGCTCGCGCAGGCGGGCCTCCTCCAGCTCCGTCGGGGCGCCCATCATCAGGTCCTGGGCGTTGCCGTTCAGCGGGAAGGCGATGGTCTCGCGGATGTTGGGCTCGTCGGCGAGGAGCATCACGATGCGGTCGACGCCCGGGGCGATGCCGCCGTGCGGCGGGGCGCCGAACTGGAAGGCGCGGAGCATGCCCGCGAACTCGGTCTCGACGGTCTCGCGGCTGTAGCCGGCGATCTCGAAGGCCTTGAACATGATCTCGGGCTCGTGGTTCCGGATGGCGCCGGAGGAGAGCTCGATGCCGTTGCAGACGATGTCGTACTGCCAGCCGAGGACGTCCAGCGGGTCCTGGTTCTCCAGGGCCTCGAGGCCGCCCTGCGGCATCGAGAAGGGGTTGTGCGAGAAGTCGATCTTGCCGGTCTCCTCGTCCTTCTCGTACATCGGGAAGTCCACGATCCACGCGAAGCGGAAGACGTTCTCCTCGAACTGGCCCGCGCGCTTGGCGGCCTCGACGCGGACGGGGCCCATGATCTTGGAGACCTCGTCGAACTCGCCGGCGCCGAAGAACACCGCGTGGCCGGGCTTCAGGCCCAGGCGCTCGGTGAGGACCTTGACGTTCTCCTCGGTGAGGAACTTGGCGATCGGGCCGGTCAGCGCGTTCTCCTCGCCCACGCGGACCCAGGCCAGGCCCTTCGCGCCGAGGGAGACGGCGAAGTCGCCGAGGCCGTCGAAGAACTTGCGCGGCTGGTCACCGGTGTCCGGGACGGCGAGCGCGCGGACGTGCTTGCCCGCGAAGGCCTTGAACTCGGAGTTCTCGAAGACGTCGGAGATGTCGACGAGTTCGAGCGAGGTGCGCAGGTCCGGCTTGTCGTTGCCGTACTTCAGCATCGACTCGCGGAACGGGATGCGCGGGAAGGGCGAGGTGACGTGGCGGCCGTTGCCGAACTCCTCGAAGAGCTCGGTCATCAGCTTCTCGATCGGCTGGAAGACGTCCTCCTGCTCGACGAAGCTCATCTCCACGTCGAGCTGGTAGAACTCGCCCGGCGAGCGGTCGGCGCGGGCGTCCTCGTCGCGGAAGCAGGGCGCGATCTGGAAGTAGCGGTCGAAGCCGGAGATCATCAGCAGCTGCTTGAACTGCTGCGGCGCCTGCGGCAGCGCGTAGAACTTGCCCGGGTTCAGGCGGGAGGGGACCACGAAGTCGCGCGCGCCCTCGGGGGACGTCGCCGTCAGGATCGGGGTCGCCATCTCGTTGAAGCCGAGGGCCACCATCTTCGAGCGGATCGAGGCGATCACGGCGCTGCGCAGCATGATGTTCCTGTGCATGCGCTCGCGGCGCAGGTCGAGGAAGCGGTACTCGAGCCGCCGCTCCTCGTTGACGCCGTCGTCGGTGTTGATGGTGAAGGGGATCTGCTGGGCGGCGCCCAGGACCTCGACCTCGGCGGCCTCGATCTCGATCTCGCCGGTGGCGAGGTCCGGGTTCACGTTCTCGGCACCGCGCGAGACGACCTTGCCGTCGACGCGGACGACCGTCTCCTTCGTCAGCTTGTCGAGGACCTCGGCCGCGGCGGTGCCGGGGCGGGCGACCAGCTGGGTGATGCCGTAGTGGTCGCGCAGATCGATGAAGAGGATGCCGCCCAGGTCGCGCCGATTGTGCAGCCAGCCGCTCAGCCGGACGTCGGTGCCGACGTCAGAGGCGCGGAGCTCGCCGCAGGTGTGGGACCTGTACCGATGCATCGTCGTTCATCCAGTTCTTCGGGATCCGTGATGGAGA
The DNA here is from genome assembly GCF_042954805.1 of Streptomyces sp. NPDC012637. Classification (NCBI taxonomy): domain Bacteria; kingdom Bacillati; phylum Actinomycetota; class Actinomycetes; order Kitasatosporales; family Streptomycetaceae; genus Streptomyces; species Streptomyces sp. NPDC012637. The sequence continues at coordinate 352,534 of NZ_JBIBDS010000004.1, forward strand.
AGCTTGACAGCGTCAAGCCTTCCCAAGCCTACCGGGCGACCCAAGATCGCGATTCGAATACTCTCAGTGGCGACCTTCTGTCCGATATTCATAAAGTGGGGCAATGCGCACCGAGGACCTCCTGGCCGCGATCGCGACCGGCCTGTGGCGCTGGGACAACGCCTCCGGGCTCGTCACCCTCGACGCCGAGGCGGCCCGGCTCCTCGGGCTGCCCGCCGAACCCGCGCGGCTCACCGAAGCGCAGGTGCGGTCCCGGTTTCATCCGGTCGACTGGAACGAGATCGACGGGGTGGTGAACCTCGCCGTCGCCGAGGGCACCCTCGCCGAGGCCCGGCTGCGGATCATGGACGAGCACGGCCGCGTGATCCGTACCGTACGGAGCCGGTCCAAGCCCCTGGTCGAGGGAACCGACTACCAGCTCGTCGGCACCCTCCAGGAGGTCGCCGAGCCGCAGCCCGGCACCGCCGGGCCGCACACGCCCATCACCGGCGACTGGCGCCGCTCCCGCGAGGCCTTCCTGCTCGACGCGGGCCGGGCGCTCGCGGAGGCCCGGTCGACGGCCGAGGTGCTGCGGGTGGCGGCCTCCCTGTCGATGCCCGGGTTCTCGCCGGACGGGCTCGCCGTCTTCGGGATGTCCGGCGAGCGGCTCACGGTGATCGGCCACCACGGGCACGGCGACGGCGACGAGGGGCCGTTCACCTCCATGACCCTGGACACCGACTACCCGGCGGCCGAGGTCGTACGGACCGGGCGGGCGATCTATCTGCCGAGCCCGGAGGAGTACGCCCGCCGCTTCCCGATGACGTGGCCGCTCGCACAGCGCTTCGGCCGCCGCTCCTGGGCCTTCGTCCCGCTCGTCGTGGCCGGGCGGACGATGGGCGCGTGGATGGCCGCGTTCAAGCATCCGGTGGCGTTCACGCCGGACGAGCGCAGCGTCCTGACGACGGTCGCCCGGATGCTGGCGCAGGCGCTGGCCCGGGCCGGGGTGGCGGAGTCGGAGCGGGAGCTGTCGCTGGGACTGCAGCGGGCGATGATGCCGGTCCTCGGGCCCGGCATCCCCGGCATCCAGGTGGCGGCCCGTTACGTGCCCACCGGCGGCGGACTCCAGGTCGGCGGCGACTGGTACGACATGATCCGGCTGCCCGGCGGGTCCGGCGCCGGCCGGATCGCGCTGGTCATCGGGGACGTGCAGGGCCATGACGTGCGGGCCGCCGGGCTGATGGGGCAGCTGCGGATCGCCCTGCGCGCCTACGCCTCCGAGGGCCACCGCCCGGACGCCGTGCTCTCGCGTGCCTCGCGCTTCCTGTACGGCATCAACGACGGCACGGACCGGGCGGCCGGGGCAGGCGGCACGGGCGGCATCACCGGCACGGGTGGCGCGGCCGGAGCAGGCGGCGCGGACACCGGGGGCCACGGGGGCAGCGGGGGCCACGGGGAGTTCGGCGAGGATCCTTACGGCGGGCCCCGCTTCGCGACCTGCCTCTACCTGGAGGTCGACCTGGAGACGGGCACGGTCGACATCGCACGGGCCGGGCACCCGGACCCGGCGGTACGGATGACCGACGGAACGGTTCTGCTGAGGCCCACCGCCGGCGGCCTGCCCCTCGGCATCGTCCCGGACACCGACTACCCCACCACCCGGCTCACCCTGCAGCCCGGCGAGACCCTGATGATCTGCACCGACGGGCTCCTGGAGACCGGCGGCCACGACCTGGACAGCGGCTGGGAACGGGTCCGCAAGCTCCTGGAGTCCGACGACGGCGAGGACCTGGAGGCGCTCGCCGACCGGCTCGTCGAGGCCGTCCACGGGCCCGGTTCGCACCACACCACCGGGCCGCTCGCCGACCGCCGCGAGGACGACATCGCCGTCCTGCTCCTCTCCCGCCAGGGCGCGGCCGTACGGGAGGCCCCGCGCCGCACGATGATGACCGTCGCCCAGGCCGAGCCGGAACGCATCGCCGCCGCACGCGAGCAGACGCGCCAGCTGCTGCACGACTGGAACGACGGCGAGCAGGTCGACTCGGCGGTCCTGATGGTCTCGGAGATGGTCACCAACGTGCTGGTGCACACCGACGGCGACGCGCTGCTCGTCGCCGAGGTGGTCTGCCGCGACCACACCCGCCGCCTGCGGGTCGAGGTGGCCGACGCGAGCGACGAACTGCCGCACAAGCGCCATCCGGGCGAGATGGCCTCCAGCGGACGCGGGCTGATCCTGATGGAGATGCTGGCGCACCGGTGGGGCGTGGACCCGCGGGGCGAGGGCAAGGCGATCTGGTTCGAGCTGGAGGAGCCGGCGTCGGGGAACGGCGACCGAGGGGCGAGGCAGGCCCCGGGCCCGTGACAGGCGGCCCGCGTCCGCCCGGCGCAGACTGGTGAGGTACGGCCGCTGGAGGCACCCGGGGGGACCACGGAGTTCGTCATGGATACCCACAAGGTCGGCAGTGACACCACGGTCCTGGCAGACAGCCTGGAGGTTCCCGGGATCGGCCATATCCCCGTCAACGCGTACGTCCTCACCGCCCGCGAGCCGGTCGTTGTCGACACGGGCCTCTCGGTTTCCGACCGCGACTTCGTCGCCGCTCTCGGCGAGGTGATCGACCCGGCCGACGTCCTCTGGATCTGGCTCACCCATCCCGACCGGGACCACACGGGCGGCATCTTCGACCTGCTGGTGGCCGCGCCCCGGGCGCGGGTCGTCACCACGTTCATCGGCGCCGGGATCATGACCACCGAACGCCCGCTGCCGATGGACCGGGTCTACTTCCTCAACCCCGGCCAGAGCCTCGACGTCGGCGACCGCATGCTGCGCGCCTTCCGGCCGCCGCTCTTCGACAACCCGGCCACCGTCGGCTTCTACGACGACAAGACCCGGATCTGCTTCAGCTCGGACTGCTTCGGCGGCCCGATGCCCACCGCCGAACTCGCCGAGAGCGGGCACGCGAACGACCTCAGGCCGGACGAGCTGCGGGCCGCGCAGCTGCTGTGGGCGACGGTGGACAGCCCGTGGGTGCACGTCGTCGACCAGGCGAAGTACCGGGCGTCGATCGAGCCGCTGCGGGAGATGAACCCCGAGATCGTGCTGTGCACGCACCTGCCGCCGGCCGTACGGGTGACGGACGCGATGCTGGAGACGATCGCGATGGCGCCGGACGCGGACCCGTTCGTGGGCCCGGACCAGGCCGCTCTCGAGCAGATGCTGAAGGCCTTCGAGCCGGGCAGCACCCCGGCGGCGGCCACCTAGGACCTCATCCCGGCCCCGGCCCGCCGGACAGGTCGCGGACGGAGCCCGGGCCTTCGGGGCTCCCGTACCGGCCGCGCAGCTCCCCGATGACCCCGAAGAAGGCGGCGGTCAGCGGTACGGCGAGCAGCATGCCCAGGACCCCGGCGACGGAGGCGCCCGCGGTGATCGCCAGCATGACCACCGCCGGGTGCATCTGCACGGTCCGGGACTGGACGACGGGCTGGAGCACGTTGCCTTCGAGGACCTGGACGGCGAGGACCACGCCGAGCACCCACAGCGCGATGACGAAGCCGCGGTCGGCGAGGGCGACGAGGACGGCGACGGCCCCGGAGAGGAAGGCACCGAGGTAGGGGATGTAGGCGGTGACGAACACCAGCGCGGCGAGCCCCACCGCGCCCGGCACCTGGAGGACGAGCAGTCCGACCCCGATGAGCACGGCGTCGACGAAGGCGACGAAGGTCGTGCCCCGCATGAAGCCCTCGACGGCCTCGAAGGCGCGCCGCCCCATGGCCTCCAGCATGTCGCCGGTGGAGCGCGGCGCGAGCGAGCGCAGCACCTCGGCGGCGCGGTCGGAGTCGCGCAGGAAGAAGAAGATGAGGAGCAGGGCGAGGACGGCGGTGGCGAGCATCTGGCCGACGACGCTGAGCCCGGAGATCAGCCCGGAGGCGGCGGTCCCGCCGAACCTCTCCAGGAGCTGCCGGGCGTTCTTGGCGAGGTCGTCGAGGGAGGTGCCGGCGGCCCCGAAGTGCTCGGCGATGTCGACGGCGGCCTGCCGCAGCGATTCGACGATCTGGGCGCCGGTGTCGACGAGCGCGGCGACCACGATGTAGGTGGCGCCGCCGACCACCACGAGCACGGCGAGCACGGTGAGCCCGGCCGCGAGCGACTTCTGCACCTTCATCCGGAGCAGGCGCCGGTAGAGGGGGCCGAGGAGCGCGGTGCCGAGGAGCGCGAGCAGGACGGGGGTGACGGCGGTCTCGAAGACCACGCACAGCCAGATGAAGACGGCCGCGACGCCGGCGACGAGCAGCGCGACGGCGCACCAGGCGGCGGTACGGCGGGCACCTTCGGGCAGCAGGGGACGGTCGGCGGCGGGGCGGTCGGTGGACACGCCTCCACCGGACCACGCCGTCCGGCGTGTCGTCGCGCGCTGGACGCCGTACGGGTGACGCCACGTCAGGGACGGTCGGGGAGGGGGCGGCGACGCCAGGCGGGCCGACGCCAGGCGGGGCGGCGCCGGGCGGGGCGACGCCAGGCGGGGCCCGGGCTCCCGCCCGCCCCCCGCCCGTACCGCTCCCGCTCTGCGAGGGCGCGCCGGTGCTACTCGCCCATCCCGTGCACCGCCGGGATCGTGCCGAGCCGGCCGGCCTGGAAGTCCTCGAAGGCCTGGCGGAGTTCGGCCTGGGTGTTCATGACGAACGGGCCGTAGTGCGCCATCGGCTCGCGGATCGGCCGGCCGCCGAGGAGCACGACCTCCAGGTCGGGGGTGTGTCCGTCCTGCTTCTCGTCGGCGCGGACCGTCAGGGCTCCGCCCTTGCCGAAGACGGCGGTCTGGCCCATGTGGACCGGCCGCCGCTCCGCGCCGACCGTGCCGCGGCCGGCCAGGACGTACGCGAGGCCGTTGAAGTCCTCGCGCCACGGCAGGTTGATCTCGGCGCCGGGGCGCAGGGTGGCGTGGATCATCGTGATCGGGGTGTGGGTGACGCCCGGGCCCTGGTGGCCGTCGAGCTCGCCGGCGATGACGCGGAGCAGCGCGCCGCCGTCGGGAGAGGTCAGCAGCTGGACCTGGCCGCCGCGGATGTCCTGGTAGCGCGGGGCCATCATCTTGTCGGAGGCGGGCAGGTTCACCCACAGCTGGAGGCCGTGGAAGAGGCCGCCGCTGACGACGAGGTGCTCCGGCGGGGCCTCGATGTGGAGCAGGCCCGAACCGGCGGTCATCCACTGGGTGTCGCCGTTGGTGATGGTGCCGCCACCGCCCTGGGAGTCCTGGTGGTCGAAGATCCCGTCGATGATGTAGGTGACGGTCTCGAAGCCGCGGTGCGGGTGCCAGGGCGTGCCCTTGGGCTCGCCGGGCGCGTACTCCACCTCGCCCATCTGGTCCATCATGATGAACGGGTCGAGGTACTGGTAGTTGATGCCGGCGAAGGCGCGGCGCACCGGGAAGCCCTCGCCCTCGAAGCCCTGGGGCGCCGTGGTCACGGCGAGGACGGGGCGGGCGGCGGCGTCGGCGGCTGCGCTGACACGGGGCAGGGTGAGCGGGTTCTCGACAGTCACGGCAGGCATGGCGGGACCTCCTTGTGCGACCAGTTTAGTTGAATTCTGAACTTCCTGCCACCCGGAACACGAAACGCCCGGGAGGAATTCCTCCCGGGCGCCTCGGCATCAAGCCTGACTCAGCCGTACATCCGTCGCATCGCGTAGTCGACCATCTGCTCCACGGCCTTCGCGTCGAAGACCATCCGGTGGTCCCCCTCCATGTCGAGGACGAAGCCGTAGCCGGTCGGGAGCAGGTCGATCACCTCCGCGCCCGTGATGACGAAGTACTTCGACTCCTTGCCGGCGTACCGGCGCAGCTCCTTGAGCGTGGTGAACATCGGGATGACCGGCTGCTGGGTGTTGTGCAGCGCCAGGAAGCCCGGGTTGTCGCCGCGCGGGCAGTAGACCTTCGAGGTCGCGAAGATCTGCTGGAAGTCCTCGGCGGAGAGGGTGCCGGTGGTGAAGGCCCGCACCGCGTCGGCGAGCGACGGCGGTGACGGCTCCGGGTACAGCGGGGGCTGCTGGGCGTAGCCGCCCTGCATGCCCGGCTGCATGCCCGGCATCCCCTGCTGCGGGGGCGGGCCGTACTGCTGCTGGGCACCCGGATTCTGCTCGTAGCCGTACATGCGGGCCAGCCTATCGAGGCCCGGGCGGGGCGTGCGGCCCGCGTCACAGATGTCCGGATAGGGGTTGCCTTTTATTACCGGTGGGTAGCATCATCGTAGAGAGCGTGGGCTACTCACCGGTAGTACGCCGATTCCGAGTACGCGCACGAGGACATCCGCCTCCCCGAGCCTTTACGGAGCCGTCGCCATGGGGCACTACAAGTCGAATCTCCGCGACATCGAGTTCAACCTCTTCGAGGTGCTCGGCCGCGACAAGGTGTACGGCACCGGTCCGTTCGAGGAGATGGACGTCGAGACCGCGAAGAGCATCCTCGACGAGATCCGCCGCCTCGCCGAGAACGAGCTGGCCGAGTCCTTCGCCGACGCCGACCGCAACCCGCCGGTCTTCGACCCCGAGACCAACACCGCCCCGGTCCCGGCCTCCTTCAAGAACTCGTACAACGCCTTCATGGAGTCCGAGTACTGGCGTCTGGGCATCCCGGAGGAGATCGGCGGCACCGTCTCCCCGCGCTCGCTGATCTGGGCCTACGCGGAGCTGCTGCTCGGCTCGAACCCGGCCATCTGGATGTACTCCTCCGGCCCGGCCTTCGCCGGCATCCTCTACAACGAGGGCAACGAGGCGCAGAAGAAGGTCGCGCAGATCGCCGTCGAGAAGCGCTGGGGCTCCACCATGGTGCTCACCGAGCCCGACGCGGGCTCGGACGTCGGCGCCGGCCGCACCAAGGCGATCCAGCAGGAGGACGGCTCCTGGCACATCGAGGGCGTGAAGCGCTTCATCACGTCCGGTGAGCACGACATGGAGGAGAACATCCTCCACTACGTCCTCGCCCGCCCCGAGGGCGCCGGCCCCGGCACCAAGGGCCTGTCGCTCTTCCTCGTCCCGAAGTACGAGTTCGACTGGGAGACCGGCGAGCTCGGCGCCCGCAACGGCGTCTACGCCACCAACGTCGAGCACAAGATGGGCCTCAAGGCCTCCAACACGTGCGAGATGACCTTCGGCGACAAGCACCCCGCCAAGGGCTGGCTGATCGGCGACAAGCACGACGGCATCCGCCAGATGTTCCTCATCATCGAGTTCGCCCGCATGATGGTCGGCACGAAGGCGATCTCCACCCTCTCCACGGGCTACCTCAACGCCCTGGAGTACGCCAAGGAGCGCGTCCAGGGCACCGACCTGGCGAACTTCATGGACAAGAACGCGCCCAAGGTCACCATCACGCACCACCCGGACGTCCGCCGCTCGCTGATGACGCAGAAGGCGTACGCCGAGGGCATGCGCTCCCTCGTCCTCTACACGGCCACCATCCAGGACGAGATCGCGATCAAGGAGGCGGCCGGCGAGGACGCCAAGGCCCTGCACGGCCTGAACGACCTGCTGCTCCCGATCGTCAAGGGCTACGGCTCCGAGAAGGGCTACGAGCAGCTCGCCCAGTCGCTCCAGACCTTCGGCGGCTCCGGCTTCCTGCAGGAGTACCCGATCGAGCAGTACATCCGCGACGCCAAGATCGACACCCTCTACGAGGGCACCACGGCGATCCAGGGCCAGGACTTCTTCTTCCGGAAGATCGTCCGCGACCAGGGCGCGTCCCTGAACGCGCTGGCCGAGGAGATCAAGAAGTTCCTCGCGGTCGGCACCGGCGGCGAGGAGCTGGCCGGCGCCCGCGACGCGCTCGCCAAGGCGGCCGTGGATCTCGAGGGCATCGTCGGCGCGATGCTGACCGACCTCACCGCCACCGGCGAGGACCTCAAGAACATCTACAAGGTCGGCCTCAACACCACCCGCCTGCTGCTGGCCTCCGGTGACGTCGTCGTCGGCTACCTGCTGCTGCGCGGCGCGGCCGTGGCCGCCGAGAAGCTGGCGTCCGGTGCCGCAGGCAAGGACACCGCCTTCTACCAGGGCAAGATCGCGGCCGCGAAGTTCTTCGCCGCCAACGTCCTGCCCGGCGTCTCCGCCGAGCGCGTTCTCGCCGAGAACGTGGACGGCTCCCTGATGGACCTGGACGAGGCCGCGTTCTAGTACCCGCACAGGTACCGCACAGGTTCGCGCCTGAGTCCGCACAAGGAACGGCTCGCTCCCGGGGAGGGGAGCGGGCCGTTCCGTTTTTATCCACAGGCTTTTCCGGCCGGTTGTCCACAGGGGGACCACGGGCCCGCGTCCGCATTTCGAGACCTGCGTAAGGTGAACGGCATGAGTAGCGCACCTGTCCGCTTCGACCGCGGCCACACCGATGACCTCATGACCTTCCTGGCGGCCTCGCCGTCGCCGTACCACGTGGTGGCGAACGCCGCCGAGCGGCTCGAGAAGGCCGGTTTCCGCAAGGTCGAGGAGACCGACGCCTGGGAGGGGACGGCAGGCGGCAAGTACGTGATCCGCGGCGGCGCGATCATCGCCTGGTACGTGCCCGAGGGCGCCGCCCCGCACACCCCGTTCCGGATCGTCGGCGCGCACACCGACTCCCCGAACCTGCGGGTCAAGCCGCAGCCCGACTTCGGCCGCGAGGGCTGGCGCCAGATCGCCGTGGAGATCTACGGCGGACCGCTGCTCAACAGCTGGCTCGACCGCGACCTGGGCCTGGCCGGCCGGCTCACGCTCCGCGACGGCTCCCACCAGCTGGTCAACGTGGACCGGCCGCTGCTGCGCGTGCCCCAGCTCGCCATCCACCTGGACCGCCAGGTCAACGAGGGCATGAAGCTGGAGCGCCAGCGCCACATGCAGCCGATCTGGGGCCTCGGCCAGGTGCACGAGGGCGACCTCATCTCCTTCGTCGCCGAGGAGGCCGGCGTCGACGCCGAGGAGGTGACCGGCTGGGACCTCATGGTCCACGCCCTGGAGGCCCCCGCCTACCTGGGCCGCGACCGCGAGCTGCTCGCCGGCCCCCGCATGGACAACCTGATCTCCGTGCACGCCTGCGTCGCCGCGCTCACCGCCGCCGCTGCACAGGGCGAGGCCCTGCCGTACATCCCGGTCCTCGCCGCCTTCGACCACGAGGAGAACGGCTCCGAAGCCGACACCGGCGCCCACGGCCCCCTGCTCGGAAACGTCCTGGAGCGCTCGGTGTACGCGCGGGGCGGCGGCTACGAGGACAAGGCCCGCGCCCTCGCCGGCTCGGTCTGCCTCTCCTCCGACGTCGGCCACGCCGTGCACCCGAACTACGGCGAGCGCCACGACCCGACGCACCACCCCCGTCCCAACGGCGGCCCCATCCTCAAGGTGAACGTCAACCAGCGCTACGCCACCGACGGCAGCGGCCGCGCCGTGTTCGCCGCCGCCTGCGAGAAGGCCGGCGTGCCGTGGCAGTCCTTCGTCTCCAACAACGACATGCCCTGCGGCACCACGATCGGCCCGATCACCGCCGCGCGGCACGGCATCTCCACGGTCGACATCGGCGTGGCCTGCCTGTCGATGCACAGCGCCCGCGAGCTGTGCGGCGCCGAGGACCCGCACCACCTGGCGAACGCGCTGGTGGCCTTCCTGGAGGGCTAGGCCGTTCCTCCCGGCACGGCAAACGCGGCGAGGTGCCGTGCCGGACAGGCCACGGACCCGGCCAGGATCCGGAAGAGGCGGCCCGCCGGCCGGTTCGCCGGAGGCCCCGGCCGGCCGGGCCGCACCCTCGGACGCGAGCGCCCCGGCCGATCCACCGGCCGGGGCACGTCCGTCAGGCGTCCATCCCCGCGAGGATCACCCGTCAGGCGTCCATCCCCGCGAGGATCAGCGGAAGCCGGGCCGCGCCGCCCTCCGTGATCCGCACCGGGACGCCCCAGTCCTGCTGGTGGACGTGGCAGGCCGGGTACTCGTTCTCCGGGTCGTCGTCGCAGGACGCGGCCATCGCCGAGACGTGCAGGACGCCCTCGGTCAGCTCCGGGTTCAGCTCGAGCTCCCGGAAGAGGTCCGTGCCCTTGCCCTCGCCGGAGAGCAGCAGCTCCGGCGGGGTCGAGGAGACCAGGAGACGGGTCGAGGGGCCGTAACGCTGGTCCAGCTTCTGGCCCTTCGGGGCCTGGAAGACCACGTCGAGGCGCAGCCGGCCCGCGGCGACGTCGGTGGCCTCGCGCTGCGTGCGGTGGGCGACCGACTCGACCTGTACGGCCTCCTCCGGGAGGCGCAGCCGGGTGAGCCGGTGCCGGGCCGACTCGACGACCACGACGTCCTCGCCGACCACGACCGCGTCGCTCGGCTCGCGCAGATCCGTGGCGAGGGTGGTCACCTCACCGGTCGCCGGGTCGAAGCGGCGCAGTGCGTGGTTGTACGTGTCGGAGACGGCGACCGAGCCGTCCGGCAGGGCCGTGACGCCCAACGGGTGCTGGAACAGGGCCTGGTCGGCGGCGCCGTCACGGTGCCCGAAGTCGAAGAGGCCGGTGCCGACTGCGGTGTGCACCGTCCCCTCGGTGTCGATCCACCTGAGGGCGCTGGTCTCGGAGTCGGCGATCCACAGCCGGTCGGCGGTCGCGGCGAGCCCGGACGGCTGGGCGAACCAGGCCTCGGCGGCGGGCCCGTCCACCAGACCCTCGTTGGTGGTGCCGGCCGCGACCTCGACGGTGCCCGTCTCCGGGTCGTAGGTCCAGATCTGGTGCACGCCGGCCATCGCGATCCACACCTTGCCCTGCCACCAGGCGACGTCCCACGGCGAGGACAGGTCGACCTCGAGGGCGGGGCCGGAGGTGGGGGAGCCCTGCCACCACTGGCGGCCGGTGCCCGCGATCCGCTCGACCGCGCCGGTGGCCGGGTCGAAGAGCCGGAGCGCGTGGTTCACGGTGTCGGCCACGACGACCTTCCCGTCCGGGAGGACGGCCAGGCCCTGCGGCTCGCGGAACACCTCGCCCTCGGCCCCGATCCGCCGGACCACGGTCTCGCCGTCCTGCTCCAGCTCGACCAGCTGGTGCCGGGTGGTGTCGGAGACCAGGAGGTTCCCGGAGGGCAGCAGGACCGCCTTGCCGGGGAAGCGCAGATCGGTGGCGACCGGCTCCGGCGGCACGTACGGCCCGTCGCCGCGGCGCAGCGTCCCCTTCGCCTCGTGCTCCGCCTCCAGCTCCTCGACGAGGGTGCGGATCGCGTTGGCGTGCCCCTCGCCGGCGTGCTGCGCGACGACATAGCCCTCGGGGTCGATGACGACGAGCGTGGGCCAGGCCCGCACGGCGTACTGCTTCCAGGTCGCGAGCTCGGGGTCGTCCAGGACCGGGTGGTGCACCTCGTAGCGCTCGACGGCGTCGACGACGGCCTGGTGCTCCGCCTCGTGCACGAACTTCGGCGAGTGCACGCCGACGATCACGAGCGTGTCCCGGTGCTTCTCCTCCAGCTCGCGCAGCTCGTCGAGGACGTGCAGGCAGTTGATGCAGCAGAAGGTCCAAAAATCCAAGATCAATGTGCGACCTCGGAAGTCGGCGAGCTTCAGATCCTTCCCGCCGGTGTTGATCCATCCGCCCTTGCCGATCAGCTCGGGAGCACGGACACGGGCACGGCGGGGCGCGGGCGCGGGGGTGGGCGCCGGGGCAGCATCGTTCATTCTTCAAGCTTGCCATCCTGGTATGAACGTCGGATCACACGCATAGGGCGGGGGGAGCGACGAATGACTGCAGACGGGAACGAGGCGACTGCCAGTGAGACGGCGCGGACGGAACAGAGCTTCATGGCGCTGCCTGACCGCACCGAGGACAAGTGGGAGCCATTCGCCACGTGTCTGGAGGAGGTCGTCCGGATCCTCGGGCTCGCCGTCACTCCCGAGCCTCAGCCGGGTGGACCCCTGACCTGGGAGCACCGCGCTCGGGCGGCGCTGCGTGAGGCTTGCCGCCAAGGCATGGACCTGTCCGAGGCAGCGTTCGACGCACTCGTCAAGGCGGCCGTCCACGATCCCAACCCGAGTTTCAACCGTGGTTTCATCGAGCCGGCTCTGAACGCTTTCGGACACAGCCGCGTCCAATCCGCGCTGCTCGGGTACCTGCGGACCGGCACGGACCTTGAGCGAGCGGGCGCCGCGCGGGCCTGGTACTGGTCAGCCCTACCCCTACGGATGCCCCTCGTACGGGCCAAGAGCCCCGGATTTGCCGGTCAGGCTGAGCCCGATGACGGCTCGGCCGTGGTGGCCGAGTGGAATGAAGCTGCTCTGCGCGAGTTCGTGAGCAACGAGCACCTGGATGTCCGACGCTGCATCCTGCCGGGTCTGTCGCTCCGGAAGTCGACCTACCCCCCGGAGCTGCACGACCTGGTGGAAGCGGCGGTGGCGATGGCCCGGTCCCACCCGGACGAGTACATCCGCCACCGCGTGGAACACCAAGTCGGCGATTGACACGCTCAATGGGCACGCTCGACCACCGCGACCTCCGAGAACTCCCGGAGGAAGGTCATGTGACCTGTCCAAAAATCAACAACAACGCACTCACCTCGCAAGTCAGCGAGGGTGAGTTCCTTGCCTCCGGTGTTGAGCCAGCCGCCCTTGCCGATCAGCTCGGGGGCTCGGAGACGGGCGCGACGGGGCGCGGGCGCGGGGTGGGCGCCGGGGCGGCATCGTTCATGGTTCAAGAGTGCCGCACGGTTCGCCGGACGGGTGAAAGAGGGGTCCGGGTGGCGGGACGGGCGCGTGTCCTGCCCCGGGCGGGTGCCGAGGGCATGGCAAGCATGGCGAGCAGTGCGCGACCGGAACGATCATCCGACTATTCGGCCGGGAGGTGTCATGCGGCCCCGTCACGCCCCTCTGTTACTGCTGCTGTTACTCCTGTTGCTCCTCCTGCCGTCCCCGACGGGCCCGCAGCCCGCCCTCGCGGGCGGCGCCGGCGACGGCGCGCTCGGGATGACCGTCAGCGTCAACGGCTCGACCGCGGAGGCGGCCGTACGGGCCGGCGGAACGGTCGTGAAGCGCTATCGCCTGGTCAACCGGGGCGAGGCCGACCTCCACCGGGTACGGGTCAAGGATCCCGACGTGCCCGGCGGGCTGGTCCGCTGCCCGGCACGGCCGCTCGCGGCGCTCCGCGCGACGGTGTGCACGGCGCGGTTCCGGGCCCTGCCCGGGCGCCATGCCGCGACCGCCCGCGCGACCGGCGAGATCCCCTCGCTCGGCCTGCGCCCGACGGCCACGGCCCGCTCCGCGTACGACGGCGTGGCCGGCGCCCTCGCCCTCACCGAAGGGGTACGGATCGGGCCGCCGGGCACGGCCACCGTGCGGTACGCGGTCACCAACCGCGGCGACCGGCCCGTCCACGCGATCCGGCTCACCGACCGGACCCTCGCCGCCACGCCGAGCGGGCTCGTGTGCACCGTGCCGGTCCTCGCGCCGGGCGTCTCCGCCGCCTGCGCGGCGACGGTGCGGCGCGGGCCGGGCGACCACCGCAGCGCGGGCCTTGCCGAGGGCAGCGACCGGATCACGACGCTGGGCGAACACGGCGAACGCCTCCCGCCGCCGCTGCTCACGGCCCGCGCGTCGGCCGCCTTCCGAATGCCGGCGCCACCGGCGCCGGCGGCGCCACCGCTGTCCGCGCCGCCCGCGGCCGCGCCGCCCGCGTCGGCGCCCCCGGCCGTACGGACCCGGCCCGGGCCCCCGCCGTCCGCCGGAGCGGCGGGGGCGGGGGCGGCGGGAGCGGCGGGTACGGGTGCGGGGGCCGCCGGTCCCGCGACGGGTGCCGCCGGTCCTTCGGGTGCCGCGGCAGCCCTTGGCGCATCCGGAACACCGGGCACCGCCGGAGCCGTACCACCGGGCACGGCAGGCGCGCCGGGCACAGCACCTGCGGAAGCAGCGGCGGCGGCCGCGGCGGCCGCCCTCGCCGATGCGGCCCTCGACGCCGTGGGCGCCGGCGCGCTGCCGCCGGGCGCCGCCCCGCCTCCCGCACCGTTCGTGCCTCCCCCGCCACCGGCGCCACCCGCCGTCCCGCCTGCCGGGGCCCGGCCTCCCGCCGCCGTCGGCGCCGGCGAGGCACCGGCCACCGGCGAAGTGCCCGCCCTCCGGCCGCCCCCGGTACCGCCCGACCGGGTCACCGCCGCCGGGGACGAGGGGCTGCTGCCGCGCCTGCAGCGCCGGTCCCGCGAACTCCCGCGGCTCGGCGTCGTCCTGACGCTGCTGCTGATCCTCATCCCCGCCGCCGTCGCCGCCGCCCTGCTCGGCAGCCGCCACCACTGAGCGCCCGGAGAGACCTCGGACCCCATGGCCCTGCTGGAAACCCTCGCCGTCATCTTCGCCGTCGCCCTCGTCGCCGCGGTCGCCGTGTACGTCAAGACCAGGCTCTTCCCGATGCGGGAGGGCGAGGAGCCACGCGAGGACGTCGCCGAGTACATCTCGATGATGGTGTCGGTCTTCTACGCGCTCGTGCTCGGCCTCTGCCTGGTCTCCGTCTGGGACAACCGCGCCGCCGCCGACGACCGCGTCCAGGCCGAGGCCAGCGCCCTGCACCAGACGTACCTCCTGGCCGACGCCCTCCCCGCCGAGCAGCGCCGGCCGCTGCGCGAGGCGGCCCGTACGTACGCCGGCCACGTCGTGGACGTCGAGTGGGCGAGGATGGCCGAGCGCGCGCCCCTCGGCAGCGAGGGCTGGACGCTGCTCGACCGGCTGCGCGCCGCGGGCGAGCTGCGCGGGAAGGGGACCACGTCCCAGCAGATCGCCGCCCAGGAGGTGCTGGCCCAGATCGGCTACGTGGACGACGCCCGCCGCGGCCGTGAGACGGCGGCCGGCGAACGCCTCTCCGTCGTGCTGTGGGCGGGACTCGTCATCGGCGGCGTGCTCACCGTCGCCTTCATGTTCCTCTTCGGGCTCAACCGCAGCAGCACCCACGTCATCCTGGTGATGGGCCTGTCCGGCTTCATCGCGTTCACGGTGCTCCTGATCCACCAGCTCGACACGCCCTTCGGCACCGAGCTCGGCGTCAGTCCCGACCCGTTCACCCGCTACTTCTTCCCGTGACGGGGAAGGCATTCCGTCATGAAATACCTGGTACGGGACAAGATCTTCGCCATCGGCGACGACTACTGGATCGAGGACGAGCTGGGCCGGCACGCCTTCCTCGTCGACGGGAAGGCGCTGCGGCTGCGCGACACCCTGGAGTTGAAGGATCCCGACGGGCGGGTGCTGATCACGCTGCGGCAGAAGATGTTCAGCCTGCGGGACACCATGACCATCGAGCGGGAGGAGCGGACCCTCGCGACCGTGCGCCGCAAGCGGCTCTCGCTGCTGCGCAACCACTACCGCGTCACCCTCGTCGAGGGCACCGAACTCGACGTCAGCGGGCGGGTGCTGGACCGGGAGTTCACCGTCGAGTACGACGGCGAACTCCTCGCCCACATCTCGCGCCAGTGGTTCCACGTCCGCGACACCTATGCCGTGAACGTGGTCCGGGAGGACGCCGACTCCGCGCTGCTCGTCGCGGTCGCGGTGTGCGTGATCCGGATGGCCGAGCGGGAACGGGAGGACTGACCCCGCCCGGCCGGCACAGGCCCCGGCCCGGGAGCCCGGGCTCAGACGGTCCCGGCCGCGGCGGCCTTCTCCAGCGCCTGGGCCAGGTCCGTCCACAGGTCCTCGACGTGCTCGATGCCGACGGAGATCCGGACCGTGCCCGGGCCGATGCCCGCCGCCGCGAGCGCCGCCTCGTCCAGCTGGCGGTGGGAGGTCGAGGCCGGGTGCATGACCAGGGTCTTCACGTCGCCGAGCGAGACGCTCAGCGAGGCCACCCGCACCGCCTCGACGAACGCCCGCCCCGCCTCCCGGCCGCCCGCGAGGTCCAGCGAGATCACTCCGCCGCCGCCCCGAGGCAGCAGCCGGACGGCCACCTCGTGGTCCGGGTGCCCGGCGAGCGCCGGGTGGCGGACGGCGGCGACGGCCGGGTGGGCGGCGAGCCGCCCGGCCAGCTCGGCGGCGTTCGCGCACTGCCGCTCGACGCGCAGCGGCAGGGTCTGCAGTCCGCGCAGCGTCAGCCACGCGGCGAACGGGTCGGTGACGGCGCCCTGTTCGACCGCGTGCCGGCGGATCCGGCGGTGCGTCCCGACGTCCTTGAAGACGGCGATCCCGCCGAGGACGTCGGCGTGGCCGGCGAGGTACTTGGTCGCGGAGTGGACGACGATGTCCGCGCCGTACGCGATCGGCCGGCACAGCAGCGGCGAGGCGAAGGTGTTGTCGACGCAGCTCGGCACGCCCGCCTCCCGCGCGACGGCGATCAGCGCCGGCAGGTCGGACACCCGGGTGGTGGGGTTGGCGATCGTCTCCAGGTACAGCAGCCGGGTCTCCGGCCGCAGCGCGGCGCGCACCTCCTCGGCGTCCGTCCCCGAGACGTACGTGACCTCGACGCCCCAGCGCTCGGCCAGGTCGGTGAGGACGGCGTACGTGCCGCCGTACAGGCAGCGCTGGGCGACGACGTGTCCGCCGGTGGACAGCAGCGCGAGCAGGACGCCGTTGATGGCGCCCATGCCGGAGGCGTACGAGTGCGCGTCGGCGCCGCCCTCCAGGCGGGCGACGGCGGTCTCCAGGGCGCGGACGGTCGGGTTGCCCATGCGGCTGTAGAGGAAGGCGTCGGGCGACTCGAAGGCCTCGGCGAGGGCGTCGGCGCTCTCGAAGGCGAAGACGTGCCCCTGGTGGAGGGGCACGCCGAGGGGTCGGCTGCCGCGGATCTCCGGCTGCGGGGAGTGGACGGCGAGGGTCTCGGGGCGTGACGTGTCGGGGAGGTCGGCGCTCATGGCGTCCAGTCTGTGGACGGCGGGCTTGCGCCCACAGAGCCAATCCCGGCAGATTGGTCCGCCGATGGATCCAATGACACCGTCCCTGGGCGAACTGGTGGCCTGGCTCGGCCGCTGGTCGGCCGGGCGCGGGCCGATGTACCTCCTTCTCGCCGCCCGCGTACGGCAGTTGATCGACGAGGGTCTGCTGCCGCCGGGCGCCGCGCTGCCCCCGGACCGGCGGCTCGCGGGCGCGCTCTCGGTGGGCCGGACGACGGTGGTCGCCGCGTACGAGACGCTGCGGCAGGAGGGGCGCCTGGTGCGCCGGCAGGGCAGCGGCACGCGGGTCGCGCCGGCCGCGCTCACGCCGCCGGGTGAGCCGCGAGTGACGGAGACGTCCAACCCGATGTTCCTGCACCTGCTCGAACCCGGCGACGACGTCCTGCTGTTGAGCTGTGCGGCACCGCCGTCGCCGCCGGCCGCGCTCGCGGAGGCGTACGCGCGTCTCGTGCTGCCGACGGACGACCTCGGCTACCACCCGGCCGGCCTGCCCGCGCTGCGGGCCGCGGTCGCCCGCCGCTACGCGCACCGCGGCCTGCCGACGGATCCGGCCCAGATCCTGGTCACCACCGGCGCCCAGCAGGCGATCGGCCTGCTCACCCGGCTCCTCGTGGCGCCGGGTGACGGGGTCCTGGTGGAGGCGCCGACCTATCCGGGGGCGCTCGAGCTGTTCCGGGAGGCGGCGGCCGTGGTCCATCCGGTGGCGGTGGGCCGCGACGGGCTCGACGCGGACGCGGCGATCCGGGTGATGGAACGTCACCGCCCGGCGCTGGCGTACGTCATCCCCCGCTTCCAGAACCCGACCGGCACGGTCCTGCCGCCACTGCTCGGGCGGCGCCTGGTCGAGGCGGCGGAGGCGTACGGCGTGCCCCTGGTCGACGACGAGGTGCTGGGCGAACTGCGCTTCGACGGGGCCGACGCCGGGCCGCCGCCCCTCTCCTCGTACGGCACGGAGGTCGTCGGCCTCGGCTCGCTCAGCAAGTCGGTCTGGGGCGGGCTGCGGATCGGCTGGGTGCGCGGCCCGGCGCCGCTGATCGCGCGGCTCGCACGGCTGAAGGCGCTGCACGACCTCGGCAGTGACGTCCCGGCGCAGCTCGTGGCCGCCCGGCTGCTCGACGACTTCGACGCGATCGTCCGCTCGCGCGTGGCGGAACTGCGGGCCGGACACGACCTGTTGCGGTCCGAGCTGGCCCGGCTACTGCCCTCCTGGGACTGCCCGCCCGCGGCGGGCGGCCAGACGCTGTGGGTACGGCTCCCGTACGGCGACGGCGTCTCGTTCGCGCAGCTCGCGCTGCGCCACGGGGTCGCCGTCCTGCCCGGCTCGACCATGGACGCCCTCGGCGGCAGCGCCCGCATGCTGCGGCTGCACTTCCTCCTGCCGCACGACACCCTCGTGGCGGCGGTACGGAGACTGGCGGCGGCGTGGGCCGAGTACGCGCCGGCGGCCGCCCCGGAGGCCAGGGCACGGCCCGCCGCCCTGAACGCCATCACGGTCTGAACGCGTCACCGTCCGAACGCCGTCACCGTCCGAGCGCCGCCCTCGTCCGCGCGCCGTCACCATCCGACCGCCATCACCGTCCGAGCGCCGTCACCATCCGACCGCCATCACCGTCCGACCGCCGTCACCGTCCGACCGCCGTCACCATCCGACCGCCGTCACCATCCGCGCGCCGCCCTCGTCCGCGCGCCGTCCGAAGGAGCCGTATCCGTGCACACGACCGTCACGCCGTTCACCCTGCACCGCTGGCAGGAGGGGAAGCGGCCGGAGCGGCTGAACGGGTGGCGGGGCGTCTCGCCGGAGTTCGGCGAGATCACGCTGGTCTGCCCGCTGCCCCGCACGCTCCCCGAGATCGTGGTGTCGGAGCTGCGCGGCGGACTGCTCCCCCCGGCCAGCTTCGAGTCGCGCGGGATGCACGCCGAGAACCTCACGCTGCCGACCCTGAACCGGTCCACGCTGCGGGTCGGCGACCGGATCGTGTACATGACCCGCAACCGGCTGGGCGCGACGCTGCACCAGCGCGCCCTGATGCTGCGTCACGCGGGCGACCACTACCGGCTCTCGGCCCTCGACAAGCACGGCTACGTCCTCTCCCGCAGCGGCGATGACGAGGACCCGGGCGTGACGGTCACCGTCCGCGAGTCGGGCCGGGGCAAGGGCCGGAGACTGACCGTCCACGCCGCCGGGCGGGCGGAGGGCGGCGACCTCTCCCTGGCGCTGATCTTCGCGGGCGTCGACCGCTCGGCCCTCACCCGGTTCGGCGCCGTGAAGGCGGGCGTCCGCCGGGCCACCGAGCTCTGGGCCGAGGCCAACTCCTAGGGACGGTCCGGCCCCGGCCCGGGACAGGCCCAGGGGCCTTCCGGTCTCTTTCAGGGGCGGCCCAGGACCCGGTCCTTCAGCGCCGGGAACTGCTCCCGGGTCGCCGTGACCTTCGCCGGGTCGAGGTCGACCCGCAGGATCTCCTCGCCGGGGCCCGCCTCGGCCAGGACCTCGCCCCAGGGGTCGACGACCAGCGAGTGCCCGGCCTGCTCCACGCCCGCGTGCGTGCCGCCGGTCCCGCAGGCCAGCACGTACGCCTGGTTCTCCACGGCGCGCGCCCGCGCGAGCAGCGTCCAGTGCGCGAGGCGCCGGGCCGGCCAGCCCGCCGGGACCACGAAGGCCTCGGCGCCGGCGTCGACGAGGCCGCGGAACAGCTCGGGGAAGCGCAGGTCGTAGCAGGTGGCGACGCCGACGGTGAGCCGCGGCAGGTCGACGGTCACCAGGTCCTCGCCGGCCGCCATCAGCACGGCCTCGCCCTTGTCGAAGCCGAAGCGGTGGATCTTGCGGTAGCTCGCGGCGAGCTCGCCGTCGGGGGAGAAGACGAGCGAGGTGTTGTACAGGGCGCCGGCGGCCGCCTCCACGATCGAACCGGCGTGCAGCCACACCCCGGCGTCCCGAGCCGCCGCGGACATCGCCTCGTGGGTGGGGCCCTTCACCGGCTCGGCCTCGGCGGCGAACGCCTCGTAGGCGAAGGCGCCCATCGGCCAGAGCTCCGGGAGGACGACGAGATCGGCGGCGCCCCGCTCCTCCCGCACGAGCCGGGCCACACGCGCCCGCCGGTCCTCGACCGGTTCGTCCGGGTCTACCGCGATCTGGATCAGTGAGGCGCGCACACTACCACCGTCCTGGCATTCGAGCCGTCAACACCGGCCTACGATCGTCACACGAAAGCACTGCCGGGGTGCCTTCGGGCAGCGTAACTTAGCGTCCGAGCCTCCACGCAGTCATGTTTCAGCCCGCCCGCTACGCCAGCAGCCCGAGCACGAAGAACCGCCGAGGGGTCCCGTGACCGTCCATCCCAGCCTCCAGAACTACGCCGACGCCTGGACCCACTCCATCGAAGCGATAGCCGAGCTGGTGCAGCCGCTCGTCGAGGGCGAGTGGAACCGCGCCACGCCGTGCCCGGGCTGGTCCATCCGCGACATCGTCTCCCATGTCATCGGCATGGAGACCGAGATGCTCGGCGACCCGCGACCCATCCACACCCTGCCCCGCGACCTCTACCACGTGCGCACCGACTTCGCCCGCTACATGGAGATGCAGGTCGATGTGCGGCGGCACCACACCGCGCCGGAGATGACCTCGGAGCTGGAGTACGTCCTGATCCGCAGGGCCCGCCAGCTCCGCAACGAGAACCGGCAGCCCGACGCCCTGATCCGCGCTCCCCTCGGCGCCGAGCAGACCCTGGAACTGGCCTACCGGATGCGCGCCTTCGACTGCTGGGTGCACGAGCAGGACCTGCGCGCCACGCTCGGCACGCCGGGCAACCTGGACTCCCCCGGCGCGTACGTCACCCGTGACGTGCTCCTGGAGGCGCTGCCGAAGGTGGTCGCCAAGGACGCCGGGGCGCCCGCGCACTCGGCCGTGGTCTTCGACGTGAGCGGCCCGGTGGAGTTCCTGCGTACGGTCCGGGTGGACGCCGACGGCAACGGCACCGTCGACGGCGCCCCGTCGCTCGGCCCCGCCGTGACGCTGACGACGGACTGGGAGACGTACGTCCGCCTGGCCTGCGGGCGCGTCCGTCCCTCCGACGTCGCCGACCGCGTCAAGGCGGAGGGCGACGAGCAGCTGGCGCAGGCGATCCTGGCGAACTTCGCGGTGACGCCGAACTGATCCGGGGCCGCGCGCTCGTCACCCGGGGCTTCACGTGCGGAGAGCCGCGCGTGGAGGGCCGGGCGGGAGAGCCGCGCGCGGAGGGCCGTGCGCGGAGGGTCGGGCGGGGAGCGTCGGACGGGGAGCGCAGGGCGCGGAGGGTCGGGCGGAGGCGTCACACCGGGACGTGCACGGCCTCCACGCGGCTGGCGACCAGCCGTTCCCGCTCCCGTCGCGCGGTGCGCGACTTGAGGCGGAGGATCTGGACGACGCCCAGGGCCTCCAGGACGAAGACGGAGGAGAAGGCGATCCGGTAGTTGTCACCCGTCGCGTCGAGCAGCACGCCCACCGCGAAGAGCGTCGTCATCGAGGCGACGAAGCCGCCCATGTTGACGATGCCCGAGGCGGTGCCCTGCCGCTCCGGCGGATTGGCGGGGCGGGCGAAGTCGAAGCCGATCATCGAGGCCGGTCCGCAGGCGCCGAGCACGGTGCAGAGGGTGACGAGCAGCCACATCGGCGCGTGGTCGCCGGGATGGACGAGGATGGCCGCCCACAGGGTGGCCGTCACGGCGATGGTGCCGAGCGCCAGCGGTGCGCGGGCGGCGTGGTGCCGGGCGATGACCTGGCCGTAGACGAGCCCCACCAGCATGTTGGACGCCACCACAAGGGTCAGCAGTTCTCCGGCGGTCTCCCGGGTGAGGCCCTGCGCCTCGACCAGGAAGGGCAGCCCCCAGAGCAGCAGGAACACCATGGCGGGGAACTGGGTGGTGAAGTGCACCCACATGCCGAGCCGGGTGCCCGGCTCGCGCCAGGACTCGGCGATCTGCCGGCGGACGAAGGCGGCGCCCGCGTGCGGGACGGGCTCGGGCTCGTGGCCCTCGGGGTGGTCCTTGAGGAAGAGCAGCAGCAGGACGAGGACGACCACACCGGCGGCGGCGCTGCCCGCGAAGGCCGCGGTCCAGCCGACGCCGTGCAGCAGCCGGGCGATGACGATCGTGGAGACGAGGTTCCCGGCCATCCCGACGAGACCGGCGAGCTGGGCGACCAGTGGCCCGCGGCGGGCCGGGAACCAGCGGGTGCCGAGCCGCAGCACGCTGATGAAGGTCATCGCGTCACCGCAGCCGAGCAGCGCGCGGGAGGCGAGTGCCATCGGGTACGAGGGGGAGAGCGCGAAGCCCAGCTGCCCGAGGGTGAACAGCAGGACGCCGATGGTCAGCACCTTCTTGGTGCCGAGGCGGTCGACCATGAGGCCGACGGGTATCTGCATGCCCGCGTACACGAGCAGCTGGAGTATGGAGAAGGTGGAGAGCGCGGAGGCGTTGACCCCGAACCGGTCGGCCGCGTCGAGTCCGGCGACGCCGAGGGACGTGCGGAAGATGACGGCGACGAAGTAGACGGCGACACCGACGCCCCAGACGAGGGCGGCGCGCCGGCCGCCGGGCGGATCGCCCGGCAGGCTGACGACGGAGCCGTGTCCGTCACGTCCGCTCATCGCTCGTCACCCCGCACCAGGACCTTGACCCAGCTGAGGTGCTGCCGCACGCAGTGCGCGGCCCCTTCGACGTCCCCGGCCTTGATCCGCTCCAGGATCTCGGCGTGCTCGGTGATGTTCTTGGCGATCCGGTCGGGCTGCGACTGCATGACGGCGACGCCCATCCGCAGCTGCCGGTCGCGGAGCTGGTCATAGAGGCGGGCCAGGATGTGGTTGCCGGCGTGCTTCACGATCTCGGCGTGGAAGCAGCGGTCGGTGACGGCCACCTCGGCCAGGTCACCGGCGGCGGCCCGCCGCTTCTGCTCCTCCAGGAGCTCCTCGAGCCGCGCGACGAGCGCGGGCGGCGCGGGCACGGCCCGCCGTACGGCGAACTCCTCGACGAGCAGCCGGGTCTCGACGACGTCCGCGATCTCCTGCGCGGAGACGGCGAGCACCAGCGCGCCCTTCTTCGGGTAGAGCTTCAGCAGCCCTTCCATCTCCAGCTTGAGCAGCGCCTCGCGCACCGGCGTCCGCGACACCCCGACGGCCTGCGCGAGCTCCCCTTCGGTGAGCAGCGTGCCGCCCTCGTAACGCCGGTCGAGAACCGCCTGCTTGACGTGCATGTAGACGCGGTCGGCGGCGGGTGGCTGTCTGATGGACAAAGGCGCTGGTGACGGCATGCGCACAGCATAGATACAACAGGGGTGCAAGAGGCAGCCCCGTCCGCATCGCGGACGAGGCCGTCGGCCTGGGGCGGGCCGGAGCGGCGCGGGCTGGTCGGAGCGGCGGGGGGACGGACGTGGGCGAGCCGGACCGACATGGGCGGGCCGGAGCGGCCCGGCGGGTCAGACCGGCGGCATCAGATCGCTCTCGCTGACGGTGCACGTCAGCAGGGGATAGACGAAGTCCGCCTCCTCGTTCTCCCGGCGTCGGAGTCGGTAGAACTCCTGCCTCCGCTCGTCGTCGGCCACCACGAGGCGCGCACCCTGCGGCAGGTACGCCTGCCCGTCGCGATACCGGACGAGGGTCTTCGACGTCCGGAACGTCACGCCCAGCCACGGGTTGTCCGCCGTCCCCGCGGGCGCGTCCCAGACGATCTTGTGTCTGAGCCGCCGATTCGCCTCGACGGAGAACGCGACGACACCGTTGTGGGCGAGGGGGATCTCGAACTTCTCCCCACTGGATTCCTTCGATTCGAAGACCAGCTTCCTCGACGGGCTCGCCGCGGAATCCCGATAGCAGGAGAAGAGCGCGATGAACGACTCGTCGGCAAGATCGAGCGCTTGGTCGGAATGGCTGCCCATCGTCCGGTAAGCGTTCGTGTAGGTCTCGACGAGAGCGTTGTTGAACCCGACCGAAAGCGCCGCGCATTCCTGAATCCGTTGCGCCAGCCGTTCGTGCGGCGCTCGGAAAAGCTGCGCCGGACTGCCGTATCGGGTGGTCGTGCGGACGAGAGGCACACCACCCGTCTCGTCGGCCTTGGTGATCACGGCGCCCCGGCGGCCTTTTCCCACGTCCTCCCAGTGAACCGACGCGGACAGCTCCGCGAAGACGTTCTCCTCGGGCGGCAGAACGAGCGAGACGATCTCGTCCGAGATGCTAGAGGCGGGGGGCAACGTAGTCTCCCGTGTTCATGCTGAAGAGGAACGCATCGCCGTAGTCGATGAAGGACGAGGTCCTGTTCTCCTCGGCGTACAGCCTGCGCAGTTCGCCCATGCCGGTCTGCGTGGGCGGCTCCAGCTTCGCCAGACCGCCTCCGGCCGTCTTGAGGAACGTGTCGCCGTTCTTGTGCACGGCTTCGGCGCTCGAACAGCGCACCACGTACCCGAGGCGGGTCGGGAGCAGCTCGGCGTCCAGCGCCGAGGGCCGGATCTCGTGCGTGTACAGGCGGTTGGTGGACAGCGGCATGAAGAACACGGAGCCGGGATGGAGGGTCACGGTGAACTGCGACGGGAACGCGGCCCCGTCGCCTCCTTCGACCGGCTCGACCGGCTCGACCGGCTCGACGGGCTCGACGGGCTCCTTGAGCTGGAACCGGAGCCTGGTCAGCGCGCTGACGCCCTTCACTCCGTGGTCGAAGGCGTCCTCGGCCAGCGGCTGCAGCCGGTCGAGCCGGTCGTAGAAGGTGCAGAAGGCCATGATGCCGTTGGCGGGCATGTCCTTGGTCTTGTCGGCGTGGGCCGAGATCCTGGCCTTGGACTGCTTGCGCTCCGCCGTGGCGGGGGTGTTGTGGTAGATCTGCGCGAGCACGTGGTTGAGCGGCGCCTGGTTCCTGAAGACGGCGGCGGCCTCGCGGTTCAGCTCCTCGACGATGCTCGTGTCGGTCGGGCCAAAGCCCTCGGTGGGCCCCGAGAGGTTCGTGGAGCACCGGAGCAGGCGGAAGTGCAGTTCGTCGCCGTGCTGTGTGACGGGCGTCAGGTAGATGCCGCTGCGATGGGCGGCTCCCGGTTTGGTGGACTCCGTCAGGGACTGGAAGGCGTGCTCCGCACGGATCCGTCCGAAGTGATCGGCGTCTGGCCCGAAGAAGCGGCGGTAGTACACGCCGACGCCGTGCACCCGGACGGGCACCCGGCCGAGGCCGACGGCGGTCCACGGTCCACCGGCGTCCTCGCGGTAGCCCTGCGACAGCTCGCGGACCACGAACACCCGGTCGGCCGCATCCAGTTGACGGTCACTGATCCCGGACAGGTCGCCACACAGGTAGACGGTCTTCTGCGCGAGGTCGGGCGAACCGGAAGCGAGGTCCTCCGGCGTGATGACGGACCCGAAGAAGTTCCGGATCAGGTTGTCGTCTCGCAGCGTCGAGGGCGCGACCAAGAGGTTGCGCGCATCCTCGATGCGGGCTTCATCCGCCGGCACTGTCGCGTCCATCGAACGGCACCTCCACCCCGACCGTGGAGTTGATCGTATCGAGGTCCCCGGTTGGGGACGGCGCCGTCCCCAACCGGGTGTGTTTCACGTGAAACGGTCAGACTCGGGCTAGCTGGGCCAGGAGATCCAGTCCGAACAGCCCTTGTGGTCCTCACAGACGCGGAACTGCTTGATCTGCGAGCTGTACGTGGCCCACGGCCCCCAGTCCCCGTGGGCGCCGTTGCCGTCCCACTGCGAGACATGGGCCCCGTTGGCCAGGTAGGCGTCGGCGTACACGCCGTTGCCGTCCGACTCACCGTCGTACGCCCGCATCGAGTACGCCGTGGCCTGCGCCCGGTCGTCTCCGTGTGACGCGGTGACGGTCGCCGAGGCCGAGGTGGCGGTGGTGACCGCGAGCAGCGCGGCTCCGCCCAGGATGGTCGAGGCCCGGAGAGCCGTCTTCAGCGACAGCTTCATGATTCCCCCTTCGTGTCGATCTTGGGTCGAGCGAAGTGGTTCTCGGTCGGCGACGACTCTAGGAATGCCCTTCGGTGTGACACCACAGGCATTTACGCCAAAACACCCGGCCGGGGACGGTGTCGTCCCCGGCCGGGTGTTTCACGTCATTCCGACCGGAAGCCTTCCCTTGGGGCGGTCGGACCGGCGCCTTACGCCCAGGTGATCAGCCGCTTCGGCTGCTCCAGGATCGCGGCGATGTCCGCCAGGAACTTCGAGCCGAGCTCGCCGTCGATCAGGCGGTGGTCGAAGGACAGTGCCAGGGTGGTGACCTGGCGGGGCTTCACCTTGCCCTTGTGGACCCAGGGCTGGAACCGGATGGCGCCGACCGCGAGGATCGCGGACTCGCCCGGGTTGATGATCGGCGTACCGGTGTCGACGCCGAAGACGCCGACGTTGGTGATGGTGAAGGTGCCGCCCTGCATGGCCGCCGGGGTGGTCTTGCCCTCGCGGGCCGTCGAGACCAGCTCGCTCAGGGACTTCGACAGCTCCGGCAGGGTCTGGGCGTTCGCGTCCTTGATGTTCGGCACGATCAGACCGCGCGGGGTGGCCGCGGCGATGCCCAGGTTCACGTAGTGCTTGAGCACGATCTCCTGGGCGGCCTCGTCCCAGGCCGCGTTGACGTCCGGGTTGCGCTTCATCGCGACCAGGACCGCCTTGGCGATCAGCAGGAGCGGGTTGATCCGCAGGCCCGCCATGTCCTTGTCGGACTTGAGCTCCTCGACCAGCTTCATCGTGCGCGTGATGTCGAAGGTGATGAACTCGGTGACGTGCGGCGCGGTGAAGGCCGAACCGACCATCGCCGCCGCCGTGGCCTTCCGTACGCCCTTGATCGGGATACGGGTCTCCCGCGCGTCCGACGGGACAGCGGGCGCCTGGGCCGTAGCGGCAGCCGGGGCCGCGACCGGAGCGGGGACCGGGGCCGCCACGGGCGCCGGGGCCTCGACGGCCGGCGCGGGGGCCGCCGCCTTGTGCACGTCCTCGCGGGTGATGATGCCGTCCGGGCCGGTCGGGACGACCGTCGCCAGGTCGACGCCGAGGTCCTTCGCGAGCTTGCGCACCGGCGGCTTGGCCAGCGGGCGCCCGGCGGTCGCGGAACCGTGGCCGTTGAGCTCGCCCTGGATCGCGGCGGCGGCCTGGGCCGGCACCGCCGCGCCCTTGCGGGCCCGGCGCTTCGTGGAGGACGCGGCCACGCCGTAACCGACGAGGACCGGCTGGCGGCCCTCCGGGGCCTGCTCGGCGGCCGGCTCGGCGACCGGCTCCTGCGCCGGCGCGGCGGCCGCGGCCGGCTGGGCCGGCATCGCGGGCTCCGTCCCGCCGCCCACGTTCACCGAGATGATGACCTGGCCGACGTCGACCGTCGTGCCCTCGGGGAACAGCAGCTCGTGGACGGTGCCGTCGAACGGGATCGGCAGCTCCACGGCCGCCTTCGCCGTCTCGACCTCGCACACGACCTGCCCGTCGGTGACGGTGTCACCGGGCTGGACGTACCACTTGAGGATCTCGGCCTCGGTGAGGCCCTCGCCCACGTCGGGCATCTTGAATTCGCGGATGGTCACGGTGCTCTCCTCAGTACGCCAGCGAGCGGTCGACGGCGTCGAGCACGCGGTCCAGGCCCGGCAGGTACTCCTCCTCCAGGCGCGCCGGCGGGTACGGCGCGTGGTAGCCGCCGACCCGCAGGACGGGGGCCTCGAGGTGGTAGAAGCAGCGCTCGGTGATCCGGGCGGCGATCTCCGCGCCGGAGCCGAAGAACACCGGCGCCTCGTGCACCACGACCAGGCGGCGGGTCTTCTCCACCGAGGCCTGGATCGTGTCGAAGTCGAGCGGCGAGATCGACCGCAGGTCCACGACCTCGATCGACTTGCCCTCCTCGGCGGCGGCCGCGGCCGCCTCCAGGCAGGTCTTCACCATCGGGCCGTACGCGACGAGCGTCAGGTCCGTGCCCTCGCGGGCGACCCGGGCCTTGTGCAGCTCGCCGGGGATGGCCTCGGTGTCGACCTCGCCCTTGTCCCAGTAGCGGCGCTTGGGCTCGAAGAAGATGACCGGGTCGTCGCTCTGGATGGCCTGCTGGAGCATCCAGTAGGCGTCGGAGGAGTTCGCCGGGGTGACGACCTTGAGGCCGGCCACGTGCGCGAAGAGCGACTCGGGGGACTCGGAGTGGTGCTCGACCGCGCCGATGCCGCCGCCGTAGGGGATGCGGATGACGACCGGCATCTTCACCGTGCCGAGCGAACGGGCCCGCATCTTCGCCAGCTGGGTGACGATCTGGTCGTACGCCGGGAAGACGAAGCCGTCGAACTGGATCTCCACGACGGGCCGGTAGCCGCGCAGCGCGAGGCCGATCGCGGTGCCGACGATGCCGGACTCGGCGAGCGGGGTGTCGACGACCCGGTCCTCGCCGAAGTCCTTCTGCAGGCCGTCGGTGATGCGGAAGACACCGCCGAGCTTGCCGACGTCCAGGCCCATGATGACGACCTTGGGGTCGGTCTCCAGGGCCTTGCGCAGCGACTCGTTGAGCGCCTTCGCGAGGGGAAGCTTCTGAACAGCCATGATTACTCGCCCTCTCCGCCCTCGAAGGACGCCTGGTACGCGGCGAACTGCGCGCGCTCCTCGTCGACGAGCGCGTGCCCGTCCGCGTACGTGTGGTCGAACATCGCCATGTGATCCGGGACGGGCATGGCGCGGACGACCTCACGGACGTGCTTGCCGAGCGCCTCGCTCTCGGCCTCCAGCTCCTCGAAGAACGCCGCGTCGGCGTGACCCGCGTTCTCCATGTACGCCTTGAGGCGCAGGATCGGGTCCTTGGCCTCCCACGCCTCGCGCTCCGCGTCGCGGCGGTAGCGGGTCGGGTCGTCGGAGGTGGTGTGCGCGGCCATGCGGTAGGTGAACGCCTCGATGAGCGTCGGGCCCTCGCCGCGGCGGGCGCGCTCCAGGGCGGAGCGGGTCACGGCGAGACAGGCCAGGACGTCGTTGCCGTCGACGCGGACGCCGGGGAAGCCGAAGCCGCGGGCGCGCTGGTAGAGCGGGACGCGGGTCTGCTTCTCGATGGGCTCCGAGATGGCCCACTGGTTGTTCTGGCAGAAGAACACGACCGGGGCGTTGTAGACCGCGGAGAACACGAACGACTCGTTGACGTCGCCCTGGCTGGAGGCGCCGTCGCCGAAGTAGGCGAGCACGGCCGAGTCCGCGCCGTCCTTGGCGATGCCCATGGCGTAGCCCGTGGCGTGCAGGGTCTGCGAGCCGAGGACGATCGTGTACAGGTGGAAGTTGTTGGTGCTGGGGTCCCAGCCGCCGTTGTTCACACCGCGGAACATGCCGAGCAGGTTCGTGGGGTCGACCCCGCGGCACCAGGCGACACCGTGCTCGCGGTAGGTCGGGAAGACGTAGTCGTCGTCCCGAAGGGCGCGGCCGGAGCCGATCTGGGCGGCCTCCTGGCCGAGCAGCGAGGCCCACAGGCCCAGCTCGCCCTGCCGCTGCAGCGCGGTGGCCTCGGAGTCGAACCGGCGGGTGAGGACCATGTCGCGGTACAGACCGCGCAGCTCCTCGGCGCTCAGGTCGATGTCGTACTCGGGGTGCTGGACGCGCTCACCCTCGGGCGTCAGCAGCTGAACGAGCTCGGGCTCGGCGCTCTGCGCCACCGGTGCCTTCTTCGCGCTCGCGGCGCTGGTTGTGCGCTTGGCGCCGCTGCTGCGTCGCGTCGTCTTGCGCGCGGCAGTGCTCTCCACGGTCACGTGCGTGCTCCTCCGTCGGTCCAGCCTCCGGGTTCGCCTGAGGCCAGTGCGGCTCCGCCTTCTCCGTACCCTTCGCACGGGGTGGGTGCGACGCGGCCGGGGTCGGCGTGACAGGTGATCCGGCAAGCGTCGTCATAGGCACGTTACCCACAGTGCGGCATTCCTGCGAAACCCCACTTGACCTGCGATTTTGCTTGGATTTCCAAGTAAATCGAGAAAACGGGTATTCGCCGCTGGTCAGCGCATGGGACAGCGGCCCGACGCCCTCGTCGGAACACCCGGCACGTTATCCCGGCCACCCCGGGCGCGGGAAGAGCCAATATGTGAGACTGACCGCGTGCGCGAAGAAGGAAAAATCCGGGTATTTCTGCTGGACGACCATGAAGTCGTGCGGCGCGGCGTCCACGAGTTGCTCTCCGTGGAGGACGACATCGAGGTGGTCGGCGAGGCCGGCACGGCAGCGGACGCCCTGGTCAGGATCCCCGCGACCCGCCCCGACGTGGCCGTGCTCGACGTCCGGCTGCCCGACGGCAGCGGGGTCGAGGTGTGCCGCGAGGTCCGCTCGCAGGACGACTCCGTCAAGTGCCTGATGCTCACCTCGTACGCGGACGACGAGGCCCTCTTCGACGCGATCATGGCCGGAGCCTCGGGTTACGTCCTCAAGGCGATCCGCGGCAACGAGCTCCTGAACGCCGTCCGGGACGTCGCGGCCGGCAAGTCGCTGCTCGACCCGGTGGCCACCGCCCGGGTGCTCGAGCGGCTGCGGGACGGGAACAGCCCCAAGGGCGACGACCGGCTCGCCAATCTCACCGAGCAGGAGCGCAGGATCCTCGATCTGATCGGCGAGGGCCTGACCAACCGGGCCATCGGCGAGCGCCTCCACCTCGCGGAGAAGACCATCAAGAACTATGTCTCCAGCCTGCTGTCGAAGCTGGGCATGGAGCGGCGTTCCCAGGCCGCCGCGTACGTGGCGAGGATGCAGGCCGAGCGCCACTGACGGGCGCTCGCTGCCGCCCGGCCCGGCCGGTTCACCCGAACGGGTCCGCGGGGCCGGGCGGCCCGCATTCGGGACCTATGTCCCCGTGGACCGGGGCCGGGGCCCCTTTCCCGACACGGTGCCGGTGGCGGAGAGTGGAAGCCATGTCCACCGAGGAGCAACGCGCCATCGAGCTGCTGAACCGCGTGTCGTACGGGCGGCTGGCCACGAGCATGCGGGCGATGCCGTTCGTCGCCCCGGCCCGCCACATCGTGGCGGACGGCGGCGTCCTGATCCGCATGCACCGCGGTCTCGGCTACCACCGGGCCTGCAACGGCAGCGTCGTCGCGTACGGCGCGGACAACCTCACCTCCGGCGCCGAGAACCTGTGGTCCGTCCAGTTCACCGGCACCGCGGCGATCATCGAGCCGACCGAGGAACAGCTGGCGGCCTTCGGCCGGGCACCCCGCTCGGTGGACGGCGAACCCTTCGAGCCGGTCTACATGCGCATCGAGCCCCGGTTCGTCACCGTGCACACCCTCGACTACTCGTCCGACCAGGCCGAACAGCCCGAACAGGCCCTGGACGTGCACTCGCTGGAGCGACATCTCCACCACGTAGCGTGATCTAACATCTGCGGAGTGCCGCGCTCATCTGCACCTCCCCTGGTTCCCCCGGTCGGCGCCCTGCTGCGCCGCTACACGGACGCGGGCCAGCCGCTCTCCTGCCAACCCGTCGCCCAGGGGCTGCTCAACCGCGGCTACCGGCTGGCCACGACCCGCGGCGCCTACTTCCTCAAGCAGCACCTGGACGCCCGCACCGCCGACCGGGACACCATCGTCCGGCAGCACCGGGCCACCCAGCGGCTGCACGCCCTCGGTCTGCCCGTCGCCCCGCCGCTGCCCGACGCCACCGGCCGCACCGTCGCCGTCATCGGCGGCCACTGCTACGCCCTGCACCCGTGGATCGACGGCCGGCACCGCGACGGCGCCCAGCTCACCACCGCCGGCTCCCGCCGGCTCGGCACCCTCCTCGGGCACGTCCACACCTGCCTGGCCCGCGTCATGGAGTCACCGCAGCCCGGCGGCGGCCCGGACACCGGCCACGAGAGCGCCCGCCCCGAGGACACCTTCCGGCTGATCGACGAGCTGCTCCGGCTGGTCCGCTCCCGCCGCCCGCGCGACGGCTTCGACGAGCTCGCCGAGCACCGGCTGCGGGAACGGCGGGTGCTGCTCGCCGCGCACGCCCACCGACGCCCGCCGGCCGCCGCCGCGACCGGCTGGGTGCACGGCGACTTCCACCCCTTCAACCTGCTCTACCGGGGCGCGGAACCGGCCGCGATCGTCGACTGGGACCGGCTCGGGGTCCGCCCGCGGGCCGAGGAGGCCGTACGGGCCGCCGCCATCTTCTTCGTACGGCCTGCGGGCGAGCTGGCCCTCGACAAGGTGCGGGCGTACGCGCGCGCCTACCGGCGGGCGGCCGGCGCCGACGGCGCCGAACTGGCCGCGGCCGTCGACCGGGTGTGGTGGGAGCGGCTCAACGACTTCTGGACCCTGCGCTGGCGCTACCAGCTGCACGACCGCAGGGCCGACCCGCAGTTCCCCGCGGTGTCGGCCCTGGCCGTGTGGTGGACCCGTGAGTACGAGGCGGTGCGCGACGCGTTCACGGACTGACGGGCTGACGGATCGGCCGTCGGCCGGTGGGTCAGCCGGTGGTCCCGGTGGAGCTTCCGGTCGTCGTGCCCGTCGTCGTGCCCGTCGAGGTCCCGGTGGACGTGCCGGTGGAGGTGCCCGTCGAGGTGCCCGACCCGGAGGAGGTGCCGGTCGAGGTGCCGCTGGACGTGCCCTCGGTCGTGCCCTCGCTCGAACCCTCGGTCGTGCCCTCCGTGCCGCCCTCGGTCGAGCCCTCGCTCGTCCCCGTACCGCCGTCCGTCGTGTCCGTCGGATCGGTCGACGGCTGGGTCGTCGGCGGCGGGGTCGTCGGCCGGTACGTCGGCCGGTACGTGGGCGGCGTCCACCCGCCGTTGCCGCCGCTCGACGAGTCCGGCGACTGGCTGTGCGTCGGCGGGTCCTCGGACGGGGTCGGCGACTCCTCCTTCGTGGAGGGCGAATTGGTGACCGCCGGCGGCTTCGTGTCGCCGCCGCCCTTGTTGCCGGCCTTGTCGATGGCGTACGCGACACCCGCGACGATCGCGATCAGCGCGAGCGCCACGAACAGCAGCGCCTTGCCCCGTCCGCCCTTGCCGCCCTTGTTGCCGTGCGGGCCGTAGCCGTCCTGGACGTAGCCTCCGTGGCCCCCGTGACCGCCGTCGTAGCCGTATCCGCCGTCGTCCGGGTTCATCGGCGGCAGGATCGGGCCCTGCGAGGTCTCGTGGTGCATCGGATGACCCATGGCGGTCGTCGCGGCGACGCCGCCGACCGGCGTGTGCAGGCCGTCGTGCACCTCCACCGGGCCGGTGTTCCACACGCCGGTGTGGCCGCCCTGCTCCTGGAGCATCTGCAGGCCGTACTGCACGAGCCCGCGCATCTCCTCGGCGCTCTGGAACCGGTCGTCCGGGTCCTTCGCGAGCGAGCGCATCACGAGGCCGTCCAGCTCCGGCGGCGCGCCGTGCGCGACCTCGGACGGCGGGACCGGGGCGTCCTGGACGTGCTGGTAGACCACCGACAACGGTGTCTCGCCGGTGAAGGGCGGCCTCAGGGCCAGCAGCTCGTAGAGGAGACAGCCCGTCGCGTACAGGTCCGAACGGTGGTCGACGGCCTTGCCGAGCGCCTGTTCGGGGGAGAGGTACTGCGGCGTGCCCATGACCATGCCGGTCTGCGTCATGGTCGACTGCGCGCCGTGCAGGGCGCGCGCGATGCCGAAGTCCATGACCTTGACCGCGCCGGTGTGCGTGATGATGACGTTCGCCGGCTTGATGTCGCGGTGCACGATGCCGTGCTGGTGCGAGTAGGCGAGCGCCTCCAGGACACCGGAGACGATGATGAGGGCCTGCTCGGGCCCCGGCGCCTCGGCGCTGATCAGCAGGTCGCGGATGGTGCGGCCCTCGACCAGCTCCATCACGATGTACGGCACCGACCGGCCGCCGACGACGTCCTCGCCCGAGTCGTAGACGGCCACGATCGCGTGGTGGTTGAGGCCCGCGACGGACTGCGCCTCGCGCGTGAACCGGGCCTTGGAGACCGGGTCCTCCGCCAGGTCGGGACGCAGCAGCTTCACGGCGACCGTGCGCCCGAGGCGCACGTCCTCGGCCGCGAACACCTCGGCCATGCCGCCGCGGCCCAGACGGTGCGTCAGCCGGTAGCGGCCGTCGCCGACGACACCGCCGATGCCCCAGGACTCGGCGGACGCGTCCGGCACACCGCCGCCAGCTTCGGATTCGGGTGCCATCAGTCCTCGCCGTCGTCTCTCGTGCCGTGTCCGGTCGTCACGCTACAGGCTCCGTACGACATCACGGTCCGCGACGGATCGGCCATCGAACTCCGCGCACGTACACCTGTGCAAATTCCGTGGCGTTCCTGTCACGCTTCCGGGACATCCGCTGTGCGGAGGGTCACGGATCGGGCACCGAACCCGTGCCCGGCTTGACGTGTCACTGCCCTCGGGCAGACTTGGCCAGGAAATTCCGGATCAGCGCCGCCACGCGCGCGTATGGGGGAAGCACGAGATGAGCCAGGACGGCG
Source organism: Streptomyces sp. NPDC012637 (assembly GCF_042954805.1). Classification (NCBI taxonomy): domain Bacteria; kingdom Bacillati; phylum Actinomycetota; class Actinomycetes; order Kitasatosporales; family Streptomycetaceae; genus Streptomyces; species Streptomyces sp. NPDC012637. The sequence continues at coordinate 386,688 of NZ_JBIBDS010000004.1, forward strand.
CACAGGGCCGCTATGCGGGCGGTTCGGTAGCGGGCGGCCGGTACCAGCTGCGCGACCTGCTCGGCGAGGGCGGCATGGCGTCCGTCTACCTCGCGTACGACAGCGCGCTGGACCGCCAGGTCGCCATCAAGACGCTGCACACCGAGCTCGGCCGCGAACAGTCCTTCCGCGAACGGTTCCGCCGCGAGGCGCAGGCCGTCGCGAAGCTGTCGCACACCAACATCGTCTCGGTCTTCGACACCGGCGAGGACAACCTCGACGGCTCCGTCATGCCGTACATCGTCATGGAGTACGTGGAGGGCCAGCCGCTCGGCTCGGTGCTCGCGGCGGACGTGCAGCAGTACGGCGCGATGCCGGCCGACAAGGCGCTGAAGGTCACCGCCGACGTGCTCGCGGCCCTGGAAACCAGCCACGAGATGGGCCTGGTCCACCGGGACATCAAGCCGGGCAACGTGATGATGACCAAGCGCGGCGTGGTCAAGGTCATGGACTTCGGCATCGCCCGCGCCATGCAGTCCGGCGTCACCTCGATGACCCAGACCGGCATGGTCGTCGGCACCCCGCAGTACCTCTCCCCCGAGCAGGCCCTGGGCCGCGGCGTCGACGCCCGCTCCGACCTGTACTCGGTCGGCATCATGCTGTTCCAGCTGCTCACGGGCCGTCTGCCGTTCGACGCGGACTCGCCGCTGGCCATCGCCTACGCGCACGTCCAGGAGGAGCCGGTAGCGCCCTCCTCGGTGAACCGCTCGGTGACGCCGGCGATGGACGCGCTGGTCGCCCGCGCCCTGAAGAAGAACCCGAACGAGCGTTTCCCGAGCGCCGCCGCGATGCGCGACGAGTGCCTGCGGGTGCTCTCCGCCGGCCAGACCGGCGCTCCGATGATCGTCGCGGGCGGCCCGGTCAACAGCGGATCGGGCGTCGGCTCGGCCGTCTTCCCGCCGGTCGGCCAGACCCCGCCGCCGAGCACGCACGGCATGCAGACGCCGTACCAGCCGGTGCCGCACACCCCGCAGCCCGGGCCGTACGGGCCGCCGACCCCGGCCCCCGCGTCCTCGTACGGCTACCCGCAGCAGGCTCCGACGCCGGCCCCGTCGCCCGTCTACCAAACGCCTGCGCCCGCCCCGGCGCCCGTGCCCGGGCCGTACACCGTGCAGTCGCACCACGCGGGCGCCGCCTCCGCCGGTGGCGCCGGCGGGAACCGGAACAAGATCGCCATCGGTGTCATCGCCCTCCTCCTGGTCGCCGGCGTGATCACGGGCATCTCGCTGATGAACCGCGAGTCGGACCAGAACGCGGGCGGCGGGACCGACCCGAGCCAGAGCGCGAGCAACGCCCCTGATCACAAGGGTCCGGACTACTCGAAGACCATCGACCCGAAGAAGTGCTCCGAGCCGCGCGAGTCCTCCAGCGACCCGGCCAAGTTCGAGGTCCCGGACCTCACGTACAAGAACATCAAGTCCGTGAAGGACTGCCTCCAGGCCGCCGGCTGGAAGATCAAGGCGGAGACGTCGGTCGACGAGGCGACGTACGGCCAGGGCACGGTGATCACCCAGTACCCGCCCGCGGGCCAGGACATCACCAAGGAGGACGCCGAGTTCACCTTCCAGGTGTCCACGGGCAACCCGCCGCAGCAGTAGTCCGCGGCCGCCGTCCCGGACGGGCGCCCACGGGCGGACCCGTCCGGAGTGCCGGTTCCCTCCCGTCATGTGACGCTGAGTCCAACGACTCGGCGGCTCGGTACGGGAGGGGGTCACCCGGTGACTCCAGAACCACGTCCTCGGGCACGGGCGCTCGCGCCCGGCCTCGCCTGCCGGCTGGTGACGGGCCTGACCTGCGCCGTGACGGCCGCGGGACTCCCCGGACCGGTCGCGTACGCGGCGGAGGCGCCGCCCGTCGCCACGCGCAGCGCCTCCGCTCCCACCTCCTCGGCACCCTCGAAGCACGCGACGTCTGCCGCGCCTCCGGTGCCCGCGGCGCCCGCGCCGTCCGCCGCCACCGGCGCCCCGCGCCCGCGACCCACGGCGAGCGGTGACCCACGGCCCTCCGCGACCGTCTCCCCCGCCCCCGCGCCGAGCGGCTCCGCCGTGCCCTCCGGCTCCGCAGCGCCGCCCGAGCCCTCCGAGCCGGCGGCGCCCAGCGACCCGGCCTCCTTCGCGGGGCGTCCGGCGGGCGAGGGGCGGGAGCGTCCCGGACGGCCCGCCGCCCCGTCCGGGTCACCCGCGTCATCCGATTCATCCGAGACGTCCGAGTCGTCTGATCCCTCCGAGTCGCCGACGGCGACCTCGACGGATCCCGCCGACCCCGCTCGTACCAAAACGGCAACAGAAGGGGAGTCGGAGGCGGAGCCCGACGAGGCCGGCGGCGTCGTACCCGAGACGGACGCCCCGGCCGCCGATCCCACGCACGAGCGCGTGCCGGCGGCGGCGCCGCGGATCGGCACGGAAGCCACCACGAGCCTCTCCGACCGGCAGGTTCCCGTGCTGACGCTGGGTGTGGGGTTCGCTCTGATGGGGCTCGGCATCGGCTTCCTCGGGGTGCGGATGCGACGCCGCTGAGCCCTCCGCGACCGCCCGGGTCCCCCTTGAGACGGACCCCCGAGGTCCGTCGGAGGACGCTTGTGACCGTCGACTTACTCGGTATACATACTCGGTATGTCGATCCGCCACGGGCTTCTCGCCCTCCTCGAACGCGGCCCTCGCTACGGCTCGCAGCTCCGTACCGAGTTCGAGTCCCGCACCGGTGCCACCTGGCCGCTCAACGTGGGCCAGGTGTACACGACGCTCAACCGCCTCGAACGGGACGGGATGGTCGTCCAGGACGGCGAGGACGAGGCCGGCCACGCGCTGTACGCGATCACCGAGAGCGGTCGCGCCGAGCTGCTCAGCTGGTTCGAGAACCCCGTCGACCGCACCAGCCCGGCCCGTGACGAGCTGGCCATCAAGCTCGCCATGGCCGTCGGTGCGTCCGGCGTCGACATCCGCGACGTCATCCAGTCGCAGCGCCGCCACACGGTGAAGGCCATGCAGGACTACACCCGGCTCAAGGCGCAGGCCATCACCGCCGTCGAGAAGGCGGTCGCGGACCCCGGGGCACAGGAGCGCGACGACGTCGCCTGGCTGCTCGTCCTGGAGCAGCTGATCTTCCAGACCGAGGCGGAGGCGCGCTGGCTCGACCACTGCGAGGCCCGACTGATCCGCCTCTCGGCGGCGGCCGCCGCCTCCCGGGCGGCTCCGGCGCCGAAGGGGCACATCCCCCCGGTCACACCACGCGCCGGCAGCACCACCCGCTCGTCCTGACCGGACAGCCCGGACCCAGACCGGTCCAGACCCAGCCCAAAGCCAGACCCAGACCGGTCCGGACCCAGCCCAGAGCCAGACCGACCCAGAGTCCGACCGACCCAGACCCAGACCAGACCCAGACCGTACGTCCGGCGCCGTCAGCAGCCGTTCCGCACACGGCCGTTCGCCCGCGTACGCCCGAGGGGGATTCCATGACCACCACACAGCAGCAGCCCGTGCTGCGTCTGCAGAACCTGACCCGTGTCCACGGTTCGGGCGCCACCGAGGTGCACGCCCTGCGCGGCATCGACCTCGACGTCCATCCCGGTGAACTCGTCGCCGTCATGGGCCCGTCGGGCTCCGGCAAGTCGACCCTGCTCACCATCGCCGGCGGCCTCGACAGCCCCACCTCCGGCCGGGTGATCGTGGAGGACACGGACATCACCGCCGCGAGCCCCAAGCAGCTCGCCGCGCTGCGCCGCCGCAGCATCGGTTACGTCTTCCAGGACTACAACCTCATCCCGGCGCTCACCGCGGCCGAGAACGTGGCCCTGCCGCGCGAACTGGACGGCGTCTCCGCCCGCAAGGCCCGTGCCGAAGCCCTCGCCGCGCTCGCCGAGATGGACCTCGGGCACCTCGCCGAGCGCTTCCCCGACGAGATGTCCGGCGGCCAGCAGCAGCGCGTGGCCATCGCCCGCGCGCTCGTCGGCGACCGCCGGCTGGTCCTCGCCGACGAACCGACCGGCGCCCTCGACTCCGAGACCGGCGAGTCCGTGCTCGCCCTGCTGCGCTCCCGCTGCGACGCGGGCGCCGCTGGCGTCCTGGTCACCCACGAGCCGCGGTTCGCCGCCTGGGCCGACCGCGTCGTGTTCCTGCGGGACGGCGCCGTCGTCGACCAGACCGTACGCAGCGAGGCCGACTCGCTCCTGACCGGCCGGGCGGCGCAGCGGTGACGACCTGGTTCCACTCCTGGCGGGCCGCGGTCCGCATCGCCCGCCGTGACGCCTGGCGCTCCAAGGGCCGCAGCTTCCTGGTCCTCGCCATGATCGCCCTGCCGATCCTCGGCGTCAGCGCCTTCGACCTGACGTTCCGCAGCTCCGAACTCACCGCGGAGCAGCAGCTGGAGAGGTCCATAGGCGCCGCCGACGCCCGCTTCTCCGACGGCCATGTCGAAGGCGTTCCGCTGCTCCAGGACCCCAAGGGGGAGCAGAGCACACCCGTCGAGGACTACGACGGCGCCAACAAGCCCTGGCCGAACGGGCCGACGGACGTCACCAAGACCGTCCCGGCCGGTGCCACGGTCCTCACCGACAGCCGCGGCACCGCCAAACTCACCACCACCCACGGTCTGCTGCAGACCGAGGTCCGTGAGCTGAAGGCCGCCGACCCGGTCGCCCGCGGCATCATGCGGCTCACCGACGGCCGCTTCCCGGAGAAGAGCGACGAGCTCGCCGCGAGCACCGCCTTCCTGAAGAACAGCGGTCTCTCGGTCGGTTCCACGCTCACCGCCCGCGGCTTCGACCGCGAGTACCGGATCACCGGCGCGTACGAGCTGCCGAGCGACCTCAACGTCGAGCAGGTCAACGCCCTGCCGGGCGCGTTCCTCGCGCCGTACGGCAACGCCGTCGAGAAGGCCGGCATCCCGAAGCCCGACGTCGACACCGTGTACCTGGTGAAGAAGTCCGGTGGTTTCACGTGGAACAGCGTGCAGCAGATCAACACCAAGGGTGTCGTCGTCGTCTCGCGCGCCGTGGTCCTCGCCCCGCCCGCCGACTCCGAGGTCCCGCTGTTCCAGAAGGAGGGCTGGGGTTCCTACGAGACCAGCGCGGGCGCCGACGCCGCCGCGCTCGCCGCGGTCGGCACCGTGGTAGGCCTCGCGATGCTGGAGATCACCCTGCTCGCCGGTCCCGCGTTCGCCGTCGGCGCCCGCCGCTCCCGCCGCCAGCTCGGCCTCGTCGGCGCCAACGGCGGTGCCCGCAGCCACATCCGGGCCATCGTCCTCAGCGGCGGTCTCGTCATCGGTGTCGCCGCGGCCGTCGTCGGAACCGTCCTCGCGGTGGTCCTCACCTTCGCGCTCCGGCCGCTCCTCGAGGAGTACATGGGCCAGCGGTTCGGCGGGTTCAACGTGCGGCCCCTGGAGCTCCTCGGGATCGCCGCGATCGCCGTCCTGACCGGTCTGCTCTCCGCGATCGTCCCGGCGATCACCGCCTCCCGGACCACCGTCCTCGCCTCGCTCACCGGCCGCCGCGGCGTGCGCCGCTCCAGCCGGGTGCTGCCGGTCATCGGCCTCGTCGCCGTCGCCATCGGCACCGCGATCGCCCTCTACGGCTCGGTCGTCACCGACCAGTTCGTCATCGTGGCCGGCGGCTCCGCCATCGCCGAGCTCGGCGTGGTCGCCCTCACCCCGGCGCTGGTCGGCCTGTTCGGCCGCAGCGGCCGCTGGCTGCCGCTCTCGCCGCGCCTCGCCCTACGGGACGCGGTCCGCAACCGGGGCCGTACGGCGCCCGCCGTCGCCGCCGTCCTGGCCGCCGTCGCGGGCACCGTCGCCGTCTCCACGTACGCCGCGAGCCGCGACGCCGAGGGCCTGGCCACGTACCAGCCGAGGCTGCCGCACGGCGCCGTCGCCGCCATCGTCACCGAGGAGGGCGGCCGGGACGCCCCCGCCGTCCGCGAGGCCGTCCAGCGCTCCTTCCCCGTCGACGTGCGCGCCGACGTCTCCCGGATCTCCGTCGGCAGGCAGGGCTGCGACACGTACGGCGGCAAGGGCTGCGGCCGCTTCGAGATCGTCATCCCCAAGGCGAACGAGTGCCCCCTGTGGGCCGCCATGCCGGACGGGTCCGACCCCTCCGAGCGGTTCACCAAGGAGCAGCGCCGCAAGCTCTACCAGGAGGACTGGCGCTGCCGGTCGATGCAGGGCGAGGGCGTCTACGTCGAGGGCAACATGCTCGTCGCCGACGCCGGCGTCCTGAAGGTCCTCGGCATCACCGACCCGGGCGCCGCCAAGGCCCTCGCCGAGGGGAAGCTCGTCAGTTTCTCCAAGCCGCAGATCGACAAGAACGGCACCGTCGGCATCCGGCTGATCACCGACAACGAGGCCTACGACAAGGCCGCCCAGGAGAACAAGCCGCTCCCCGGCGAGATCAAGTCCTTCCCCGCCTACCTGGTGCCCGGCTCCCCGCTCTCGTACGGCGTGCAGAGCATCCTCAGCCCGGCCGCCGCCAAGGCCGCCGGACTGACCACGGTGCCCATGGGCGCGTACTTCACCACCGACCACCTGCCGAGCAGCGAGCAGCGGCAGAAACTCGACGGTGAGATCGCCAAGCTGGGCTCCAGCGTCGACCTGACCCTGGAGGAGGGCTACGTCAGCAAGAACAGCATCGTGCTGCTCGCGCTGACCGTCTTCGCCGGCCTGGTCACCATCGGCGCGGCCGGCATCGCGACCGGTCTCGCCCAGGCCGACGCCGAGGCCGACCTGAAGACCCTGTCCGCCGTCGGCGCCCCGCCCCGGGTGCGCCGTACGCTCAGCGGCTTCCAGTGCGGAGTCGTCGCGGCGATGGGCGTGGTCCTCGGCTCAGCCGCGGGCGTCCTGCCCGCCGTCGGGCTCAGGCTGACCGAGGAGCGCGAGCAGATGAACTTCTACCAGCGGGCCATGGACGAGGGCTGGGGCGACCTCCAGCCGCCGGTCGTGCCGGTCGTCGTCCCGTGGGAGACGCTCGCCGCCCTGCTGGTCGCCGTACCGCTCGGAGCCGCCCTGTTGGCGGCCCTGGTGACCCGCTCCCGCGGGGCGCTGGCCCGCCGCGCCGCGCACTGAGCGTACGCGGGCCCGTCGAGTCCGTTGCCGGGTCGTGCCCCTGGAGGAGGGTGGATCACCCTCCTCCAGGGGCACACCGTGTGATGAGGCGTTCGTGCGAGAGAATGGCGGCATGGAGATGCCGAGGAATGAAAGGTCGCCGGAGAGCCCCCAGGTCCTCATCGTGGGCCAGGACGGGATGGCGCTCGGCGGCACGGGTGACGACGAATCCCGCGAGGTCCCGGTGACGGAAATGGTCGAACAGCCTGCGAAGGTCATGCGCATCGGCAGCATGATCAAGCAGCTGCTTGAGGAGGTCAGGGCGGCACCTCTCGACGAGGCCAGCCGTGTTCGGCTCAAGGAGATCCACGCCAGCTCGGTGAAGGAGCTGGAGGACGGGCTGGCCCCGGAGCTGGTGGAGGAACTGGAGCGGCTGTCCCTGCCGTTCACCGACGAGGCCATTCCCTCGGAGGCGGAACTGCGCATCGCGCAGGCCCAGTTGGTGGGCTGGCTCGAGGGCCTCTTCCACGGCATCCAGACGGCGCTGTTCGCCCAGCAAATGGCCGCCAGGGCCCAGTTGGAGCAGATGCGCCGCGCACTGCCGCCCGGCTCGTCGCACGACGATGACGACGACCACGGGCCGCAGCGCGGCCGCGCGGTCGGCTCGGGGCCGTATCTGTAGACAGCTCCGAGGTTCCGCGAGACGCTCGGGGCCCGGCACACCGTGAAGGCGGTGTGCCGGGCCCCTCGTACGTCCGGAACGGAGCCGTATCCGGGGCCGTCTACGGCGCCAGCAGGAGCACCTTGCCGACGTGGCTGCTCGCCTCGACGGCCCGGTGGGCCTCGGCGGCGTCCGCCATCGGCAGGGTGCGGTCCACGACCGGGGTGACGGTGCCCGCGGCGATCAGCGGCCACACGTGCTCGCGGACGGCGGCGACCACCGCCGCCTTCTCGGCCGGCGGACGCGAACGCAGCGTCGTCGCGAGGACGGCGGCACGCTTGGCCATCAGCGCGGACAGGTTGAGCTCGCCCTTGACGCCGCCCTGGAGGCCGATGACGACCAGCCGGCCGCTGACGGCGAGCGCCTTGACGTTCCGTTCCAGGTACTTGGCGCCGACGATGTCGAGGATGACGTCCGCGCCTTCCCCGTCGGTCGCCTTGCGGAGCTCCTCGACGAAGTCCTGTTCGCGGTAGTCGATGAGGATGTCCGCGCCCAACTCGGCGCAGCGGGCCAGCTTCTCGGCGCTGCCGGCGGTGACCGCCACCCGCGCGCCGACCGCCTTGGCCAGCTGGATCGCCATGGTGCCGATGCCACTCGCCCCACCGTGCACGAGGAGCGTCTCGCCGGGCCGCAGATGGGCGAGCATGAAGACGTTCGACCACACCGTGCAGGCCACCTCGGGCAGCGCGGCGGCCGTCACCAGGTCCATGCCCTCCGGCTTCGGCAGCAACTGGCCCATGGGCACGGTCACTTTCTCGGCGTAGCCGCCACCGACGAGCAGCGCGCACACCTCGTCGCCGACGGACCAGCCGGAGACCCCGGGACCGAGCGCGACGATCCGGCCCGCGCACTCGAGACCCGGGTACGGCGAGCTGCCCGGCGGCGGGTCGTAGAAGCCCTGGCGCTGGAGCAGGTCGGCACGGTTGACGGCGCTCGCCACCACCTCGACGAGCACTTCACCCTCGGCGGGGACGGGATCGGGCACCTCGGCCCAGACCAACGCCTCGGGCCCGCCGGGTTCCGGAATCGTGATCGCATGCATGCCGGCGAGGCTACTCCCGGAGACGCCCGCGCCCGCGGTCCGGCCGGGCGCCGGACCGGGTGAGTGCCTGGTCCGGAGCGGGTCCGGTCGGGAGCGGGCCCGGGCCGGCTGGGCGCCGGGCCGGGCTGAGTCGCGGTCGTGTCCGGTCTGGCCCGGGCGGGCTCAGTCCTCCGCCGGGGTGGTGAGCGGGGTGACGGCCGCTGCGCGCACGATGGTGATCACTCGGTCGGTCAGCTGGAGCGGGCTGGCGGCGGGGTCGTCGTAACCGAGCAGCCGGTGCCCGCGCAGCACGCTCACCACCAGGTCGTCGGTGTCCCGCACGCTGCGCCCGGCCTCGGCCTTGGTCACCGGGCGTTCCACGAGGTCGAGGCCGGTGCCCTGCTGGATGAGGTCCTCCATCACCGTACCGGCGCTGGGGCTGAGCACCGACAGACCGAGCAGCCGGCCGGCGGCACTGGCGCTGGTGATCACGGCGTCGGCGCCGGACTGGCGCAGCAGCGGCGCGTTCTCCTCCTCACGGACCGCGGCGACGATCTTGGCGCCCTTGTTGAGCTGGCGGGCCGTGAGGGTGACGAGCACCGCGGTGTCGTCGCGCTGGGTGGCGATCACGATCTGACGGGCCTTCTGCACCTCGGCGCGGAGCAGGACTTCGCTGCGGGTCGCGTCGCCGAGGACGCCGACGAAACCATCCGCGTTGGCCGCCTCGATCACCTTGGTGGACGGGTCGACGATGACGATGTGGTCCTTGCGCAGCCCGGTCGCGCACAGCGTCTGGATCGCCGAGCGACCCTTGGTACCGAAGCCGACGATGACGGTGTGGTCGCGCAAGGTGGACCTCCAGCGGTTCAGCCGGAACTCCTCCCGGGTCCGCTCCGTGAGGACCTCGAGGGTGGTGCCGACCAGGATGATCAGAAACAGTACGCGCAGCGGCGTGACCAGCAGGATGTTCGCGAGCCGCGCCGAATCGCTGTAGGGGACGATGTCGCCGTAGCCCGTGGTGGAGAGGGTGACGGTCGCGTAGTAGACGCAGTCGAGGAAGTCGACCGTCTCGTTGGCGTTGTCGTGGTACCCCTCACGGTCGACGTAGACGATGAGGACGGTGACGACGAGGACGCCCAGCGCCATGAGGAGCCGTTTGCCCACCTGCCGGAGCGGCTTCTCGACCACCCGTCGCGGCAGCCGCACGCGGGGCCCTGACACCCGCTCGTCGGCCTGTCGCGCCATCGCGTCTCCACTGGGAAGTTTCACGTGAAACACGCCCCCTCGTCCGCGTCGAGTCCGGCACCTGCCGGCCAGGGAAGATCGAGGACCTCCAGCGGCTGCCCGGCGGCGGCACCCCCGGGAGGGACCACGGCCATCCCGTCGGCGGCGGCGATACCCCGGAGCATGGCGGGCCCGTGATAGCGCAGCGGCACGGCCTCGTCGCCACGCCGTACGACGGGCACGAGCCGGGTGTCGTAGGGATGCCCTTGGATCTCCTCACGCACCTCCACGCGGTACGGGCCCGGGGCCGGGGATGCGCCCGAGGACGCGGCGGAGCGTCCGGCGAGCGCGCGGAGCAGCGGCTCGGCGAGCGTGAGCAGTCCGGAGACGGCAGCGAGCGGGTTGCCGGGCAGGCCCACGAGATGCCGGGCGGGACGGCGGGCGCCGCCCGCGGCCGGGAGCTCGGCGAGGAGCATGGGGTGGCCGGGGCGGACCTTCACGCCGTCGACCAGCAGGGCGGCACCTGCCTTGGCGAGCACCGGGTGGACGTGGTCGACAGGCCCGGCCGCGGTGCCGCCGGTGGTGACCACGAGCTCGGCCTCGGAGCCGGTGACGGCCGCGTACAGCTCCTCGGCGTCGTCGCGGATCCGGCGGGTGCCGAGCACGTCGGCGCCGAGCGCCCGCAGCCAGGGGTCGAGCATGGGGCCGAGCGCGTCGCGGATCAGGCCCTCGTGGGGGAGCCCGGCGGTGAGGAGCTCGTCGCCGAGGACCAGGACCTCCACGCGGGGGCGCGGGTGCACGGTCAGCTCGTCGTAGCCCGCCGCGGCGGCGAGCCCGAGGACGGCGGGACTCACGGCACTCCCGGCGGGCAGCAACCGGTCGCCGGAGCGGCACTCCTGGCCGCGCGGGCGGATGTCCTGGCCGTGCGTGACCACGCGCAGGGCGTGCAGCTGGCCCGCCGGGTCGGTACGGGCGTGCTCGCTGCGTACGACGGCGGTGGCCCCGGCCGGTACCCGTGCGCCGGTGGCGATCCGTACGGCGTCGCCGTCGGCGAGCTCGGTGGGGCCGGACTGCCCGGCGAGGACGGAGCCCTCGGGGTCGGTCCGCCAGGGGCCGGGACCGGCGACGGCCCAGCCGTCCATGGCGGAGGTGTCGAAGGAGGGCAGGTCGGTGAGCGCGTGCAGCGGCTCGGCCAGGATCCGGCCGAGCGCCTGCCCGAGCGGCACCCGCCCGGCCGGCCGCGCCGCCGCCGCCCTCGCCCCGGCCCGCGCGGCCACGGCCCGCGCCTCGGGCCAGTCGGTGGCCCGATGCCGCTCGGGCTTCGGCACGGGGGCGGAAGCGGGCGCGGGTCCGGCGGCTGACGTGTCGGGCGAGGAATCGGTTCGGCGGCGGCCGACGAGGGCGAGGACATCGTCCACGCCGTCGTCCACGCCGTCGTCGGGCACCCGCTCCTTCATGGTCATCCGGCCTCGTCCTGCTCCGCGGCCCAGCGCTGGGCGAGCGCGGCGGCCTTGCGGGCGGCCTCGGCGACGGCCTCCCGGCCGCCACCGGCCCCGGCGGCGCTCGCCGCCGCGTACCCGACCAGGAAGGTGGTCAGCGGCGCGGCAGGCCGTGCGACGCCGTGCGCGGCGTCGCGGGCCAGGTCGAGCAGCACGCCCGTGTCGACGTCCAGGTCGATGCCCAGTTCGTCCTTGACTGCGGTGATCCATTCATCCAGCACGTTCCCATGCTCCCTGATCCGCGCCCGGGCGGTGGCGATGTCCTCCCAGGTGTCGCAGTCGAACGACGCCGAGCCCTCGGCGGCGACCCGCTCGACCCGCAGCCCGCCGACGACCTTCCGCAACGGAAGGCCGCCCAGCTCCGCCCCGGCACGCTCCAGCTCCCGCCGCAGCGCCTCCACCCGGTACACCGCCACCAGCGGCTGCTCCCGCCCTTCGCCGTCGACCAGGACGGCCCCCTCACTGCCCGGCGCCGCCTCCAGCGCCCGAACGAGCCGCCGCGCGGCCCGCACCTCGAAGAACGGCAGATCGGCGGAGAGCACGAGCACGAAGGGCGCGACGGGGCGGGCGGGGACGGAGGGGGCGGCGGGGACGGAGGGGACGGAGGGGGCGGCCAGGACGGAGGGCGCGGGCGCGGAGCCTTCTCCCGGGGCGGCGGGCGCGGGCGCGGAGCCTTCTCCCGGGGCGGTGGGCGCGGGCGCGGAGCCTTCCCCCGGGGCGGCGGGCGCGTCGCCGGAGGCTGCGAGGTCGGAGGCCGCGGGGCCTGTGGCCGCCGCATCGGGGCCTCCTGCCGCCTCGGTGGCGTCTGTGGCCGCCACGTCGGGGTCTGTGGCCGCCGCCTCGGTCAGGCGGCGCAGGCCCGCGTCGAGGGCGGCGACAGGGCCGCCGCCGGGCGGTTCCTCGCGTGCCCACTCGACGGGGTGGGCGGTCGCGCGGGGCTCGGCGACGACCACGATGCGGCCGGCGTCGCGGCAGGCCGCGAGGACCCGGTCGAGCAGGGGGCGTCCCCCGACCCGTACCCCGGGCTTGTCCGCCCCGCCGAGGCGCCTGGCGGCGCCCCCGGCGAGCACGATGGCGTCGTACGCGGTCGTCATCCCAGCAGTATGGTCCGCGCCCGGGCCGATGGGGTGACCGGCCCGGCACAGCCCGGCGCACCGGGAACGCGTCCGGGACCCGGCGTGGGGTTGGGTCCCGGACAGGGCCGCCGGGTACCGCCGGGGCCCCGTGCCCCGGCCGGTGTCCTTCCCGGCGGAGTCGTACGTCGTGAACCGGTCAGAGCGTGCGGAGCAGCACCGCCGGGTTCTCGACGCAGTCGGCGACGTAGCGGAGGAAGCCACCGGCCGTCCCGCCGTCGCACACCCGGTGGTCGAAGGTGAGCGAGAGCTGCACCACCTGACGCACCGCCAGCTCACCGCCGTGCACCCAGGGCTTGGGCACGATCCGGCCGACACCGAGCATGGCCGCCTCGGGGTGGTTGATGATCGGCGTGGAGCCGTCGACCCCGAACACCCCGTAATTGTTCAGGGTGAACGTGCCGCCGGTCAGGTCCGCCGGGGTCAGCGTGCCCTGCCGCGCGGACTCGGTGAGCCGGGCGAACTCGGCGGTCAGCGACTCGGCGGTGCGCCCGCCGGCGTCCCGGACCACGGGCACGACCAGACCGCGCGGGGTCTGGGCCGCGAAACCGAGGTGCACGCCGGGCAGCCGGACGATCTCCCGCGCGGCCGTGTCGACGGTGGAGTTGAGCTCGGGGAAGCGGGCCAGGGCGTGGGTGCATATCCGGGCAAACAGCGCGAGCACGGAGATCTTCGGGCCGCCCGCCGCGTTCATCGCCGCCCGCGCGGCCATGAGTTCGGTCGCGTCGGCGTCGACCCAGCAGGTCGCGTCGGGGATCTCGGTGCGGCTGCGCGACAGCTTGTCGGCGACGGCACCGCGCACGCCCCGCAGCGGCACGCGCTCGCCCACGGCGGCGGAGGCGGCCACGGCGGACGGCGCCGGGGCCGGGGCCGGGGTGGAGACCGTCGCGGCCTGCTCGCGGACGGCGAGCGCCGTCTCCACGTCGGCCCGCAGGATCAGGCCCTCGGGGCCGGAGCCGCGGACCTGCCGCAGGTCGAGTCCGCCGTCGCGGGCGAGCTTGCGCACGAGCGGCGAGATGACGGGCACGGGCCCCGCGGGGGCCTCGGCCTGCACGAGGGCGGCGGGCGCGGGGGCCGGAGCCGCCGCGGGCGTCTCGTGCCGCACCCGGCGGCGCCGGGCGGCGGGTCCGGCGGTGCCGTAGCCGACGAGGACGTTGCCCGAGTACTCGGAGGACTCGGCGTCCTTGGCTGCCGCGGCCTGCGGAGCCTTCGTGGCCTCGGGGGCCGGCGATGCGCCGTCGTCCGGCGCACCGCCGACGGCGACCGTCAGCAGCGGCGCGCCGACGGGAAGTTCCGTGCCCTCCTCGCCGAAGCGGGCGGTGACGACACCTCCGTACGGGCAGGGCACCTCCACCATCGCCTTGGCCGTCTCGACCTCGACGACCGGCTGGTCGATGGCGACGACGTCGCCGACGGCGACGAGCCAGCGCACGATCTCGGCCTCGGTGAGGCCCTCACCGAGGTCGGGCAGCTTGAATTCGAGCACCTGGGCCATCAGCGCCCCGCCTCCCACTGGAGGCGGGCGACCGCGTCGAGGACCCGGTCGACGCCCGGCAGGTGGTGCCGCTCCAGCATCGGCGGCGGGTACGGGATGTCGAAGCCCGCGACGCGCAGCACCGGCGCCTCCAGGTGGTGGAAGCAGCGCTCGGTGACCCGGGCGGCGATCTCGCCGCCGGGGCCGCCGAATCCGGCGGACTCGTGCACGACGACGGCCCGGCCGGTGCGGCGCACGGACGCGCAGACGGTCTCGTCGTCGAAGGGCACGAGCGAGCGCAGGTCGACGACCTCCAGGTCCCAGCCCTCGGCCGTGGCCGCCTCGGCGGCCTCCAGACAGACCGGCAGGGAGGGGCCGTAGGTGATGAGGGTGGCGCTGGTGCCGCGGCGGCGCACGACCGCCTTGCCGATCGGCTCGACGGCCGTCGGCGCCTCGGGCGACCAGTCGGACTTCGACCAGTAGAGCCGCTTGGGCTCCAGGAAGACGACCGGGTCGTCGGAGGCGATGGCGGCCCGCAGCAGCCCGTAGGCGTCCTCGACGGTCGCCGGGGTGACGACGTGGAGGCCCGGCGTCGCCATGTAGTACGCCTCGGAGGAGTCGCTGTGGTGCTCGACGCCGCCGATCCCGCCGCCGTACGGCACACGGACCACGATCGGCATCGGCATCGTGCCGCGGGTGCGGTTGCGCATCCGCGAGACGTGGCTGATGAGCTGCTCGAACGCCGGGTAGGCGAAGGCGTCGAACTGCATCTCGACGACCGGCCGCAGCCCGTACATCGCCATGCCGACGGCCGCGCCGAGGATGCCCGCCTCGGCCAGCGGCGTGTCGGTGCAGCGGTCCTCGCCGAACTCCTTGGCGAGGCCGTCGGTCACGCGGAAGACGCCGCCGAGCGTGCCGACGTCCTCTCCCATGACGTGGACGGTGGGGTCCTCGGCCATCGCGTCGCGCATGGCCCGCTGGAGCGCCTGCGCCATGGTGGCGGGCTTGGCCGCCGCCTTGGCGGCCGGCCGGGCAGTCGCGTGGGTGGTCATCCCGCCTCGCTCTCGGCGTCGAGCTCCGCCCGCAGCTGCGCCGCCTGCTCGCGCAGCTGCGCGGTCTTCTCGGCGTAGACGTGGGCGAACAGATCCATGGGGTCGAGCACGGGGTCGGCGTTCATCGCATCGCGGAGCCGCGCAGCCATCGTCTCGGCCTCGTCGGCCGCCGCGCGGCGGCCGTCCTCGTCGAGCAGTCCGCGCTCGGTGAGCTCCCGCTCCATGAGGAGGATCGGGTCGTGCGCCCGCCAGGTCTCGACCTCGCTGTCGCCGCGGTAGCGGGTGGCGTCGTCGGCGTTGGTGTGGGCGTCGATCCGGTAGGTGACGGCCTCGATCAGGGTGGGCCCGCCGCCGCGCCGGGCGCGGGCGACGGCCTCGGTGAGCACCTGGTGGACGGCGATGGCGTCGTTCCCGTCGACGAGCCGGCCGGGCATCCCGTATCCGACGGCCTTGTGGGCCAGGGACGGGGCGGCGGTCTGCTTGGCGAGCGGCACGGAGATCGCGAAGCCGTTGTTCTGCACCAGGAAGACCACGGGGGCCTGCCAGACGGCGGCGAAGTTCAGCGCCTCGTGGAAGTCGCCCTCGCTGGTGCCGCCGTCGCCGACCATGGCGAGCGCGACCACGTCGTCGCCCTTGAGGCGGGCGGCGTGGGCGAGGCCCACCGCGTGCGGCAGCTGGGTGGCGAGCGGGGTGCTGAGCGGCGCTATGCGGTGCTCGTGCGGGTCGTAGCCGGTGTGCCAGTCGCCGCGCAGCAGGGTGAGGGCCTGGACCGGGTCGAGGCCCCGGGCGACGGCTGCGAGGGTGTCGCGGTACGAGGGGAAGAGCCAGTCCCGCTCCTCAAGGGCCAGCGCCGCGGCGACCTCACAGGCCTCCTGACCGGTCGTGGAGGGGTAGACGGCGAGCCGGCCCTGCTTGGTGAGCGCCGTCGCCTGCGCGTTGTACCGACGGCCGCGGACGAGCTCCCGGTAGAGGCGGCGCAGCAGCTCGGGGTCCGCGTCGGCCACCGCGTCCGTGCCGAGCACGCGCAGCGGCTCGGCCTCCGGCAGCAGCGGGGCGGGGTCGGTGCGCGGCCGCCAGGCCGGGGGCGGGGTGGGCCGGTAGGCGCTCGCGGCGCCGGGGGGCTCTTGGACTGTCGAACTGCGCTGTTGCAACGAGTCCACCTCCTCGTGGGAGCGGGCATAAGACCCGAAGGCGGGTGGCGCGGAATGTGGCGCGCCTCACCTACCGATTGTTCGGTCGTGGAGGCATTTTGGCTACAGGCACCTCCAGCCTGTGGACAAACGGTTCTCCACAGCCTGGGATGGGTGCAGGTCGTCCACGAGAGAGAGGCGGGGGGACATGGCGGATGAACAAATGGCCGACGTCGACGAGCACACGGACGACGCGCCCCTGAACGCGCCCCCCGGCGCCGCCCCCGCGGCCGGGACGGCGCCCGTCCCGGCGGGGCCGTGGGGGAGCCCGTCGGGCCCGTCGGCGGGAGCGCCGACCGGCCCTGCCATGGTCTCCCCGATGCCGCCGGCCCGCCCGCTGGACGCCGTCGACCGCGACATCCTGCGGCTGCTCCAGGCCGACGGCCGGGCCTCTGTCCGTTCCGTGGCCGAGCGGGTCCACGTCTCCCGCGCCAACGCGTACGCGCGGATCAACCGGCTCATCGACGACGGGGTGATCCGCGGCTTCGGCGCCCGGGTGAACCACGAGCGGGCGGGGCACGGCGCCTCCGCCTACATCACGCTCAAGATCGTCCAGAACTCGTGGCGCACCGTGCGCGAACAGCTCCAGGCCCTGCCGGGCGCCGCGCACATCGCCCTGGTCAGCGGAGACTTCGACGTCCTGCTGCTGGTGCACACCCCGGACAACCGGACGCTGCGCGAGCTGGTGCTGACCCGGCTCCAGTCCATCCCCGAGGTGCTGTCGACGCGCACCCTGCTGGTCTTCGAGGAGACCGACCTGGACCCGTACCCGGAACGCGGCGACTGAGCGGAAAGGCGTCGCGCCCGCCCGGGAAGGTCCCCGGACGGGCGCGACGCACTCCAGCTGCGCTCAGTGGGCCGTGCGCAGCCCGTCGAAGGCGAGGTGGACGACCGTGTCCACCAGCTGCTCCCGCTCCGCCACGGAGGCGTGGTGCGGCCGGTACCACTCGACCAGCGAGTTGATCATGCCGAAGAGCAGCCGGGTCGCGAGCCGGATGTCCAGGTCGGCCCGCAGGTCGCCGTCGGCGGCGGCCGCCTTCAGGAGCTCCGCCACCCGGTGGTCGAACTCGCGGCGCCGCTCCATCGCCCACCGCTCGGTCGAGGTGTTGCCCCGCACCCGCAGCAGCAGCGTCACGTACGGCAGCTCGGCGATCAGCACCTCCACCGTGCGCCGGGTGACATACTCGACCCGCTCGACGGCCCGCCCGCGGTTCGCGGCCGGCTCGTCGAGGATGGCGAACAGCCCGTCGAGCGCACGGCTGACGGCCCGCCGCAGCAGCTCCTCCTTGCCCGCCACGTGGTGGTAGATCGACGACTTGGAGATGCCCGCCGCCTTGGAGAGGTGCTCCATGGACGTGCCGTCGTAGCCACGCTCGTTGAAGACCTGCACGGCGACCGAGAGCAGCGTCTCGGGGGTGTACGTGTCGCGTCGCGCGGTGGTCATCTCGCCTCCTCCGCTTCCTCGGCGTACGCCCGGCGCACGAGGCCGAGGCTCGGCGCGTACCGGCCCGTCGGGTACCGCTCGTGCAGCGCGTACAGCAGTGCCGCCGCGCGCCGGTGGCCGACCCGGGCGGCCCACTCCAGCGGACCGGCCGGGTAGTTGACCCCGAGGCGCATCGCGGTGTCCACGTCCTCGGCGGTGGCGACGCCCCGCTCGACCGCGTCGGCCGCCAGGTCCGCGAGCATCGCGACCGTACGGGCCACGATCATCCCGGGCACGTCGCCGATCACCGACACCTGCTTGCCGATCGCCTGGAAGAGGCCCACGGCCTCGGCGAGACCCTCCGGGGAGACGTCCTCCCGGGCGGACAGGACGATCCTGCCCGCCTTCTCGTAGTCGAGCGCGAGGTCGAAGTAGACGATGTCCTCCTGGTGGTACTCGAAGGAGGTCTCGCCGTCCGCGAGGCTGAGCTTCGCGCCCGACGGCAGGTCCACGAACCCGTCGCCCTTCTTGCGCCGGACGGCGACGCCCGCCTGTTCGAAGAGGTCCACCAAAGGCTGCGCGGGACCGAGGTCACCGCGCACCGTGATCCGCGCGGGCGCCTTCTCCGGCGCCGCGGTGTGCGGCTCGGGGCGCTCCGCGCCGTCCGCGTACGGGAACCAGCCGTGCCCCGACTTGCGGCCGAGCCGCCCCGACTCGACGAGCCTGCGCTGCGCGAGCGAGGGCGTGAACTTGGGGTCCTGGTAGAAGGACTCCCAGACCGACCGCGTCACGGCCTCGTTGACGTCCTGCCCGATCAGGTCGGTCAGCTCGAACGGGCCCATCTTGAAGCCGCCGGACTCGCGCAGGGCCGCGTCGATCGTGGCCGGGTCGGCGGCGCCCTCCTCGAAGACGCGCAGCGCCTCCGCGTAGAAGGGGCGGGCGACGCGGTTCACGATGAAGCCCGGGGTGTCGGTGCAGCGCACCGGCGTCTTGCCCCAGCGCTTCGCCGTCTCGTACGCGCGCGTGGCGACGGCCGGGTCGGTGGCGAATCCGCTGACGACCTCGACCAGCGGCAGCAGCGGCGCCGGGTTGAAGAAGTGCAGGCCGACGAAGCGACCGGGCAGCCGCAGCCCTCCCGCGATCGCGGTGACGGAGAGCGAGGACGTGTTGGTGGCGAGCACGGCGTCCGCGCTGACGACGTCCTCGAGATCGGCGAAGAGCCGCTGCTTGACCTGCAGCTGTTCGACGATCGCCTCGACGACGAAGGCGGCGTCGGCGAGCTCGGCGAGGCCGTCCGCCGGGTGCAGCCGGGCCACGGCCGCGTCCCGCTCGTCCTTGTCCAGCCGGCCCTTCTCGACCAGCCGGTCCAGACGGCCCGCGACGGCGGCGACGGCCTCCGCGGCCCTGCCGGGGGCGCTGTCGTAGAGGCGTACGGGATGCCCGGCGACCAGGGCGACCTGGGCGATCCCCTGCCCCATGGTGCCGGTGCCGACGACGGCGACCGTGCTGCCCGGCCCGATGCCCTGCCCGATGGGCCCGGATCCGTCGGCCGACAGCTCGTCGCTCCCCGGGCGGACGTTCGCGTTGGCGGTCATAGGAGTGATCCTCCCCGATGGGTTTTCCACAGGATCGCCGGACCCCCTTGTCCCGACCGATCGTTCGGTTACTCTAACTCCGTACGCGTCTCCCTGCCCAGCTCGACGAGGAGTTGGTCCACCCATGGCCACCGCTCAGCTGACCACCGACCGTCTGGCCGAGAAGCACCGGTCCACACTCGATCAGGCGCTCTCCACCATCCGCACCCGCGCCTACTGGTCCCCGTACCCGGAGCACCCGAAGGCCTACGGGGAGAACGGCTCGCTGGACGCAGCCGCGGGCCTCGCCGCCTACCAGGACCTGCTCGGCAAGCGCTTCGAGCTCGACCAGCCCGGCACGGACGGCTGGACCGACGGCGAGACCTCGCCCTACGGCCCGGCCCTCGGCATCGAGTACCCGCACGCCGACATCGACGTGCTGCTCCCCGCGATGCGCGCGGGCATGGCCGCCTGGCGTGAAGCCGGCCCCGAGACCCGCGCCCTGGTGTGCCTGGAGATCCTCGGCCGGATCTCCGCCCGCACCCACGAGTTCGCCCACGCCGTCATGCACACCAGCGGCCAGGCCTTCATGATGGCGTTCCAGGCCGGCGGCCCCCACGCCCAGGACCGCGGCCTGGAGGCCGTCGCGTACGCCTACGAGGAGCAGACCCGCACCCCGGCCGGCCGCGCCGCCTGGTCGAAGCCCCAGGGCAAGCGCGACCCGCTGGAACTCAGCAAGGAGTTCACGCCGGTGGCGCGCGGCATCGCGCTCATGATCGGCTGCAACACGTTCCCGACCTGGAACGGCTACCCGGGCCTGTTCGCCTCCCTGGCCACCGGCAACCCGGTCCTGGTCAAGCCGCACCCGCGCGCGGTCCTCCCGCTGGCCCTGACCGTCCAGGTCGCCCGCGAGGTCCTCGCCGAGTCCGGCTTCGACCCCAACCTGGTCGCGCTGGCCGCCGAGCGGCCGGGCGAGGGCATCGCCAAGACCCTCGCGGTCCGCCCCGAGATCAAGATCATCGACTACACCGGCTCGACCGCCTTCGGCGACTGGCTGGAGGCCAACGCCCGCCAGGCCCAGGTCTACACGGAGAAGGCCGGCGTGAACACGGTCGTCGTCGACTCCACCGACGACTACAAGGGCATGCTCGGCAACCTGGCCTTCTCGCTGTCCCTCTACAGCGGCCAGATGTGCACCACCCCGCAGAACCTGCTGATCCCCCGCGACGGCATCAGCACCGACCAGGGCCCGAAGACGTACGACGAGGTCGTCGCCGACCTCGCCGGCGCCGTCAGCGGCCTGCTCGGCGACGACGCCCGGGCGAACGCGCTGCTCGGCGCCCTCGTCAACCCGGACGTCAAGGCCCGTCTGGAGGCCGCCGCGGGCCTGGGCGAGGTGGCGCTGGCCTCCCGCGAGGTGACGAACCCGGACTTCCCGGACGCCGTCGTCCGCACCCCGGTCATCGTCAAGCTCGACGGCTCCAAGCCGGACGCCGAGGCCGCCTACTTCTCGGAGTGCTTCGGCCCCGTCTCCTTCGCCGTCTCGGTCGACTCCACGACCGACGCCCTGGAGCTCCTGCGCCGCACGATCCGCGAGAAGGGCGCGATGACGGTCGGCGCGTACACCACCTCGCAGGACACGGAGCGCGCGGTCGAGGAGGTCTGCCTGGAGGAGTCCGCCCAGCTCTCCCTGAACCTCACCGGCGGTGTCTACGTCAACCAGACGGCAGCCTTCTCCGACTTCCACGGTTCCGGCGGCAACCCCGCCGCCAACGCGGCCCTGTGCGACGGCGCGTTCGTCTCCAACCGCTTCCGCGTGGTGGAAGTCCGCCGCCAGTCCTGACCAGGACATCGGACTGACCCGGCCCCGCCCTCTCCGCTGAGGGGGCGGGGCCGTGGGCGTGATTCGGCTGGCGTAGGCCGTGGGCCGTGGGCCAGGCGGCGTGGGCCAGGAGGCTCAGCCCTCATGGACCGTCAGCGTGCCAGGCAGGGCAGGGCCGGGTGCGGTGCGGGATCAGAGGTGCCGTGAGGCGATCAACCGTCCGGCCCACCCGCACCACCAGGAGCATCACGCGATGTCCGCGTACCTCTGCACCCACGCATGCATCGCGACCGCCGCCGCCGCACCCGCGTTGATCGACCGCGTCGAGCCGAACTGCGCGATCGAGCAGACCATCGCCGCGTGCTCGCGGGCCTCCTCCGTGAGGCCCGGCCCCTCCTGCCCGAACAGCAGCACGCACCGGCGCGGAAGCACCGTCCGCTCCAGCGGCACCGCGCCCGGCAGGTTGTCGATGCCGATGATCGGCAGGTCCTCCTGCGCCGCCCACGCGGTCAGCGACGCCGTGTCCGGGTGGTGCCGCACGTGCTGGTAACGGTCCGTGACCATGGCCCCGCGCCGGTTCCAGCGCCGCCGCCCGACGATGTGGATCTCCTTCGCCAGGAAGGCGTTGGCCGTCCGTACCACCGAGCCGATGTTGAAGTCGTGACCCCAGTTCTCCACCGCCACGTGGAAGTCGTGGCGCCGGGCGTCGAGGTCCGCGACGATCGCCTCGCGCGTCCAGTACCGGTAGCGGTCGACGACGTTGCGCCGGTCGCCGCCGGCCAGCAGCTCAGGGTCGTAGCGTTCGCCGTCCGGCCACGGCTCCGGGTGCGGCCCGACGCCGATCTCGGGGCCGTACCCCTCGTCGTACTGGACCGGCTCGGTCGACTCGACCGGCTGTTCTTCGGTGGTGCTCACCCGACGAGGGTACGGGGGCTCGCCCCGTCACCCGAACGGCTCTGCTCGGACGCCCGGGCCTCGTCGCCCCGCGCCCGCCCGAGGCCGGCGCCGAGCACCCGGTCCCGACCCCGCGCCGCCCGCGCGCCCAGCCACACCAGGAACGCCGTCGGGAGGAAGACGGCGTCCGCCGCGATCATCGCCATCGAGAAGAACGGCAGCCCGAGCAGCAGCGCGATTCCGGCGTGCTCCAGCATCATCGCCGCGAGCAGCACGTTCTTGACCTTGCGGTTGAACAGCGTGAAGGGGAAGGCGACCTGCACGATCACCGTGCCATAGGTCAGCAGCAGCACCATCACACCGCTCGATCCCAGCAGGTCGGAGAGGGCCGGCCAGGGGGAGAAGTAGTCGAGCTTGAGCGGGAAGTAGAGCGCCGTACCGTCCTGCCAGCGCGAGCCCTGCACCTTGTACCAGCCGGCCGTGGCGTAGATCAGGCACACCTCCGCCATGATCACGGCGAGGGTGGTGTTGTGCGCGAGGTTGGCGAGGACGTCCAGCAGGGTGCGCGGCTCGCCGGGGGCGTACCGGCACACCAGCCACCACAGCCCGTGCCCCAGCCACAGCACCCAGAACAGCACCAGCAGCCACCACTCACCGGTGACGCCGGAGAAGTAGGTGGCGGCGAGCAGGAAACCGCCGAGCACCGTCCACAGCACCGGTCCGGCGAGTCCGCCGTCGTCACGGCCGCGGGCGCGGGCGGCACGCCGGGCGTCGAGCGACCAGACCTGCGCGCAGCGGGTGAGGACGAGGTAGATCGCCATGAGGTGGACGACGTTGTCGCCGCCGTCGCCCATGAAGATGGACCGGTTCTGCAGGGACAGCACGCCGGCCATGAAGACCACCGAGACGGCCCGGGTGTGCCAGCCGAGGAGGAGCAGGACGGCGGAGAGCACGGCGAGGCCGTAGACGACCTCGAACCACAGCCGCCCGTCCGACCACATCAGCACGGTGAAGGAACGGTTGTCCGCGATCAGCTGCCGGCCCATCTCCCAGGACCACGGGCCGTCCGGCCCGTACAGCTCCAGCCGGTGCGGCCACTCGCGCAGCAGGAAGAGCAGCCAGGTGAAGGAGAAGCCGATCCGAACGATCGCGGACTGGTAGGGGCCGAGGGCGTTCGCCGTGACCTTCTGGACCGCGGCGGCCAGCCGCCGGTCGAAGGGAACGCGAGACGGCGCGACAGACCGCGCGGCACCGCCGGCTCCGGCTCCGGAGCCGACTCCGGCTCCAGCTCCAGCTCCAGCTCCAGCTCCAGCTCCAGGGTTGTGGCTCATCGGGCTGCCTCCGTCCTGGCCTGGGCGGCGTCGGTGCCGTCGGTGCTGCTGCCGGCGGCCGCGCCGGGCCGGTCGGGCGCGGTGATGCGCCACCACGAGTACGTACGGAAGGACTGCGCGGTGTCGATCTTCTCGGTGCTCCAGGCGGGAGCCGGCACGGGCCGGGTGGCGGAACGCAGCTGGATCTTCTCGACGGTGCCGCCGAGCGCCCGCTCGTCGAGGCGCAGCATGACGATCCGCCGCATGTACTGCTCCGAGAGCTTGCCGCGCAGCCCGTTGGGGCGCTGGTCGTCGGTGTGGGAGTTGAGGTAGAAGTCCCAGGCCCGGCGCAGCTCGTTCTGCTGGACATGGCTGGGCAGGAGGTTGCCGCGGATCTGCGCGACGTCCTGCCCGGAGAGGTCGATCCAGTCGGTGGTCGTACGGGTCCCGTCCGGGCGGGCGACCTCGGCACGGACCTGGACGGCGATGTTCTGCTGGAGCGGGTTGGGGGCGAAGAGCTTCCAGTTCTGCTCGAACTCGGGGTAGACCCAGTCGTCGACCGCCTCGCCGTGCCGCTTGGTCAGCGTGTTCGAGGGCGCGACGTGCAGGAAGACCATCGCGAGGTGGACGCAGGCGAGAACGGTGACGACGGCGAGCGCGACGGCCGCGACGACCTGGTACGGCATGGAGAGCGCCCCGATCCCGCCCCCGGCCGCGCCACCTCCACCGGAACCCCCGCTGGCACCGACGCCGACGCCGGCGAAACCGTCCTCGGTCGCGGACTCGGCCCCGGGCTCGGACTCCGCTTCGCACTCGGCCCTGTCAGCCACACCGGCCCCGGCCCCGCCAAGGTCCCCGGCCCCGTCGATGACCCGCCCGGTCTCTGACGGCCCGGTCTCTGACGGCCCGGCCTCGGACGGGCCGGCCTCGGACGGGCCGGCCTCGGACGGGCCGGCCTCCGGCAGAACGGCGCCGTGCCGACCGGCGCCGTTCCGACCGGTCCCGGCCACCCGTTCGGGCGAACCGCCCGGACCGGGTGCGACCCCGCCCCCGTCGTCGTACGAGTCCATCGCGCCCCGCTCCCGCTCGGCCTCAGCAGTTATCCACAGGGTTGACACCATACGGGCCGCCGAACGACCATTGAAGTCATTCAACCGAACGATCGGTCGGTAGGGGTGCCCATGACCACAGGTACGGCAGAGACGACAGCGACAGAGGGGACGGCGGCGAGCCTGGCCGCCCTCGAAGCGGTGTTCGACGCCGCCGTGGCCGCCGACGAGCGCATCGAGCCCCGCGACTGGATGCCCGACGCCTATCGGGCCGGCCTCGTCCGCCAGATCGCCCAGCACGCGCACTCCGAGATCATCGGCATGCAGCCCGAGGCCAACTGGATCACCCGCGCGCCCTCCCTGCGGCGCAAGGCGATCCTCATGGCCAAGGTCCAGGACGAGGCCGGCCACGGCCTGTACCTGTACAGCGCGGCCGAGACCCTCGGCACCAGCCGCGACGAGCTCCTCGACAAGCTCCACTCCGGCCGCCAGAAGTACTCGTCGATCTTCAACTACCCGACGCTGACCTGGGCCGACGTCGGCGCCATCGGCTGGCTCGTGGACGGCGCCGCGATCACCAACCAGGTCCCGCTCTGCCGCTGCTCCTACGGGCCGTACGCGCGCGCGATGGTCCGGGTCTGCAAGGAGGAGTCCTTCCACCAGCGCCAGGGTTACGAGGCGCTGCTCGCCCTCTCCCGCGGCACCGAGGCGCAGCACGCGATGGCCCAGGACGCGGTCGACCGCTGGTGGTGGCCGTCGCTGATGATGTTCGGCCCGCCGGACGACGAGTCGACCCACTCCGCGCAGGCGATGGCGTGGAAGATCAAGCGGCACTCCAACGACGAACTGCGCCAGCGTTTCGTCGACATCGCGGCCCCGCAGGCCGAGAGCCTCGGCCTCACGCTCCCCGACCCCGACCTGAAGTGGAACGAGGAGCGCGGGCACTACGACTTCGGCCCCATCGACTGGGACGAGTTCTGGAACGTCCTCAAGGGCAACGGCCCCTGCAACGAGCAGCGGCTGAGCAAGCGCCGCCAGGCGCACGAGGACGGCGCCTGGGTCAGGGACGCCGCCGCGGCCTACGCGGCGAAGCACGACGACAAGCACGGCAAGCACGACACGCACAGCCGGCAGGACGAGCAGCAGCACACGCACGGGGAGGCACGCGCATGACCACCGACGGATGGCCGCTGTGGGAGGTGTTCGTGCGCTCGCGCCGCGGACTGTCCCACACCCACGCCGGCAGCCTGCACGCGCCCGACGCCGAGATGGCCCTGCGCAACGCACGCGACCTCTACACCCGCCGCATGGAGGGCGTCTCGATCTGGGTCGTCCCCTCCACCGCGATCACCGCCTCCTCGCCCGACGAGAAGGACCCCTTCTTCGAGCCCTCCGCCGACAAGCCCTACCGGCACCCCACCTTCTACGAGATCCCGGACGGGGTGAAGCACCTGTGACCGGCCGGACCAGCACCAGCGACACCACCACACTCCCCGCCGCCACGCTCGCCCTCGGCGACGACGCCCTCGTCCTCGCCCAGCGCCTGGGGGAGTGGGCGGGCGGCGCACCCGTCCTCGAAGAAGAGGTCGCCCTCGCCAACATCGCGCTCGACCTCCTCGGCCAGGCACGCGTCCTGCTCTCCCTCGTCGGCGACGAGGACGAGCTGGCGTACCTCCGCGAAGAGCGCGCCTTCCGCAACTGCCAGCTCGTCGAACAGCCCAACGGCGACTTCGCCCACACCATCGCCAGGCAGCTGTACTTCTCCACCTACCAGCACCTGCTGTACGGGCAGCTGGCCGCAGGCGACAGCCCCCTCGCCGGACTCGCCGCCAAGGCCGTCAAGGAAGTCGCCTACCACCAGGACCACGCCGAACACTGGACCCTGCGCCTCGGCGACGGCACCGAAGAGAGCCACCGGCGCATGCAGACCGCCTGCGACGCCCTGTGGCGCTACACCGGCGAACTGTTCCAGCCGCTCGAAGGCCTCGACCTCGACATCGAGGCCATGGACCGCGCCTGGCTCGACTCCGTCACCGCCGTCCTCGGCAAGGCCACGCTCACCGTCCCCGCCGGACCCCGCACCGGCGCCTGGTCCGCCGGCGCCGGCCGCCAGGGACTCCACACCGAGTCCTTCGGCCGCATGCTCGCCGAGATGCAGCACCTGCACCGCAGCCACCCGGGGGCGTCATGGTGACCGGCTCACCGACCACGGCCCCCACCCCGCTCGAGGAAGAGCTGGCCCGGATCGCCGGCGCCGTCCTCGACCCCGAGCTGCCCGTCCTCACCCTCGCCGAACTCGGCGTGCTGCGCGGCGTCCACGTCCACGGCCCCGGCCGCGTCGAGGTCGAACTCACCCCGACCTACACCGGCTGCCCGGCCGTCGAGGCCATGTCGTCCGACATCGAGCACGCCCTCCACGAGCACGGCGTGCCCGAGGTCTCCGTCGTCACCGTCCTCAGCCCCGCCTGGTCCACCGACGACATCAGCGAGGAAGGCCGCCGCAAGCTCGCCGAGTTCGGCATCGCCCCGCCCCGCCCGCAGGGCCCGGCCGGCGGACCGATACCGCTCACCCTGGCGATCCGCTGCCCCCACTGCGGATCAACCGACACCGAACTCCTCAGCCGCTTCTCCTCCACCGCGTGCAAGGCACTGCGCCGCTGCGCCGCCTGCCGCGAACCGTTCGACCACTTCAAGGAGTTGTAGATGCCGTCGACGCCGTCCTCGACCGCCGGACGGGCCGGGTTCCACCCGCTCCGCGTGAGCGAGGTCGAGCAGCTCACCGACGACTCCGTGGCCGTCACCTTCGCAGTCCCGCCCGAGCTCCGCGAGACCTACCGCCACACCCCCGGCCAGCACCTCGCCCTGCGCCGCACCGGCCCCGGCGGCGAGGAGATCCGCCGCACGTACTCGATCTGCACCCCGGCCGCCGCCGAAGGCGAGACGCCCGTCCTTCGCGTCGGCATCCGCCTCGTCGAGGGCGGCGACTTCTCCACGTACGCCCTCAAGGAGCTCGCCGTCGGCGACACCGTCGAGGTCATGGAACCCATGGGGCGCTTCGTCCTCGACCCGCGCCCCGGACACTTCGCGGCCGTCGTCGGCGGCAGCGGCATCACCCCGGTCCTGTCGATGGCCGCGACGCTGCTCGCCCGCGAACCCGAGGCACGGTTCTGCCTGGTCCGCAGCGACCGCACCGCGTCGTCCACGATGTTCCTCGACGACGTCGCCGACCTCAAGGACCGCTACCCCGACCGTTTCCAGCTGGTCACCGTCCTCTCCCGCGAGGAACAGCAGGCCGGACTCCCCTCCGGACGGCTCGACGAGGAACGGCTCAAGGCCCTGCTGCCCGCCCTGCTGCCCGTCGGCGACATCGACGGCTGGTTCCTGTGCGGCCCCTTCGGCCTGGTGCAGAACACCGAGCGCACCCTGCGCGACCTCGGCGTCCCGCGCACCCGCATCCACCAGGAGATCTTCCACGTCGACGACGGCTCCGCGCCCGCCCCGGCACCCGCGGCTGACGCACCCGCCCACGCCACGCTGACCGCCACCCTGCACGGCCGGTCCGGCAACTGGCCGGTCCAGCAGGGCGAGACGCTCCTCGACACCGTGCTCCGCGCCCGGGCGGACGCCCCGTACGCCTGCAAGGGCGGCGTGTGCGGCACCTGCCGCGCGTTCCTCGTCTCCGGCGACGTGCGGATGGACCGCAACTTCGCCCTGGAGCCCGAGGAGACCGACGCCGGCTACGTCCTGGCCTGCCAGTCCCACCCCGCCACCCCGGAGGTCGAGCTCGACTTCGACCGCTGACCCGGCACGACCGGACATGGGCGGGCACGCCCGGGCACGCCCCGGAGCGGGGCCCGCCCATTCCCTTCCGCTAGAACCTGTTCTATCTTGACGATCCGTCAGATCCCAGCGGGGGCAAGGCCGAAAGGGACAGGACCGTGGACTTCACCTTCACCGAAGAACAGCAAGCGGCCGTCGAAACGGCCAAGGCCGTCTTCGCCGACGTCCCACCCGACGCCGTACCCAGCCCCGCCCTCACCCCCGGCGCCGTCGCCGACGACCTCGACCGCGCCCTCTGGACCCGCCTCGCCGACACCGACCTCCTCGGCCTCGTCCTCGACCCCAACCACGGCGGCGCCGGACTCGACCCCATCGCCCTCTGCCTCGTCCTCCGCGAATCCGCCCGCGCCCTCGCCCGCATCCCCCTCCTCGAAACCAGCGCGGTCGCCCTCACCCTCCAGCGCTACGGCCCCACCGACACCGCGGCCACACTGCTCCCCCGCGTCACCCGCGGCGAACACGTCCTCACCGCCGCCGCCCACGGCCGCACCGGCCACGACCCGGCACCCCTCGCCGTCACCGCCCGACGCGACCACAACGGCTGGACCCTCGACGGCCACACCAGCGCCGTCCCCTGGGCCCACCAGGCCGACCACATCGCCGTACCCGCCCACACCCCCGACGGACACACCGTCCTCGCCCTGCTGCCCCGCACCAGCACCGGCCTCACCCTCACCGACCAGTACGGCACCCACGGCGAACGCCTCGCCGAACTCCACCTCGACGACGTCCACCTCGACACCACCGACGTCATCGACACCGAAGGCGCCTGGGAATGGCTCCACGGCCTCCTCACCACCGGAACCTGCGCCCTCGCCCTCGGCCTCGGCGAACAAGTCCTCACCATGACCAGCCAGTACACCGGCAAACGCGAACAGTTCGGCCACCCCGTGGCCACCTTCCAGGCCGTAGCCGTCCAAGCCGCCGACCGCTACATCGACCTCCGCGCCATGGAAGTCACCCTCTGGCAAGCCGCCTGGCGCCTCACCACCGACGCCGCCGGCCCCCTCCCCGCAGCCGCAGACATCGCCGTCGCCAAGATCTGGGCATCAGAAGGCGTACGCCGCGTCGTCCAGACCGCCCAACACCTCCACGGCGGCTTCGGCGCCGACACCGACTACCCGCTCCACCGCTACCACGCCTGGGCCAAGCACCTCGAACTCGCCCTCGGCCCCGCCGCACAACACGAAGAGGAACTCGGCGACCTGCTCGCCACCCACTCCCTCAACTGAACCGCGGCACGCACGCGCACTACAGCACGTACGCGGGGCTCCCGTCGTCCGTCACCATCGGGCGCCCCGCACCATCCCACGCGAGCATGCCGCCGTCGACGTTCACCGCGTCGATCCCCTGCTGCACCAGATACTGCGTGACCTGCGCCGAACGGCCACCCACCCGGCACATCACGAAAGCCCGCCGCCCATCGGCCACGGCCTCCGTCACCTCACCGAACCGCGCCACGAAATCACTCATCGGAACGTGCAGCGCACCCTCCACATGACCGGCCGCCCACTCGTCTTTCTCACGGACGTCCAGCACCAGGGCATCCGCCGGCACGGAAGCCACGTCAACCGTCGGCAGCGGGGCGAAATTCATGAACGTGGCCTTCTCTTCCGAAACTCCGCGCCCCCACGGGCGCACCTCACTCGAAACCTACTGCACCAGACCTACCGCACCAGCGCCGCGAGCTCCGCCTCACGCTCCGCGACCTGCGCCAGCAGCTGCTCCGCGATCTCCTCCAGCAGACGATCCGGATCATCCGGCGCCATCCGCAGCATCGCGCCGATCGCACTCTCCTCCAGATCCCGCGCCACCAGCGACAGCATCTCCTTGCGCCGCGCCAGCCACTCCAGCCGCGCGTACAGCTCCTCCGCCTCGCTCAGCCGCACCTCCGGCACCGGGCCGGCCGCCCACTCCTCCGACAGCTCCCGCAGCAGCGCCTCGTCACCCCGCGCATACGCCGCGTTCACGCGCGTGATGAACTCCTCACGCCGCTTCCGCTCGTCCTCGTCCCGCGCCAGATCCGGATGCGCCTGCCGCGCCAGATCCCGGTACAGCTTGCGGACCTCGTCCGACGGCCGAACCCGCTTCGGCGGCTGCACCGGCCGGTCCGTCAGCATCGCCGCCGCCTCCGCGGAAAGCCCGTCGGAGTCCACCCACTCGTGGAACAGCTCCTCCACCCCGGGCATCGGCATGACCGCCGCACGCGCCTCCTGCGCACGCCGCACATCCTCCGGATCCCCGGTACGCGCCGCCCGCGCCTCCGCGATCTGCGCGTCCAGCTCGTCGAGACGCGCGTACATCGGACCGAGCTTCTGGTGGTGCAGCCGGGAGAAGTTCTCCACCTCGACCCGGAAGGTCTCCACCGCGATCTCGAACTCGATCAGCGCCTGCTCGGCCACGCGCACCGCCTGGTCGAGCCGCGCCTCCGGCCGCTCGCCCGCCGACCCACCGGCCGACTCCTCGGACCCGCCAGCCACGCCCTGGTCCCCGCTCACGTCCACGCCCGTCCACGTCCTCGTTCCGGCTCGTCCTACCCAGCCTACGGTCCTGCCCACGTCCGGGGCGGGGGGCTCCCCCTCCCCTCCCCCCTCCCTCCCCTCCCCGCTGTGAAGCTCAGTCCTGGACGCCGCAGGCGGGACGCGGCACGTCGTAGGCCACCGCCCGGCCCTGCACCGCCCGCCGGGCCCGGCGCCGCGCACCCATCCCTGCCCCGCCCGCCAGGCCCTGCACAACAGGCCAGGCCCAACACTGTCCGCCCAGTACCACCGGCCAGGCCCAGTACCGCCGGCCAGGCCCTGCACGATCCGCCAGGCCCAGCTCGTCCCGGCCAGGCCCAGCACGTCCCGGCCAGGCCCTGCACCATCCGCCAGGCCCAGCACCGTCCCGGCCAGGCCCTGCACCATCCGCCAGGCGCTGCACCGTCCCACCAGGCCCTGCGCCGCGCGCCAGGCCGAAGGCCGCGCGTCAGGCCATGGCCGCGCTTCAGGCTCAAGGCTGCGTGCCGACTCCGCGTGCCGGCCGCAGGGCCGTGCACCCCGAGCCCGGGATGCGGGGCCGTGCGCCCCGAGCGTGCGGTGCTGCGCTCAGACGCCCGGTTCGGCGGCTATGCGGCCGGTGCGGATGGCCGCGACGAGGTCGGCGTGGTCCGCGGTGGTGCGGTCGGCGTAGGCGACGGCGAAGGAGGCGACGGCCTCGTCGAGCTCCTCGTTCTTGCCGCAGTAGCCGGCGATCAGCCGCGGGTCGGCGCTGTGCGCGTGGGCGCGGGCGAGCAGGGCTCCGGTCATGCGGCCGTAGTCGTCGAACTGGTCGGCGGTGAGGGCTGCGGGGTCGACGCTGCCCTTGCGGTTGCGGAACTGGCGTACCTGGAACGGTCGTCCCTCGACCGTGGTCCAGCCGAGCAGGATGTCGCTGACGACCTGCATCCGCTTCTGCCCCAGGACCACGCGACGCCCCTCGTGCCCGGTGTCGGGCAGGGGGAAGCCGACGGCCGGAAGGTACGGAAGCAGCGCCGAGGGGCGTGCTTCCTTGACCTGGAGGACCAGCGGCTCGCCCCGGTGGTCGAGCAGCAGCACCACGTACGACCGGGTGCCGACGCTGCCGGTGCCGACGACGCGGAAGGCCACGTCGTGTATCGCGTAGCGGGCGAGCAGCGGCAGCCGGTCCTCGGAGACGGTCGCCAGGTAGGGGCCGAGGGCGGCGGCGACGGCCGCGGCCTCCGCGTCTCCGACGCGGCGCAGTACCGGAGGCGCGTCGACGAAGCGTCGGCCGCCGCCCTCCGTCTCGGGCACGCTCTCCGTGGAGCGGGCCGCGAAGCGGGCGCTGGTGTTGTTGCGGGCCTTGGCGGAGACGCGTTCGAGGGTGCCTATGAGGTCGCGGGCGTCGGTGTGGGAGACGAGTTCCTCGTCGGCGATGGCGTTCCAGGCGTCGAGGGCGGGGAGCCGGGCGAGCAGGCGCATGGTGCGCCGGTAGGCGCCGACGGTGTCGAAGGCGGCGGCCCGGCAGGTGTCCTCGTCGGCGCCGGCTTCGCGTCCGGCGAGGACGAGGGAGGTGGCGAGCCGCTTGAGGTCCCATTCCCAGGGGCCGACGACGGTCTCGTCGAAGTCGTTGAGGTCGATGACGAGCCGGCCTCGGGCGTCGCCGTAGAGGCCGAAGTTGGCGGCGTGGGCGTCGCCGCAGAGTTGGGCGGCGATGCCGGTGACGGGGGAGCCGGCGAGGTCGTGGGCCATGAGTCCGGCGGAGCCGCGGAGGAAGGCGAAGGGGCTCGCGGACATCCGGCCGACGCGTATGGGCGTGAGTTCCGGTACGCGGCCCAGGTTGGAGTCCTCGACGGCGCGGACTGCGTCGGGCCTGTCGGGCGCGGGGGTGAGCGTGGCGTGGGCGGTGCGGGGGAGCCGGTCGCGCAGTTCCCTGCCCCGCTGCTTGGCTGTGGTCACGGCTCCGTCGGTGGCGCGACGGATGAATCCGGGGACGTAGGGGACGCGGGCGGTAGGCGTGTCCGCTGTGTGGTCGCGTGGTCCTGGTACCGCTGTCATGGTGTCGTCCATCGGACGCCCTCCCCCGTCTGTTCCGTGCGCGCCGCTCCGTGTGGCGTCGTGGCGTGCCTGTGCCGTGTCGTGCCTGCTGGCAACATCAACTTCCGTCGACTGGGCATGACGGTACCGCCGGGGCCACGGGGCCGTCGCCCCCTGTGGACAACGACC
Source organism: Streptomyces sp. NPDC012637 (assembly GCF_042954805.1). Lineage (NCBI taxonomy): Bacteria > Bacillati > Actinomycetota > Actinomycetes > Kitasatosporales > Streptomycetaceae > Streptomyces > Streptomyces sp. NPDC012637. The sequence goes on from NZ_JBIBDS010000004.1 coordinate 419,685, forward strand.
TGTGGACAACTCGGCGCCGCGTGTCTCGCGGCCTTCCGGAGCGGTCAGACGCCGACGGCTTCTTCCATCTCCTCCTCGGCGGCGGTCTCCCCGTGGGTCTGCGCGGCGGCCGGTGCCGGGGCTGAGGCCGGGGTCGTGGTCGAGGCCGTGTCCGGAGCCTGGGCCGGAGCGTCGGCCGGTGAAGCGGTCGTCCGGCGGCGGGCTTCGGTGAGGCCGGCGGTGACGGTCAGCGCGACGCCCGCGAGGAACCAGAGGGTCAGGACGAGGACGTTGCCGCCAAGGGAGTGGCCGTCGAAGTAGACGTGGCCGCGGACGCCTTCGACGAATCCGGCGCCGTTCCAGAAGGCGTGCAGCGAGCCGAAGAACCCGGGCTGGAGTTCGGGCCGGTAGATGCCGCCGGAGCTGGTGAAGTTCAGCATCACGAAGAGCACCATCACGCCGAGGGTGGTCCAGCGCTTGAGGTAGGTGTGAAGTCCGACGCCGATGAGCAGGACGCCGGCGCTGTACAGCCAGGACAGGGCCCAGACGCCGCCGAGGCCGTGGTCGACGAGGTGGAAGAGGGGTCCGGCGAAGACGGCGCCGACGAGGCTGACGACGAGGGACATGCCCGCGGCGAGCAGGGCCCTGATGCGCATGGGCAGGACGGCTCCGGCGCCGCCGATGACGGCGACGGAGGCGTAGGAGCCGATGCTGAGGGCGACGAGGAGGAAGAAGATGCCCTGGCCGGTGGGGTCGCCGGAGGCGACGGGGGCGACGTCGGTGACCTTGAGGGGCTCGCCCTGGGTGGCGGCGACCTTGGTGAAGACCTTCTCGACGGCCATGGCGCTGGTGTCGGAGGAGGCGGAGGCGACGAGCAGTTCGGGGCCGTGGCCGGCGGTGCCGGGGACGTAGGCGCCGAAGCTGGAGCGCTCGCGCAGGGCGGTGGTGGCGGTCGCGCGGTCGGGGACGGTACGGACGTCGAGGGCGCCTGCGCCCCTGTCCTGGAGGGTCTGCGCGAGGACCTGGGTCCGAGGTCCGGAGCCGACGATGTCGACGTGCAGGTCATGGGGTTGGGGGGCGTGGAAGGCGCCGAGGTAGGCGAGGCCCATGCCGATGCACATCAGCAGAGGGGTGAGCAGATGCCCGAGGACGTGGCGCAGTGCTCCCTTGGTGGTCGGTCCTGCGGACACCGGAACCTCCATGGTTGGCTTTTACAACTAAAGAACCGTTGTACTATACAACTGAAAGGGCGGGCCCGACCAGCGGGCCACCCGCGGCACCAGGGAGCGCACCATGAGCGACGGCGCGCGGGAGACGTCCCTCGACACGATCCAGCGCGAGCTGACGGCCTTCGCCCGTCGGGCGCGGGCCGCGGCGGCGCGGCTCCACCCGGAACTGCCGCTGGTCTCGTACACGCTCCTGGCCCACATCGACGACCGGAAGGGCTGCCGGGCCACGGACCTCGCGGCCCACTACCTGCTGGACAAGTCGACGGTCAGCCGCCAGATCGCGGCCCTGGAGAAGATGGGGCTGGTCGAGCGGCGCCCCGACCCCGACGACCACCGCGTTCAGGTGCTGCACCCCACCGAGGCGGGCACCCGGCTGCTCTCCTCGACGCAGGCCAGCCGGCTCGCCGCGTACGAGGAGCGCCTCAAGGACTGGTCGGCCGAGGACCTGGCCGCCTTCGCGGCGTTCCTCCTCCGCTACAACGCCGCCGGCGACGCGGGCCTCCCCACGCCGGTCGGGGATTCCTGGCCCACGCCCAAGCCGTAACCCCGTCCCCGGACCAGACGTCGGCACCACGCGCCGTCGGCTCCTGCGCCGGTTCCGAGCACCGGAGCAAGAGCAGGAGCGGGAGCGGGAGCGGGAGCAGGAGCCGGCACCAGAGCTTGAGCCTGGGCCGAACCAGCCGGCGTTCTACAACCCCGCGTCCCGGGCCAGCAGCGCCGCCTGCACGCGGTTCTCACAGCTCAGCTTGGACAGGATGCGGCTCACGTACGTCTTCACGGTGGCCTCGCTCATGTGCAGCCGCCGGCCCGCGTCGGCGTTGGACAGTCCTTCCCCGAGCAGGGCGAGCACCTCGCGCTCCCGCTCGCTCAGTGCGGTGAGCCGGGCCCGCGCCTCCTCCGCGCGTGCCGCCTCCCGGCCGGAGGCGAGCTGCTCGACGACGTGCCGGGTGGCCGCGGGCGAGAGGTAGGCGTCGCCCGCCGCCGCTGCCCGCACGGCCCGGATCAGCTCGGCCGGTGCGGTGTCCTTGAGCAGGAAGCCCGCTCCGCCGTGCTCCAGGGCCCGCAGCACGTTTTCCCGCTCGCCGAACGTCGTCAGCACGATCACGCGTGTCGCCGGGGCGGCCCGCCGCAGCTCCGGCAGGGCGGAGAGCCCGTCGAGGACGGGCATCTGGATGTCGAGCAGGACGACGTCCGCCGCGTGGGCGCGCGCCAGGTCGACGGCCTCGCGGCCGTTGGTCGCCTCGGCGACGACCTCGATCTCCGGATCCGAGGTGAGGATCATCCGGATCCCGGCCCTGATCAGGGGCTCGTCGTCGGCGATGACGACCCGGATCCGGCGCCCCGCACCCGAACCCGCGCCTGAACCCGGGGCTGAGCCCGCCCCTGATCCCGTCTCCGGTACGGCCCCCGGTCCCGGTCCTGTTCCTGCCCCGCCCACAGCCACTCCCCAACGGCCCCTGCGCGAACGCCCTAGCGCACGACCTCGTACGACTTCTTCTCGATCAGCTTGCCGTCCTTGAAGCAGAACCGGAAAACCGGCTCCTTGTCGAAGTCCTCGCTCGTCTCCGAGCTCATCAGGACCAGGCACGTCGATCCCTTGGGCTCCGCGGGGCCCTTCCCGTGCAGACCGGTGGTCGCGATCGTGTCACCCGAAGGAAGACCGTCACGCACCTTGCGCTCGCTGTCGCCGACCTTGACCGCGTCGTACTGGGCGGGATCGATCATCCCCTTCGACATCGAACCCATCAGGAACCAGAGGCCGAAGCCTGCCGCCACGAGCAGCAGCACCAGCGCCGCGACCGCGATCCCGCAGCCGATCGCTATCCCGCTGCCCGTACTCCTGCCCCTGCCCGCCTGCATCGCCATCGCCAGCTCCCGTTCGGCCACCGTCCAGTCGGACGGTCCGACTGCGACCCGACCACGGTGGCCGCGCCGGGGCCTCTTCGACTGCTGCCGGAAGTCGTCGGCCGCATCGACGAAAGGCGCGGCGTACGGGTCCGTCTGAGGGGCGGCGTAGGGGTCGACGTGAGGCGCTGCGTACGGGTCCACGTACGGCGCGGCCTCCACCGCCCCGTACGGCAGGACGCCGGCGACCCGGAAGCCGCCGCCGTCCGCCGGACCCGCGTGGACGATGCCGCCGACCAGGCGGGCCCGCTCGTGCAGCCCGGGCAGCCCCTGGCCGCCGCTGACGACGCCGGAGGGTGCCTCGGCCGTCTCCTCGTTGAGCACCTCGACGACGAACGCGTCCGGCTCGTACCGCACCTCGACGGTGATCCGGGCGCCCGGCGCGTGCTTGTAGGCGTTCGTGAGGCCTTCCTGGACGATGCGGTACGCGGCGTGGTCGACGGCCGGCGCGAGCGCCCGGGTCTCGCCGTGCCGGTTCAGGCCGATGGCGGTCCCGGCGGCGCGGGCGGCCGTGACGAGCCCTTCGATGCCGGCGGCCCCCCGCGCCGCCCGCCCCGTCTCGTCGCCCGGCCGCACCAGTTGGACGCCCTGGCCGCCCTGGTCGCCGTCGTGCGGTGCCTCCACGCCGTCGCGGAGGATGCCGACGACCTCCCGCAGCTCGTGCATGGCGTCCATGGACGCGCCGCGCAGCACGGCGACCACCTCGCGCTGGCGGTCGGTCAGGTTCGGGTCGACCTCCAGTGCCCCGGTGTGCACGGAGATCAGTGCCAGCTGGTGGCCGAGGCTGTCGTGCATGTCCTGCGCGATCCGCTGCCGTTCCCGCATCCTGGCCTGCCCGACGAGCATCGCCCGCTCCCGCAGCAGCTGCACGTTGCGCTCCTGGAGCGCGTGCAGCAGGGTCCTGCGCTGGGTCCAGTAGCGGTGGGCGAGGCCGGGTGCGAGCGTCGTCGCGAGGAAGTACAGCGTCGAGATGAAGGCGAGCGTGAGCAGCCGCTGCTGGTGCCAGGCCTCGACGGCGGTGCCCGCGATGTTCAGCACGTACGCCATGGTGAACGCCGCCAGCGCCCGTTCGACGCCCGCGACGTAGCGGCCGGCGGACCAGCCGACGAGTATCAGCAGCGCGAGGAAGCCCGGTATGAACGGGGCGAGGCCGGACGAGACGACGAGCACCGTCGCGGGCAGCCGGCGGCGCAGCAGCGAGAGCACGGCCGAGGCCAGGGCGACGGCGGCGAGCGTCCACCCTTCGCCGCCCAGGACGTCCTCGGTGCCGGCGGCCAGCAGCGCCATGACGACGGCGAGCACCAGCTCGCCCGCGGTCCTGCGCCGCGACCACTGCCCGGGCACCGCGAACCAGTGCCACCCGTCGCCGAGCAGCGTCGTCAGCCGCGAGCCGGCGGTCCGGATCTTCGTAGGAGCTTCCACGCCCGCACGATAGGCCCGGCGTCAGCGCGCCCGCCGTCCTCTTTCGTCTCGCCCCGCACCGACGAACGTCGCGACCGAAGCCCGGCCCCGGGCCCCGCCACCGTGACCGCAAACCCATCGCCGCCGCGCCCAACGTCACCGTGACCGCAACCTCATCGCCGCCGCGCCCACCGCCACCGTGACCGCAACCTCATCGCCGCCGCGCCCACCGCACCGCCCCGCCACGTGACCGCAGCCTCATCCCACCGCGCCCGCCGCACCGGTCCGCCGCCGTGACCACCCCGACCCCCACCGCCACCGTGACAAAGGCAACAACGCGGAAGCCCCGTAGGTCATCGACCTACGGGGCTTCCGTCTTGTGCGCGAGGGGGGAGTTGAACCCCCACGCCCTTGCGGGCACTGGAACCTGAATCCAGCGCGTCTGCCTATTCCGCCACCCGCGCATTGGGTGGTCTCCCGGCTCCCTCACCTTTCGGCTCGTTCGCCTGGCGACATCTGAAGATTAGCACGCCGCAGGCCTTGGATTCACATCCGTTGTTTCGCACCCTCCTCTGCGGTCGAGGAGAGAGAGGAGGGCAAGGAGTGAAGGACGGCACCTCCTGCTCCGCTCCCGTGTGCGGGACACTGTCCACAGGCCGCCTCTACGATCCGTGGGGGAAGGTCTGTGAGAGGTGACACTCGTCCACAGGGCAGAGAAGGGGAACCAGCCGATTTCCCGACGCGTGGATACGATCAGTAAGCAGTACGACGACAACGACGGAGGAGGTGCCCCATGGGAGTCCTGAAGCGGTTCGAGCAGCGACTCGAAGGTCTGGTCAACGGCACCTTCGCCAAGGTCTTCAAGTCCGAGGTCCAGCCCGTCGAGATCGCCGGCGCGCTCCAGCGCGAGTGCGACAACAACGCGACGATCTGGAACCGCGAGCGGACGGTCGTCCCCAACGACTTCATCGTGGAGCTGAGCGCGCCGGACTACGAGCGCCTCAGCCCGTACTCGGGCCAGCTCGGCGACGAGCTCGCCGGCCTGGTCAGGGACTACGCCAAGCAGCAGCGGTACACCTTCATGGGCCCGATCAAGGTCCACCTGGAGAAGGCCGACGACCTCGACACCGGTCTGTACCGGGTGCGCAGCCGTACGCTCGCGTCGAGTTCGTCACAGCCGCAGCCGCCCGCCGGCCAGCCGCAGCACCCCGGTCAGGGTCAGCAGCCGCCCCGCGGCGGCTACGGCTATCCGCCTCCCGCCTACGGGGCCGGGGCGCCCGCCGGTGCCCCGCCGATGCCCGCCTCTCCGCCGCCGGGTGCCCCGGCCATGCCGGGACACCGTCCGACGGCGCCCGCCGCGGGCCGCCCCGGCGGCCCCGCGCCGGTGCCCGCCGGAGGCGGCGGTCAGGTCCGCCGCTGGATCGAGATCAACGGCACCCGTCACCAGATTTCCCGCCCGACCCTGGTCCTCGGTCGCAGCACCGACGCCGACGTGAGGATCGACGATCCCGGCGTCTCCCGCCGGCACTGCGAGATCCGGACCGGAACGCCCTCGACGATCGCGGATCTCGGGTCCACCAACGGCATCGTGGTGGACGGGCAGCACACCACCCGCGCTACGCTCCGCGACGGCTCGCGGATCGTCGTGGGCAGCACCACCATCGTTTACCGGCAAGCCGAAGGGTGAAGCGGGGGCAATGTCAGAGCTGACCCTGACGGTCATGCGGCTGGGTTTCCTGGCCGTTCTGTGGCTGTTCGTCATCGTGGCCGTCCAGGTCATCCGTAGCGACCTGTTCGGCACGCGGGTCACCCAGCGCGGCTCGCGCCGGCAGGAGGCGCGCCCGCAGCAGGGCGGGCGGCAGGCCGCCGCTCCGCCGCAGCAGCGGGGCGGCCAGCAGGCCGCGCCCGGCGGCCGCCAGCGTCGCGGCGCGCCGACCAAGCTCGTCGTCTCCGAGGGCACCCTCACCGGCACGACGGTCGCCCTGCAGGGCCAGACCATCACGCTGGGCCGGGCCCACGACTCGACGATCGTGCTGGACGACGACTACGCCTCCAGCCGGCACGCCAGGATCTACCCGGACCGGGACGGTCAGTGGATCGTCGAGGACCTCGGGTCCACCAACGGCACGTATCTCGACCGGACCCGCCTCACCACCGCCACACCGATTCCGCTCGGCGCGCCGATCCGCATCGGCAAGACCGTCATCGAGCTGCGGAAGTAGTACGAAAATGAGCGAGCGGAGCGAGCGCGCCGGGACGGTCCCCACGCAGGGCCGCCCCGAGTACCGCGCGGCAGCCCGGGCAGTGGGCCAGGGTGGGTACGGGCTCCCGACCGGAGGGTGGGCAGTGTGGCTCGAGACCGGCGGCATCCCGACACGGCGCCGACAGGGCAGGTGGGCATGAGTCTGTCACTGCGTTTCGCCGCGGGCTCGCACAAGGGCATGATCCGCGAGGGCAACGAGGACTCCGGCTACGCCGGTCCGCGGCTGCTCGCGATCGCCGACGGCATGGGCGGCCAGGCCGCCGGCGAGGTCGCCTCGTCCGAGGTGATCTCCACCCTGGTGACGCTCGACGACGACGTCCCCGGCTCGGACATCCTCACCTCGCTCAGCACGGCCGTGCAGCGCGCCAACGACCAGCTGCGGATGATGGTCGACGAGGACCCGCGGCTCGAGGGCATGGGCACGACGCTCACCGCCCTGCTGTGGACGGGTCAGCGCCTCGGCCTGGTGCACGTCGGCGACTCCCGTGCGTACCTGCTGCGCGACGGTGTCCTCACGCAGATCACGCAGGACCACACCTGGGTGCAGCGGCTCGTCGACGAGGGCCGGATCACCCAGGAGGAGGCGACGACCCATCCGCAGCGGTCGCTGCTGATGCGGGTCCTCAGCGGCGATCCCGTCGAGCCGGACCTGTCGATCCGTGAGGTGCGGGCCGGCGACCGCTACCTGGTCTGTTCCGACGGGCTGTCCGGCGTGGTGTCGCACCAGACCCTGGAGGAGACCCTCGCCAGCTACCAGGGCCCGCAGGAGACCGTGCAGGAGCTGATCCAGCTCGCGCTGCGCGGCGGCGGCCCGGACAACATCACGGTGATCGTCGCCGACGTCCTCGACGTCGACGGCGGCGACACCCTCGCGGGTCATCTCTCCGACACCCCGATGATCGTGGGCGCGGTCGCCGAGAACCAGGCGCAGCTGCACGACGGCGGTGCCATGCACACGCCCGCGGGCCGTGCCTCCGGGCTCGGCCGGCCGGCGCCGCACCAGCAGCCCCCGTCCGGTGGTTTCGGCCCGCCCGGAAGCGGTGACGAGCACGGCTACGGCGGGATGCCGCCGCAGGGCTCCTTCGGCTCGTACACGGAGGACGACTTCGTGAAGCCGCGCTCCGGCCGTAAGTGGCTGAAGCGCTCCTTCTTCATCGTGCTGGCGCTCGCGGTGGTCGGCGGCGGTCTGTACGGCGGCTGGCGCTGGACGCAGACGCAGTACTTCGTGGGCTCGAAGGACGAGCACGTGGCGCTGTACCGGGGCATCAGCCAGGACCTCGCCTGGCTGAAGCTGTCGGAGGTCGAGAAGGACCATCCCGAGATCGAACTCAAGTACCTGCCGGCGTACCAGCGCAAGCAGGTCGAGGACACGATCGCGGGCGGCAGCCTCGGCAAGGCGCAGACGAAGATCTCCGAGCTGGCGCTGCAGGCCTCGGCCTGCAAGAAGAAGGAAGAGCGTCAGAAGGCCGCCGCGGACGCCGCGGACAAGGCGAGCACGCCGCCGCCGTCCACGGACGGTGCCGCGTCGCCGAATTCCAAGCCCACCACAGCCGCGCCGTCCCCTGGACCGACCCTGTCGGCGGAGGAGCAGAAGCTGGCCTCGAACTGCGGCAAGCAGTAAGCAGACCCGTAGGGGGCCTTTCACCACCATGAGCGTTGTCACCAACACGACCACCATCGGCGCCATCGAGGCGCCGAGCCGCCGTAACACCGAGCTGGCGCTGCTGGCGTTCGCCGTCGCGATCCCGGTGTTCGCCTACCTCAACGTCGGTCTGGCGATCGACGGCGAGGTGCCGCCCGGCATGCTCGGGTACGGTGCCGGCCTCACCCTTCTCGCGGGCGTCGCGCACCTCGTGGTGCGCAAGTGGGCGCCGTACGCGGACCCGCTGCTGCTGCCGCTCGCGACGCTGCTGAACGGCATGGGTCTGGTGCTGATCTGGCGCCTCGACCAGTCGCCGCGGCTGATCGCGCTGGCCAAGCGCTCGTACGGGGCGTTCAGCCCGTCCGCGCCGAACCAGATGATGTACTCGGCGATCGGCATCGCCATGTTCGTGGCGGTGCTGCTGCTCCTGAAGGACCACCGGGTGCTGCAGCGCTACACGTACATCTCCATGGTGGTCGCGCTGGTCCTGCTGCTGCTGCCGCTCGTGCCGGGTCTCGGCGCGGACGTGTTCGGCGCGAAGATCTGGATCCGGGTCGGCGGCTTCTCCATCCAGCCCGGTGAGTTCGCCAAGCTGGTCCTGGCCGTGTTCTTCTCCGGCTACCTGATGGTGAAGCGGGACGCGCTGGCGCTGGCCAGCCGCCGGTTCATGGGTCTCTACCTGCCGCGCGGGCGTGACCTCGGCCCGATCCTGACGATCTGGGCGGTCAGCCTCCTCATCCTGGTCTTCGAGAACGACCTCGGTACGTCGCTGCTGTTCTTCGGCATGTTCGTGATCATGCTGTACGTGGCGACGGAGCGGACCAGCTGGGTCGTCATGGGTCTGCTGATGTCCGCGGCCGGTGCCGTGGTCGTCGGTTCGACCGCGAGCCACGTCCAGTCCCGTGTGGCCGCCTGGCTCGACCCGTTCGAGTGCCTCAAGACGGCACCCGAGGGCTCGAACATGGCGTACGCCTGTGACCAGATGACGCAGGTGCTGATGTCGTTCGGCTCCGGCGGCATCCTCGGCACCGGCCTCGGCCAGGGCAACTCGGACCTGATCCAGTTCGCCGCCAACTCCGACTTCATCTTCGCCACGGTCGGCGAGGAGCTCGGTCTGGCCGGCGTCATGGTCTTCCTGCTCTTCTACGGCCTGATCATCGAGCGTGGTGTGCGGACGGCCCTCGCGGCCCGCGACCCGTTCGGCAAGCTGCTCGCGATGGGCCTGTCGGGCGCGTTCGCCCTCCAGGTCTTCGTCGTCGCCGGCGGTGTGATGGGCCTCATCCCGCTGACCGGTATGACGATGCCGTTCCTCGCCTACGGTGGTTCGTCCGTGATCGCCAACTGGGCGCTGGTCGGCGTGCTGATCCGTATCAGCGACACCGCGCGCCGTCCCGCGCCGTCCCCCGCCCCGAACCCCGACGCCGAGATGACGCAGGTGGTCCGTCCGTGAACAAGCCGCTGCGCCGTGTCGCGATCTTCTGCGGCCTGCTGATCCTCGCCCTGCTGGTGCGCGACAACTGGCTCCAGTACGTGCGCGCCGACGAGCTGAACGCCCACCCGAAGAACAAGCGGGTGACGATCGAGCGCTACTCCAACGAGCGCGGCAACATCATCGTCGACGGCAAGCCGATCACCGGGTCCGTCGACTCCGGCGACGAGTTCTACAAGTACAAGCGCACCTATGTGGACGGCCGCATGTGGGCGCCGGTCACCGGTTACGCCTCGCAGGCCTTCGACGCCAGCCAGATCGAGAAGATCGAGGACGGCATCCTCACCGGCAACGACGACCGGCTGTTCTTCGACCGCACGCTGGCGATGTTCACCGGCGAGCAGAAGAAGGGCGGCGACGTCGTCACCACCCTGAGCGGTGCCGCGCAGAAGGCCGCGTTCAAGGGTCTCGGCAACAAGACGGGCGCGGTCGTCGCGATCGAGCCGTCGACCGGCAAGATCCTCGCGCTGGCCTCCACCCCGTCGTACGACCCGGCGTCCTTCGCCGGCTACCACGACGCGGACGCCAAGGCCTGGCAGGCGCTGGAGAAGGACAAGAACAAGCCGAAGCTGAACCGCGCGCTGCGCGAGATCTACCCGCCCGGCTCCGTCTTCAAGGTCGTCACGGCCGCGGCGGCGCTGGAGAACGGCAAGGTCACGGACATCAACGCGGCCACGGACACCCCCGACGGGTGGAAGATCCCGCTCTCCTCGAAGGAGATGGTGAACCACGCCAGCGGCTGCGCCAACACCAGCCTGAACCACGCGCTGGAGATCTCCTGCAACTCGGTCTTCGCGAAGCTCGGTGACGACGTCGGCCGCGACAAGATGGTCGAGATGGCGGAGAAGTTCGGTTTCAACGCCGAGCAGTTCACGCCGGTCCGCGCGGTCGCCTCGGTGTACGACAAGAACGCCGACCGCGGTGGCAACGCGCTGTCGTCGATCGGCCAGTTCAACACGGCGACGACGCCGCTGCAGATGGCGATGGTCACGGCGGCGATCGCCAACGACGGCAAGCTGATGAAGCCGTACATGATCGACGAGCTGCGGGCGCCGAACGTCGACCTGATCAAGAAGACGGAGCCGGAGGAGCTCAGCCGCCCCGTCTCGCAGAAGACCGCCCAGCAGCTCCAGGAGATGATGGAGAACGTCGTCCAGAACGGGACCGGCCGCAACGCCGACCTGAACATGGACGGCGTGAAGGTCGGCGGCAAGACGGGTACGGCGCAGCACGGCGAGAAGAACGCCAAGCGCCCCTACGCCTGGTTCATCAGCTACGCGAAGACCGACCAGGGCTCGCCGGTCGCGGTCGCCGTGATCGTCGAGGACTCGGAGGGCACCGACCGCGAGGACATCAGCGGTGGCGGCCTGGCGGCCCCGATCGCCAAGTCCGTCATGAAGGCGGTGCTCAAGAGCCGGAGCTGAGGGCAGAAGCTGATCTTCCGGGCGTACGGCGCCGGTCTCGGTGACGGGCGCCACGCTCGGGCCCCGGCCGTGTACCGGTCGGGTATCAGGTGTCGGTCGGCGGACGAAGCGCTTCCCCGCGGCCGGTAGCGTATGCGCGAACAGCACACACCGCCGGACCACACATGGGTGCGGTCGGGACAGACGGAGAGGGCTGGAGAAGCTATGGAAGAGCCGCGTCGCCTCGGCGGCCGGTACGAGCTGGGCTCGGTGCTCGGCCGTGGTGGCATGGCCGAGGTGTACCTCGCGCACGACACCCGGCTCGGCCGCACCGTCGCCGTGAAGACGCTGCGGGCCGACCTCGCCCGTGACCCGTCCTTCCAGGCCCGGTTCCGCCGGGAGGCCCAGTCCGCCGCCTCGCTCAACCACCCGGCGATCGTCGCGGTCTACGACACCGGCGAGGACTACGTCGACGGGGTGTCCATCCCGTACATCGTGATGGAGTACGTCGACGGGTCGACCCTGCGTGAGCTTCTGCACTCCGGGCGCAAGCTGCTGCCCGAGCGCACGCTCGAGATGACCGTGGGCATCCTGCAGGCGCTGGAGTACTCGCACCGCGCCGGGATCGTGCACCGCGACATCAAGCCGGCGAACGTGATGCTGACCCGCACCGGCCAGGTCAAGGTCATGGACTTCGGCATCGCGCGCGCCATGGGCGACGCGGGCATGACCATGACACAGACCGCCGCGGTGATCGGCACGGCCCAGTACCTCTCCCCGGAGCAGGCCAAGGGCGAGCAGGTCGACGCCCGCTCCGACCTGTACTCCACCGGCTGCCTGCTGTACGAGCTGCTGACCGTCCGGCCGCCGTTCATCGGCGACTCGCCGGTCGCGGTCGCCTACCAGCACGTGCGGGAGGAGCCGCAGCCGCCGAGCGTCTTCGACCCCGAGATCACGCCCGAGATGGACGCCATCGTCCTGAAGGCTCTGGTCAAGGACCCCGACTACCGCTACCAGTCCGCCGACGAGATGCGCGCGGACATCGAGGCGTGCCTGGACGGCCAGCCGGTCGCGGCGACCGCCGCGATGGGCGCCGTCGGGTACGGCGCCGGCTACGGCGGCTACCCGCCGGAGGACCAGCCGACGACGGCGCTGCGCCAGGCGGACCCGGCGGGCCAGACGACCATGCTCCCGCCGATGAACCCGGACGACGGCGGTTACGGCTACGACGACCGCCCGGACCGCCGCCGCCAGAAGAAGTCGAACACCTCGACCATCCTGCTGGTCCTCGCGGGCATCCTGGTCCTGGTCGGCGCGATCCTGATCGGCCGCTCGATCTTCGACACCAAGGACGGCACCGACCAGGTGCCCGTGCCGCAGTTCGTCGGCAAGACGCTGAAGGAAGCGGAAAAGCTCGCGGAGAACTCGCAGGTCAGGGTGCAGCAGTCGGGCACCGAGCGCTGCGACCAGCCGAAGGGCGCGATCTGCAGCCAGACGCCCGGGTACGCCCCGACGGCGAAGATGGACGTCGGCGAGACGATCTCCGTCGTCGTGTCGGAGGGCGCGCCGCAGGTCGAGGTCCCGGACGTCACGGACAAGTTCCAGGACAAGGCCGAGGAGCAGCTCAAGGAGAAGGGCTTCAAGGTCTCCATCAAGTACGAGGAGTCCGACCAGGAGGCCGGCCGTGTGCTGCGGCAGAACCCCGACGGCGGCTCGAAGGCGGAGAAGAACTCCGAGGTGACGATCACCGTCGCCAAGAAGGAGCAGTCGCAGCTGCCGGACGTCACCGGCCGCAACTACGACCAGGCCGTGCAGCAGCTCGCACAGCTCGGCTTCACGAACGTCGCCCGCCAGGACGTGGACTCCGAGCAGCCGCTCGGCACGGTCATCGGACAGAACCCCAACGGCAGCACCAACCAGCCGAAGGACGTCCAGATCACGCTGAAGGTCTCCAAGGGCCCGCAGCAGCCCACGCAGGTCCAGATCCCGGCCGACGTCCAGGGCAAGAAGTTCAGCGACGTGAAGGCCCAGCTGGAGGCCCTGCAGCTGAACGTGGTGCAGCAGGGTTCGGACAAGGGCAACGCCACCGTCATGGGCACCAACCCGCCCGCCGGCAGCATGGTGAACCGGGGTGACACGATCACCGTCTTCAGCGTCGGCGGCAGCAACGACGACGGCAACGGCGGCTTCTTCGACTAGCCGGACCACCTGGTCGACGGACCCATGAGTAAGCCCCGGCATCCTGGATGCCGGGGCTTACGTCGTCTCGGGCACGGGGCTCGGGCCCCGGGTCTCAGGCCTGAGGCGCCCCGGGCCTGAGGCACCTCGGGTCTCAGGCCTGAAGTGCCTCAGGCCTCAGGCGTGAGGTGCCTCGGGCCCCATGTGCCTCGGGTCTCGGGCCTCAGGCCTGGAGTGCCAGGCCTGAAGTGCCTCAGACCCTCGGTCCTCAGGCCCCGGTCTCGTCTCTCAGCGCAGTTCGGCAGGCGGGGTGCGGGCGGAGTCGACCTTCTCCGTGCGCTCCAGTTCGCCCCACACGATGTAGCGGTAGTCCGAGGTGTACATCGGGGTGCAGGTCGTCAGGGTGATGAAGCGGCCCGGCTTGTTCCTGCCGGACTCCTTGGGGACGGGCTGGAGGACGTCCACGTTGAACTTCGTCGTCTCCGGGAGGGTCTTGTAGACCTTGTAGACGTACCAGGTGTCCTTGGACTCGAAGACGATCGGGTCGCCGCTCTTCAGCTTGTGGATGTTGTGGAACTTGGCGCCGTGGCCGTCGCGGTGCGCGGCGAGCGTGAAGTTGCCCTGCTCGTCCTGGGGCAGGGCGGAGCTGACCGGCTCGGTGTAGTAGCCGGCGACGCCGTTGTTGAGGGTCTTGGTGTCGGTGCCCTTCTTCACGAGCACCTCACCGCCGCCGAAGGCCGGCACGTGCAGGAAGCCGATGCCGTCCTTGGTGTCGAGCGCGCCCGGGCCGGTGTCGGCCCAGTGGTCGCGGACCTGGTCGCCTTCCTTGTCGGCGGCGCGGTCGGCGAGGACGTTGGTCCACCACAGCGAGTAGACGACGAAGAGGCCGAGGATGAGGCCCGCGGTGATGAGGAGTTCGCCGAAGACGCTGATGGTCCCGGCGATCCGGTTGCGCGCTCGTGCCACTGGGTCGTCCCGTCGAGGTGTGGGTGGTCTCGGTAGTGGGGCTCAGCCTACGAGCGCGTCCGGCTTTCCCTTGTCGCGCGGGCGTTCGTCGACGAGCTTTCCCCACACGATCATGCGGTATGTGCTCGTGAACTCGGGCGTGCAGGTCGTCAGCGTGATGTAGCGGCCGGGTCCCGTGAAGCCGGAGCCCTTGGGGACGGGGTCGATGACGGCGACGTTCGACGGCGAGGTCTGCGGCAGGATGCTCGCCATCTCGTACGTGTAGTAGGCGTCGCGGGTCTCGACGACGATCGGGTCGCCGGGCTGGAGCCGGTTGATGTACCGGAACGGTTCGCCGTGGGTGTTGCGGTGGCCGGCGACGGCGAAGTTGCCCTGCTTGTCGGAGGGCATGGCGGTCTTCAACTGGCCCTCGGCGTAGTGGCCGACCATGCCCTTGTCGAGGACCTTGGTCTTGTTGATGCCCTCGGCGACGGGCACGACGACGTCCAGCTTCGGGATGTACATGATGGCGAAGCCCGTGCCTGGCTCGAACGCGCCCGGCTCGCGGTCCTCCTGGGACCAGGAGTTCTCGATCTCCTCCTTGGCCTTGTCGGTCTCCTGGCCGGCGCGGACGTTGGTCCACCACAGCTGGTAGGTGACGAACAGGAGCATCACCACGCCGAAGGTGATGAAGAGTTCGCCGACGACCCGGCTGAGGACGACGCCGACGCTGTCCTTGGCGGCGCGGGCGGCCCGGCGGGCCTCGACGCGGGAGAGCGGGGCGGCGGGCGTCGCGGGGACGGGCGCGGGCTCCGGCGCGGCGGCGGCACCGCGCCCCTTGCGCCTGGCGGCGCGCCGGCGCTCGGCCCGCCCGGGCCCGGGCGGCGGCGCGGCCTCCTCGACGGTGCGCAGTGCCATCGTCTCGGGATCGGGCACGGGCTCGTACGGCTCGTACGCCGCCTCGTGCGCCTCGTGCCTGTCCGGCGTCCCGTAGGTCTGCGGCGTCTGTGACGTGTCGTACGCCTCCGGGGTCTGCGGCGTGTCGCGCGGCATCTCGTACGAGACCTCGTGCGCCGTCCCGTAGGGCGCCTCGTACGGGGTCTCGTACGGCGCTCCCTGCGCCTCCTGGGGCGCCGGGGGCGCCTGGCGGGGCTGGTACCCGTCGGGGGCCGTTATCGCCTCGTAGACGGCCGTCTCGGGCTCGTACGGGGGCTGTACGGGCTCCACGGACCCGGGGACGGGTATCTGACCGGGCTCGGGCTCCTCGGGCGGCAGGTTCGCCGCCCGGAACCACGGCGACCCGGCCGTCACGCGACGGCCTTGCCCACCACCGGCGCGAGTCCTTCCGACCGCGCGACCGCGCCCGTGTCCCCGCACTGCTCCAGCCAGTTGGCGAGCATCAGGTGACCGTGCTCGGTGAGCACCGATTCGGGGTGGAACTGCACGCCCTCCACGGGAAGTTCGCGGTGGCGCAGCCCCATGATGATGCCGTCCTCGGTCCGCGCGGTGACCTCGAGCTCGTCCGGCAGGGCGGCGGGCTCGGCGGCCAGCGAGTGGTAGCGGGTCGCGGTGAACGGCGAGGGCAGCCCGGCGAAGACGCCCTTGCCCCCGTGGGTGACGAGGGAGGTCTTGCCGTGCAGCAGCTCGGGCGCGCGGTCGACGATCCCGCCGTAGGCGACGGCCATGGACTGCATGCCGAGGCAGACGCCGAAGACGGGCACGCCGGTGGCGGCGCAGTGCCGCACCATGTCGATGCAGACCCCGGCCTGTTCGGGCGCGCCGGGCCCGGGTGACAGGAGCACGCCGTCGAAGCCGTCCTGGGCGTGGCTCAGCTCGACCTCGTCGTTGCGGAGCACCTCGCACTCGGCGCCGAGCTGGTAGAGGTACTGCACGAGGTTGAAGACGAAGCTGTCGTAGTTGTCGACGACGAGAATTCGCGCGCTCACTGGCCGTCCACCGTCACATCGTTGAACGGAAGCAGCGGCTCCGCCCAGGGGAACACGTACTGGAAGAGGGCGTAGACGACCGCGAGGACCAGCACGACCGAGATCAGCGCCTTCACCCAGGCGTTGCCCGGCAGGTGCCGCCAGATCCATCCGTACATGACGTCCGCTGCCCCTTCCGTTCGTTACGGGGACCAGAGTACGGGGCGTCGGGGCGGTAGGGGGTCAACCGTCCGAAGCCTGTGGACGACTCAGAGCCTGTGGACGACCGGCCGTCACCGGCTGGGTGGCGTCCAGGTGCGCCCAGACGATCAGCCGGTGGCTGCTGCCCCACTCCGGGTCGCAGGTGGTGAGGGTGAGGTAGCGGCCGGGTCCGTCGAATCCCGACTTGCGGGGGACGGGGTCGATCACGGCGGTGTCGGTGGGCACGGTCCGGTACGGGGCGCGTTCGACGCGGTACGTGAACCAGGTCGTCCCGTCGGTGAGGACGACGGCGTCGCCGGGGCGCAGCCGGGGGAAGTCCTTGAAGGGGTCTCCGTAGGTGCGGCGGTGCCCGGCGACGGCGAAGTTTCCCGTCCCGCCGAGGCGCGCGGTGCCGGCGTAGTGGCCGAGGCCCTTCTTGAGGGTGCCGGTGCGGGTGCCTTCCAGGACGGGCCATTCCCAGTCCTTGCCGAGGCGCGGCACGTACATGACGGCGAAGCCCTTGCCGTCGGTGTACGGGGCCGGTGCGGGCGTCGCGCGGGGCGCGCCGGCCGGGGCGGCGGGTTCGAGGGGGTGGTCCACCCACTCCCGCTGGAGGCTGTCGAGCTGGCCGGCGGTGGCGCTGCCGGCCTGGACGCCGGTCCAGTACAGGACGTACACGACGAACAGGACGATCAGGGCGCCGACGGTGATGCACAGCTCGCTGAGGGTCCGTACGACCAGTCGCACCGTCACCGCATCCGGCTCCCCCCGGTCAGCGCATGCGTCAGCTCACGGGCTTCGCGTAGTGGAGGTCCACTGTGCCGGAGTAGCCGGGCAGAGTCACCGCCTTGTGCTCGTCGACTTTCCAGCCGAGGCCGTAGGCCTTCACGTACAGCTGGTAGTTCTGGATGGCCGGGGAGTCGGCGAGGGCCTTGGTGAGCTTGTCGCGGTCACCGACAGCGGTGATCTTGTAGGGCGGCGAGTAGACGCGGCCCTGGAGGATCAGGGTGTTGCCGACGCAGCGCACGGCGCTGGTGGAGATGAGCCGCTGGTCCATGACCTTGATGCCCTTGGCGCCGCCCTGCCACAGGGCGTTGACGACGGCCTGGAGGTCCTGCTGGTGGATGACCAGGTCGTTGGCCTGCGGCTCGGGGTAGCCGGGTGCGGCCTGGGCGTTCGGCGGGGCGTCGTTGAGGGTGACGGAGAGGCCGGGGCCGGAGGTCTCGGTGGTGCCCGCGGCGGCCTCCAGGGCGCGCAGCCGCTCGTCCTGGGCCTTGGTGGAGCCGTCGTCGCGGGCGGCGAGTGCGTCGACCTGGTGGCGCAGGGCGGCGGCGGACTCGTCGAGGCCGGCGTTCTTGTGGCTGCGTTCCTCGATCAGATCGGAGAGCCTGAGGAGGGAGGCGTCGGTGCGGAGGTTGGTGCCCTTGGCGGTGTTGAAGCTGGTGACGAAGATCAGTCCGGCGAGGGCGAAGACGGCAGCCGTGAGCACCCGGACCGGGCGCCACCTGTGGCTGTTGCCCGGCCCGGCGGGAGTGTCGGCGGAATTGCTCAACGTACCCTGATCCCCTTCGGTGCCGCGGAACCACTACGCTAACGGACGCCCGGGGGACGCCGCGGTCCTCTGTGTCACATCCCGTTGTCACAGCCCGTCCGTCCGGCCCGGCACCAGCCACAGTTCCCTGCGCGGTCACGCAGCGCATCGACAGGAGAGTTCCTCGTGCCGAAGTCACGGATCCGCAAGAAGGCCGACTACACGCCGCCGCCCGCCACGAAGCAGGCCGCCGCCATCAAGCTGACCAACCGCAGCTGGGTGGCTCCGGTGATGCTGGCGCTGTTCGCCATCGGGCTCGTGTGGATCGTGGTCTTCTACGTCACCGACGGCACGCTGCCGGTCAAGTCCATCAGCAACTGGAACATCGTGGTCGGCTTCGGCTTCATCGCCGCCGGCTTCGGTGTCTCCACGCAGTGGAAGTGACGCGTCAAGCTCTGCCCTGAGTTATCCACAGTGTTGTGCACAGCACTGGATAACTTACGAAGATCTGTGGATAACTCCCACGGAGTTGACGCCGGTACGACCGCGAGAACGCCCGTTCGGGAACACATCGCCCCCTGCCTCTGACGAAGAAGACCAGGTCAGAGCCAGGGGGCGCGGTCATGCACCGATCACCGCAGCGCGTCGGCCACACACTGTGGATAACTCTGGGGAAAGCTTCCCCAGAAGCTCGTCCACAACCCTCTCCGCTCAGGTGAGCGCGGCGGTGCGGGCCAGCACGATCCCCAGGTCGATCAGCAGCATCAGCCCGCAGACCCCGTACTGGACCAGCTCCCGCCGCGTCCTCGGCGCGTGCACGAGCCCGTACGTGACGAGCGCGCCCGCCACCAGTCCGCCGATGTGCGCCTCCCAGGAGACGCCCGGCCGGGCGAAGGTGAAGACCAGCGAGATCGCCACGAAGAGCAGCACCGGCCCCATGTCGTGGCGCCGCCGCCGGGCGAGCACCACCCACGCGCCGATCAGGCCGAAGACGATGCCCGAGGCGCCGAGCGAGGCCTGGTTGGCCGGGGCGATCAGATAGACGAGCGCCGAGCCGGAAAGGCCGGAGAGCAGGCACAGCACGGCGTAGCGGACCCGGCCGAGCTCCGGTTCGACGATCCCGCCGATGACCCACAGGCCCAGCATGTTGAAGACGAAGTGCACGGCCTCCTGGTGCAGGAAGGCCGAGGTGATCAGCCGGTACCACTCGCCGTCCGCGACGCCGACGACCTCGCCGAGCAGCGGGTTGTAGGCGTAGCCGATCATGACCAGCTCGTCCACGAACCGGTCGCCGGCCACCTGGGCGGCGATGAACAGGCCCAGGTTGACCGCGATGATGATCTTGGTGACGAGCCGTCCGTCCGTCCTCACCCGGCCGCCCGCGATCGTCTTCGGCCGGTTGGCGTCGGGCGCGTGACCGGTGACGGAGCCGGTGCGGACGCAGTCGGGGCACTGGAAGCCGACGGCCGCGGAGACCATGCACTCCGGGCAGATCGGCTTCTCGCAGCGGGTGCAGCGGATGCCGGTCTCGACGTCCGGGTGTCGGTAGCAGTGCATCAGGGTCCTCCGAGGACGGTCGGTCGGGGACGGTCGGCGGGAACGGGCCAGCAGATCGCCCCGCCCTCCTGACGGACGGGCGGGGCGCGAAGGTTCCCGGGGGCCCGTACCGGGCCCGCCGGACGGGTCAGCGGCTCTCGATCACGACGGTCTCGATGACGACGTCCTCGACCGGGCGCTCGGTGCGCGGGTTGGTCTCGACGGCGGCGATCGCGTCCACGACCTTCTTGCTCGCCTCGCCGACGACCTCGCCGAAGATCGTGTGCTTGCGGTTCAGCCAGGTGGTCGCGCCGACCGTGATGAAGAACTGCGAGCCGTTGGTGCCCGGGCCGGCGTTGGCCATCGCGAGCAGGTAGGGCTTGTCGAAGAAGAGCTCGGGGTGGAACTCGTCGGCGAACTCGTAGCCCGGGCCGCCCGTTCCGTTGCCCAGCGGGTCGCCGCCCTGGACCATGAAGCCCTTGATCACCCGGTGGAAGACCGTGCCGTCGTAGAGCGGGGACGCCGAGACCTCGCCGGTCGCCGGGTGGGTCCACTCGCGCTCGCCTCGGGCCAGCTCGACGAAGTTCCTGACCGTCTTCGGAGCATGGAACGGCAGCAGCCGAATCTCGATGTCACCCTGGCTGGTCTTCAGAGTCGCGTACAGCTGCTCGGCCACGTTCCGCCCTTCCTCCACACCTCCGCACGGGCACGTCGATGCCCACGCGTCCTGCACGTCCGCATCCTCGCATGCCCCGGATGCCCGCCCCGCATGCCGGAGCGCGGTACGGCAGGCATGATTCCGAAAAGGATGGAAAGGTGAAAAACCGACATCGCCACCGAGGAGGAGGAATCCCGTGACCCGCATGGACAGCGTGCGCGCCGCGACAGGTTCGGCGAAGGAGAGCGTCCTGCACGCCGCGGAAGTGGTGGCGCCGTACGCCGGCACGGCCAGGGACCAGGCCGTTCTCTACGCGCACGAGGCGCGCGTCAAGCTCGCGCCGAAAGTCTCGAAGGCCGCGTCAGCGGCCCGTGTTCAGGCCCGTCAGCAGTACGACTGCCATGTCGCACCGCACGTGCCGCCGCGGGTCGACGAGGCCGCGCATCGCGCTGCGGCCGTGACCCGCAAGGCCGCCCGTCAGGCGACCGACTACACCGTTCCGCGTGTCGGGCACGCGGTTGCCGCGACCGGTCCGGTCCTGGAGGAGGCCGGTTCGCGTTCGACCGCCGCCTGGGCCGCGCTGCGCGGACAGGTGACGCCGAAGGACATCGACAGGATCATGAAGAAGCATGCGCGTCGGGCCAGGGCCGGACGCCTCGCCAAGGGACTCGTGGTCCTCGGCATCGTGGTCGGCGGCGCGTTCGCCGCCTGGAAGTGGTGGGACAAGCAGGCCAACCCCGACTGGCTGGTCGAGCCGCCCGCTCCCACCGAGGTGGACGAGGAGACCGGACTGTCGCCCGTCGACGACGCATCGTCCCTCGATCCCGGCGTTGCGGCCAAGGAGGCCGAGGAGGAGGCCGCGGATCGCGACGAAGAACGTCGCTGACCACCGGCCGTTCCGGGCGGTAGGGCTGCGGAGGATCCCGCCGCGCCCTACGCGGCAGCGGCGGCGGGGGCGCTGAGCGCCACTCCCGCCAGGTCGTGCGCTCCGGCCGGGTCCGAGCCGGCCGGGGCGTCCGCACGCAGGTGGCGGACGGCGGGGGAGGAACCGTGGGCCTCGGCACCGATGCGCTGCTTGATCGTGGGCGGCAGGGCGCGGCCCTGCGCGGTGTGCCACTGATGGCTGCTCCGCTGTGCGGGTACGGAGACGAGGGAGCGCGCGGCGGCCGTCGCGGCCTTCACGGGCGCGGCCGCCGGCTCCTCGCCCTGCTGGAGGGAGGGCTGCTGCGCGGCGGTGGCCGGGCTCGCCAGGCCGAGGGAGGCGAGCAGGGCGAAGAAGACGGAGATGAAGGCGGTCCAGAACTGCTTGACCTTGGCGGTGGCCATGGCTCCTCACTTTCCTGAGGCGGTTTCGGATGGTCCCGGATGTTCTCGGATGGTTCATTTCGGATTGCGCGCTTTTCGTACCTTCCTCATGATGAGGAAGCGCGTCCGCGATCCGTGGAGCGACGCCGTCGCCGCGCAGTTCTTCCGATGAACACCACTCGTCCGGCTCAGTGCGCGCCCGCGGGCTCCATGGCGGGGGCGCCCGGGGCCGCGCCCGCCATGGCCCGGGAGCGCTCCGCCCAGCGCACCGCCGGCGCCGTCGCGAAGCCCGCCACCAGGAAGATCCCGCCCAGGACCAGCCACCCCGCCGCGCCCCAGCCGATCAGCAGGGTGGTGACGAGCAGCGGCCCGAGCGTCCTGGCGACCGGCACGCCCGTGCCGTAGAAGCCCTGGTACTGGCCGATCCGGTCGACGGGGGCGAGCGCGAAGCCGATCTGCCACGAGCCCGCGGAGTGGCGCATCTCGGCGACCACCTGGAGGGCCGCTCCGAGGACCAGGACCGCGACGGTCTGCCAGGCGCCGAATCCGGCGGCCGTCACCGCGAACACCGCGCACGAGGCGAGCATCACCACACCCGACCGGCCCACCGCCCGGGTGGCCTCGGGCAGCCCCGTCACCGAGCGCGCGGCCCGTACCTGGAAGAGCATCACGGCGCCGGTGTTGAGGACGAAGAGCGCCGAGACCGTCCAGCCGGGGGCCGAGGTGCGCTCCACGATCCACAGCGGCAGCGCGAGGCTGAGCAGCGGCAGGCGGAGCAGCAGGACCGCGTTGAGGAGGGTGAGCACGGCGTACGGGCGGTCCCGCAGCACCACGAGCCGGGGCTCGCCGGCGCCGCCGGCCGGGCTGCCCGGCACCGGCGGGAGGCCGCGCAGCACCAGGGCGCAGAGCAGGAAGCCCACCGCGTCGAGGGCGAAGACCGTGAGATAGGCCGTGCGGGTGCCGGTACCGAGGGCGAGACCGCCGAGCGCGGCGCCGACGGCGAGGCCCGCGTTGAGCGTGGCCTGCAGCTTCGCCAGCATCCCGACCCGTTCGGCCGGCTCGACCAGCCCCGCGAGGAGCGCCTGGCGGGCGGCGGCGAGGCCGCTCTGGGCGGTCGCGTACACGGCGGCGGCTAGCAGGAAGGGCACGAAGGACCGTACGAGGAGGAAAGAGGCGACGGCCGCCGAGGTCACCAGGGCGAGCAGTACGGCGCTGCCGCGCGGCCCGCGCCGGTCCGCGAGGTGCCCGAGCGGCACCCCGGCGAGCGAGCCGATGCCCCAGGCGACGGCGAGCCCGGCGCCGATCTGCGGGGCCGAGAGCCCGACGATCCGGGAGAAGTAGAGGGCCGAGGTCACATAGAAGGCTCCGTCGCCGACGGAGTTGGCGAGCTGGGCCACCAACAGCGCCCGGCGGGTCCTCGTACTCGTGTGCGTCGTGCTCCTCGTCCGCGTCATGGCAACGAATCTAGGAGCGGATGGCCCACCGGTCCTGGTCCATTCCCGTCCCGGGACACTGGGCCACTTCACCCCGGACACGAAAAAGCTCCCTGCCCGCGTTTTCGCAGGTCAGGGAGCTTTTCTCACCAGAGTGGAGCCTAGGGGAGTCGAACCCCTGACATCTGCCATGCAAAGACAGCGCTCTACCAACTGAGCTAAGGCCCCGGAACGACAACAGAGTACCGGGTCACCCCCGGTATCCCGCAAAAGGATTGGGACTCCCCGTGGGCGACCACGCTCCGTAAGATGCTGATCGGGGTTCGCAGTGGCGAACCCAAGGGATGGGGAGAAGTAGTAATGGATACAGCGCAGCAGGAAGCCACGGCGAGAGCCCGCGAGCTTCAGCGCAGTTGGTACGGGGAGCCGTTGGGGGCGCTCTTCCGTCGACTGATCGACGATCTCGGGCTGAACCAGGCCAGGCTGGCGGCCGTGCTCGGGCTCTCGGCGCCGATGCTGTCACAGCTGATGAGCGGCCAGCGGGCCAAGATCGGCAATCCCGCGGTCGTCCAGCGTGTCCAGGCTCTCCAGGAGCTCGCCCGCCAGGTCGCCGACGGCACCGTCAGCGCCGCCGAGGCCACCGACCGGATGGACGAGATCAAGAAGTCCCAGGGCGGCTCCGTGCTGACCTCCGGCAGTCAGACCACCACGAGCAGTGGCGCGCCCACCGTGCGCCGCGTGGTCCGCGAGATCCAGTCCCTGCTGCGCTCCGTGGCCGCGGCCGGCGACATCATCGAGGCCGCCGACTCGCTCGCGCCCGTCCACCCCGAACTGGCAGAGTTCCTCCGGGTGTACGGCGCCGGGCGCACCGCGGACGCGGTCGCCCACTACGAGGCGCACCAGAACTGACGCCGACCCGTCCGGGGCCACCCGGCACGGGCCCGGCGACATCCGAGACGGCACGGGGAGCGGACGCAGCGCGATGGGTGAGGTCTTCGCTGGTCGGTACGAGCTGATCGATCCGATCGGCCGCGGCGGAATCGGCGCGGTCTGGCGTGCCTGGGACCACCGGCGCCGCCGCTATGTGGCGGCCAAGGTGCTCCAGCAGAGCGACGCCCACGCCCTGCTGCGCTTCGTGCGCGAGCAGGCGCTCAGGATCGACCACCCGCACGTCCTCGCCCCGGCCAGCTGGGCCGCGGACGACGACAAGGTCCTCTTCACGATGGACCTCGTGGCGGGCGGTTCCCTGGCGCACGTCATCGGGGACTACGGCGCGCTGCCGCCCCGCTTCGTGTGCGTCCTGCTCGACCAGCTGCTGTCCGGACTGGCCGCGGTGCACGCGGAGGGGGTCGTGCACCGCGACATCAAGCCGGCCAACATCCTGCTCGAGGTCACCGGAACCGGACGGCCCCACCTGCGGCTGTCCGACTTCGGCATCTCGATGCGCAAGGGCGAGCCCCGCCTCACCGAGACCAACTATGTGGTGGGCACGCCCGGTTACTTCGCGCCCGAGCAACTCATGGGCGCCGAGCCCGACTTCACGGCCGACCTGTTCGCGGTCGGCCTGGTCGCGCTCTATCTGCTCCAGGGCCGCAAGCCGGACTCCCAGGCCCTGGTGGACCACTTCCGGGCGCACGGCACGCCCGGCGCCCCGCAGGGCATCCCGGAGCCGCTGTGGCAGGTCCTGGCCGGGCTGCTGCAGCCCGACCCGCAGGCCCGCTTCAAGACGGCCACGGGCGCCCGTAAGGCGCTGACGACGGCGGCCGAGCTGCTGCCCGAGCCCGCGCCCGGCGAGGAGCCCGTCGAGGTCTTCGACCAGATCGGCCCGCTGCCGTCCGGCTTCGGCCCGGACGGTCCCGAGACCGGGGGCCACGGCGACCGGGCCCGGCCGTCCGCGGGGGCCGCCGCCCCGGCCCCCGCGCCCGTACCGCATCAGGACCAGCAGCAGCCACAGCCCGCGCAGCAGGTGCCGGGCCCGTCGGAGACGGGCAGCTTCCACCTGCCGCCACCGCCGCCGCAGGCGCCGGTCCAGACGCCCACGCAGGCCGTCGCGGCCCCGGCGTACGCGCCGGCTCCGGCCCCCGTGCAGGCTCCCGCGCATTCCCCCGCCTCCTTCGCCCAGGCCCCCACGGCCGCGGTGCCGTACGAGCAGGTCGCTCCTACTCGTGAATACACCGGTCAGGCCGCATCGGTTCCCGCCCGCAGGCCGGGGCCGCCGGCGAAGGTGGCGGTCCCCGTCCTGATCACGGCGCTGCTCTGCTTCGCCGTGGGCATCTGGGCGCTCATCCAGGCGTAGGGCCCGCCCCGGCCGCCGGCCGGCGGGCGAGCAGCCACCAGGCGCCCAGGCCGAGCAGCAGGACGCTCCCGGCGCCGATCCCGGCCACGCCGACGACCTTCAGGTTGCCGCTCCTGGCTGCCTGGGGGCCGCTGTGCCCGCTGGCCGCCGCGTCCCGGTCGTCGTCGGTCACTCCGAAGGACCCGGCGGGTCCGTCGTACGCCGGCGGGGACGTGGGCTGCCCGGTGAGGTTCACCCGCAGCGTCAGCGGCAGCGGCTTGTCCCCGTACGCCTTGGCGACCGCCGGATTGAGCGTGGCCGACACGTAGTACCAGCCGGCGAAGCGCATGGCGCTCGTCGAGTCGTCCCCGGCGAAGCGGTTCTCGTAGGCCACCGGCCGCTCGGGGTCGAGCGCCATCGTCGCCGGGTCGCCGTCGTAGGTCATGGTGTCGCGGCTGACGTGGCCGAGCACCTGGTTCTCCAGTGACAGCGCGAGCGCGCCGCTGATGTACTCGTCCGAGGCGGGGCTGCTGCCGAGTTCTGCGCTGACGAAGAGCTGCTGGCCCCAGTCGACCGGCACCCGGTAGACCAGCGTCTGTCCCGGCCTGATGTCGGTGCGCCACTCGCCCTGCTTCAGCGAGGTCGCGTCGCCGAAGCCGGCTCCGCCGTCGCGCCGCTGCGGCCCGCCCGTGGGCGGCGCGGGCGTGCCCGAGGGCCAGTTCGACGGCAGCGCCGTCGGCCCGTCCTTCTTGAGCCCCGGCTCGGTGCGGAAACGGATCTCCAGCTCCCAGTCGGCCGGGTCGGACTCCTGCCCCGACTCCCGCTCGACGAGCACGTAGTAGGCGCCGGCCTGCCGGCACGTGGTGGAGTCCGGGTCGATGGTGCGATCGGCGTACGCGGTGATCGGGCGGGGGAACTCGGCGGAGCCGAAGTTCGCGTCCTGGGAGCCGCACTCGGCGCTGGAGCCGTCCTGCATGCTGACCTTGATGCCGTCGCCGTACGCGGCCTTGCCGCCCGCCTTCGGGACGGCGACGACGGAGACGTACGCGTTCTGCTTCGTGTCGAGGTCGACGCGGTAGTAGAGCTTGCCGTCCTTCTTGATGGTGTCGCGGTAGGTCTGCCCGGGCTTCAGCTGTTCGGCGTCCAGGTTGGAGACGGCGCCCTTCACCCGCTGCGCGCCCTCCTCGAAGGCGTATCCGACGCCCTCCCCCGCCGCCCACGCCGTGCCCGGCAGCAGGGCGGCCGCACACACCGCCGCGGCCAGTGCCCCGGCCGCCCGCGTCCCCGCCGCACGCACCCCTGTCGTGCGCCCTCCCGCCGTACGGCCGGTCGCCCGTTGCCTCTTCACGCTCATCCCCTCGTCGTGTCCGTGCCGGCCCATCCTGCCCGCCCGTACGGCCGACACCCTACAAATTCGCGAGAGCAAGCAAATCGTTCACCGAGGCAAACAGAATGAGGCCCCGGCCGCTCGAAGCGGCCGGGGCCTCACTCACAGACGATCTTTCGTCTCACACACCCGAACCTGCGGGCACGGAGTCGGTCGCCTCCGTCCACAGATCCTGCTCGGCGCGATCCGCCTGGATCTGGCGGTACACGAGGAGCCCGCCGATGGCGGCCAGTGCGACCAGGAGAAGCTTCTTCACCGCGCGACCTCGTCTTTCGTTGACGTAGGAGACTTCTGACGCCCACTCTACACACCGGTCGATACCGATCGGTGACCTAGGCCGACAAGGCGTGCCCAAAGCAATCGGCCCGGACGGGTGAACCGTCCGGGCCGATCTTGCCGCCCGTCCACAGGCCGCGAAACGGCGATTGCGGCCGGTCGGCGGGCCTACGGGTAAGGGACCCCGAACTGGGAACCCGTGACGCCGGTGCCGGCGATGTTCGGTCGGTCCGTGTCGCCCGCTTCCCGTAGCGAGACGCACACCTCGTACTGCTCGCCGTGCTGCAGCTCCTTGCCGACCACGTACTCCACCCACTGCGGCTCGGACCGGGGCGTCGGCCAGGCCTCCCTGTCGAGCGCCTTCATGCCGTTGGGCAGGGACGCGCCCGGGTAGACGACCTGCCTGTTCGCGTCCTCCAGCCAGACGTAGACGTCCACCCGGCCCGGACCGGACTTCGTGCGCCATTCGGCCCCGATGTGGAGCCGGCCGTCCGGGGTCGTCCACCCGCACTGCTTGGCCTCCACGTTCTCCACACCGGACGGCCTCCACCCGGTGCAGGCCTTCGCCGGATTCGGCGGTGGCCCCGACACGGAGGGGCGGCGACTCGGCGACGCGGCCGGCGGTCGCTGCTGCTCCGACACGGCGCCGGGCGACGACGCCGGAGTCGCCGTCGCGGTCACCTTCGGGGCGGGGCTCGGCGTGGCGGCGGGTGAGGAGGCGGCGGCAGTCGGCTCCTTGGCGTCGCCGGCAGGGGCCGCGTCCGCCGCCGTACGCCGTTCCCACTGGTCGAGGCCCACGTACGTGCCGAGCGCCAGGACCATCGCACCCGCCAGCACCCACGCCAGGGTCGCCTTCCGGGAACGGCGGGGCGCGTAGTGGTGGTGTTCGTTGATCGTCTGGTTCCCACCGGACTGGTAGGACCGTCCCCGGTCCGAGGAAGTCGCCGTGAAGGACTGGCCGCCGGGCGTGTCCGGCGGAGAGGCGGAAGGTTCGGTCATCGTTCGTTGATCGTCTGGTCCCCGGCGGACTGATACACCCGCCCGTGCCCTGACACCGTCGCGTTGAAGACCGTGGAGGTGCCCTGCGGCTGCGGCGGAAGCGCCGGGGCGAGGTCCTCGGCCACGACACGGCGCAGCTCCTCGGCGAGATCCGGGCGCGTGGCCAGCAGCCGGCGGAACCGCAGGCGCCATTCGTCCGCCGAAACCTCGGCGGCGTCCCCCTCCGGAGCGGCGAGCAGCAGGGTCCGGGTCTCCGTGAGCTCCGCCTCCACGGTGTCCGCACGCTCGGGGTGCGCCCGCCGCCAGAGGGAGCCGACCGAGGCCTGGGCACGCTGCCACAGGTCGGTGGTGAGAGCAGTTACCACTGCGGTCCCCGCAGTGGAGGCGAGAGCCACTAACTCGGCGTCCACGGCCGCTCCTTATCGATGATCACGTTCCCAACAGGGGGCGCCATCCTAGGGCATCACGCAGGGTCCCCAAGGAACGAAGAAGACCCCCGGTCCATCCGGACCGGGGGTCTTCTGTCTGGTGGGGCTAACAGGATTTGAACCTGTGGCCTCATCCTTATCAGGGATGCGCTCTAACCAACTGAGCTATAGCCCCGCCGCGCCTTGCGGTGTGTGTCCCGCGCGCTGACTCCTGAAGATTAGCGCACGTGGGGGCCAGTCCCAAAATCGCCCGGAGCCGGAGCTCCTGAAGGGCACGCGGTCAGGCCCCCGCACAGCCTCCGGCGCAGGTCACTCGTCCTCGGCGAGGGTGAGCTCGACACCGCCCACGAAACCGGCCGACAGGTTGTAGATGAACGCGCCCAGCGTCGCCAGGGCGGTCATCAGGACCACGTCGATCACCGCGATCACCGAGGTGAACATCAGGACGCGCGGCAGCGACAGGAAGGACTGCAGATCGAAGCCGTTCGACTCGTTGGAGCCGGTCGCCTCGCTGATCGTGCCGCCCACGGTCGAGAAGACGCCCATGGCGTCCATGACCATCCACAGCACCGCCGCGGCCACGACCGTGCAGATGCCGAGCGCGATGGAGAGCAGGAAGCTCACCTTCATCACCGACCACGGATCGGCCTTGGCCACCCGCAGCCGCGCCTTACGGGTCCGCGGCGTGGTGCGCGCCCCCGTACGGGCCTTGCGCATGGCAGCGGCGTTCTGGCCGCCCAGCGTGCCACCCTGGCCGCCCTGCGTCTGGCCGCCGGCCGTCCCGTAGGCCTGCGGCGGGTGGTACGGGCCGCTCTGCTGCTGCGCCCCCGCCCGCTCGCCGGGCAGCGGCCCGTTGTACGTGTCGTACGAGGGGCCCTGCCCTCGAGTGTCCGTCACCGTAACCCCCTGGGAGTCCGTGGCGGAGCCACGGGCACCGCTCGATCCTGCGGTCCGGCCGTCGGCCGGACCGGCGCCCGTGGCTCCACTCACGCTCTACTCCTCGTGCTCCCCGGCCGCGGGCTCCGTGCCCTCGGCCGCCTCGACGGCCTCGGCAGCCTCGGCCACTCCATCGACGTCCTCGTCGTCCTCGCCGCCCGCCTCGGCGTTGCGGGCGATGCCGACGACGGCATCACGCTTGCCCAGGTTGATCAGCTGGACGCCCATGGTGTCACGGCCGGTCTCCCTGACTTCGTTGACTCGCGTACGAATCACACCGCCGGACAGCGTGATGGCGAGGATCTCGTCGGTCTCCTCGACCACCAGCGCGCCCACGAGCGAACCACGGTCCTCCACGATCTTGGCGGCCTTGATGCCGAGGCCGCCGCGACCCTGGACGCGGTACTCGTCGACGGCGGTGCGCTTGGCGTAGCCACCGTCGGTCGCGGTGAAGACGAACGTACCGGGCCGGACGACATTCATCGAGAGCAGTTCGTCGTCCTCGCGGAAACTCATGCCCTTGACACCGGAGGTCGCGCGGCCCATCGGGCGCAGCGCCTCGTCCGTGGCGGTGAAGCGGATCGACTGCGCCTTCCTGGAGATCAGCAGCAGGTCGTCCTCGGCCGACACCAGCTCGGCGCCGATGAGCTCGTCGTCGCTGCCGTCCTCCCGCTCGCGCAGGTTGATGGCGATGACACCGCCGGAGCGCGGCGAGTCGTAGTCCTTCAGCGCGGTCTTCTTCACCAGGCCGGCCTTGGTGGCGAGCACCAGGTACGGCGCGGCCTCGTAGTCGCGGATCGCCAGGATCTGGGCGATCTGCTCGTCCGGCTGGAAGGCCAGCAGGTTGGCCACGTGCTGGCCGCGGGCGTCCCGGCCGGCGTCCGGCAGCTCGTACGCCTTGGCCCGGTAGACCCGGCCCTTGTTGGTGAAGAACAGCAGCCAGTGGTGGGTGGTCGAGACGAAGAAGTGGTCGACGATGTCGTCCTGCTTCAGCTTCGTGCCGCGCACGCCCTTGCCGCCGCGCTTCTGCGAGCGGTAGTCCTCGGTCTTCGTCCGCTTCACATAGCCGCCACGCGTGATGGTGACGACGATGTCCTCCTCGGCGATCAGGTCCTCGATGGACATGTCGCCGTCGAAGGGCACGAGCTGGCTGCGGCGGTCGTCGCCGTACTTCTCGACCAGCGCCGCGAGCTCCTCGCTGACGATCGCCCGCTGCTTCTCGGGCGAGGCCAGGATCGCGTTGTACTCGTTGATCTTCGCCTGGAGCTCGTCGTGCTCGGCGACGATCTTCTGGCGCTCCAGGGCGGCGAGCCGGCGCAGCTGCATCTCGAGGATGGCGTTCGCCTGGATCTCGTCGATCTGGAGGAGGTCCATCAGGCCCCCGCGGGCGATCTCGACCGTGTCGCTGCGCCGGATGAGGGCGATGACCTCGTCGATCGCGTCGAGCGCCTTGAGCAGGCCGCGCAGGATGTGGGCGCGCTCCTCGGCCTTGCGCAGCCGGAACTTGGTGCGCCGGACGATGACCTCGATCTGGTGCGTCACCCAGTGGCGGATGAACGCGTCGATCGAGAGGGTGCGCGGCACGCCGTCGACGAGCGCCAGCATGTTGGCGCCGAAGTTCGTCTGCAGGTCGGTGTGCTTGTACAGGTTGTTGAGGACGACCTTGGCGACGGCGTCCCGCTTGAGCACGATGACCAGGCGCTGGCCGGTGCGCGAGGAGGTCTCGTCGCGGACGTCGGCGATGCCGCCGATCCTGCCGTCCTTGACGAGGTCGGCGATCTTCTGCGCGAGGTTGTCCGGGTTGACCTGGTAGGGCAGCTCGGTGACCACCAGGCACTGGCGGTTCTGGATCTCCTCGACCTCGACGACCGCGCGCATGGTGATGGAGCCGCGACCGGTGCGGTACGCCTCCTCGATGCCCTTGCGGCCGACGACGAGCGCGCCGGTGGGGAAGTCGGGGCCCTTGATGCGCTCGATGAGCGCGTCGAGGAGCTCCTCGTGGGTGGCCTCGGGGTGGTCCAGGTACCACTGGGCGCCGGCGGCGACCTCGCGCAGGTTGTGCGGCGGGATGTTGGTCGCCATGCCGACCGCGATACCGGCCGAGCCGTTGATCAGCAGGTTCGGGAAGCGGGCCGGCAGGACGGTCGGCTCCTGGGAGCGGCCGTCGTAGTTGTCCGTGAAGTCGACGGTCTCCTCGTCGATGTCGCGGACCATCTCCATCGACAGCGGCGCCATCTTGCACTCGGTGTAGCGCATGGCGGCCGCCGGGTCGTTGCCCGGGGAGCCGAAGTTGCCGTTGGAGTCGACGAGCGGCATCCGCATCGCCCAGGGCTGGGCGAGGCGGACGAGGGCGTCGTAGATCGAGGTGTCGCCGTGCGGGTGGTAGTTGCCCATCACGTCGCCGACGACGCGGGCGCACTTGTAGAAGCCCTTCTCGGGCCGGTATCCGCCGTCGTACATCGCGTACAGCACGCGGCGGTGCACCGGCTTGAGGCCGTCACGGACGTCGGGCAGCGCACGCGACACGATGACCGACATCGCGTAGTCGAGGTACGAGCGCTGCATCTCGGTCTCGAGCCCGACGGGCTCGATCCGCAGCTGCGGGCCTTCGTCTTCGGGGGTCTCGGTGTTCACAGGAGTGGTTTCGTCGGCCATTGCTGGTCGTCAGTCCTTTCGTACGGTCAGCTGAGACCGACTCAGATGTCGAGGAAGCGAACGTCCTTGGCGTTGCGCTGGATGAACGAGCGCCGCGCCTCGACGTCCTCGCCCATCAGCACCGAGAACAGGTCGTCGGCCTGGGCGGCGTCGTCCAGGGTGACCTGGCCGAGCACGCGGTGCTCGACGTCCATCGTGGTGACGCGCAGCTCCTCGGCGTTCATCTCGCCGAGACCCTTGAAGCGCTGGATCGAGTCTTCCCTGATCCGCTTGCCGTTCTGCTTGCCCAGCTCGACGAGCGCGTCCCGCTCGCGGTCCGAGTACGCGTACTCGAAGTCGTCCCGGCCCCACTTGATCTTGTAGAGCGGCGGGCGGGAGAGGTACACGTGACCGGCCTCGACCAGCGGACGCATGAAGCGGAAGAGGAAGGTCAGCAGCAGGGTGTTGATGTGCTGGCCGTCGACGTCGGCGTCCGCCATCAGGATGATCTTGTGATAGCGGAGCTTCTCGATGTCGAAGTCCTCGTGGACACCGGTGCCGAAGGCGGAGATCAGCGCCTGGACCTCGGTGTTCTGCAGGATCTTGTCGACGCGGGCCTTCTCGACGTTCAGGATCTTGCCGCGGATCGGCAGGATGGCCTGGTACATCGGGTTGCGGCCGGACTTGGCCGAGCCGCCGGCGGAGTCACCCTCGACGATGAAGATCTCGCACTTGGTGGGGTCGTTCGACTGGCAGTCGGAGAGCTTGCCCGGCAGGGACGCCGACTCCAGGAGACCCTTGCGGCGCGTCAGGTCGCGGGCCTTGCGGGCGGCCACGCGCGCGGTGGCGGCGGTGATGCCCTTGCGGATGATGTCCGCGGCCTCGTTCGGGTTGCGGTCGAACCAGTCCGTGAGGTGCTCGTGGACCACCTTCTGGACGAAGGTCTTCGCCTCGGTGTTGCCCAGCTTGGTCTTGGTCTGGCCCTCGAACTGCGGCTCGCCGATCTTGATCGAGATGATCGCGGTGAGACCCTCGCGGATGTCGTCGCCCGTGAGGTTGTCGTCCTTCTCGCGGAGCAGCTTCTTCTCGCGCGCGTACTTGTTGACGAGGGTCGTCAGCGCGGCGCGGAAGCCCTCCTCGTGCGTACCGCCCTCGTGGGTGTGGATCGTGTTCGCGAACGAGTACACGCCCTCGCTGTACGAGGAGTTCCACTGCATCGCGATCTCGACCGAGAGCAGGCGCTCCTTGTCCTCGGCCTCGACGTCGATGACGGTGGGGTGGATCAGCTCGCCCTTGCGCGAGTTGAGGTACTTCACGAAGTCGACGATGCCGCCCTCGTAGTGGTACTTCACGGTGCGCGCGGTGGGCTCCGCGGCGGCCTCGGCGTCCGGGTCGTCGGCACCGACGGTCGCCTTCGCCGACTCGCGCTCGTCCGTGAGCGAGATGGTCAGGCCCTTGTTGAGGAAGGCCATCTCCTGGAAGCGGCGCGAGAGCGTCTCGAAGGAGTACTCGGTCGTCTCGAAGATGTCCGGGTCGGACCAGAACGTGACCGAGGTGCCGGTCTCGTCGGTCGCCTCGTGCTTCGCGAGGGGCGCGGTGGGGGCGCCCATCTTGTAGTCCTGCGTCCAGCGGTGGCCGTCGGTCTTGATCTCCACCGAGACCTTGGTGGAGAGGGCGTTGACGACGGACACGCCGACACCGTGCAGACCGCCGGAGACGGCGTAGCCGCCGCCGCCGAACTTGCCGCCCGCGTGGAGGACGGTCAGCACGACCTCGACGGCCGGCTTGCCCTCGGACTCGACGATGCCGACGGGGATGCCACGGCCGTTGTCGACGACGCGCACGCCGCCGTCGGCCAGGATCGTCACGTCGATGGTGTCCGCGTGGCCGGCCAGGGCCTCGTCGACCGAGTTGTCGACGACCTCCTGCACCATGTGGTGCAGGCCGCGCTCACCGGTCGAGCCGATGTACATGCCAGGCCGCTTGCGCACGGCATCCAGGCCCTCGAGGACCTGGATGTTGCTGGCGGTGTACTGGTTGTTCTCGTTGGGGTTGCCGGAATCGGCCACGAAGCGCCCTTTCTGGCACAGCACAGGCCGTTCTCCGGGCATACGGGAGCGGCTGCGTCGTTCGACTTGTTCCGCAGGGTGGCGGGATTGTCTTCCAGTCTACCGGTACCACTGACACTCATGGGGGTTTGCCGGTACCTGAATGCTCATGTGCCGCCCTCGGCGGGCGCGAGACGACTCCCCATATCTGGAGAGGGGCTCCAGAGGCCTCTGACGGCCACCTAGCGCTTCGGGCGGTGACGGCGAGTGGCACCCGGCTGTGGGCGGTCGATTCCGCAGGGCGG
Organism: Streptomyces sp. NPDC012637; assembly: GCF_042954805.1. Taxonomy (NCBI): domain Bacteria; kingdom Bacillati; phylum Actinomycetota; class Actinomycetes; order Kitasatosporales; family Streptomycetaceae; genus Streptomyces; species Streptomyces sp. NPDC012637. The sequence goes on from NZ_JBIBDS010000004.1 coordinate 453,996, forward strand.
AACGGGTGGGCACAGCCATCGCGGGCACGGCGCCCTACCGCTCGGACCTGCGCCCCGACGGACCTCTCGGGGCCCGGCTACCCGTACGTGTCGCCCGGCCCCGTGGATCCCGGCGCCCGCAGCGGCCCGTACCCCCGTCGCGGCCCGCCCGGCCCGAGGACCTTGATCATCCGCACGGTCCCGTGCCCCAGGTCCTCGTTCAGCCGCGCCACCAGCCGCGGCGCGAGCAGCCGCAGCTGCGTCGCCCACGCCGTGGAGTCGCACTGCACGGTGAGCACCCGCTCCTCGGGGTCCTCGTCGTACTTCAGCGGTACGCAGTGCTTGGCGAGGTCCTCGCCGACGATCTGCGGCCAGCGGCCCATGACGCCGCCGACCGCCGCGGGCGTCTCCCAGCCCCGCTCGGTGATCAGCCGGTTGATCGCGGCGCCGAGCGCCATCGGGTCGCGTCCGTCGGCGTGCGCGCCGGAGCGCAGTCCGCCGCCGCGCCGGGCCTGCTTCTTCTGCGCCGCCGCCGCGCCCCGCGCCCGCGCCTGCTCCTTGGCGGCGCGCAGTGCGACCCGGGCGAGATCCACACCGGACGGTTCGGGGGTCGGTCCGGCCGTCGGAGCCGAAGACTTGTCCACAGGCTGTGGGGAAGTGTTCTCGCTCATACGCGCTCCACCGCCCCGCCGGACACCTCGTACCGCGTCCCCGTGAGCACGCCCGGCACGTCGTCGTCGACCGCCGCCGTGACGAGCACCTGCTCGCCCGGCGCGACCAGCTCCGCGAGCCGCTCGCGCCGGCGCGCGTCGAGCTCGGCGAAGACGTCGTCGAGGACGAGCACCGGCTCGTTGCCCTCGGCCCGCAGCAGGTCGTACGAGGCGAGGCGCAGCGCCAGCGCGTACGACCAGGACTCGCCGTGGCTCGCGTACCCCTTGGCCGGCAGGTCGCCGAGCTTGAGCAGCAGGTCGTCGCGGTGCGGCCCGACCAGCGTGACGCCCCGCTCGATCTCCTGCTTGCGTACGTCGGCGAGCGCGGCGATCAGCTGTCCGTACAGCTCCTCGCGGGTGTGCCCGGCGCCGGGCGCGGACGGCTTGTACTCCAGCTGGACCGGCCCGCCGCCGGGGGCCAGCTGCTCGTACGCCTTGTCGGCGAGCGGCCGGAGCATCCCGATGAGGTCGAGCCGCTGGGCGAGCAGCTCGGCGCCGGCCCGGGCCAGGTGCTGGTCCCAGACGTCCAGGGTGGACATGTCCATGGAACGGCCGCCGTGCCGCCGGGCCATGGCGGCGGACTTCAGGAGCGTGTTGCGCTGCTTGAGCACCCGCTCGTAGTCGGAGCGGACGCCCGCCATGCGCGGCGCGCGCGCCGTGATCAGCTCGTCGAGGAAGCGCCGGCGCTCGCCGGGGTCGCCCTTGATCAGCGCCAGGTCCTCGGGCGCGAACAGCACCGTGCGGATGATGCCGAGCACATCACGGGGCTTGACCTGCGAGGACCTGTTGATACGGGCGCGGTTCGCCCGGCCCGGGTTGAGCTCGAGCTCGACCAGCTGGGAGCGTTCTCCCTGGGTGACGGCGGCCCTGATGATCGCCCGCTCCGCGCCCATCCGCACGAGCGGGGCGTCGGAGGCGACGCGATGGCTGCCGAGGGTCGCGAGATAGCCGATCGCCTCGACGAGATTGGTCTTGCCCTGGCCGTTCGCCCCCACGAACGCGGTGACGCCCGGGTCGAGCGGGACCTCGACCCGGGCGTACGAGCGGAAGTCGGCCAGCGACAGATGCGTGACGTGCATGGTGGGCGCCGACCTTCTTCCCCCGGCGGCTGTGCACCGCGGGGTGCACAGCCTGTGGATTACTTCTTCGTCTCGACCGCGTGGCCGCCGAACTGGTTGCGCAGTGCGGCGATCATCTTCATCTGCGGCGAGTCGTCCTGACGCGACGCGAACCGCGCGAACAGCGACGCGGTGATCGCGGGCAGCGGTACGGCGTTGTCGATGGCGGCCTCGACGGTCCACCGGCCCTCGCCGGAGTCCGACGCGTAGCCGCGCAGCTTGTCCAGGTGCTCGTCCTCGTCGAGGGCGTTGACCGCCAGGTCGAGCAGCCACGAGCGGATGACGGTGCCCTCCTGCCAGGAGCGGAAGACCTCGCGGACGTCGGTGACGGAGTCGACCTTCTCCAGGAGCTCCCAGCCCTCGGCGTAGGCCTGCATCATCGCGTACTCGATGCCGTTGTGGACCATCTTCGCGAAGTGGCCGGCGCCGACCTTGCCCGCGTGCACGGAGCCGAACTGGCCCTCGGGCTTCAGCGCGTCGAAGATCGGCTGGACGCGGGCCACGTGCTCGGCGTCGCCGCCGTACATCAGCGCGTAGCCGTTCTCCAGGCCCCAGACGCCGCCGGAGACGCCGCAGTCGACGAACCCGATGCCCTTGGCGGCGAGCTCCTCGGCGTGCTTCTCGTCGTCGGTCCAGCGGGAGTTCCCGCCGTCCACGACGATGTCGCCGGGGGAGAGCAGCTGGGCCAGCTCGTCGATGGTCGACTGGGTGGCGGCACCGGCGGGGACCATGACCCACACGACGCGCGGACCCTTGAGCTTCCCCACAAGCTCCTCGAGGCTGTGGACATCGGCGAGGTCCGGGTTGCGGTCGTATCCGATGACGGTGTGGCCGGCGCGGCGAATGCGCTCGCGCATGTTGCCGCCCATCTTGCCGAGACCGACGAGACCGAGCTCCATCAGAGATTCCTTAAGCGTCGTGTGCGGTTCGTACCCGGGTCCGAGCCTACGCCCGGACCCGCGTGCACACCTGTGGGGTCAGCCGCTCAGTCGACGCCGTCAGCCCGAGAGACGAACGGGCATGATCAGGTACTTGTAGGCCTCGTCCGCCTCCGCGTCGAGCGCCGGCTTGCCGCTCAGGAGCGCCGGCTTCGTGGAGGTCGTGAAGGAGAGCTGGGCGACCGGGGAGTCGATCGCGCTCAGGCCGTCCAGCAGGAAGGTCGGGTTGAAGGCGATCGAGATGTCGTCGCCCTCCAGCTGCGCGTCCACACGCTCCACAGCCTGTGCGTCGTCGCTGGAGCCGGCCTCCAGGATGAGAACGCCCTGCTCGAAGCTGAGGCGCACCGGGGTGTTGCGCTCGGCCACCAGGGCCACGCGCTTGACGGCCTCGACGAAGGGGGCGGTCTCGATCACCGCGACCGAGTTGAACTCGGTGGGGAACAGCGTCCGGTACTTCGGCAGGTCGCCTTCGAGCAGACGGGTGGTGGTGCGGCGGCCCGCGCCCTCGAAACCGATCAGACCCTCGCCCTTGCCGGAGCCGGAGAGCGCCAGGGTGACCGAGTCGCCGCTGGTCAGCGACTTGGCCGTGTCCAGGAGGGTCTTCGCGGGCACCAGCGCGACGGCGGAGGTGTCCGGGGACTCCGGCTTCCACAGGAACTCGCGGACCGCGAAGCGGTAGCGGTCGGTGGAGGCCAGGGTGACGGTGTCGCCCTCGATCTCGATGCGCACACCGGTGAGGACGGGCAGCGTGTCGTCACGGCCGGCGGCGATGGCCACCTGCGCGGCAGCGGCGGCGAAGACCTCGCCGGGGACGGTGCCGGTCGCGGTCGGCATCTCGGGCAGCGCCGGGTACTCCTCCACAGGCAGGGTGTGGAGGGTGAAGCGGGAGGAGCCGCAGACCACGGTCGCCCGTACACCGTCTGTGGAGATCTCCACCGGGCGGTTGGGGAGGGCGCGGCAGATGTCGGCGAGCAGGCGGCCGGAGACGAGGACGGTGCCGTCCTCCTCGACCTCCGCCTCGACGGAGACCCGCGCCGAGACCTCGTAGTCGAAGCTCGAGAAGCTCAGCGCGCCGTCCTCGGCCTTCAGCAGAAGGCCCGCGAGTACGGGCGCCGGCGGACGGGCCGGAAGGCTGCGGGCCACCCACGCCACCGCCTCCGCGAGTACATCGCGCTCCACCCGGATCTTCACCGGAACCGCCTCCTGCTTGTTGCTGGCTCTTCGTCGACTGCGGGAACCAGTCTGACGTACGCCACCGACACTCGGTGCGGCTCGGGGTCAAGTCGCGACAAGAGGTCGCCGAGGCTCCGGGCTCGAGTTGTGCACAGGCCCCGCTTCAAAGCGGATTCCGAGCTAACTATGAGTGGGAGTAGTAGTAGGGCCTGTGGAAACCGTGGATAACGTCGTCCGCGCAGGTCAGGCCCAGTTTTTTGTCCACTGCCCCTGTGGGTGGAACCGGTGGACAACTGACGTGTTCTGTGGACACACGAAAGTTCTGCACACCCGATTCACAGGCTACGGGGAGTTCTCCCCAGTGCTGTCCCCAGCTTTCCCCAGGTTCCCCACAGCCCAAACGTCTCCCTTGGTGTGACGGCTTTCACTCGGGCCAGTGAGGCCGGGCGTTTCGTTGCCGAACAGTGGACAGCGGTGTGGAGAAGCTGTGGGCAACCGGCCGCTGCCTGTGGGCGGCCGGTGGACAACCGCGCGGCGCCCCTGTGGACGGATCTTTCATCCACAGGCTGTGGAGATCGTTTGCCAACAATTCCACAGGGCTCTGACCTGGTGTGATGATCTGTCACCAGGGGGACCTGTGGATGCAATCCGGATAACTCGACAGTCCCCACCCTGTGGACGGGAGATCATCCCCCAATCTGTGGAGAACCCGCCACCGGAACGCAGTAATCGAACAGAGCGACCCACAGGCGACGGCGCGGTGAAGCCGCGGCGAGGGTCCGGGAGGCCGCGGTGAGGGTCCGGGAGGCCGCGGTGAGGGTCCGGGAGGCCGCGGTGAGGGTCCGGGGAGGCCGCGGCGGGGGCCCGGGGAGGGCCTGGCGGAGCTCTGGGGAGGCCGCGGCGAGGTGCCGGTGAGGCTGGGAGGTTCTGGCGGCGGCCGGGCGGCGATCGGGCGGCGATCGGGCGGCGGCCGCGCGGCGGGCGCGCGGCAGGCGCGGTCGGCTTCGGGAACGCCGAAGGGCGCCCCGGGAGGTGTCCGGAGCGCCCTTCGGAAGGCCGCGGTAGCGGTCGTCAGCCGTTCTTGATGCGGTTGGTCAGCTCGGTGACCTGGTTGTAGATCGAGCGCCGCTCCGCCATCAGCGCACGGATCTTGCGGTCCGCGTGCATGACGGTCGTGTGGTCCCGCCCGCCGAACTGCGCGCCGATCTTCGGCAGCGACAGGTCCGTGAGCTCACGGCACAGATACATGGCGATCTGGCGGGCGGTGACGAGCACGCGGCTGCGCGAGGACCCGCAGAGGTCCTCCACCGTCAGACCGAAGTAGTCGGCCGTGGCCGCCATGATCGCGCCGGCGGTGATCTCCGGAGCCGTGTCCTCGCCGCCCGGGATCAGGTCCTTGAGGACGATCTCGGTGAGTCCGAGGTCCACCGGCTGCCGGTTGAGGCTCGCGAACGCGGTGACGCGGATCAGCGCGCCCTCCAGCTCACGGATGTTCCGCGAGATCCGGGAGGCGATGAACTCCAGCACCTCCGGCGGGGCGTTCAGCTGCTCCTGGACGGCCTTCTTGCGCAGGATCGCGATGCGGGTCTCCAGCTCCGGCGGCTGCACGTCGGTGGTGAGGCCCCACTCGAAGCGGTTGCGGAGCCGGTCCTCCAGCGTCATCAGCTGCTTCGGCGGCCGGTCGGAGGAGAGCACGATCTGCTTGTTGGCGTTGTGGAGCGTGTTGAACGTGTGGAAGAACTCCTCCTGCGTCGACTCCTTGCTCGCGAGGAACTGGATGTCGTCGACCAGCAGGATGTCCACATCGCGGTAGCGCTTGCGGAACGCGTCGCCCTTGCCGTCACGGATCGAGTTGATGAACTCGTTCGTGAACTCCTCCGAGCTCACGTACCGCACCCGGGTGCCCGGGTAGAGGCTGCGCGCGTAGTGCCCGATCGCGTGGAGCAGATGGGTCTTGCCGAGGCCCGACTCCCCGTAGATGAAGAGCGGGTTGTACGCCTTCGCCGGCGCCTCGGCCACCGCGACCGCGGCCGCGTGTGCGAAGCGGTTCGAGGAACCGATGACGAAGGTGTCGAAGAGGTACTTGGGGTTCAGCCGGGCGTGCTGCTCGCCCGGTGCACCCGAGCCGGCGCCCTGACCCGACGAGGCGCCGCCCATGCCGGTCGTGCCGGCTCCGGGGCGGGGGCCGCGGCCGGCGGGGCCGGGGCCGGGGCCGTCCGCGTCGGGCAGCTCGGCCCGCTCGGGGCGCTGCGGCGCCTGCTCGTACGGAGGGCGCTCGTCGTAGCGCGGCTGCTGGGGCTGCTGGGGCCGCGGCGTCGCGTACGGATCGCGCTCCTGGAAGCCGCCGAGCCGCTGCTGCTGCCAGGTCACGTCCTCCTGGACGCGCGGCCAGACGCCCGGGTCGGGGCGCTGCTGCTGGTACTCGGGATAGGCGGGCCGGGCGGTCGGCAGACCGTCGTCCGGCATCGGACGCCCGTAGTCGTCGTAGCTCTCGTAGCTGTCGTAGCTGTCGTACGTGCCGTACGGCTGCGGTGCCGCAGGCCGGGCCGGCGGCGCGGGCGGCGTCGGCTCGCCCGCGGAGTCGTCGACGGTGATCGCGATCCGGATCGGCCGGCCGCACGCGCGGCTGAGGGCCTCGCTGATCAGCGGGGCGAGCCGGCCTTCGAGGACCTGCTTGCCGTACTCGTTGGGGACGGCGAGGAGCGCGGTGTCGGCCACCAGTGCGAGCGGCTGGCAGCGCTCGATCCACTGCTTGTCCTTGGGCTCGATGCCCTGGCCTTCGCCGAGGAGCTGTTCCAGCACGCGCGGCCACACTGCGGCAAGATCGGCAGGTACGTCAGCCACGGGGCACGCTTCCTCATTGGTCCCACGAAGGTGTGGTTCTGCGGGACGGTGGGTCGAAGTCCGGAAGGACAGGTAAGGACAGAACGGAAAAGATTGCGGAGTCCAGCCACGGTAGTCGTGGCGGCTGACGTGGTTCAAGTTGTTGTCCACAGCCTGTGCACAGAGGACCCCGATGACCGGTCGGTTTGACCGGATGGCGTAGCCGCGCGTACCGTAACCAGGTCGAGTTGTCGATGGCTGCTGCCGCCTGCCTACCGATGGGCGAAGATCACCATATGTGATCGCGAAGCGGTGCACTCGGGCGTATGCGAGCTACTCGTGGGCGCACGGTGACAGCCAGGCGATGTCCCGCCACCAACGAATCATTACTGGAGCCCCCGAGTGAGCAAGCGCACCTTCCAGCCGAACAACCGTCGTCGCGCGAAGACCCACGGTTTCCGCCTGCGCATGCGTACCCGTGCCGGCCGCGCCATCCTGGCCGCTCGCCGTGGCAAGGGTCGCGCCCGCCTGTCCGCCTGATCCGCGCACAGGTCATGACGTGCTGCCTACCGAGAATCGGCTGAGGCGGCGCGAGGACTTCGCGACCGCGGTACGCAGAGGACGCCGGGCCGGCCGCCCGCTCCTCGTCGTCCATCTACGCAGCGGTGCAACGGACCCGCACGCGCCTGGGGAGAGCGCTCCCCCGACGCGTGCGGGTTTCGTCGTGAGCAAGGCCGTAGGCGGCGCGGTCGTCCGCAACCAGGTGAAGCGTCGCCTCCGCCATCTCGTCCGCGATCGGCTCACCGAGCTTCCCCCCGGTAGCCTGGTGGTCGTACGGGCGTTGCCCGGAGCCGGTGACGCCGACCACGTTCAGCTGGCCCGAGACCTGGACGCCGCTCTCCAGCGGTTGCTGGGAGGGGGCACGCGATGAAGTACCCGCTGCTGGCTCTCATCAAGCTGTACCAGTGGACGATCAGCCCGCTCCTGGGTCCCGTCTGCCGGTACTACCCGTCGTGTTCCCACTACGGATTCACGGCCATCGACCGGCATGGCGCGATCAAGGGCACTGCCCTGACCGCCTGGCGCATCCTGCGGTGCAACCCGTGGTCGCCCGGCGGCGTGGACCATGTTCCCCCGCGTAAGCGGCCGCGTTGGCACGAGATGCTGCGGGACGCGCTGCGTGGAGACAAGGGCGGGTCCACCGCCGAGACGAGCCCGGCTGCAGAGACCTCGCCCAATGCTCAAGGAGCCTGATTAGTGGACACGATTGCCAATTTTTTCAGCTTCATCACCACACCTGTCTCATGGGTGATCGTCCAGTTCCACAAGTTGTACGGGGCGATCTTCGGCCCTGACACGGGCTGGGCCTGGGGCCTGTCGATCGTGTCCCTCGTGGTGCTGATCCGTATCTGCCTGATCCCGCTCTTCGTGAAGCAGATCAAGTCGACGCGGAACATGCAGGCGCTCCAGCCGAAGATGAAGGCGATCCAGGAGCGCTACAAGAGCGACAAGCAGCGTCAGTCCGAAGAGATGATGAAGCTGTACAAGGAGACGGGCACCAACCCGCTCTCCTCGTGCCTTCCCATCCTGGCGCAGTCGCCGTTCTTCTTCGCCCTGTACTCGGTGCTCTCGCACATCGCCGAGGGCAAGACGATCGGTGTCATCAACCAGTCGCTGCTGGACAGCGCCCGTCAGGCCCACATCTTCGGTGCCCCGCTGGCCGCCAAGTTCACGGACAGCGCGGAAAAGGTCGAGGCCCTCGGTGCCTCGATCACCGACGTGCGCATCGTCACCGCGGTCATGATCATCCTGATGTCGGCCTCGCAGTTCTTCACCCAGCGCCAGCTGATGATGAAGAACGTCGACCTCTCCGTGAAGACCCCGTACATGCAGCAGCAGAAGATGCTCATGTACATCTTCCCGGTGATCTTCGCCGTCATGGGCATCAACTTCCCCGTCGGTGTCCTCGTCTACTGGCTGACCACCAACGTGTGGACCATGGGCCAGCAGATGTACGTGATCAACCAGAACCCGACTCCGGGCAGCAAGGCCCAGGACGCCTACCTGCAGCGTCTGCTCAAGAGCGTCACCCACCACGGTGAGGTCCGCGGTCGCCGCCGGAAGAACATCGTCAAGGTGATCGTCGCCAAGGGCAGCAGCGACCGCAACGAGAACGAGCGCCGCTTCTTCACGGGCCTGGCCAAGGCCGGCTTCGCCGCCCAGGCCGACGGCACCGTGCTCAGGAGCGACACCGTGACCGCCGAGGCGGAGGGCGGTGCCGCCACCGCTCGGCGCCAGCAGCCCAAGCGTCAGACCAAGGCCCAGCGCCAGGCCGCCGCCCAGCACGCGAAGGACACCGAGGCGTCCGTCGAGTCCGAGGACGCGGTCTCCGAGGAGGCGACGACTCCCTCGCTGGAGAAGAAGCCGCAGTCCTCCGCGAAGGCTGCCAAGACCGGTTCCAAGGGCCAAGGCGACCAGCCGGCCCGTCCGAGCCGGGCGAACTCCGGCGGCTCCCGCCAGGGCCAGGCCAAGTCCGGTCAGCGCAAGGGCCAGCAGCGGCCCAAGCACCCCTCCTCCAAGAAGTAAGCCTCCACGAAGCAAGAAGGAGTCCATCCGTGACGGAAGGCACCACCTCCGCCGCCGAGGGTGGCGACACCCTGACCCGCCTGGAGCAGGAGGGTGAGATCGCGGCCGACTACCTCGAGGGCCTGCTCGACATCGCCGACCTCGACGGCGACATCGACATGGACGTCGAGGCGGACCGGGCCTCGGTCTCGATCATCAGTGACTCCGGCAGCCGTGACCTGCAGAAGCTGGTCGGCCGCGACGGAGAGGTGCTTGAGGCCCTTCAGGAGCTGACCCGGCTCGCCGTCCACCGGGAGACCGGGGACCGGAGCCGTCTGATGCTCGACATCGCGGGCTTCCGTGCCAAGAAGCGCACCGAGCTCGCCGAGCTGGGCGCCAAGGCTGCCGAGGACGTCAAGACCTCCGGCCAGCCGGTGAAGCTCGACCCGATGACGCCGTTCGAGCGCAAGGTCGTGCACGACGCGGTCGCCGCCGCCGGTCTGCGCAGCGAGTCCGAGGGCGAGGAGCCGCAGCGCTTCGTCGTCGTGCTTCCTGCCTGAACCCTCACGTAGAGTCGGCCCCGTCTGTTCGCAGGCGGGGCCGAATTTTGTCAGCCTGATAGTCAGCCACACAGTGCGCTCGCGCGGTATGCGTGCGGTACGGAAGGACGGTTCCCCGTGACGGAGGCAGCGGAGCTTCCCCAGGCGCCGGAGCAGGCCCGGACAGTCTTCGGCGAGTACTTCCCGGAGGCGGTCCGGTACGCGGAGCTCCTGGCGGATGCCGGGGTCAAGCGCGGTCTCATCGGCCCGCGTGAGGTTCCCCGGCTCTGGGAACGCCATCTCCTGAACTGTGCCGTGCTCTCCGAGGTCGTTCCCGAGGGCGTCACGGTCTGCGACGTGGGCTCGGGCGCCGGTCTGCCGGGCATTCCGCTGGCCCTGGTCCGGCGGGACCTGAAGATCACGCTGCTCGAGCCGCTGCTCCGCCGCACCAACTTCCTCCAGGAGGTCGTCGAGCTCCTCGGCCTCGACCATGTGACCGTCGTGCGCGGTCGCGCCGAGGAGATGCTGGGCAAGCTGCCGCCCGTGCATGTCGTGACCGCCCGCGCCGTGGCGCCGCTCGACCGGCTCGCCGGCTGGGGCGTGCCGCTGCTCCGTCCCTACGGAGAGATGCTCGCCCTCAAGGGCGACACGGCGGAGGAAGAGATCAACGGTGCTCGTGCCGCGCTCTCCAAGCTCGGTGTGGTCGAAGCCTCGGTGCTGCAGGTGGGCGAGGGCATCGTCGATCCGATGACCACGGTCGTCCGGGTCGAGGTGGGCGAGAGCCCCGGTGGTGTGAGGTTCGCCGCCAAGCGCGCCAAGGCCGCCCGGTCCGCCCGGCCGCGCCGCCGCCGCTGAGCGCCCTTTTTGTCGTGAACCCCAGCGGGCGAGACCTGCCCGCTGATCCGTACAAGCTGCGATACGTACAGATTTCGGAGTGTCGAGCGGTCCTGGCCCTGTGGCGCGTGCATCGTGTTTCACGTGAAACGTCGCTCACTGCTGCAGGGGATCATCAGCCGCGGCCGCGCGGCTGCCACGCCCTGGGACCGCAAGCCGCCGGTGAAGCCCCCCGTGAGGGTGAGGGGGTTGTCCACAGAGGTGGATTCATCCACAGAACCACGGGCCTCGCTGGTTCACGACCCCGAAAGCATGGCAGGCTCTGCTCATCGCGAGCCTGAAGCCGAGGAGAGTGAATCCTTGCGGTCCGACGCCAACATCGCGGGACCGATGACCGATCCGGTCCCCGGTCCCCGAACCGAATCGGTAGGGATGGATGTTTCACGTGAAACACCGCCTCCGATGGACGACACCCCCATTGGTCGTGCTGCCCAGCTGGCCGTAGAGGCGCTGGGTCGTGCCGGCGAGGGGCTTCCTCGGCCTGCCCAGACCCGCGTGATGGTGGTTGCCAACCAGAAGGGCGGCGTGGGCAAGACGACCACGACGGTCAACCTTGCCGCCTCCCTGGCCCTGCACGGGGCCCGTGTCCTGGTCGTCGACCTCGACCCGCAGGGCAATGCCTCCACCGCGCTCGGCATCGACCACCACGCCGACGTCCCGTCGATCTATGACGTTCTGGTGGAGAGCCGACCGCTCTCCGAGGTCGTCCAGCCGGTACGGGATGTCGAGGGCCTCTTCTGCGCCCCTGCCACGATCGACCTCGCCGGTGCCGAGATCGAGCTGGTCTCGCTGGTGGCACGCGAGAGTCGGCTGCAGCGGGCGATCCAGGCCTACGAGCAGCCGCTCGACTACATCCTGATCGACTGCCCGCCCTCGCTCGGTCTGCTGACGGTCAACGCCCTCGTGGCCGGAGCCGAGGTGCTCATCCCGATCCAGTGCGAGTACTACGCGCTGGAGGGACTGGGTCAGCTGCTGCGGAACGTCGATCTGGTACGGGGGCACCTCAACCCCACCCTGCATGTGTCGACGATCCTCCTCACCATGTACGACGGCCGCACCAGGCTCGCCTCCCAGGTCGCCGACGAGGTGCGGAGCCACTTCGGCGAGGAGGTCCTGCGGACCAGCATTCCGAGGTCCGTACGCATCTCGGAGGCACCGAGCTACGGGCAGACCGTGCTCACCTACGATCCGGGCTCCAGCGGTGCCCTGTCGTATCTCGAAGCGGCGCGCGAGATCGCCCTGCGTGGGGTCGATGTCGGCTATGACGCCACCCAGGCCCATGGGGGACAGCCTCCGATGGGTCACCAGAACAGCCAGCGAATGTCGGAGGGGATGCAGTGAGCGAGCGACGTAGGGGGCTGGGGCGTGGGCTCGGTGCGCTGATCCCCGCTGCTCCCCAGGAGCGACCGGTGCCGGCTGTCGGAGTGGGCTCTGTCCCGGCCGCGGCTTCTCCCGGAGCCATTCCGGCTCTCGGCTCTGAGCGTGGCGTGGCCGCGGCGAAGCTGGCGACCCTTCCGTCGAGCCCGCAGTCCCCGGACTCCGTGGTTCCGATGGCCGAGCCCGAGCCGGTGCCGGAGACCGCCGCCGGGGCGCACTTCGCCGAGCTGCCGCTGGACTTCATCACGCCGAACCCGCGCCAGCCGCGTGAGGTGTTCGACGAGGACGCCCTGGCCGAGCTGATCACCTCCATCAAGGAGGTGGGTCTGCTCCAGCCCGTTGTCGTCCGCCAGCTGGGCCCCGAGCGGTACGAGCTCATCATGGGCGAGCGCCGCTGGCGGGCCTGCCGTGAGGCCGGCCTGGAGCGGATCCCCGCCATCGTCCGCGCCACCGAGGACGAGAAGCTGCTGCTCGACGCCCTCCTGGAGAACCTGCACCGGGCGCAGCTGAACCCGCTGGAAGAGGCCGCCGCCTACGACCAGCTCCTGAAGGACTTCAACTGCACCCATGACCAGCTGGCCGACCGCATCGGTCGCTCGCGCCCGCAGGTCTCCAACACGCTGCGTCTGCTGCGGCTCTCTCCGCCCGTGCAACGCCGGGTCGCCGCCGGTGTCCTGTCGGCCGGTCACGCCCGTGCCCTGCTTTCCGTGGAGGACGCGGAGGTCCAGGACAAGCTGGCCTACCGGATCGTGGCCGAGGGGCTCTCGGTGCGGGCCGTGGAGGAGATCGTCACGCTCATGGGCTCGGAGCCCTCGTCTCCGGTGAAGCCCAAGAGTCCGCGGGCGGGTGCGCGGGTCTCTCCGGCACTGCGTGAGCTGGCGACCCGGCTCTCCGACCGCTTCGAGACCCGGGTGAAGGTCGACCTGGGCCAGAAGAAGGGCAAGATCACCGTCGAGTTCGCCTCGATGGAGGACCTGGAGCGGATCCTCGCGACCCTGGCTCCGGGCGAGGGCCGGGTCATGGACCAGGCTTCGGCGGCTCAGGACGCCGAGGACGTGCAGGACGAGCAGGGCTCCGAGGGCTGAGATCCCTCTTTTCGTCCTCAGGGCGGAGCGTGTTCCGGCGTTCACCGGAACACGCTCCGCCCTTTGCCTGTCCGCGGTTTCGCCCCGATGGCCCCCTCGTTACGATTCTGAGAGGCGTATTCGTACGGCGATTGCCGAGGGAAACGAGGAGCAGCCGTGGGGCGTCGGCTCGTACCGCTCACGCTGGACAATCTTCCGGATCTCCCCAAGCGTTGTCGCTCCTGTGTCTTCTGGGAGCTCGATCCGGTGAGTGGCGATGCCGCCGTGAAGGCCGGCCGCCCGGAGTTGGAGAAGGAGGCCTGGATCTCGGCGGTGCTCCTCGAGTGGGGCTCCTGCGGTCGGGTGGTCTACGTCGACGAGGTGCCCGTCGGGTTCGTGCTCTACGCGCCTCCGGCGTATGTGCCCCGGTCCACGGCCTTTCCCACGAGCCCGGTGGCCGCTGATGCCGTGCAGCTGATGACGGCGTGGATCATGCCCGGGTATCAGGGACAGGGGCTCGGCAGGACGATGGTGCAGACCGTGGCGAAGGATCTGCTGAGGCGGGGGTTCAAGGCGATCGAGGCCTTCGGTGACACCCGGTGGAAGGAGCCGGCCTGTGTGCTCCCCGCCGACCATCTGCTCGCCGTGGGGTTCAAGACCGTACGGCCGCACCCGAGTTTTCCCCGGCTGCGGCTGGAGCTGAGGACGACGCTCTCCTGGAAGGAGGACGTCGAGATGGCACTCGACCGGCTTCTGGGAGCGGTGCAGAAGGAGCCGGTGCTCCGGCCGCTTTGACAGAACGACAGCGGCCCGCCCCCTGGGAAGGGGGCGGGCCGCAGCTGTTTCACGTGAAACAGCGGATGCCTTGGGGCGGGGAGCGTCAGGCCTTCGGCTCGACGAAGCCCTCCAGGTCGCGCAGGAGCGCGGCCTTCGGCTTGGCGCCGACGATCGTCTTCACGACCTCGCCGTCCTTGTAGACGTTCAGCGTCGGGATGGACATGACGCCGTACTTGGCGGCGGTGGCCGGGTTCTCGTCGATGTTGAGCTTCACGATGGTGATCTCGTCGTGCTCGGCGGCGATGGCCTCGAGCGACGGGGCGATCTGGCGGCACGGGCCGCACCACTCGGCCCAGAAGTCCACGAGAACGGGCTTCTCGCTCTTGAGGACCTTCTCCTCGAAGTCAGCGTCGGTAGCGATAACGGTGGCGCCGGCCACGGCGTCCTCCTTCGGTTGGTGGGGTGTGGGGTGAGGAAGGCGTAGGGGTCAGACCGCGGGGGTCTCGGCGAGCTTCTCGCTGTCGGCGAGAGCGGCCAGGAAGCGCTCGGCGTCGAGCGCGGCGGAGCAGCCGGTGCCGGCGGCGGTGATCGCCTGGCGGTAGGTGTGGTCGACGACGTCGCCGGCGCCGAAGACACCCGTGAGGTTGGTGCGCGTGGACGGTGCGTCGACCTTCAGGTAGCCCTCCGCGTCCAGCTCCAGCTGGCCCTTGAAGAGCTCGGTGCGCGGGTCGTGGCCGACGGCGATGAAGAGGCCCGTGACCGGGAGCTCGCTGGTCTCGCCCGTCTTGGTGTTGCGCAGGGTCAGACCGCTGAGCTTCTGCTCGCCGTGGATCTCGGCGACCTCGCTGTCCCAGGCGAACTTGATCTTCGGGTCGGCGAAGGCGCGCTCCTGCATCGCCTTGGAGGCGCGCAGCGAGTCACGGCGGTGGACGATGGTGACCGACTTGGCGAAGCGCGAAAGGAAGGTGGCCTCCTCCATCGCGGTGTCGCCGCCGCCGACCACGGCGATGTCCTGGTCCCTGAAGAAGAAGCCGTCGCAGGTGGCGCACCAGGAGACACCGCGGCCGGAGAGCGCGTCCTCGTTCGGCAGGCCGAGCTTGCGGTGCTGGGAGCCGGTGGTGACGATGACCGCCTTGGCGCGGTGCACGGTGCCGGCGGTGTCCGTGACGGTCTTGATCTCGCCCGTGAGGTCCACGGCGACGACGTCGTCCGGCACGAGCTCGGCGCCGAAGCGCTCCGCCTGGGCACGCATGTTGTCCATCAGGTCCGGGCCCATGATGCCGTCGCGGAAGCCGGGGAAGTTCTCCACCTCGGTCGTGTTCATCAGGGCGCCACCGGCGGTGACGGCTCCCTCGAAGACGAGCGGCTTCAGGGACGCGCGGGCCGTGTAGAGGGCAGCGGTGTAACCCGCGGGCCCGGAGCCGATGATGATCACGTTACGGACGTCGCTCACGGGTTTCTTCCTCGTCTCTGCAGACTGCTGCCTACTGCCTACGGGGGCGGTCGGATCGGTCACTCTCACCCCACCCAACCGATCCTACGGGGCATGCATTCCCGGGACGGCCGCTCGGCACGGCGCACACGCTCACGAGCGCGGAACGGACTCCTGAAGGAGGACTTCGCCCTTGGTGTTCCCGCTGCCGGCGGCGCAGGAGGCGTCCACGACATAGGCCTGGACGCGTGTGCTGTCGACCGCGTCGGGGAGGACGACGAGATAGGCGGCCGTGCCCTGGAAGTCGCCCTGCTGGAACGCGAGAACAGCCTCGGTGCGTCCCGTACCGGCCTTGACGCAGTCGGGCAGTGTGGCGGGCAGCGACCGCTTCTGTCCGTCGCCGTCGCCCTCGACGGTGAGGGACTCGGGAGCGGAGCTCTGGTTCTGAGGAGCCTTGAAGGTGGCGTTCTGCTGGAGGAGCGCCTGCACGGTGCTCGTCACCGGCTCGCCGTCGAAGCGGGCGCTGTCCGCCGCGCTCACGGCGGCGTCGGACCGCTTGTCGGTGTCACCGTCGGCTCCGCCGAGGTTCAGCGCACCCGACTGGACGAAGAACAGGCTCAGCCCCAGGGCGGCAGCGCCGAAGACGGCGCCGAGGACCGCGACGCGACGGCGACGGGTCTTGCGGGGACGACCGGGGCCGGAGGCGGCGGAGGGCCGTCCGGCGGGCCGTCCGGTGCCGGGCGCCGCCGGTGCGGGGCGGCTGAGCGATGTTTCACGTGAAACATGGGCATCGGCCTCGGGCGCGGTCGCGCTCAGGAGCGCTTCGGCGGCGAGTGCCGCGTCGATCCGTCCGGCGATGTCGGCGGGCATCCGCGGAGGGCCGGGAAGCGTGCCGAGAAGTCCTCGGATCTCCTCGAGGGAGGCCCGCACGTCGGCGCACAAGGGACAGCCGTCGAGGTGCAGCCGTACAGCGGCGCTACGGGACGGCGAGAGCAGCCCCTCGGTGAGGTCGGAGATCTCCGAGACGTCCGGGTGCTGAGTCGTGTCGGCCGTGGAAGTCACGCGCGCCCACCTCCGCCCTTCACAGCCGCTGGATTGCTCGGTCCGGTATCCGTCGGTCCCGGCACCGGTGGGACGGATGCCCCCGGCGTCCGGTTCCTTCCCCGGTCCGGGCTCTCGTTACCCACCGTGTCACCGCGCAGATGAGTGAGCATCGGCAGCAGCCTGGCCCGCCCGCGTGCACAGCGGCTCTTCACGGTTCCCGTGGGGACATCGAGGATACGAGCGGCCTCGGCGACCGGGTATCCCTGCATGTCGACGAGGACGAGGGCAGCCCGTTGTTCCGTGGGGAGCGTGGCGAGGGCGGCCAGGAGCTGGCGGTGGAGGTCCTGGCGCTCGGCGGGTGCCTCGGCCGACTCGACCGGTTCGAGGAGCTGCTCGAAGCGGTCGGTGTCGTCCACGGGCGAGGTCCGGCGCGAGGCCGCCTTGCGGGCCCGGTCGAGACAGGCGTTCACCGTGATGCGATGGAGCCAGGTCGTGACGGCCGACTGGCCCCGGAAGGTGTGGGCGGCCCGGAAGGCCGACACGAGGGCGTCCTGGACGGCGTCAGCGGCCTCCTCGCGGTCGCCGAGCGTCCTCAGCGCCACCGCCCACAGCCGGTCGCGGTGGCGCCGTACGAGCTCACCGAAGGCGTCCTGGTCGCCGGCCACATGGCAGGCCAGAAGTTCCTGGTCGCTGCGCTCGTCGCGTGTGGCGTCGTCCAACGGTGAGCCCCTCCCCCCGGGTGTGGCGTCAGCTGGTGATCTTGATGTCCGAGATCTCGCCCCGGTAACCGCCTCCGCCGTTCGGCAGATCGGTCAGCCAGACCAGAACGTAGCGCGTCTTCGCCGGCTTCGGGGGCTGCAGGAGCACCTGAGTGCCGGATCCCTGGGCCTGCGTGGCGTAGCCGCCGGGCTGGTCCGGCCGCGAGGAGGCGCCTTCGGGTGCCGTCCTGAGCTCGACCGACGTCGAACCGAGGAAGGTGACCTCGACCTTGGCGACCTGTTGGACCTTGCCGAGATCGAGAATGATCCCGACGCCCTTCTTCAGGTTGCCGAACTTCGAGTAACCGTCGTACCGCATGGTCTTCCACGTGGTGCTCGGGTCGCCGTCGTACGCGTTCTTTATCTGGTCGCGGTTCTCGGTGCCGTCGCCCTCCGGGTCGAAGTCGTACGCGCCTACGATCGTGACCGGCTTGCCGTCCGCCGCCGGCTCCTTCTCGTCGTCGCCCGGCTGCGGCTGCGTGTTCTGCGGCGTGTCCGTGCCCTTGTCCTGGTCGAGGAGCCGGTCCGCGATCTGCCAGCTGCCCAGACCCAGGGCGGCGATCAGCAGGGCGGAGACGGCCCACTTGAGCGCCTTGCCGGCACGGCTCTGCAGCGGGGGCGGCGGGACGACGACCGGCTGGGTGACCGCGGGTCGCGGCTGAGGGCGGCCGTACGTGCCCTGCTGGTAGGTGGTGCGCTGGTACTCCGGCGGGGCGGGAAGCGGGAACTCCGGCTCCGGCGGGCGGATGCGCGGCATCGCGGCGACGGCCTTGGCGAGCTCGTCCGGCGTGGTGCAGGGCGGCTCCTGGCGCGAGGCGGTGGCCCCGTCGTTCGCGAGGGCGCGCATGGCGATCTCGGAGAGGCCGCGGTGGACGCCCGCGCGGACCTGGTCGGGGGCGAGCAGCCCGACGCCCTTGGGCAGCCCGGAGAGGCCGTAGGCGTCGCTCTCGTACGGCCAGCGCTGGGTGAGGGCCGCGTAGAGCAGGGCACCGATCGCCTCGGTGTCCGTGCGCTGCGGGCGCTCGGCGCTGATGCCGCGCAGGGCGGCGTTCACGGCGAGACCGCGGATGCGGTACTGGCCGGTCGAGCTGCGCAGCACGGCACTCGGAGTGAGCCGGAGGTGGGAAAGGCCCTCGCGGTGAGCGGCGGCCATGGCCTGCGAGACCTGGCTGACGAGCTGGTAGGCGTCGTGCGGCTCCATGGGGCCGGCCGCGAGCAGCGCGGTCAGCTCGGTGGAGTCGGGGAGCCACTCGTGCACCACGTACACGAGGTCGTTCTCCTCGACGGCGTCGAGGACCTGTACGAAGCGGGGGTCGCCGAGCAGCGCCGCGGAGCGCGCGGCGGCCAGCACGGAGCGGGCGCGGGAGTGGTCGGCGGGCAGGATGTGAACGCCGACGGCGCGGCGCAGTTTCTCGTCGACGGCACGCCAGCTGCTGAATCCGTCCAGTCGGGTGACGCACTCCTCCAGCCGGTACCGCCTCGCCAGCTTGTGGCCGCTGTGCAGCTCCGGTGCCGTGATGGAAGGCTGTTCGCCGTTCTTTCGTTCGCCCGCCTTGCTCTCCGTGGCCTCGGCGGACGTGGCCGCCTTCTTCTGCGCTTCCGCCACCCCGTCGGTCGCGGCCTTGTCCGCCTTGGCGGTCAGCGGGTCGTCACCGCTGTTGTCGGCCACGTCGACGGCAGCCGTGCTACGTTCTGCCACCGTCGTTCCTGCCTCCCCATCCGTTGCGCCACATCCAACAGCCATGCCAATTGTGCCCACAGTCCGGCGCTATGCACGACACGCGTCGGCGGGCGATGGTTGCGCGAACCCCGCGCGCCCGGCTCCGACCCGCGCCTGATCAGCGCCCAAGACGCCCGCGGACCATACCGACCATCGAGTTGAGCTCCGCGATCCGCATGCGCTTGGCCGCGACGAAGAAGACTCCCAGGAGCACCACGCCGCCGACGAGCAGGGCGACGAGCGAACCCAGGGCGCCCTCGCCGAGCACCTTCAGAAGGCCGAAGCCGGCCGCTCCGGCGACGATCGCCGCGGGCAGCGAGGCCAGGCACAGCCGGGCGTAGGTGCGCAGCACGTGGGCGCCGTCGAGGTCGCCGCCGAGGCGGTTGCGCAGCCGGCGCCAGGCGACACCGACGCCGACCGCGTAGGCCAGGCCGTAGGAGGCGGCCATGCCGACGACGGCCCACTGGGCGGGCAGCACCACGTAACAGACCGCGGAGGCGGCCGCGTTGACGGCGGCGACGATGACGGTGTTGTAGAAGGGCGTCCGGGTGTCCTCGTAGGCGTAGAAGCCGCGGAGCACGACGTACTGGACGGAGTAGGGAATCAGGCCGAGGCCGAAGGCCATCAGGATGAAGCCCATGCCCTGGGCGGCCTCGACGCCGCTGGAGGCGTAGAGCAGCGTGCACATGGGGACGCCGAGCGCCAGGAACGCGAAGGAGACCGGGACGATCGCGACGGCCGAGTTGCGCAGGCCCTGCGAGATGTCGTCGCGGACGGCGCCGGGGTCGTCGTCGGAGGCGGCGCGGGAGATGCGCGGCAGCAGCGCGGCCATGACCGAGACGGTGATGATGGCCTGCGGCATGCCCCAGATCAGCTGGGCGTTGGAGTAGGCGAGGAAGCCGGCGCCGTTCCTGCCGGACTCCTCACCCGCCGCGGTGGCGAGCTGGGTGACGACCAGGACACCGGCCTGGTTGGCGAGCACGAACAGCACGGTCCACTTGGCCAGCTTGACGGTCTTGCCGAGGCCGTGGCCCTTCCAGTCGAAGCGGGGACGGAAGCGGAAACCGGTCTCGCGCAGGTACGGGATCATCGCCAGGGCCTGGACGGCGAGTCCGAGCAGGGTGCCGATGCCGAGCAGCCGGATGCCCTCGTCGGGGATCGTCTGGACGCCCATCTGGGACTCGGCGGAGGTGCCGTAGACCCAGATGAACAGGCCGAACGTGGCGATCATGACGATGTTGTTGAGGACCGGTGTCCACATCATCGCGCCGAACTTGCCGCGGGCGTTGAGGATCTGACCCATCACCACGTGCACACCCATGAAGAAGATGGTGGGGAGGCAGTAGCGGGCGAAGGTGACGGCGACGCTGTTGGCCGCCGCGTCGTCGGCGATGGTGTTGGACATCAGCCGGATCAGCAGCGGGGCGGCGAACACGGCGATGGCGACGATCGCGCCGAGCGCCACCATGACGAGGGTCAGCAGGCGGTTGGCGTAGGCCTCGCCGCCGTCCTCGTCGTTCTTCATGGAGCGGACCAGCTGCGGCACGAAGACCGAGTTGAGACCGCCGCCGACGGTGAGGATGTAGATCATCGTCGGCAGGGTGTACGCGACGGTGAAGGTGTCACCGAGCAGCGCGGCGCCGAGGGCGCCGGTGATCACCAGGCTGCGGACGAAGCCGGTCAGCCGTGAGACGAGGGTGCCGGCCGCCATCACGGCGCTCGACTTGAGCAGCCCGGATGCACGGCCGGCCTTCTTCGGGGCGGGCGCGGGCATGGGGTTCGGCTCCGGAGAGGGCGGCGGCACCTGGCCGGGCGCCTGCTGGTCCCGATAGAGGTGCGCGAACGCGTCGGGCTCCGGCTGCTCCTCCCCCGCCCGGGTCACCAGGTCGTCGACGCCGGTGAACTGGACCGTGCGGGCGTCGTCGCCGTACGGCAGGTGGCGCGACGGGCCGTCCGGCTCGGGAGCCGGGGTCTGCGCCCAGACGCGCGGGTCCGGGGCGTGCTGGGGTGCGGCCGGCTGCTGGTAGAGGGGCTGCGGCTCCGCGAAGGTGCCCGGCGGGGGCGGCGGGTGCGCGGCACGGTCGTAGAGCGCCTCGCTCACCGGGTCCTGGGCAGAGAGATCCCGCGCCTGGTAGGGGTCGTGGGCGTAGGCGTCCTGGACGTAGGGGTCCTGGGCGTACGGACTCTGCTGGTCCGGTGCGTACGGGTCCGAGGCGGCCTGTGGCACCGGCCCGGGTGCCGGTGCGGCGGGCGTGCCACCGGACGGCGCGGGGCCGCCCGCGCCCTGCCCGCGGTCACCGTCGTACGGCGCGTTCATGGTTACCCCACCTCATCGTCCCCGGCCGACCGGCCACGACATCGCTCAACGGTCCACTTTCTCACCCGTGCCCGACGGGTCGCCGCTTTCCGAGCCGGTGTCCGGCGTCGGGTCACTCGGCTGCTCGGATTCCGCTTCCGCTTCCGCGTCGGCTTCCGAGCCGGCCTCGGCGTCCGCGGCGGCGGCCGGTCCGGCTTCCTCTTCCGCGGCCTCCGCCGCCGCGCTCCGGGCGGCGGCGCGCTTGCGCTGGCTGTACATCCGGACGCCGGCGAGAACGAGCAGCAGCACGCCGCCCGCGATGACGAGCATCACCGTCGGCGTGATCTCGGAGATCTTCACGGTGAAGGTCATCGGCTCGCCGTAGGGCGTGCCGTCCTCGGTGTAGAGCTGTGCCGTCATCGTGACCGGACCGTTGGCGTTGGCCGAGGCGTCGAACTTCACCGACTGGCTGTGGCCGCCGTCGATCTTCACCGGCCGTGCGGCCTCACCGTTGTCGTCCAGCTCCAGACGCGTCTTGTTGCTGGACTTCAGCTTGAGGACGAGGTGGTCCACGCCCTGCAGCAGCCGGTTCTGCACGGTCACCGGGATGGTCGCGCTGCGGCCCGACAGCGTGAGGTCCGACTTCTCGATCAGCTGCACCTCCTGCGTGAGGCTCAGGAGGTAGTCCTGGACCTCCTTGCGGTAGAGGGCCGCCGACGCGGGTTCGCCGCGCCACGAGGTCGACATTTCGCGGCTGATCGCGTTGGTGAAGGGAGGCACCACGCGGTCGGCGGCGGTCAGGATGACCTTGAAGTCGTCCAGCTGGTCGCGGGTCTCCTTCATCTGCCGGAACGCGACCGCGCTCAGTTCCTGCTCGCGCAGCTTCTTCGGGTAGGACGAGGTGCCCGGTACCCGCTTCGACGCCTCGGGGTCGGACTGCGTCGCGGCGGCCGCCAGATCGAGCGGCTCGGTCCAGCGCTTGGCGTTGAGCCCTTCCAGGGCCTTCGCCATGGTCTGCGCCTGGGCGGTGCTGGGCATGCGCTGCGGCGCGACCACGACGCTGCGCTGGTCCTCGGGCAGCTCCAGGGTGATCGCGAGCGACTGGGCGAGGAACTGCTGGACGGCCAGGGTGGCGTTCTCGGCCCTGATCATCTCGCCCTGGAAGGCCTTGGAAAGACCGGCGTCGCTGACGACGGCGGTCGTGCCGCCGCCGATGGGGCGGGCCGAGGTCGGCGTGTACGAGAGGTCGTCCCGGAAGCTGTCGCTGCGGGCGATTACGTTGTGCGCGCCGGCGGAGGTGGCGACCGCCATGATCGACGGGTCGACGGCACCGTCGACGGGCCAGGAGAAGTCGGTGGACGGCTTCACGTGGAGGACGGTCTCCACCGTGGACGACGCCAGCGCGGTCGCCTGCTGGAGGTGGCTGAGGGAGCCCGGCACGTCCTTGCCGTGATGGGCCAGTGAGGCCAGGTCGGGGTCGGCGAACGGCAGCGCGACGACCTTGCGGCCCTGTACGGCCTTCTCCAGGTCGTTCAGCCAGCGCTCGGCGACGGCCTGGTTCTTCCCGGCGACCTCGGTCGTCCCACTCTTGACCATGTACGGCTCGGTCATGGCGGCGACGCTCGCCAGCAGGTCAGGGTCGATCACCCAGGTGACGGGCAGGTTCTTGCCGAGCGCCACCATCTCGTGCAGTCGGCCACCCGGTGAGAGCTCGGCGGCCAGGTCGTCGTTCTCGAAGACGGGGGTCTGCTGCTGGTCCGCGCCCGTCTCGGCCGAGACATGGGCGGTGGAGATCAGCGGCCACAGATAGGTGAGCTGGGTCTTCTTGTCGGTGGCCTCGGGCTGGTAGGGCAGCAGGGTCCGCTCGATGCCCAGCACCCGCTTGTAGGACTGGCCCGCGGTCTCGCCGGAGAGGGAGACCCCGAGCTGGTAGACGCCGGCGTCGTCCAGGCCGAGCTTGGAGACCGGCACGGAGAGCGTGAACTCCTTGCTCAGTCCGGCGCCCAGCTCGGGGATCTTGACCGTGTAGGCCCCGCCGAGGGGAGCGGGGTCGCGTCCGTCCCGGTAGGCACGGCGGCCCGAGACCTCGTCGATCTCGCTGCGGCTGGTCATCTGGGGCCCGACGCGCACATCGACCGTGGCCTCGGTCACGGCCTGCTTGCCCTCGTTGGTGACCGTTCCCGTGATGGTGAGGGTGTCGCTCTCCACCGGGGCGCTGGGAGTCAGCGTGTCGAGCGACACATCCACGGTGCCGGCGCGCTTCGTGCTCTCGGCGGCCGCTGCCGCGGGGGCGGGAAGGCCCGGGAAGAATCCGGCCAGCAACGGGGCGGCGACGGCGAGTGAGGCCGTACGCCGCAGCCAGCGGCGGGCAGGTGAGGGAACGGTCCCCTGGATAGCTGCCGCCTCGGCCACGCGTCGCCCGTCCTCGTCGTCGTCTCGGTGTCAGTGGTGTCGCTGGTTCCCGGTTGCTGTGTCCAGGCATGGTAACGAGGCACGCGGGGGCCAAGTGCCGGGGACTGCTCCAGCTGATGGCCGCCGGGTCCCGGAAAAACGGGGACGATGCGGTGAGCCGGGGCACGTACCCTTTTCTGTTGTGCCGAACGCCAACGAAGACACCACGACTGCCCTGAGCCAGGTGCAACGCCGCGCGGTCAGTGAACTACTGCGTGTGTCCCCTGTCGCCGACGACCTCGCCCGCCGTTTCCAGGATGCCGGGTTCCGCCTCGCGCTGGTCGGCGGCTCGGTACGCGACGCCCTCCTCGGCCGTCTCGGCAACGACCTGGACTTCACCACCGACGCCCGCCCCGAGGACGTACTGAAGATCGTCCGTCCCTGGGCCGACGCCGTCTGGGAGGTCGGGATCGCCTTCGGCACCGTCGGCTGCCAGAAGAGCGCCCGCGTCGGGGACGCCGTTCAGCACTTCCAGGTGGAGGTCACCACCTATCGCTCGGAGGCCTACGACCGCACCTCGCGCAAGCCCGAGGTCTCGTACGGCGACTCCATCGAGGAGGACCTGGTCCGGCGTGACTTCACCGTCAACGCCATGGCGGTCGCCCTCCCGGAGAAGGAGTTCATCGACCCGCACGGCGGCCTCGAGGACCTCTCCGAGAAGGTGCTGCGTACCCCGGGCACGCCCGAGGAGTCCTTCTCGGACGACCCGCTGCGCATGATGCGGGCCGCGCGCTTCGCCGCACAGCTGGACTTCGAGGTGGCCCCCGAGGTCGTCACGGCGATGACGGAGATGGCCGGACGGCTGGAGATCGTCTCGGCCGAGCGCATCCGTGAGGAGTTCAACAAGCTCCTGCTCTCGGCCCACCCCCGCAAGGGCCTCGGCCTTCTCGTCGACACGGGTCTCGCCGCCCATGTGCTTCCCGAGCTCCCGTCGCTGCGACTGGAGAGCGACGAGCACCACCGGCACAAGGACGTCTACGAGCATTCGCTCACGGTGCTCGACCAGGCCATCGACCTGGAGGAGGACGGACCCGATCTGGTGCTGCGTCTCGCGGCGCTGCTCCATGACATCGGCAAGCCGCGCACCCGTCGCTTCGAGAAGGACGGCCGGGTCTCCTTCCACCACCACGAGGTGGTCGGCGCGAAGATGACCAAGAAGCGCATGACCGCCCTCAAGTACTCCAACGAGATGATCAAGGACGTCTCGCGTCTCGTGGAGCTGCACCTGCGGTTCCACGGTTACGGCACGGGCGAGTGGACCGACTCGGCCGTCCGCCGCTATGTGCGGGACGCCGGACCGCTGCTCTCGAGGCTCCACAAGCTGACCCGCTCCGACTGCACCACGCGCAACAAGCGCAAGGCCGCCGCCCTCTCCCGCGCCTACGACGGCCTGGAGGAGCGCATCGCGAAGCTCCAGGAGCAGGAGGAGCTGGACTCGATCCGCCCGGACCTCGACGGCAACGAGATCCAGGAGATCCTCGGGATCCGACCCGGGCCGGCGGTCGGCCAGGCCTACAAGTTCCTGCTGGAGCTCCGGCTGGAGAACGGGCCGATGGAGCACGACGCCGCCGTTGCCGCGCTCAAGGAGTGGTGGGCGGCTCAGAGCGCCTGATCCGGGGGTCGCCGTTTCACGGTCGACGTTTCACGTGAAACATCGACCGTGAAACGGCGAGACGGCCCCAGGAGCAGGGGGCGATGTTTCACGTGAAACATCGCCCCTTTCTCATGGCCCGGGCCAGCCCCAGCGTCACGAGGGCGTAGATCGCGGTCACCAGCGCCACGATCGCGGGGGAACGGCCGTCCGGAGGCAGCATGACGGCGGCGACGCCGGCCGCGCCGACGAAGGCGACGTTGAAGAGCACGTCGTAGAGGGAGAAGACCCGGCCGCGATAGGCGTCGTCGACGGAGGTCTGCACGACGGTGTCCGTGGAGATCTTCGCTCCCTGGGTGATGAGGCCTAGCACGAAGGCGGCCACGAGGAACGGCGTCCTGGCGAAGGTCAGACCCAGAGCGGGTGTCAGGACGGCGGCGAGGCCGGTGCACACGGTCATCCAGCCGAACGGCCCGAACCTCCCGACCGCCCAGGGCGAGAGCACCGCCGCCGCGAAGAAGCCGGCTCCCGAGGCGGCCACGGCCAGGCCCAGTACCGCGAGCCCGTCCTCCTCCGTGGCGCTCCACGCGTACCGGGCGAGCATGAGCACCGTCACGAACAGGGCGCCGTAGCAGAAGCGCATCAGGGTGACCACGGTGAGCGCCCCCGCGGCCGGGCGCCGCTCGGCGAGATGCCGGAGGCCGCTTGCCAGGCCCCGTGCGGTGGAGGCCAGGGCAGCGGTGAGCCGGGGCTGGACGAGTTCGGGGTCCGGCCCGAGGAGCTCGCGGGACATCCGGAGCGAGGCGAGCGCGGAGCAGAGATAGAGGACGGCGCCCAGGAGGACGACCGCGGCATCGGAGTCGTGCGCCACCAGCCGGACGCCGAAGGCCAGCCCGCCGCCCAGGGTCGCGGCGAGCGTCCCGGCGGTCGGCGAGAGCGAGTTGGCGACGACGAGCCGCTCGTCGTCGACCACGCGCGGGAGTGCCGCGGAGAGGCCGGCCAGGACGAAGCGGTTGACGGCCGTGACCGAGAGGGCCGAGGCGTAGAAGAGCCACTCCGGCACGGAGGCCAGCATGAGCACCGCGGTGCCGCCGGCCAGCAGGGCCCGCAGCAGGTTTCCGTAGAGGAAGACCTGGCGTCGCTGCCAGCGGTCGAGCAGGACGCCGGCGAAGGGGCCCACGAGGGAGTACGGGAGGAGCAGCACCGCCATCGCGGAGGCGATGGCCGCGGCGCTGGTCTCCTTCTCGGGGGAGAAGACGACGTACGTGGCGAGGGCGACCTGGTAGACCCCGTCGGCGCACTGGGAGAGCAGGCGGACGGTGAGCAGGCGGCGGAAGTTGCGCAGTCGCAGGAGGACGCGCAGATCACGCACGACGGACATGGGAGCAAGACTCACATACGACGAGGGTCCCCGGGCAGTGCCACGGGGACCCTCGTCGTCGAGCCGCTGAATCGTCGTCCGGCCATCAGGTGGTCGTCAGGCGATCAGGAGTGACCGTCAGGTCAGCGCTCGACCTCGCCCTTGATGAACTTCTCGACGTTGGCGAAGGCCTCGTCGTCGAAGTACTGGACCGGCGGGGACTTCATGAAGTACGAGGACGCGGAGAGGATCGGACCGCCGATGCCCCGGTCCTTGGCGATCTTGGCGGCGCGCAGGGCGTCGATGATGACACCCGCGGAGTTCGGGGAGTCCCACACCTCGAGCTTGTACTCCAGGTTCAGCGGAACGTCACCGAAGGCACGGCCCTCGAGGCGGACGTACGCCCACTTGCGGTCGTCCAGCCAGGCCACGTAGTCCGACGGACCGATGTGGACGTTCTTCTCGCCCAGGTCGCGGTCGGGGATCTGCGAGGTGACGGCCTGCGTCTTCGAGATCTTCTTGGACTCGAGGCGGTCACGCTCGAGCATGTTCTTGAAGTCCATGTTGCCGCCGACGTTGAGCTGCATGGTGCGCTCGAGTCGGACACCGCGGTCCTCGAACAGCTTCGCCATCACGCGGTGCGTGATGGTGGCGCCGACCTGGGACTTGATGTCGTCGCCGACGATCGGGACACCGGCCTCGGTGAACTTGTCGGCCCACTCCTTGGTGCCGGCGATGAAGACCGGCAGGGCGTTGACGAAGGCGACCTTGGCGTCGATGGCGCACTGCGCGTAGAACTTCGCGGCGTCCTCGGAACCCACGGGCAGGTAGCAGACCAGCACGTCGACCTGCTTGTCCTTGAGGACCTGGACGACGTCGACCGGGGCCTCGGCGGACTCCTCGATGGTCTGGCGGTAGTACTTGCCGAGGCCGTCGAGGGTGTGACCACGCTGGACCGTGACGCCCTTGTTCGGGACGTCGCAGATCTTGATCGTGTTGTTCTCGCTGGCGCCGATGGCGTCGGAGAGGTCGAGGCCGACCTTCTTCGCGTCCACGTCGAACGCGGCCACGAACTCCACGTCACCGACGTGGTAGTCGCCGAACTGGACGTGCATCAGGCCGGGCACCTTGGACGCCGGGTCGGCGTCCTTGTAGTACTCGACGCCCTGGACCAGCGAGGCGGCGCAGTTGCCCACGCCGACGATGGCTACGCGAACCGAACCCATTCCGGTTGCTCCCTGTGTGATCGTGGAAGCCCTGCGAACGCAGGGTTTCACTTGGCGGTGTCGTCGGACGGATCCGGCCGGGTACTGCCCCCGTGCCGGGGCAGGCCGCCCGTTTCTCCAGATTCTTCGTGCTGCTGAGCGGCGCCCTCGGGGGCGTCGGGGCCGGATCGCTGATCCCGTCCCGCCCGCTCGCTCTCGATGAGCTCGTTCAGCCAGCGCACTTCGCGCTCCACGGACTCCATTCCGTGGCGCTGCAGCTCAAGCGTGTAGTCGTCGAGGCGCTCGCGCGTACGGGCCAGAGAGGCGCGCATCTTCTCCAGGCGCTCCTCCAGCCGGCTGCGGCGGCCCTCCAGCACCCGCATCCGCACCTCGCGCTCGGTCTGGCCGAAGAAGGCGAAGCGGGCGGCGAAGTGCTCGTCCTCCCAGGCGTCGGGCCCGGCATGGGTAAGGAGCTCTTCGAAGTGCTCCTTACCTTCGGCCGTCAGCCGGTAGACGATCTTGGCACGGCGCCCCGCGAGTGAAGCCGCCACGGCCTCCTCCGGAGCGCTGCCCGGCTCCTCGATCAACCAGCCGTTGGCGACCAGCGTCTTGAGGCAGGGGTAGAGGGTGCCGTAGCTGAAGGCCCGGAAGATCCCCAGCGAGGTGTTGAGCCGCTTGCGCAGCTCGTAGCCGTGCATGGGGGCCTCGCGGAGCAGGCCGAGAACGGCGAACTCGAGGATTCCTGAGCGCCTGCTCATTCGCCGCCTCCTCCGTTCTCGGGACTCGTCTCGCGGACCTGGGGAAAACTCGTATGCCGAGCCGATGTGACGCGCTGATGTATCGGCTCGATACATCCCGACGATAGAACGACCCCATGTCCGCGACAAGTGGGGCTCGGGTGACCGGCGTCACATCGTCAATTCACAGCAATCGAGTTGCCGGATTTGGGGTGAACTTCACCCCTAGGGAGGTTTTGGCCGTGCGTAGTCTGTGCGGCATGCAGACCACCGGGAACCAAGCGATGCCGCAGGGCGTCAGTGAAGCGGGTGACCGGCTGCGACACGGAAGGGTCTTTTCCGAGGTCCGGCCGTGTGCCATTCGGGGGGACCGGAACACAACTGCCGCTTCCAGGCGTACGCGCCTGCCCGAGGAGTAGTCGTTCGATGAGCGAGCACCGTCGCAAAATGCCGCAGCAGCAACCGCCGTACGGCGGTCGTGCCGCGGCCCGGCGCGCCGCCCAGCAGCCGATGGGCCGCAGGCCGGCCCAGGGCCATGATGCCGCTACGGGGTCTCCGTCGGCCTCGTACGGGCCGCCGTCCTCCCATGGTGAGGAGCAGCGTCCTTACGGCGGCCGCGCCGAGGCCCGGCGCGCCGCGCAGAGGGGCGGGCGCAGGCGTGCGCCCGAGGCCGGCGGAGGTCCGGGCGGCCCGGGTGGCGGTCGGCGCGGCGGCGGGGGCGGCGGCCGTGGAGGCGGTTCCGGGCGCGGTCGTGACGGCGGCCGCCCGCCCGGCAAGAAGCGGCTCATCGACTACCCGCGCTACGGCAAGTACGGCTGGCGGCGCTGGGTGCCCTCGTGGAAGCTCGTGACGGGCCTGTTCCTCGGCTTCCTCGGCAGCCTCATGGGCGCGGCCACCATCGGCTACGCGATGGTGGGCATCCCCGACGAGGCGATCAGCGCCAAGCAGCAGAACAACGTCTTCTACTGGTCGGACGGCACGCAGATGGCCGCGACCGGTGGCGAGGTCAACCGCCAGATCATCGCGTACGCGCAGATCCCGAGGTCGATGCAGGACGCGGTGGTCTCGGCGGAGAACAAGACCTTCTGGACCGACTCGGGCATCGACCCCATGGGCATCGGCCGCGCCGTGTGGAACATGGCGAAGGGCGGCGAGACCCAGGGTGGCTCGACCATCACCCAGCAGTACGTGAAGAACAACCGTCTGGACGACCAGTCGCAGACGGTGACCCGCAAGGTCAAGGAACTGTTCATCTCGATGCGCGTCGGCAACGAGCGGGACAAGCACGAGATCATGGCGGGCTACCTCAACACCTCGTACTACGGCCGTGGCGCCTACGGCCTCCAGGCCGCGTCCCGTGCGTACTTCGGCAAGAACGCCCAGGACCTCAACCCCAGCGAGTGCGCCCTGCTCGCCTCGGTGCTGAAGGGCGCGACCTACTACGACCCGGCCGGCTACCCCGAGATCGACCCGGCGGCCTCCGCCCAGGCGAACACCGAGCGCGCCCAGAAGCGCTGGTCGTGGATCCTCGACGAGATGGTCAAGGACGGCTGGCTGAAGGCGGACGAGCGGGCCAAGTACACGACGCTCCCCACGACGAAGCAGCGGACCCAGGGCGCCCAGCTGGGCGGCCAGATCGGCTACCTCGTGCGCACCGCCGAGGCGAACTTCCTGAACAAGAACGAGCTGGGCATCACGACGCAGCAGCTGGCCAAGGGCGGCTTCGAGATCCACACCACCTTCGACAAGAAGAAGGTCCAGGCGCTCGAGAACTCGGTCAAGGACATCTACAAGGAGTACATCGACCCGAAGAAGCGGCCGAAGACGGACACCGACGTCCAGTTCGGCGGCGCCTCGGTCAACGTCGAGACCGGTGCGATCGTCGCCATCTACGGCGGCGAGAACGCCACGAAGCACTTCACCAACAACGCCGACCAGACCGGTGCCCAGGTCGGTTCGACCTTCAAGCCCTTCGTGCTGGCCTCCGCCATGCGCGACGGCGTGCGGGACCCGAAGCTCGGCAAGGTCCAGGACGCCTCCACGCGCAGGCTCGTCGACCCGGACAAGAGCCGCTACAACGGCCAGAACAAGCTGAAGATCAAGAACTACGACGGCACGACCTGGCGGGACGAGAACGGCAACGAGTGGCTCCAGGTCAACGACGACGACGCGAGCTACAAGAACATCAGCCTGCGTGAGGCCATGGAGCACTCGGCGAACTCGCCGTACGTGCAGCTCGGCATGGACGTCGGCATCGACAAGGTCCGCCAGGCCGCGGTCGACGCCGGTCTCCTGGAGTCGTCGCTGGTGAAGTCGGACGTGCCCTCGTTCTCGCTCGGTATCTCCTCCCCGAGTGCCATCCGCATGGCCGGCGCCTACTCGACCTTCGCGAACCAGGGTGAGCAGAACGAGCCGTTCTCCGTCACCAAGGTCCTGCAGAAGGGCGAGGTCATCTACGAGCACAAGGCCGAGCCCAAGCGCGCGTTCTCCACGGCCGTCGCCAGCAACGTCACCGACGTCCTGAAGAGCGTCGTCAAGAACGGCACCGGCAAGAAGGCCGCGCTCGAGGACGGGCGCGACGCGGCCGGCAAGACGGGTACCACCGACGGCAACAACTCGGCCTGGTTCGTGGGCTACACCCCGCAGCTGTCGACCGCGATCGACATGTACCGCTTCTCGGACGACGAGACGAAGAAGGACCGCAAGTTCGAGTCCATGTACGGCACGGGTGACCAGCCGAAGATCCACGGTAATTCGTTCCCGTCGCGGATCTGGAAGAACTACATGACCGAGGCCCTCAAGGGCGTCGAGGCGAAGAGCTTCCCGGAGCCCGAGGAGCTGGACGCCGAGGCGGTCTTCGGCGGCGGCGCGGCCAGCCCGACCCCGACGCCGACGGCGACCACGGAGTCGCCCACGCCGTCCTCCACGCCGTCGACGGAGATGCCCACGCAGAAGCCGACCAAGACGGCGGACCCGGGCAAGACCTGCAGCGTGTGGGACTGGCCGTGCAAGGACAACGGCGGCACCAGCACCGGCACCGACAGCGGAGGAACCGACGGCGGGGCGACCAGCACACCGACCACGGATCCGACGAGTACCGCCACTCCCACCGACAGCGGCGGGGGCGGAGGAAAGCCAGGAGGCAGTACCTGGGGCAGTGTGGGCGGCTGACCCCGGTCGTCCGACCCGGGGCCCCGAGGCCCTGAGGGCCGTCGTGCCCGGTCCGTACCTCGTGTGCGGGACCGGGCGCGGCGGCCCTCACCGTTTTCCCAGGGCCGTACGGCAGGATGTCCCCCATGCCGAGCCTCCAGAAGACGAGCCCTCCGCAGGATCCCCCGGTGGTCTGCCCCACCCGACGCGACGAGGTCGCCGCCGCGGGCAGCGAGCTGATCGGCGGTCCGATCGGTCGCCGGGCGATCCTCGGTGCCGGTCAGCTGACCCCGGTGCGCGTCATCGCCCTGGTGGCCATCGGAATGTTCGCGCTCGGCATGGTGCAGAAGGTGCCCTGCTACAACTGGGCCTGGTTCCGCGGTACCACCTCCCAGTACACCCACGCCTGCTACTCCGACATCCCGCACCTCTTCTCCGGACGCGGCTTCGCTGAGGGCCTGGTCCCGTACTTCGACCGGCTGGGCGGCGACATACCGTTCCTGGAGTACCCGGTCCTGACGGGACTGTTCATGCAGGTGGCCGCCTGGCTGACGCCCGGCGGCGACCTGACCTCGCAGGAGCAGTCGTACTGGCTGGCCAACGCGGGCATGCTGATGGTCTGCGCGGCCGTCCTCGCCGTCTGTGTGACCAGGACGCACCGCAACCGTCCCTGGGACGGGCTGCTCGTGGCGCTCGCGCCCGCCGTCGCGCTCACGGCCACCATCAACTGGGACCTGCTGGCGGTCGCCCTGACGGCCGCCGCGCTGCTGATGTGGTCGCGGAGCCGGCCGCTCGGCTTCGGCATCCTGCTCGGGCTCGCGACGGCCGCCAAGTTCTACCCGGCTCTGCTGCTCGTACCCGTGCTGCTGCTGTGCTGGCGCGCGGGCAGGTGGCGCGCGTTCGGCACGGCCGTGCTGGGCGCGGTCGGCGCCTGGCTGGTGGTGAACCTGCCGGTGATGCTGCTCGCGACCGAGGGCTGGAAGCAGTTCTACGTCTTCAGCACG
This sequence comes from Streptomyces sp. NPDC012637, assembly GCF_042954805.1. Lineage (NCBI taxonomy): Bacteria > Bacillati > Actinomycetota > Actinomycetes > Kitasatosporales > Streptomycetaceae > Streptomyces > Streptomyces sp. NPDC012637. The sequence goes on from NZ_JBIBDS010000004.1 coordinate 486,701, forward strand.
GAACGGAACGTCGACTTCGGCTCCGTCTGGCTGCTCATCAGCCAGACCACGGGCGAGCAGATCCGGCCCGAGACGGCGAACTACTGGGCGCTGTTCCTGATGATGCTCGCGGTCGCGGGGCTCGCCTACCTGGCCTTCAACGCGCCCCGCAGGCCCCGGCTCGCGCAGCTGGCCTTCCTGGTCGTGGCCGCCTTCGTCCTCACCAACAAGGTCTACTCGCCGCAGTACGTGCTGTGGCTCATCCCGCTGGCCGCGCTCGCCCGGCCGAGGTGGCGGGACTTCCTGGTGTGGCAGGCCTGCGAGGTCATGTACTTCCTCGCCATCTGGCTGTACCTCGCCTACACGACGAGCGGGAACAAGCAGGGGCTGCCGACCGACGGCTACCAGTTCGCGATCGTGCTCCACGTCCTCGGCACGCTCTACCTGTGCGCGCTCGTCGTACGGGACGTCCTGGCGCCCGACCGGGACGGAGTGCGGCGGGACGGCTCGGACGACCCCGCCGGAGGCGTCCTGGACGGCGCCGAGGACGTCTTCGTGCTGGGCAGGGCGGCGCGGCCGGCGCGGCACGCGGCACCGGTCGTGGAGGGGCCGCGGGTGGAGTGGGGCGTCCCTCCGCGCCCATGAGGCGCCGTCGGGCGTCAGGGATCGGACAGGCACGCGAAGCGGCCCCCGGGGGACTTCCCGGGGGCCGCTTCACGTGTGTACGGGCTCAGCGCTCGACGAGCCGGTCGCTCAGCGCTCGACGAGCCGGTCGTACTGGGTCGTGGTGTGCCGCAGGTGCGCGACCAACTCGTCGCCGACCCTCGGCTCCTGGGCGTCGGACGGCACGAACAGGATCGACACCTGCATGTGCGGCGGCTCGGCGAACCAGCGCTGCTTGCCGGCCCAGACGAACGGAGAAAGGTTCCGGTTGACGGTGGCGAGACCGGCGCGCGCCACGCCCTTGGCACGCGGCATCACGCCGTGCATCGCCTTGGGGGCCTCCAGGCCGACGCCGTGCGAGGTGCCGCCCGCGACCACCACCAGCCAGCCGTCGGACGCGGCCTTCTGCTGCCGGTAGCCGAAGCGGTCGCCCTTGGCGACGCGGGTGACGTCCAGCACCGAGCCGCGGTACTCCGTGGCCTCGTGGTCGCCCAGCCACAGCCGGGTGCCGATCCGGGCGCGGAAGCGGGTCTGCGGGAACTGCTGCTGGAGCCGGGCCTGCTCCTCGGCCCGCAGATGGCTGACGAACATGGTGTGCAGCGGCAGCCGGGCGGCCCGCAGCCGGTCCATCCAGGCGATGACCTCCTCGACGGCGTCGGTGCCGTCGGGGCGGTCCAGCGGAAGGTGCAGGGCGAAGCCCTCCAGGCGGACGTCCTCGATCGCGGCGTGCAGCCTCGGCAGGTCCTCCTCGTGGACGCCGTGCCGCTTCATCGAGCTCATGCACTCGATGACCACGCGGGCGCCCACGAGGGCGTGCACGCCGTCCACGGAGGAAACGGAGCGGATGACGCGGTCGGGCAGCGGCACCGGCTCCTCACCGCGCCGGAACGGGGTGAGGACGAGCAGGTCGCCGCCGAACCAGTCCTTGATCTTGGCGGCCTCGTACGTCGTGCCGACCGCGAGCATGTCGGAGCCGAACCGTGCGGCCTCGTCCGAGAGCCGCTCGTGGCCGAACCCGTAGCCGTTGCCCTTGCAGACCGGGACGAGGCCCGGGAACTGCTCGATCACGGTCTTCTGGTGCGCCCGCCAACGAGCGGTGTCGACATAGAGGGAGAGCGCCATGGCCGGCCCGGAACCTTTCTGGTGGCTGCGGTGTATCAAAGATGTGTACGAGACTACGCAAGCCTCGCGCGCGTCGTCAGCGACGCGACATGTAGATGTCCAGGGCCTTGTGCAGGAGCTTGTTCAGCGGGAAGTCCCACTCGCCGACGTACTCCACCGCCTCGCCGCCCGTGCCGACCTTGAACTGGATCAGACCGAAGAGGTGGTCGGTCTCGTCCAGGGAGTCGGAGATGCCCCGCAGGTCGTAGACGGTGGCGCCCATCGCGTAGGCGTCGCGCAGCATCCGCCACTGCATCGCGTTCGAGGGCCGGACCTCGCGGCCGATGTTGTCGGACGCGCCGTACGAGTACCAGACGTGGCCGCCCACGACGAGCATGGTCGCGGCCGACAGGTTCACCCCGTTGTGGCGCGCGAAGTAGAGCCGCATGCGGTTGGGGTCCTCGTTGTTGAGGACGGTCCACATGCGCTGGAAGTACGAGAGCGGGCGCGGGCGGAACTTGTCGCGGACGGCCGTGATCTCGTAGAGCCGCTGCCACTCGGCCAGGTCCTCGTAGCCACCCTGGACGACCTCGACGCCGGCCTTCTCGGCCTTCTTGATGTTGCGGCGCCACAGCTGGTTGAAGCCCTTGAGGACGTCGTCGAGCGAGCGGTTCGCGAGCGGCACCTGGAAGACGTAGCGGGGCTGGACGTCACCGAAGCCGGCGCCGCCGTCCTCGCCCTGCTGCCAGCCCATCTTCCGCAGCCGGTCGGCGACCTCGAAGGCGCGCGGCTCGACGTGGGTGGCCTGGACGTCCTTGAGGCGCTTCACGTCCGGGTCCTGGATGCCGGACTTGATGGCGGCGGCGTCCCAGCGGCGGATCACGACCGGCGGACCCATCTTCACGGAGAAGGCGCCCTGGTGCTTGAGGTGCGCGAGCATCGGCTGGAGCCAGTCGTCGAGGTTCGGCGCGTACCAGTTGATGACCGGCCCCTCGGGCAGGTAGGCCAGGTAGCGCTTGATCTTCGGCAGCTGGCGGTAGAGCACCAGTCCGGCGCCGACCAGCTCACCGGACTTGTCGAACCAGCCGAGGTTCTCCGAGCGCCACTCGGTTTTCACATCCGCCCACGCCGGGACCTGGCAGTGGCTCGCCGCGGGCTGGCTCTGGATGAATGCCAGATGCTGCTCACGACTGATGGTCCTCAGGGTCAGGCTCATGCGGGGCGCTCCTCGGCAGGTGTGTCCCCATCGGTTCAGGGGCTCCGGCTCTCGCGCCGAAGCCTACTGCGACCGGGGAGCGCCCCGAATGGCCGTGTGGGGCCCTCCGGCGCCGGTGACAGGGCCCGTCTAGTTGATCACGCCGGTGAAGAGACCGCCGTGGGCCATGCCGAGGTAGAAGCCCACGCCGGCGAGGCCGAGCCCGATGATCAGCAGGAAGCGTTCACGCGTGGTGGCCGAGATGAACTGGCCGTAGCCGCCGCTGAGGATGCCGACCAGCCCCGTCCAGGAGGCCAGCAGGTGCAGGTCGTCGAAGAAACCCGTCACGAAGGAGAGGAGACCGAGCACAAGGGTGACCGCGACCAGGGTGTCCTGGACCGGGTGGGGCTTGCCGTCCGTGGCGAAGAGGGAGTGACCGGGGTCGGGTCGCATTGCCTGTGCCATGGGGCACCTCCTGGCGTGCCGTCCGGAGGGCGGCGCCATTGTGACGCCGCCCACATCCGATGTGTACAGATTGCGTCCCCTCACCGCCGGATTTCAACCGCAGGGCGGTGTGCGGGTACTCTGTACGGTCTGCACCGGTGTCTGCCCAGGTCCGTCCGAGGATCCCGACAGCACCCTCCTCGTTCGCCGAGGGGGACTGTCAGTGGTGGCGGATACCGTTGCTTACGCATCACGACCCTCCTGCCACGGAACGACCGTGGCCGCTGAGTCCAAAGGAGGTGGGTTCCACATGCGTCACTACGAGGTGATGGTCATCCTCGACCCCGATCTCGAGGAGCGCGCTGTCTCCCCGCTGATCGAGAACTTCCTCTCCGTCGTCCGTGAGGGCAACGGAAAGGTCGAGAAGGTCGACACCTGGGGCCGTCGTCGTCTCGCCTACGAGATCAAGAAGAAGCCCGAGGGCATCTACTCGGTCATCGACCTGCAGGCCGAGCCTGCGGTCGTCAAGGAGCTCGACCGCCAGATGAACCTGAACGAGTCGGTCCTCCGGACCAAGGTCCTCCGCCCCGAGACCCACTGAGCTTTCGCTCACAGGGACTCGGGTCCGAGTAGCAGTTAGCAGCCAGAAGCAATCCCGCCGAGAGGTTCACCCATGGCAGGCGAGACCGTCATCACGGTCGTCGGCAATCTTGTCGAAGACCCCGAGCTGCGCTTCACCCCGTCCGGTGCGGCGGTCGCGAAGTTCCGCATCGCGTCCACTCCCCGCACCTTCGACCGTCAGACCAACGAGTGGAAGGACGGCGAGAGCCTGTTCCTGACCTGCTCGGTCTGGCGTCAGGCGGCGGAGAACGTCGCCGAGTCGCTTCAGAAGGGCATGCGCGTCGTCGTGCAGGGCCGTCTGAAGCAGCGGTCGTACGAGGACCGCGAGGGCGTCAAGCGCACGGTCTACGAGCTGGACGTCGAGGAAGTCGGCCCCAGCCTGCGCAACGCCACGGCCAAGGTCACCCGCACCACCGGTCGCGGTGGCCAGGGCGGCTACGGCGGCGGTGGCCAGCAGGGCGGCGGCGGTGGCGGTGGCGGCTGGGGTGGCAACTCCGGCGGTGGCCAGCAGGGCGGCGGAGCTCCCTCCGACGACCCCTGGGCCTCCAGCGCTCCCTCCGGCGGCCAGCAGGGCGGCGGCGGTGGCGGCTGGGGTGGCAACTCCGGCGGCGGCTACTCGGACGAGCCTCCCTTCTAGGGCGCAAGCCCTGGAAGCAGCTCGTACCCAAACTTCTTGATCACACAGGAGAAACACCATGGCGAAGCCGCCTGTGCGCAAGCCTAAGAAGAAGGTCTGCGCGTTCTGCAAGGACAAGGTCGCGTACGTCGACTACAAGGACACGAACATGCTGCGGAAGTTCATTTCCGACCGCGGCAAGATCCGTGCCCGTCGCGTGACCGGCAACTGCACGCAGCACCAGCGTGACGTCGCCACGGCCGTCAAGAACAGCCGTGAGATGGCGCTGCTGCCCTACACGTCCACCGCGCGATAAGGGAAGGGTGACCGAACAATGAAGATCATCCTCACCCACGAGGTCTCCGGCCTCGGTGCCGCTGGCGACGTCGTCGACGTCAAGGACGGCTACGCTCGCAACTACCTGGTCCCGCGCGGTTTCGCGATCCGCTGGACCAAGGGCGGCGAGAAGGACGTGGCGCAGATCCGCCGCGCCCGCAAGATCCACGAGATCGCGACCATCGAGCAGGCCAACGAGATCAAGGCCCAGCTCGAGGGCACGAAGGTGCGCCTGGCCGTTCGCTCCGGCGACGCCGGCCGTCTCTTCGGCTCCGTGACCCCGGCCGACATCGCTGCCGCGATCAAGACCGCGGGTGGCCCGGACGTCGACAAGCGTCGCGTCGAGCTCGGTTCGCCGATCAAGACCCTGGGCTCGCACCAGGTGTCCGTGCGTCTGCACCCCGAGGTTGCCGCGAAGCTCGGCGTCGAGGTCGTCGCCGCGTAACGCTGCCCCTGGGCAGTTCGCGCTAGCAGTACGGAAGGGCCGCACCCCTCGGGGTGCGGCCCTTCCGCCGTTTCACGTGAAACGTTCAGCGGGTGGCCCCGGTGACGATCCAGCGACCGGAGCGGGCCCGGAACCACAGCGTCGCCATGCGGACCGTCATCATCAGGGTCATGGCTCCCCACAGGGCGGTCAGACCGCCTCCGGCCACCGGGACGAGCAGCGCGACCGGGGCGAAGACGGCCAGCGTCAGCAGCATGGCCCAGGCAAGATAAGGGCCGTCTCCCGCGCCCATCAGGACGCCGTCGAGAACGAAGACGACACCGGAGACGGGCTGGGAGAGGGCCACGACCAGGAGGGCGGGAACCAGGGCGTCCTGGACCGCCTGATCGCTGGTGAAGAGCGGGACGAACAAGGGCCGGGTGAGGACGAGCACCACCCCGAGCGCGACCCCGGAGAGCACGCCCCACTGCACCATGCGACGGCAGACCTGCCGGGCGCCGTCCGCGTCGTCGGCGCCGAGGTAGCGGCCGATGATGGCCTGACCGGCGATGGCGATGGCATCGAGGGCGAAGGCCATCAGGCTCCACAGGGACAGGATGATCTGATGGGCGGCGACATCGGCGTCCCCGAGGCGGGCGGCCACGGCCGTGGCGATCATCAGGACGGCGCGGAGCGAGAGCGTGCGGACCAGGAGCGGGACTCCGGCCTGGGCGCTGGCCCGGATGCCGGCGGTGTCGGGGCGGAGGGAGGCGCCGTGGCGCCTGGCGCCGCGGACGACGACGACGAGATAGGCGGCGGCCATGCCGAGCTGGGCGATGACCGTGCCCCAGGCGGATCCGGCGATGCCGAGGCCGGCGCCGTAGACCAGGCCGAGGTTGAGGGCGCCATTGGCCGCGAAGCCGGCGATGGCGACGTAGAGCGGGGTGCGGGTGTCCTGGAGGCCGCGGAGGACACCGGTGGCCGCCAGGACGACGAGCATGGCGGGGATGCCGAGGATGGAGATCCGCAGGTAGGTGACGGCGTAGGGTGCGGCCGTGTCGGAGGCGCCGAAGAGGCTGACGAGCCACGGCGCGGTGGGCAGGGTGAGGGCGACCACGGCGGCCCCCAGCAGCAGGGCGAGCCAGATGCCGTCGACGCCCTGGCGGATGGCGGCCTTGAGATCGCCCGCGCCGACGCGGCGGGCGACGGCCGCGGTGGTGGCGTAGGCGAGGAAGACGAAGACGCTGACCGCTGTGGACAGCAGCGCGGAGGCGATGGCGAGACCGGCGAGCTGGGGTGTGCCGAGGTGGCCGACGATGGCACTGTCGGCCATCAGGAAGAGGGGCTCGGCGACGAGTGCGCCGAAGGCCGGGACGGCGAGCGAGACGATCTCGCGGTCGTGTTGCCGTCGAACGGCCTTGGGGGTCGCGGGAGCCTGATGCATGCGCTCAATCTAATCTTCCACAGGTAAGAGATGCAATGCCCATATGACCCTTACCTGAGGAGCGAGAGACCCTTCGGCTGTGCGCCGTTTGTTCTGATCTTGGTCCAGGTGGCGAAGTTTTTCTCCCCCACAGCCGGTGGATGGAAAAACAGCAGGTCAGAAGTGTCCGCCGGAGCCGGTTATGAGTTTGTCCACATGGCTGTCCCCCGGTCCGTGCACAGGTTCCGGGGAGTTCTCCACAGCATCTGGGCCTTCACCCACAGGCCCTGTGGATAACCAGATTGGCTGACGGTGCCCGCGGGCCTACCGTGGTCCGGCGCCCGACGCGCCAGAAGCGGAGTCAAAGCCCCTTTTTTGTCGGAGCCGTGGCGTAAGAAAGAGGGGCACGGCGAGGTCCGCGGAGCGGACGGGAGGAGGTGGCTTGGGTGAGCATGCCCGAGCCCATGGACGATCCCTGGGCCGACAGCGGACCAGGCGACCGGCTCCCGACGCGTACCCGCGAGGGCCGGGGTCGCGGGCGCGGCCGGGAGGACCAGCACGAGCGCGGCAGTGAGGGCGGCTGGGACAGCGGCATCTCCGGCTTCGAGCGGGTCCCGCCGCAGGACCTGGACGCCGAGCAGTCCGTGCTCGGCGGCATGCTGCTCTCCAAGGACGCCATCGCCGACGTCGTCGAGATCATCAAGGGCCACGACTTCTACAAGCCGGCCCACGAGACGGTCTACGCGGCGATCCTCGACCTGTACGCCAAGGGCGAGCCCGCCGACCCCATCACGGTCGGTGCCGAGCTCACCAAGCGCGGCGAGATCACCCGGGTCGGCGGCGCCTCCTATCTGCACACGCTCGTCCAGTCGGTGCCGACCGCCGCCAACGCCTCGTACTACGCGGAGATCGTCCACGAGCGGGCCGTACTGCGCCGGCTCGTGGAGGCCGGCACCAAGATCACGCAGATGGGATACGCGGCGGACGGGGACGTCGACGAGATCGTCAACCGTGCCCAGGCCGAGATCTACCAGGTCACCGAGCAGCGCACGACCGAGGACTACCTGCCGCTCGGCGACATCATGGAGGGCGCGCTCGACGAGATCGAGGCGATCGGCTCGCGCAGCGGCGAGATGACCGGTGTGCCCACCGGCTTCACCGACCTCGACGCGCTCACCAACGGTCTGCACCCCGGTCAGATGATCATCATCGCGGCCCGACCCGCCATGGGTAAGTCCACGCTCGCCCTGGACTTCGCGCGGGCCGCGTCCATCAAGCACAACCTGCCCAGCGTCATCTTCTCCCTCGAGATGGGGCGCAACGAGATCGCGATGCGTCTGCTCTCGGCCGAGGCCCGGGTCGCGCTGCACCACATGCGCTCCGGCACCATGACCGACGAGGACTGGACCCGGCTCGCCCGCCGCATGCCGGACGTCTCGCAGGCCCCGCTCTACATCGACGACTCGCCGAACCTGTCGATGATGGAGATCCGCGCCAAGTGCCGTCGTCTGAAGCAACGCAGCGGGCTCAAGCTCGTCATCATCGACTACCTCCAGCTGATGCAGTCCGGCGGCTCCAAGCGCGCCGAGAGCCGTCAGCAGGAGGTCTCCGACATGTCGCGAAACCTCAAGCTCCTCGCCAAGGAGCTGGAGCTCCCGGTCATCGCGCTCTCCCAGCTGAACCGTGGCCCGGAACAGCGGACGGACAAGAAGCCGATGGTCTCCGACCTCCGAGAGTCCGGCTCGATCGAGCAGGACGCGGACATGGTCATCCTGCTCCACCGTGAGGACGCCTACGAGAAGGAGTCCCCCCGCGCGGGCGAGGCCGACATCATCGTCGGCAAGCACCGTAACGGTCCGACGGCCACGATCACGGTGGCCTTCCAGGGTCACTACTCGCGCTTCGTGGACATGGCGCAGACCTGATCCCGCCCGTGAGACCGGCCGTGGGTGCTGCTCAGCGCTTGGTCTCGTACCTGGTCATGACCACGCCGCCGGGAAAGGTCCGGGTCTCCACCAGGGTCAGGTTCACCCAGCTGTCCAGCGCGGTGAAGAACGACGTGCCGCCGCCCACCAGGACCGGATGGGTGGCGATCACGTACTCGTCGATCAGCCCGGCGCGCATGGCCGCCCCGGCGAGCGTCGCGCCGCCGATGTTCATCGGGGCGCCGTCCTCGGCCTTGAGCCGGGTGATCTCGGCGATCGCGTCGCCGGTGACCAGGCGGGCGTTCCAGCCGACCTCGTCGATCGTCGAGGAGAACACCACCTTCGGCGTGTCTCGCCAGTTCCGTGCGAACTCGATCTCCGCCGGGGTGGCGTCGGGCTGCTGGTCGCCGGTCGGCCAGTAGGAGCTCATCGTCTCCCACAGCTTGCGCCCGTACAGCGTCAGGCCGCTCGCCTGCTCGTGGTCGAGCCACCACTGGAACAGCTCGTCGCTCGGCGCGCTCCAGCCGATGTCGTCTCCCGCCGCGGCGATGTAGCCGTCCAGGGTCAGGTTCATGCCGTAGATCAGTTTCCGCATGGCCCAGCCTTCCGTCAGTGGGTGTCCGGCGTAGGACCAGCGTGGCGCGGGAAACCCGTCGGTGGGTGAGGACTCGCCGGTAGCCCTCGCGCCCGGCGCTCCGCGTCGCGTACCCGATCACGACGGAACAAGGGGGAAATGGGAGGCCGAGCGGGGGCCCGGGCAGCGAGGATGAGCCCATGACCTCCTCCTTCGAAGACCTGCTGCCCAGTACCGAGCGCGCCCTGCTGCACCGGATCGCCGTCGCGCAGACCGAGGGGCGCTCGCCCTCGTTCGTCGCGGGCGTGATGCGGGGCGGGCGGACGGCCTGGTCCGGCTCGCGCAGTTGTGTGGACGGGCACGCCCCCGACGCCGACACGCAGTTCCGGATCGGATCGATCACCAAGGTCTTCACGGCGGTCCTCGTGATGCGGCTGCGGGACGAGGGGCTGATCGGGCTCGACGACCCGCTGGAGAAGCATCTGCAGGGCACCGGCGTGGGCGAGGTGACGATCGCTCAACTCCTGTCGCACAGCGCCGGCCTGGCCGCCGAGACGCCGTCGCCGTGGTGGGAGCGGACGCCCGGGGCGACGCGGCCGGAGCTGGCGGACGTGCTGGGGGAGCAGCCCGTGCTGCACCCGGCCGGGCGGCTGTTCCACTACTCCAACCCCGGCTACACGCTGCTCGGTTCGCTCGTCGAGGCGCTCCGAGGCGTGTCGTGGGAGGAGGCGCTGCGCACCGAGATCCTGGAGCCGCTGGGGCTCGGCCGTACGACGGTCCTGCCGGTCGCCCCGCACGCCGGCGGCTGGGCGGTGCACCCGTGGGCCGATGTGATGCTGCCCGAACCGCTGGAGGACCTCGGGATCATGGCGCCGGCCGGGGTGCTCTGGTCGACGGTCGACGACCTCTGCCGTTTCGCCTCGTTCCTGGCCGAGGGGGACGACCGGGTGCTCTGCCGGACGTCCGTGGCCGAGATGAGGACGCCCGCGGTGCCGGCTGCGGCCGGTGACGCGGTGTGGGGGTACGGCCTCGGGGTCCAGTTGATGCGCAGCGGTGACCGGACGTTCGTCGGTCATACCGGCTCACTGCCGGGATTCGTCGCCGGCCTGTGGGTGAGCGTCGACGACGGCCTGGCCGCGGTGGCGCTTTCGAACGCCACTTCCGGCCCCCTCGCGGCGGCGGTGGCGGCCGATCTCGTCCGGATCGTGGCGGAGGCCGAGCCGCGCATCCCGGAGCCCTGGCGGCCCCTTCCCGCGGCCGAGGTGGACGAGGAGCTGCTGGCCCTCACCGGCCCCTGGTACTGGGGCACCTACGCCTTCGGGCTGCGGGTCGGTGCCGGGCGTTCCGTGACCCTGGAGCCGCTGAAGGGCGTCGGCCGTCGGGCGAGCTTCCGGGCTCTGCCGGACGGTGGCTGGATCGGTCTCGACGGCTATTACCAGGGCGAGACCCTGCGGGTGGTCCTGCGCCCGGACGGCTCCGTGAGCCATCTCGACCTGGGTTCCTTCGTCTTCACCCGCGAGCCGTACGAGCAGGGCGACGCCGTCCCCGGCGGTGTGGACGAGGCGGGCTGGCGCGGCCTCTGACCGGCGCCGCGGCCGCACGCCTGGGCGTGCGGCCGGCCGCGTACCGGGGTGCGCTGTTTCACGTGAAACAGCGCACCCGCTCACAGGCTCAGCTTGAATCCCACGTGCGAGGCCTCGAAGCCCAGCCGCTCATAGAACCGGTGGGCATCGGTGCGTGTGACGTCGGAGGTCAGCTGCACCAGTCGACAGCCCTGCTCGCGGGACTCCTCGACGGCCCACTCGATGAGCCGGCTGCCGAGGCCGCTGCCGCGCTCGTCTCCGTGGACGCGGACACCCTCGATGATCGAGCGGGTGGTGCCCCGGCGGGAGAGCCCGGGAATGACGGTCAGCTGAAGCGTGCCGACGATCCTGTCCGCGCGCACGGCGACGACCACGTGCTGGTGAGGATCACCCTCGAGCCGGTCGAACGCGGCGTTGTAGGGGCCGAGGTCGTCTGGGGACTCCCGCTGGGCACCCAGCGGGTCGTCGGCGAGCATCGCGACGATGGCGGGCAGGTCCTGCCGCCGGGCAGGCCGGATCTCAAGATCGCTCATGGAGGCAGGCTACGCGCCGCCCTCCCGGCTCAGGCCGGAACGCCGAGACCTTCGAGAACCTGCACGAACGGCGCCAGCTCCGGGTTCTTGGCCGCCTCGTCCAGTGCCTCGCGCAGCGCCGTGTCGTTGGTGGGACGGGCCTCGTCGAGGAGCTTCTGGCCGGCCTCGGTGACGTCGGTGTAGATGCCACGCCGGTCGGTCGCGCAGAGATAGCGGGTGAGCAGCCCGCGGTCCTCGAGGCGGGTGACGAGCCGGGTGGTCGCGCTCTGGCTGAGCACGACCGCATCGGCGACCTGCTTCATCTGGAGGTGGCCACCGGGCCCGTCGTGCTGCCGACTGAGGACATCGAGGAGCGAGTACTCGCGGACGCTCAGACCGTGCCGGGACTCCAGGGCCCGCTCGATGTGCGACTCGATCCTGCCGTGCAGCAGGGAGAGGGCGCACCAGCCCTGGGAGAGGGCCGTCAGGGCGGGATCCGTCGCGGTCATGATCTCTCCTCGCTTCCACGGTCTGGCCTGGTCCGGAGCGGCTCCCTACCAGCGTAGAGGATGCCGCGCAAAAGTCCGCGTATGCAATTAATGCGGGGAGTCAGTGCTTCATCCCGCGGCGACCGTCAGGGGAGCGAAGCGGCGGCTCCAGTCACCCGGCAGGTCGGGAAGTGAGCGCATCATGACCGCGTTGGTGGCGATCCGCTCCAGTCCGTTCGCCTTCAGCCAGGTCACGAGGCCGGTGTGACCGGCGTCGACGTCCGTGCGCAGCGGGCGGTCCGTGGCTGCGGCCAGGGAGGCGACCAGCGCCTGTGCCGTGGCCAGGTCGCGGGCGATCAGCGGGCCGATGACATGGGTGTCCATGTTGGGCCAGATCGCGCCGAAACCGGTGATCTCGCCGTCCTGCTCCGCGACCCGCAGCTGGTCGGCGAAGGCGGGAAGCCGGGTGATCATGTGGGTGCGGTCCGCGCCGAAGATCTCGTGGTCGAGGCGCAGCACGTGCTGGAGGTCCTCGGCGGTGGCGGGCCGGACCGCACGCCCGGGCGCGGACTCGGTCGCGGTGAACCGTCCCTTCAGCATCTCCGAGCGACCGACCTCGGCGAAGCCCAGCTCCTCGTAGAGCGGCTGCCCGTTCGGTGTGGCGTACAGGCTGAGCGGGGTGTCGCCGGCCTCCGCGAGGACATGGCGCATCAGGCGGCGTCCGACGCCCCGGCGGGCGTAGCGCTCGGCGACCAGGACCATGCCGATCGCGGCGAGGCCGGGTCCGTACGAGGTGACCACGCACGCTGCGGCGAGTCCGTTACCGGCCGGGTCGTCGATGCCGTACCCGGTGCCGGCCGCGAGGAGCAGGCCCCACTTGTGCTCCTCCCGGGGCCATCCGCGGTCCTCGGAGAGGTCGGCGCACGCCGGCAGGTCATCGGAGGTGAGACGCTGGATCGGCAGCCGGTCGAGCGGGATCTGTTCGAGCGGAGAGTGCGAGAGGGGCATGGCGATCAGGCTGTCCGACGCCCTGCGGGCGCGTCCACCGGTTTAAGAGAACTGGCCTTCACGGGCCGCCCCGGAGGTCCCGGGCGCACGGCGCGTGGCCGATCCCCGCAGGCGGCGGCCGCGTGCCGTCAGCCCCCAGGGCTTGAGCACGGAGATCGCGGTCATGAAGAGATAGGCCGTCGTGGAGACCACCGGGGCCGCGACCAGACTGCTGTCCGGCACCCCCGCGGCCGCCGCGTGGGAGATCTCCGGGCGGAGCGCGAAGATCGTCGCGGTCGCGGTGGCCACGGTGATCCAGAACTTGATCCAGACCCAGCGATGCCGGGCGAGCCCCCAGGGCGTCCCGAGGGAGAGGACGAGGCCGCTGCCCAGGGTCACCACCGCGACCGGTGCCAGGAGCCAGTCGGCGAACACCTTCATGGCCCGGTAGGCCGCCTGTGTGAGAGAGGGGTCCTGGCTCCTGTATGCGGTGAGGCCCAGGGTCAGCAGTCCCACGCTGAGGCCGAGCCAGGACACCGAGACCGCCACATGGACGACGAGGAGCGCCCGCCGTACGGGCCGCTGGAGATGTTTCACGTGAAACACCGTGCCGAACGCCGGCCGTCCGCCGCGTCTGACCGGGGGAGTAACCGGTCGTACTAGCCTCGGCGTACATGACGACCCTTCGCGGCCGGCGGCTGCACCTCTTCGATCTCGACGGCACGCTGATCCGCGGTTCGGCGGCCGCGGTAGAGATCTCCCGCCAGCTCGGGGTGAGCGCGGAGATCGAGAAGCTGGAGCAGGAGTTCCTGCTGCGTGGACTCACGCCGGACGAGTTCGCCGTGCGGGCGCACGCGCTCTGGGCGGACCTCACCCCGGAGCACGTGACCGCGGCCTTCGAGGGAGCACCCTGGCTGGCCGGGATCCAGGAGGTCTGGGCCGAGCTCCGCGCCGAAGGCGATCACTGCGCGGTCATCTCCCTGTCGCCCGATTTCTTCGTCGAACGGCTCCTGGACTGGGGCCTGGACGCCGCCCACGGCTCCCGCTGGCCCGCCGTCCCCTTCACCGAGCCGATCCATCGGCCCGGCATCCTCGACGCCTCGGCGAAGGTGCGGATCGCGGGGGAGCTGTGCGCGCGATTCGGCGTCGAGACGGCCGACTGCGTGGCGTACGGCGACTCGATGTCCGACGCGGAGCTCTTCGCGATCGTGCCCGAGACCGTGGCCGTGAACGCGGACCACCACCTCGTCGACCTGGCCCGGCACCGCTACGCGGGCGGCGATTTGCGCGAGGCGTACGAATTGGTCCGAAAGAACGCAGCCTAGCCCGCCGGGCGGGGCGAATCACCGGGAATCCCGCTTTCTGTCCAGGACCCTCCACGGACTGTCATCCTGCGAACACGGAGGCCGACTGCGGGGAGGCAACGACATGACGGATGCTCCGGCTGCGGCCACGGACGCGCCGCCCCTCATACCGATGGACGAACCCGCCACCGAGCCGGCGGCCACGACGAGCGTGCCTTCGCCCGACGCGGTCCTGATCCGCCGCACCCTGGCCGAGATCTCCTCCGTCGCCGACCGGGTGACCTCGTACTTCTACGCCCTGCTCTTCACGCGCCATCCCGACCTGCGCGCGATGTTCCCCGCCGCCATGGACACCCAGCGGGACCGGCTCCTCAAGGCGCTGCTCACGGCGGCCGAGCACATGGACAACACACCCGTCCTCACCGACTACCTCCACAACCTGGGGCGTGGGCACCGGAAGTACGGCACCCGGGCCGAGCACTACCCGGCCGTCGGCGAGGCCCTGATCGGCGCCCTGGAACGGTACGCCGGCAGTGTCTGGGACACGGAGACGGAGGCGGCCTGGGTCCGTACGTACACGACGGTCTCGCAGATCATGATCGATGCCGCGGCCGAGAACGAGCAGCACGCGCCCGCCTGGTGGCAGGCCGAGGTCGTGAGCCACGATCTGCGGACACCCGACGTCGCCGTGATCACGCTGCGGCCCGACCAGCCGTACCCGTTCCTCGCCGGGCAGTACACGACGCTCGAAACGCCCTGGTGGCCGCGGATATGGCGGCACTACTCCTTCGCCTCGGCGCCCCGGCCCGACGGGTTGCTCTCCCTGCACATCAAGGCCGTGCCCGCGGGCTGGGTGTCCAACGCGCTGGTCCACCGGGCCCGCCCGGGAGACGTGCTGCGGCTCGGCCCGCCCGCCGGTTCGATGACCGTCGACCATTCCACCGACAACGGGCTGCTCTGCCTCGGCGGCGGAACCGGGATCGCGCCGATCAAGGCCCTGGTCGAGGACGTCGCCGAGCACGGGGACCGGCGGCCCGTCGAGGTGTTCTACGGCGCCCGCAGCGGCCATGACCTCTACGACATCGACACGATGATGCGGCTCCAGCAGACCTTCCCGTGGCTCGCCGTCCGCCCGGTCACCGAGAAGGAGGGGCGGCTCCCGGACGCCGTCCGCCAGTACGGCCCCTGGGCCGAGTACGACGCCTATCTGTCGGGGCCGCTCGGCATGATCCGCAGCGGCGTCGACGCCCTGAAGGGCGCCGGCATCCCCACCGACCGGATCCGCCACGACTACCTCGGAGAGCTGGTCCCCCAGGCTTCCTAGGGCCTGTCCCTAGCCGAGGTCGGGAGCGTGCATGGCGCGGACGCCCTCGATGTTGCCGTCCAGGTAGTGGCGCAGCGAGAGCGGGACGAGATGCACGGCGGCGATCCCGACCCTGCTGAAGGGCACCCGGACGATCTCGTACTCGCCCTGGGGCTCGTCGACCTCCGGGCCGTGCCGCCGCGAGAGGTCCATGGACTCCAGACGGCAGACGAAGAAGTGCTGGACCTTCACCCCGGAGACGCCGCCGTCCACGATGTGCTCCACCGTGTCGACGAAGCAGGGGACCACGTCGGTGATCTTGGCGCCGAGTTCCTCGTCGACCTCGCGGTGCAGGGCCTCGACGACGGTCGAGTCGGTGGGCTCGACCCCGCCGCCGGGAGTCAGCCAGTAGGGATCCATGCCCGGCTTGGTGCGCTTGATGAGGATCAGATCGTCCCCGTCGAGCAGGATGGCGCGTGCGGTGCGCTTGACCACTGGTCGTTCGGTCATGGGAAGAAAATGGCCCGCACCCGCTGTCCTGAAACACTCGCCGTCCCGGAACTCACCAGTCCCCCGCGGCGCGCAGCAGCCACTCGTGGGCGCGTGCGATGTGCGGCAGGGCGAGCGTGCCGGTGCGGACGACGAGGAAGTAGGTGCGCAGCGGCGGCACCGGAGGATCGAGCAGGGCCACGAGCCGTCCGTGCTCCAGGTCCTCCTCGCACAGGTAGCGCGGGAGCACGGCGAGGCCCGCGCCGGAGGCGGCGGATTCCTTCACCGCCCGCAGGTCGGGGGCGATCACGGTCGCGGTGGCGGCCGGCTTGGACTCGAAGACGGCCGCCCAGTAGCGGGCGACGAAGGGCAGCGACTCGTGGACCTCGACCACCGGAAGCTGCTCCAGGACGACGGCGCCCTCGCGGAGCACGTCCGGAGAGAGCCGCGTGGCCCAGCGCGGGGCCGCGACCAGGACGTGCTCCTCGTCGCAGAGGGGTGTGGCGGTGAAGAGCCCGCCGCGCGGCCGGCCGGTGGCGACCGCCAGGTCGTGGTGGCCGGCGGCGAGGCCGTCCAGGGTCTCCTCCGCGTTGACCGGGAGGGAGGCACGGACGGCGAGGCCCTGGGCGATCAGCGGGGTCAGGGCGGGCAGCAGCCGGGCCGAGGTGAACTCGGGCGGCCCGGCGACGTGCAGGGTGCGCAGGCCCTCCCGCTCGTCCGGACCGGTCCCGGCGATCTCGACGAGGGCGTCCAGGTGCGGGGCGGCGCGGTGGGCGAGCTCGTCGCCGATGGTGGTGGGAGTGACCCCACGGGCCTGTCTGAGGAAGAGCGGGCGGCCGAGCTGGCGTTCCAGGGTGCGGATCTGGCTGGTGACCGCCGGCTGGGAGAGACCGAGGAGCGCGGCGGCGCGGGTGAAGGACCCGGCCCGGTGCACCGTGACGAACGTGCGCAGCAGCGTCAGATCCATGTCCGCCCCTCCCGGCCCGTCGGGCGGGCCGTTCGACTCAGGCGGTCCGCGGACGGCGCCTCAGGACCGTCCAACTATAAATAAGTCGATAGGCCGCTGTCGCTACCGTGATTGGACACTGACGCAGAGTCAACTAGCCTTGTTCAGGCGGTTGTCCGCCGAGGAAGCCGCAGGGGGCGGGGGCGTTCCGAGCCACGAGGGGGGAGGTTCGGAACGCCCCTGCGGCCGTGCCCGCCGCTTCTCTCCCTGCCGTGCCGGCTAGCCGGCGTCCTTCGCCGCCCTGTCGAGGGCCTGGAGCACGTCCGCGATCAGGTCCTCCGGGTCCTCCGCGCCCACCGAGAAGCGGACGAAGCCCTCGGGCACCGCGTCACCGCCCCAGCGTCCGCGCCGTTCGGCCGTGGAGCGCACGCCGCCGAAGCTGGTCGCGTCGTCGACCAGTCGCAGCGCGTCCAGGAACCGGTCGGCCCGCTCCCGGTCGGGCAGCACGAAGGAGACGACGGAGCCGAAGCGCCGCATCTGCCGCGCGGCCACCTCGTGCGAGGGGTCGCCGGGCAGCCCCGGGTAGCGCAGCCCTGTCACCTCGCCGCGGCCGGTGAGCGCTTCGGCGAGGGCGAGCGCGGTGGCGCACTGGCGGTCGAGCCGCAACTGGAGCGTGGCCAGGGACCGGTGGGCGAGCCAGGCCTCCATGGGGCCGGGAATGGCGCCGACGATCTTGCGCCAGCGCCGCACCTCGGCGGCCCGTTCGGGATCGCGGCAGCTGACGTGCCCGAGGAGGATGTCGCCGTGCCCGGTCATGCCCTTGGTGTCGCTGGCCACGGAGAAGTCGGCGCCCAGCTGCAGCGGCCGCTGGCCGAGCGGCGTGGCCAGGGTGTTGTCGACGGCGACGAGTGCCCCGGCCTCGTGGGCCGCGGCCACCAGGCGGCGCACGTCGCACACGTCGAGCCCGGGATTGGACGGGGTCTCGATCCACAGCAGCTTCGCCCCGGCGAGGACGGCCAGCTGGGCGTCGCCGCCGGTCGGCGCGGTGCGGACCTCGATCCCGTACGCCCGCAGCTGCTCGTGCAGCAGGGGCAGGGCCTGGTAGCCGTCGGAGGGCAGGACGACGGCGTCGCCGGACCTGAGCTGGGAGAGCAGGACGGCGGAGACGGCGGCCATGCCGGAGGCGAAGACCAGCGTCTCGACGCCGCTCTCCCCCGGCGCCTCCAACGCGCCGATGGCGCGTTCCAGATGGGTCCAGGTCGGGTTCTCGTCACGGCCGTAGGTGTACGGGCCGGTCGGCTCGCCGGGCAGGTGGAAGTGGGCCGCGAACACCGGCCCGGGCAGGGTCGGCTCGTACTTCACGGGCTCGGGCAGCCCGGCCCGTACCGCCCGCGTGCCCTCGCCGAGCCCGCCGGCGTCGTGGCGAGCGCCCGTGCCGTCCGCTCCGGGCACCTTGTTCGTCCCGCTCATGCCGTCTGCTCCTCCACCGGGTCCGCGACCGTGGCCGCGACCGCGTCGCGCACCGCCGCGAGAAGACCCTCGCTCGCCGTCTCCACCATCTCCAGGCACTCCTCGAAGTGCTCCCGGCCGCCGTAGTACGGGTCCGGCACGTCGATGTCGGGGCCCGCTCCCGGGTCGTAGGAACGCAGCAGCCGGATCTTGGCGGCGTCCTCGGGGGTGGGCGCGAGTCGCCGCAGCTCCCGCGCGTGGCCCTGGTCGAGGGCGATCACCAGGTCGAGCGCGGGAAACCAGGAGGCGCGGAACTGCCGGGCGGTGTGCCCGGACGCGTAGCCGTTGTCGGCCAGGACGGCGACCGTGCGCGGATCGGCGCCGTCCCCCTCGTGCCAGCCTCCGGTACCGGCGCTGTCCACCTCCACCGCGCCCGCCAGACCGGCCTCCGTCACGCGGGCGCGGAAGACGTGCTCGGCCATCGGGGAGCGGCAGATGTTGCCCGTGCAGACGAAACAGACGCGGTAGGTCATGGCCGGCCCTCAGTCGCCGTCGGGCAGGACGACGTTCAGCGCCCAGGAGACGACGGAGATGATCAGGCCGCCGAGGACGGCGGTCCAGAAGCCCTCGACGTGGAAGCTCAGGTCGAGCTGGTCGGCCAGCCAGGACGTCAGGAGCAGCATGAGCGCGTTGACGACCAGGGTGATCAGACCGAGTGTCAGGATGAAGAGCGGAAACGTGAGCAGCTTGACGACCGGCTTCACCAGCCAGTTCACCAGGCCGAAAACCAGGGCGACCAGGATGAGGGTCCAGGCCTTCTTGGCGGTGCTGTCACCGGTCAGCGTGATGTCCTGCAGCAGCCAGATGGCAACGGCGAGAGCGCCCGCGTTCGCGAGCGTCTTGACGACGAAATTCTTCATGTGTCTGATCGTGGCAGACATGATCCGGCCAAGGCAGGGGCGTACGACGATGAAGGCATTCCGACTGGACGAGCTGGAGGCGGAGCGCGCCGCGAACGACGGCGCTTACCTCCAGTTCCTGCGCGAACGCAACATGTCGGTGGGTCTGTACGCACTCGACGCGGGGCAGCTCGACCCGCAGCAGCCGCACGGGCAGGACGAGGTGTACTTCGTGGTGAGCGGCCGGGCCGCGATCACGGTCGGGACGGAGACGACGCCGGTGGCTCGGGGCAGTGTGGTGTACGTGCCGGCGGGCGTCCCGCACAAGTTCCACCACATCACCGAGGACCTGCGGGTCATGGTGGTCTTCTCGCCGCCGGAGGCCTGACCCCCCTGCCGAGGGGCGCCCCTCGGCAGAGGTGCGCCCTCTCCCGGAGGCCCGACCCCTTAGGGGTCGGATCAGGGAAGAGCAGGGGCCGGGAGGGCCCCGCGGGCTTGGTGTGCGCCCCTAGCATCGGAGGTGTCCGGCGCAGAGGGCGACGGCGAACCGTTCGGAGATGAGGTAAGCGCCATGGCGGTGAAGGAGATTCTCGCGGGGATGCCGTGGTGGGTGAAGTGGATCGCCATACCCGTCATCGCTCTGGTCGTCTTCGGCGGCCTGATCACCAGCCTCCTGACCGTCGTGGTCGGTCTGCTGTTCAAGCTGCTGGTGTTCGTGGCGCTGGTGGCCGGTCTGATCTACGTCGTCAGGAAGTTCACGTCCTCGTCGACCTCCCGTCGTGAGGACTGGTAGCACAAGTTACCCATCGGTATGGCGACCCCTCGGGCGATTAGCCCGGCCGAGGGAACGCGCAGGTGGAAACCCGGTGTGGCCCCGGGACCTGCCATTAGAGTGGAAAACCTCCGCCGCCCCGGGAACCACAGGCGTAGACCTCCGCAACGACTCGCGTGATCGCGTCTGCCTCCCGGACGGGTCCGCCACCGGACCCCACCGGTCCCAGGCCGCGGCGGGCGCGCGGGGGCGGCCCCCGCGGGCGGGTGCGACGCACTCGTCGACACGCCTGGGGGTGACCTTTGGCCACGGCTTCGCAGCCCGCTGCTCCTACTCTGATCGGCTCGGTGCAGCGGGCGCTGAGACTCCTGGAGGCCGTGGGCTCCCATGAGGACGGGGCTCCCGCCAAACAGCTCGCGCGCGAGGCGGGACTTCCGCTTCCCACCGCGTACCACCTGCTCCGCACCCTGACGCACGAGGGCTATCTGCGTCGCGAGAAGGGTGTGTTCGTCTTCGGCGACGCCGCCGGCAGGCTGGTCGGCGGCGGAGTTCTGCAGAATCGTCGCACCAAGATCGAAGACTCTCTCGCCCACTGGCGGGACGCCATCGGCGTCCCGGTCTACTTCGCCATCTACCGCGAGGGCGAGATCGAGCTCGTCGCCGTCGCCGACACTCCCGCGGCCCCCGCCGTGGAGGAGTGGGCCGACTTCCGGGAGACCGGTCACGCGCACGCCATCGGGCAGTGCCTGCTGAGTCAACTGGATCTGAAGACTCGTCAAGACCACCTCGACCGCCATCCGGTGGAAGCCATCACGCCGTATACGGTGCGTAATCGCCGGTCCCTTTTGGATCGTTTGGGCGGTATGGGGCGAATGGAGCCCCTGGTGGAGCGTCAGGAATATGCGCTCGGCACGGTCTGTGCGGCCATTCCCATCACCGCGGGGTCCACGGCGGCCGCGATGGCGATTTCCCTCCCTCTTCACCAGGAAGAACGGTTGCTACCTGCTATCGACCGGCTACAGAATGAGATCGGAAAGCTCTTCAGCTCGCTCGCGTTCTCTATCAGTATCTGAAAAATCACTCCTTGTGATCCGCTAGCGCGTACAGCACGATTGCGTCAAGAGGGCCATGGGGGATCATTCCTGGCCGTTTCGGTCACAGCTTTCAGCAGCGTGTTTACACAACTGCTCATCTACTGCGGGGTACATCATGCGAGAGACGGTTCAGGCCGAGGTCCTGATGAGCTTCCTCGTCTCCGAGGAGCTCTCCTTCCGGATCCCGGTGGAACTGCGATACGAGACCCGCGACCCCTATGCGGTGCGGATGACGTTCCACCTTCCCGGAGACGCGCCCGTGACCTGGGCCTTCGGCCGCGAGCTGCTGCTCGACGGGATCAACCGCCCCAGCGGGGACGGCGACGTGCACATCGCGCCGACCGACCCCGAGGGACTCTCCGACGTGATGATCCGCCTTCAGGTCGGCGGCGACCGCGCCCTGTTCCGCGCGAGCGCGCCGCCGCTCGTCGCCTTCCTCGACCGCACGGACAAGCTCGTCCCACTCGGTCAGGAAGAGGCACTGGGCGACTTCGAGGACAGCCTGGAGGCGGCCCTCGGACGCATCCTGGCCGAGGAGAACGCGGGTTGACCGCGGCGAGCCGACCCCGGCGGCAGACCGCCGGGCCTACTTGGCCCGGCGTCGCCGCCCGCCCCCGCCGGCCCGTGCCGGGCGCTGCTCGCCCGCTCCCGGACCCGGCCGGTCCGCCGAAACCACCAGCGCCGCAAGGCCGGTGGTGATCGGTACCGAGGCGACCAGACCGATCGAGCCGACCAGCGTCCGGACGATCTCCTCGGCCACCAGCTCGCTGTTGGCCACCGTTCCCACGCTGCTCTGCGCGATCGAGAAGAGCAGCAACAGCGGCAGGGACGCGCCCGCGTAGGCGAGGACCAGGGTGTTCACCACCGAGGCGATGTGGTCGCGGCCGATCCGGATAGCGGCCCGGTAGAGCCGCCGCGGGCCCATCGTCGGGTCGGCCTGGTGGAGTTCCCAGACCGCCGAGGTCTGGGTCACCGTCACGTCGTCGAGCACACCCAGCGAGCCGATGATGATTCCGGCGAGCAGCAGACCGGACATGTCGATCTCGGGGTACAGGCCGTGGATGAGACCGGTGTTGTCGTCCGTGTTGCCGCTGAGCGAGGCCCAGCCGATGAACAGCGAGCCGAGCAGGCCGATCAGCAGCAGCGAGACCAGCGTGCCCAGGACCGCGACCGAGGTGCGGGCCGACAGGCCGTGGCACAGGTAGAGCGCGATCAGCATGATCGCGCTCGATCCGACGATGGCGACCACCAGCGGATTCGATCCCTGGATGATCGCCGGCAGGATGAACAGGGTCAGCACCAGGAAGCTCGCCGCGAGCGCGATCAACGCCATCACGCCGCGCATCCGGCCGACGATGACGACGGCGAGCGCGAAGATGCCGGCGAGCACGGCGATCGGCAGCTTCCGGTTCACGTCGGTGACGGAGTACTGCAGGTCGCGCGGGGCGTCGGGGGCGTACGCCACCACCACGCCCTGTCCCTCGTGGAGTTGGCGGGGCGCGTCCGGCTGCACGATCTCGGTGAACCTACGGCCCTTGTCCGGGCCGGTGGTGACCTCGACGGTCGCCTTCTCGCACTGCCCCTGCTGGGCGTTGACCGCCTCGCGCCCCTCCGGGGTGGAGGTGTCGCCGGTCGGCGGGACCTGGGCGGCGTTCACGTCCTTGCAGTCGACCTGCTCGACGGCGACGACCTTGCCCTGCTCGGTCTGCCGGTCGAAGCCGACGCCCGTGGGCTCGTGCCCGGGGGTGCCACCCGGCCACAGCACCACGAGCCCGACGGCGACGGCGGTGGCGAAGGGGATGAGCACCGCGGCGATGACCTTCCGCAGGTGCCGTGAGACGGGTGCGGCGGGGCCGTGGCCGTGCGCATGGCCGTGCCCGTGGCCGTGCCCGTCGCCGTGGGGTTCCTGGGGCTGCTGCGTTGACGTCACCGACCGATCATCGCAAGAACGTCGAGGCCCCCACTGTTCAGCACGCCAGGGATGACGCTAGCGTGGTGACACCTTTGCACACGCGGG
This sequence comes from Streptomyces sp. NPDC012637, assembly GCF_042954805.1. Lineage (NCBI taxonomy): Bacteria > Bacillati > Actinomycetota > Actinomycetes > Kitasatosporales > Streptomycetaceae > Streptomyces > Streptomyces sp. NPDC012637. The sequence goes on from NZ_JBIBDS010000004.1 coordinate 509,845, forward strand.
AGCTCGGAGCACCGGGCTGAGAGGGCGCTGATCACCGTACGCGCGTACCGATGTACGTACGGGAGGAGGCTGCGCCGACCGCCGAACCTGTTACCGGGTAATGCCGGCGTAGGGAGATTCGGTCTCATGACCATTCAGGATGCACGCACGCCTGCCTCCGACCAGGACCAGAGCGGCCCGCAGGAGCGCACGCCGGGCTGGCACAAGGGCTACGTCGAGGGTTCCCGCCCCGACATCCGGGTGCCCGTCCGTCAGGTGCACCTCACCAACGGCAAGGACGTGACGCTGTACGACACGTCCGGTCCGTACACCGACCCGACCATCGACACCGACGTGCGGCGCGGCCTGCCGCCGCTGCGCGAGAACTGGATCATCTCGCGCGGTGACACGGAGGAGTACCCGGGCCGTCCGGTGCGGCCCGAGGACGACGGCATCAAGCACACCTCGCCCCGCGGCGGAGGCCTGAAGAACCTCGACGCCGTCTTCCCCGGCCGCCCGCGGCTGCCCCGCCGTGGCCGCGACGGCCAGGCGGTGACGCAGCTCGCGTACGCCCGCCGGGGCGAGATCACCCCGGAGATGGAGTACGTCGCGATCCGCGAGAACGTCTCCCCCGAGGTCGTACGGGAGGAGATCGCGGCGGGCCGCGCGGTCCTGCCGGCGAACGTCAACCACCCGGAGATCGAGCCGATGATCATCGGCAAGCGGTTCCTGGTGAAGGTCAACGCCAACATCGGCAACTCCGCGGTCACCTCCTCCATCGAGGAGGAGGTGGAGAAGATGACCTGGGCGACCAAGTGGGGCGCCGACACGGTCATGGACCTCTCCACCGGCCGCAACATCCACACCACCCGCGAGTGGGTGCTGCGCAACTCCCCCGTGCCCATCGGCACCGTGCCGCTCTACCAGGCCCTGGAGAAGGTCGACGGCAAGGCCGAGGAGCTGACCTGGGAGATCTACAAGGACACCGTCATCGAGCAGGCCGAGCAGGGCGTCGACTACATGACGGTGCACGCCGGCGTGCTGCTGCCGTACGTGCCGCTGACCGCCCGCCGCAAGACCGGCATCGTCTCGCGCGGCGGCTCGATCATGGCCGCCTGGTGCCTCGCGCACCACAAGGAGAACTTCCTCTACACGAACTTCGAGGAGCTCTGCGAGATCCTCGCGGCGTACGACGTCACGTACTCGCTCGGCGACGGCCTGCGGCCCGGCTCGATCGCGGACGCCAACGACGCGGCGCAGTTCGCCGAGCTGAAGACCCTGGGCGAGCTCAACACGATCGCCAAGCGCCACAACGTGCAGACGATGATCGAGGGCCCGGGCCACGTCCCGATGCACAAGATCAAGGAGAACATCGACCTCCAGCAGGAGATCTGCGAGGAGGCGCCGTTCTACACGCTCGGCCCGCTGACCACGGACGTCGCCCCGGCGTACGACCACATCACCTCGGGCATCGGCGCGGCGATGATCGCCTGGTGGGGCACGGCGATGCTCTGCTACGTCACGCCCAAGGAGCACCTGGGCCTGCCGAACAAGGACGACGTCAAGACGGGCGTGATCACCTACAAGATCGCGGCGCACGCGGCGGACCTGGCCAAGGGCCACCCGGGCGCGCAGGAGTGGGACGACGCGCTGTCCGACGCGCGCTTCGAGTTCCGCTGGGAGGACCAGTTCAACCTGGCCATGGACCCGGACACGGCCCGTGAGTTCCACGACGAGACGCTGCCGGCGGAGCCCGCGAAGACGGCGCACTTCTGCTCGATGTGCGGTCCGAAGTTCTGCTCGATGAAGATCTCCCAGGACATCCGCCGTGAGCACGGCGGCGACCTGAAGGCGGACGAGATCGAGGCGGGCATGGCCGCGAAGTCGGCCGAGTTCGCCGCTGCCGGGAACCGGGTCTACCTGCCGATGGCGGAGTAGCCGGGACCCGTCCCGTACCACCGGCCCGCGACCCTCGGGGGAGTCGCGGGCCGGTGCTTCTCACTCCGGCCGGTGATCCGGCGGACCGAAGTCCGGGCTGGTGAAGTCCGGGCTCGTGTACGTCGGACGCGGGGACGGGGCGCCCCCGCCCGGGCTGGTGAAGTCCGGGCCGCTGTAGCCGACTTTGGGGATGCGGCCGGTCGGCGGCGGCGACTGGCGGGGAAGCGCCGGGGCCGTGGCCGGCTCGGCGGGCGCGGCGGCCAGCGCGTCGCGCAGGAACGGCACCACGCCGCGCTCCCGCAGCGCCTGGCGCCAGGCCTCCCTGGCGCGTGACAACTCGTCGTCGGGAGTCCCGGCCGGGACTTCGGTGGCGCTGTTGCGCAGGGCGGTGACGAGGAGGCCGGCCGCCGCCCAGAGCAGGCCGGCCGCGGCGACGGCGCCGAAGAACAGGCCGGCGGTGAGCAGGGTGTCGGCGAAGGCCGGGGCCGGGTCCAGCATCTTCAGGACGGCGCCGACGAGGAGGACGACGACTGCGGCCGTGCCCGCGAGGAGCGGGGCGAGGACGGTCACGACGGCGACGACGCCCGCGCCGTCCGTGTCGGCCGGCGCCTCGCCCGTGCCGCTTCCGCTTCCGCCGGCCGTGCCCCTCGCCGCGGAGCGGACCTGTTCGCGGACCTTCACGAAGTGGTCGTACTCGGTCGCGGCGGCCGTGGTGATGAGCGCGGTCGCGTTCAGCGCCATCGCGCGCAGCTGGGTGGTGCTGAGCCGGGTCCCGGTCTCGGCGAGATCCGGGTGGTCGTGCGCGTTGCGCAGTGCGTCGTCGACGACCCGCTCGAACTCGGCGCGGTCCTCGGTCAGCAGGTGCGGAGCCACGTTCATGTGCATCCCCCGATGCTCCGTAGGGCCGGAACCGGCCGTGCTCGACGGCGGATCAGGCGGAAACGGAGGAGAGCCTGCTACGGATGAGCCGATGGTAGGGCGGTTACCGCACGCGGTGACAGGGTGTTCCCGGAAATCGCCTTCCCCGGATGCGTAGGGTTATGCGTCAGGCGGGCAGCGGGAGTTGGACGACCAGCAGCTTTCCGGCCATGGTCACTCCGCCGTCCATCGCGATGGCGAGTCCGTCCGCGTAGACGTGCGGACCGTCGACGACCGGGCGCTCGCCCTCCTCGCCGTCCTCCGTGCCGACCTGGCCGAGAAGGTACGGGATGGGGCTGTGGCCGTGCACGATCCGGCTGCCGCCGTAGGTGGCGAGCAGCTCCCGCACCGCCTGCGGGCCGGCGGCCTCGTCGCGGAACGCGAAGCGCTTGGTGAACTTCCGGAAGAGGTCCCAGACCTCGTCCGCGTCGTTCCGGTTGAGGATCTCGTGGACCTTGTCGTTGACGTCCTCGATGGTGCCGCCGTACTCCAGGTACGCCGTGGTGTCCGAGTGCAGGAGCAGGTGACCGTCCTGCTCCACGACGGCGTCGAGCCGGGACATCCACTGCAGGTGGACGTCCTGGAGGCGGTCCATGTCGTGCTTCTGGCCGCCGTTGAGCAGCCAGGCTGCCTGGAAGGTGGCGGTGCCGGCGCCGGAGCTCACCGGCGTGTCGCCGAACCGCTTGGCGCCGATCAGGAGCAGCTCGTGGTTGCCCATGAGGGCCTTGCAGTAGCCGCCGGCGGCGGCGGCCTCGGCGGAGAGGCGCATCACGAGGTCGATCACGCCGATGCCGTCGGGGCCGCGGTCGGTGAAGTCGCCGAGGAACCACAGGCGGGCGTTGCCGGCGGCCCAGCCGCCGTTCTCGTCGATGAGGCCCTGGGCGCGCAGCGCCTCCAGGAGTTCGTCGAGGTAGCCGTGCACGTCGCCGACGACGTAGAGCGGGCCGGGGCCGTCGCCCGGCACCGGGGCCGGCTGGGGCACGGGCGTGACGTGGACCTGGACGGTGTCGCCCCGGTTGATGATCGGCAGGTCGCGCTCGGTCGGCGTGTAGCCCTCGGGCGGCTCGTCGTCGGGGAACGCGTTCCCCGGGTGGCCCGAGGAGAGCGAGCCCAGGTGGAGCGTCGCGTCGGCGGGTGCGACCTCGGGCGCGGAGGCGCGAGCGGCCTCGGGCACGGAGGCGGGAGCCGCCGCGGGTGCGGGGGCAGCGGCCGGAGCGGCCACCGGTGCGGAGGCGGGGGCGACCGCGGGCACGGGAGCGGCGGGAGGCGCCGGGACGTCGGCCGGGAACGGCTCGGCCGCGTGCCCCTGGACGGGCACCCGGGCGTACGGAGGTACACGGAAGTCACGCAACGTCGCCGTGCGCACCACGGGTTCCTGCCCGGCCCCCTGTGTCATCGACCCCTCCACCACCGTCGCGATGCCCTGCACATCGCGGACCGGCCTGGTCGTGGTGGTCCGCGGTGTCGTCCGCCCATCATAGGAATGAGGGTCCTCCTGTGTGACGCACCAGGGGTGGTGAATCCGGGTCCACTCCGGGTTCACCGGTTGTTTCGCCCGAATTGGGAAGGTCCAGGCCAGGGAACGGGCAGGGCCACCCGAAGGTTTGGCCCTGCCCGTTCCCAGAGGTGCGGCCCCCACCCCGCACCTCTCGGCCCCCCGGATCCGGTCCTCGGGGTCCCTCTCCCCGGTTCAGTCCTTCGAGGGAGAGCGCGGCGGGCTCACCGTCGTGCGCGGCGAGCGTCGCTGCGAGGAGGTGCGGACGATCAGCTCCGTCGGTATCACCTGCTCGACCGGACCGTCCGTCTCGATCCCCTCGATGGCGTCGATGAGGAGCTGGACGACGGCGGTACCGATGCGGCGCGGCTTGAGCGAGAGCGTCGTGATGGGCGGTTCGGTGTTGGCGTAGACGGTCGACTCGCTGCAGCAGACGAGCAGCAGGTCGTCCGGCACCCGCAGCCCGTAGCGGCGGGCCGCCGCGAGCAGGTCGGTGCCGTTGGGGTCGAAGAGCCCGTACACGGCGTCGGGCCGGTCGGGGCGGGCGAGCAGCCGGTCGGCGGCGACGGCGCCCGCACACGGGTCGTGCGCGGGGTAGGCCTCGTAGACGGGGTCCTGGCCGACCCGTTCGCACCAGTTGAGGTACGCGGTGGTGGAGAGCCGGGTGTACGTGTCGGTGGTGGTTCCGGTGAGCAGACCGATCCGGCGGGCGCCGGCGGCGGCGAGGTGGTCGAGCAGGTCGAGGACGGCTGCCTCGTGGTCGTTGTCGACCCAGGCGGTGACCGGGAGGGTGCCGGCGGGGCGGCCGTCGGAGACGACGGGCAGCCCCTGCCGGACCAGCTCGGTCACGACCGGGTCGTGGTCGGAGGGATCGATGACGACGGTTCCGTCGAGGGCGACGTTGGACCAGACGTCATGGCGGGAGGTGGCGGGCAGGATGACGAGGGCGTAGCCGCGGGCCAGCGCGGCTGACGTCGCGGCCCTCGCCATCTCCGCGAAGTACGCGAATTCGGTGAAGGTGAAAGGTTCATCCCCGTATGTCGTCACGGTCAGGCCGATGAGTCCCGACTTGCCGGTACGGAGGGTGCGGGCTGCCGCGGACGGGCGGTAGCCCAGTCTGTCTGCGACCTCGCGGACGTGACGGCGGGTGGCGTCCGGGAGCCGGCCCTTGCCGTTGAGCGCGTCGGAGACAGTCGTGATGGAGACCCCGGCGGCGGCGGCCACGTCCCGGATGCCCGCCCGGCCCTGCCGGCTTCCCCGGGTCTGTGCCCGGCTCACCTGGTGCTTCCCTGCTGCTGTCATGGCGAGCCGATAGTAGGGCGATGGGGGTGGGTTGGGCCGGTCGCATATGCAGGCATTGACAGGCACGTTTCTGCATGATCGACATCTGAGAAATGCCTTGGAAGCAAAGGAAGTTCAGGTCAGAGACATGAGAGCTGTGGTCCTCGGTGCCCATGCGCCTGGTGAGCGTACGAGGTCTCGAAGAGGTCTCAACTCACCTCTACGGGCGATGCGCGCCACGGCGCTCGCCACCGGCGCGCGCCACCCCTGAGCGCGCTCCCCCTGCGCGGGGTGCCGTTCGCGGACCATTTGTCCACGGCCCATTCGCAGGCGAGCCGAATCCTCATAAGGTGAGGAGTATTGGTGGTACAGAAGGTCGAGGAGGACACAGAGTGAGCGAGACCAGCGGGACCAGCGGGACGAGCGCGTCGGGCCCCAGGCTGCGCGCCGTGCTGGACGGCGTCCCCACCTACAAGCCGGGCAAGCCGGCCGCCGCGGGCGGTCCGGTCGCCTTCAAGCTGTCCTCCAACGAGAACCCCTATCCGCCGCTGCCGGGCGTGATGGAGCGCGTGCTGGCCGCCGGGGCGAACTTCAACCGCTACCCGGACATGGCCTGCACCGGTCTGATGGAGGAGCTGGCCGACCGCTTCGGCGTGCCCGTCTCGCACCTGGCCACCGGCACCGGCTCGGTCGGCGTGGCACAGTCCCTGCTCCAGGCCACCTCCGGCCCGGGCGACGAGGTGATCTACGCCTGGCGTTCCTTCGAGGCGTACCCGATCATCACGCAGATCAGCGGGGCCACCTCGGTGCAGGTGCCGCTGACCGACGGTGAGGTGCACGACCTCGACGCGATGGCGGAGGCGATCACCGACCGGACCCGGCTGATCTTCGTCTGCAACCCGAACAACCCCACGGGCACGGCGGTGCGCCGCGCCGAGCTGGAGCGCTTCCTGGACCGGGTGCCCTCCGACGTCCTCGTGGTGATCGACGAGGCCTACCGGGAGTTCGTCCGCGACACCGACATCCCGGACGGCATCGAGCTCTACCGTGACCGGCCGAACGTGGCGGTGCTGCGGACCTTCTCGAAGGCGTACGGCCTCGCCGGCCTGCGGGTGGGCTTCGCGGTCGCCCACGAGCCGGTGGCGGCGGCGCTGCGCAAGACGGCGGTGCCGTTCGGCGTGAGCCAGCTCGCGCAGGACGCGGCGGTGGCCTCGCTGCGGGCGGAGGACGAGCTGCTCGGGCGGGTCGGCTCGCTGGTGGCCGAGCGCGAGCGGGTCCATGCGGGGCTGGTGGCCCAGGGCTGGACCGTGCCGGACACCCAGGCGAACTTCGTCTGGCTGCGGCTCGGGGAGCGGACCATGGACTTCGCGGCGGAGTGCGAGCGGCACGGCGTGGTGGTGCGGCCGTTCGCGGGGGAGGGCGTCCGCGTCACGATCGGTGAGTGCGAGGCGAACGACCTGTTCCTGAAGGCGGCGGAAGGCTTCCGTAAGGAGGCGTAGTCCGTCAGGTAGGCGTCTGGCGGGGCGCGTCATCCGACGCTCCCGTCAGCCGACGGGTCCGGTCGGTCGACGGGTTTCCCCGGCCGGTCCGGTCAGTCGACGAGTTCCACGCGGATCGGGTCGCCGTCCCTGACGGTGGCCAGGATCCGCGGGTCGCCGTCCACTGCGCCCAGGATGTTGCACGGGCTCGCGAGCCGCGGCTCGTCCCCGCGCGAGATGGGCGTGGGGCCGTAGGGGAGGGCGAGCGCGTCGCCCTCCGTCCAGAAGGCCACCGTGCCCGGCGCGACGACCTGCCGGGCGTCGGGCTCGACGGGGACGGAGACCGGAGTGTCGAAGTAGACCTCCTCGCCCCAGGTCCGGGCGGTGGAGGAGATCGGGAGAGCCCCCACGAGCGCCTTGCTCGTGGGGGTTTCGTCGATGGTGGCCGTGGTGTGGCCGGCGGGCCAGGAGACGCGTATCCGAAGGGTCATGGCCCGGATTCAACAGTATGTTGAATGTCTTGGGAAGGGGTGACCTTCGGTACAGGCACCCCGCCTGTACGTACGGATTTCGTATGAGCAATAATGCTTGTGAATGTGAACGCGTTCACAAGCGTGTCCCTGTTCCTCCCGTAATGGGTGGGATTAAAGGGGCAAACTGCCGATGTGGCCACGGCGATGTAAGGAGAGACGACGTGGATCTAGCGTTGGCGCCGGAGACTCTGGCGCGCTGGCAGTTCGGTATCACGACCGTCTACCACTTCCTGTTCGTTCCGTTGACGATCTCCCTCGCCGCCCTCACGGCCGGTCTTCAGACGGCCTGGGTGCGCACGGAGAAGGAGAAGTACCTCAGGGCCACGAAGTTCTGGGGCAAGCTCTTCCTGATCAACATCGCGATGGGTGTCGTCACCGGCATCGTGCAGGAGTTCCAGTTCGGCATGAACTGGTCCGACTACTCGCGGTTCGTCGGCGACATCTTCGGTGCCCCCCTGGCCTTCGAGGCGCTGATCGCGTTCTTCTTCGAGTCGACCTTCATCGGCCTGTGGATCTTCGGCTGGGACAAGCTGCCGAAGAAGATCCACCTCGCCTGCATCTGGATGGTGTCGGTCGGCACCGTCCTGTCCGCGTACTTCATCCTCGCGGCCAACTCCTGGATGCAGCACCCGGTCGGCTACCGGATCAACGCCGAGCGGGGCCGGGCCGAGCTCACCGACTTCTGGCACGTCCTCACCCAGAACACGGCGCTCACCCAGTTCTTCCACACCATGACCGCGGCCTTCCTGGTCGGCGGCGCCTTCATGGCCGGCATCGCGGCCTACCACCTGGCGCGCAAGAAGCACGTCGCGGTGATGCGGACCTCGCTGAGGCTCGGCCTGATCACGTTGATCATCGCCGGTCTGGGCACCGCGATCAGCGGTGACCTGCTCGGCAAGGTCATGTTCAAGCAGCAGCCCATGAAGATGGCCGCGGCCGAGGCCCTGTGGGACGGCGAGGCGCCGGCTCCGTTCTCCGTCTTCGCCTACGGCGACGTCGAGAAGGGCCACAACACGGTCGCCATAGAGATCCCGGGCCTGCTGTCCTTCCTCGCGAACGACGACTTCAGCTCGTACGTCCCGGGCATCAACGACGTCAACAAGGCGGAGCAGGAGAAGTTCGGGCCCGGCGACTACCGGCCCAACATCCCGGTCGCCTACTGGGGCTTCCGCTGGATGATCGGCTTCGGCATGGCCTCGCTGGCCATCGGTGTCGTCGGTCTCTGGCTGACCCGCAAGAAGTTCATGCTGGCGCCGGGGTTGCGGACCGGTGAGGACGAGGTGCCGAACCTGGTCCTGTTCAAGCGGAAGGCGCTCAGCCCCCGCCTGGGCAGGTGGTACTGGCTCGTCGCCCTCTGGACCATGGCCTTCCCGCTGATCGCCAACTCCTGGGGCTGGATCTTCACCGAGATGGGCCGGCAGCCGTGGGTCGTCTACGGCGTGCTGCGCACCCGTGACGCCGTCTCCCCCGGTGTGTCCCAGGGCGAGGTGCTGACCTCGATGATCGTCTTCACGCTGCTCTACGCCGTCCTCGCCGTGATCGAGGTCAGGCTGCTCGTGAAGTACGTGAAGGCCGGCCCGCCCGAGCTCACCGAGGACGACCTCAACCCGCCCACCCGGATCGGCGGGGACCGCGACGCCGACCGCCCCATGGCCTTCTCGTACTGAGGCTCAGGAGACCGAGGCAATGGAACTCCACGACGTCTGGTTCGTACTCATCGCCGTCCTCTGGATCGGCTACTTCTTCCTCGAGGGCTTCGACTTCGGGGTCGGCGTCCTCACCAAGCTGCTCGCCCGCGACCGGGCCGAGAAGCGGGTGCTCATCAACACCATCGGCCCCGTCTGGGACGGCAACGAGGTGTGGCTGCTCACGGCGGGCGGCGCGACCTTCGCCGCCTTCCCCGAGTGGTACGCGACGCTCTTCTCCGGCTTCTACCTGCCGCTGCTGATCATCCTGGTCTGCCTGATCATCCGCGGAGTCGCCTTCGAGTACCGGGTGAAGCGGCCCGAGGAGAGCTGGCAGCGGAACTGGGAGCAGGCCATCTTCTGGACCTCCCTCGTCCCCGCGTTCCTCTGGGGCGTGGCCTTCGGCAACATCGTGCGCGGCGTGAAGATCGACGCGGACATGGAGTACGTCGGCAACCTGTGGGACCTGCTCAACCCGTACGCCCTGCTCGGCGGGCTGGTCACGCTGACCCTCTTCACCTTCCACGGCGCGGTGTTCGCGGCGCTCAAGACGGTCGGAGACATCCGCCTCCGGGCCCGGTCGCTCGCGCTCGTGCTGGGGCTCGTCACGGCGGTGCTCGCGCTCGCCTTCCTCATCTGGACCCAGGCGGACAAGGGCGACGGCTGGAGTCTGAGCGCGATGGTGGTCGCCGTGGTGGCGCTGGTCGGCGCGATCGGTGCGATCCGGATCGGGCGCGAGGGCTGGTCGTTCGCGCTTTCGGGCGTCACGATCGCCGCCGCGGTGGCGATGCTCTTCCTGACGCTCTTCCCGAACGTCATGCCTTCCACGCTGAACCCGGAGTGGAGCCTGACGGTGACCAACGCCTCGTCGAGCCCGTACACGCTCAAGATCATGACGTGGTGCGCCGCCCTCGCGACCCCGCTGGTGCTGCTCTACCAGAGCTGGACCTACTGGGTGTTCCGTAAGCGGATCGGCACGCAGCACATCGCGGAAGCGGCCCACTAACCGCCGCTCAGCAGGGGAGCATGTTTCACGTGAAACCGATCGATCCGCGACTGCTGCGCTACGCCGGGGCCACCCGCTTCTTCCTCCTGGCGGTGGTCGGCCTCGGCCTCGCCGGGGCGGCACTGATCGTCGCCCAGGCGATGCTCATCGCCGAGGTGGTGGTCGGGGCCTTCCAGAAGGACCTGTCGGTTTCCGGGCTCACCACGCCCCTGCTGCTGCTCGCCGCGGTGGCGGTGGGCCGGGGGCTGGTCTCCTGGCTCACCGAGCTCGCCGCCCACCGGGCGAGCGCGGCGGTCAAGTCCGAGCTGCGCGGCCGGCTGCTCCAGCAGGCGGCGCGGCTCGGGCCGGGATGGCTCAGCGGGCAGAAGGCCGGCTCGCTGGCCGCGCTCGCGACCCGGGGCGTGGACGCCCTGGACGACTACTTCGCCCGCTATCTGCCCCAGCTGGGGCTCGCGGTCGTGGTGCCGGTGGCGGTGCTCGCCCGGATCGTCACGGAGGACTGGGTCTCGGCGGCCGTCATCGTGGTGACGCTGCCGCTCATCCCGGTCTTCATGATCCTGATCGGCTGGTACACCCAGGCCCGGATGGACCGCCAGTGGAAGCTGCTCTCCCGGCTCTCGGGACACTTCCTCGACGTGGTGGCCGGGCTTCCCACGCTCAAGGTCTTCGGCCGGGCCAAGGCCCAGGCCGAGAACATCCGGTCGATCACCGCCGACTACCGGCGGGCGACCATGCGCACGCTGCGCATCGCGTTCCTGTCCTCCTTCGCCCTGGAGCTGCTCTCGACGCTGTCGGTCGCGCTGGTCGCGGTCGGCATCGGCATGCGCCTGGTCCACGGCAGCCTCGACCTCTACACCGGTCTCGTCATCCTGGTCCTGGCGCCCGAGGCGTATCTGCCGCTGCGGCAGGTGGGCACGCAGTACCACGCGGCGGCCGAAGGCCTCGCCGCCGCCGAGGAGATCTTCGAGGTCCTGGAGAGCCCGTTGCCGGCCGGCGGTACGGAGCCGGTGCCCGCGTCCGTACGGCTCGAGCTCGACCGGGTGACGGTGCGTCACGCGGGCCGGGCCGAACCCTCCCTGGACGCCGCGTCGCTCACCGTGGAGCCGGGCGAGACCGTGGCCCTGGTCGGCCCGAGCGGCGTCGGCAAGTCCACGCTGCTCGACGTGGTGCTCGGCTTCGCGACCCCGGAGAACAGCGGCTCGGAGAGCGGCGTGGTCCGGGTCGGCGGGGTGGACCTCGCCTCGCTCGACCTGGAGGAGTGGCGCTCCCGGATCGCCTGGGTGCCGCAGCGGCCGTACCTCTTCGCCGGGACGATCGCCGAGAACGTCCGCCTGGCCCGCCCGGACGCCTCCGAGGCGGCCGTGCGGCGGGCCTTGCAGGACGCGGGCGCGGACGGCTTCGTCGCCGAACTGCCGGACGGCGCGGACACCCTGCTGGGCGAGGACGGAGCCGGGCTCTCCGCGGGCCAGCGGCAGCGGCTCGCCCTGGCCCGGGCGTTCCTGGCCGACCGCCCGCTGCTGCTCCTTGACGAGCCGACCGCCGCGCTCGACGGCGAGACCGAGGCCGCCGTGGTCGAGGCGGTCCGCCGCCTCTCCGCCGGCCGCACCGTCCTCCTCGTCGTCCACCGCCCTGCGCTGCTCGCCGTCGCGGACCGGGTGGTGCGCCTCGCTCCGGCCGAGAGCCGCACCGACGGGGCCGCGACCACTGTGCCCGCAACCGCGGGCGGCCCGCACGTGGCCGGCCTGCTGCCGGACGGTTCGCCCGCGCCCACCGAGGACCCGGCCCGGGCCGACCGCTCCGGGGACACCACGGAAGCACGGGGCGAGCAGCCCGGAGCCGGGGGCGCGTCCGGGACGGCCGCGGACCGGGCCTCCGCCGTGGGGTCCGTCTTCGCACGGGTGCGTGCCATGGCGGGGGAGCTGCGGGGCCGGATGGTGCTCGCGCTGCTGCTCGGGAGCCTCGCGCTGGGATCCGCCGTCGGGCTCATGGCCGTGTCCGGCTGGCTCATCTCGCGGGCCTCCGAACAGCCGCCCGTGCTCTATCTGATGGTCGCTGTCACCGCGACCCGCGCCTTCGGTATCGGGCGGGCCGTGTTCCGCTACGCCGAGCGGCTGGTCTCGCACGACGCCGTGCTGCGGATGCTGGCCGACCTGCGGGTCGCCGTCTACCGGCGCCTCGAGCGGATCGCCCCGGCCGGGCTGCGCCGCACCCGGCGCGGCGACCTGCTGGCCCGGCTCGTGCAGGACGTCGACGCCCTCCAGGACTACTGGCTGCGCTGGCTGCTGCCCGCGGGCGCCGCGCTCGTCGTGGGCGCCGGGTCGGTCGGGTTCACCGCCTGGCTGCTGCCCGAGGCCGGTGCCGTGCTGGCCGTGGGCCTGCTGGTCGCCGGGGTCGTCGTGCCGGTGGCCGGCGGTGCGCTCGCCCGGCGGGCCGAGAGGCAGCTGGCGCCCGCGCGCGGCGCGCTCACCACCTCCGTCGTCGATCTCCTGCGCGGCTGTGCCGAACTCACCGTGGCCGGTGCCCTGAAGGGCCGCGTCGAGCGGGCCGGGGCGGCCGACCGTACCCTCACCGGCATCGCGTCCCGGCAGTCCGCCGCCACCGCGCTCGGGGTCGGGCTCTCCGCCCTGGTCTGCGGTCTGACGGTCGCCGCCGCCGCGCTCGTCGGTGTGCAGGGAGTCCGGGACGGTCGCCTGGACGGGGTCGCGCTCGCGGTCGTCGTGCTCACCCCGCTCGCCGCCTTCGAGGCCGTCACCGGACTGCCGCTCGCCGTCCAGTACCGCCAGCGCGTGCGGCGCAGCGCCGAGCGGGTCTTCGACGTGCTCGACGCGCCCGTCCCCGTACACGAGCCGGCGACGCCCGCCGCTCCCCCGGCCGGCCCGTTCCCGCTGGAGCTCGCCGGGCTCTCGGCACGGCACGCCGGACAGGACCGGCCCGCGCTCGTGGACTTCGGGCTCACCCTGGAGGCCGGGCGCCGCGTCGCCGTGGTCGGCGCCTCGGGCTCCGGCAAGACGACGCTGGCGCAGGTGCTGCTGCGCTTCCTGGATGCCGAGTCCGGCACGTACCGGATCGGCGGGACGTCCGCGCCGGAGCTCGACGGCGACGACGTGCGCCGCTTCGTCGGTCTGTGCGCGCAGGACGCCCACCTCTTCGACAGCACGCTCCGCGAGAACCTGCGGCTCGCCAGGACCGGCGCGAACGACGAGGAGCTGCGCGAGGTGCTGCGCCGGGCCCGGCTCCTCGACTGGGTGGACTCGCTGCCCGACGGACTCGACACGCTCGTCGGCGAGCACGGCTCGCGGCTCTCCGGCGGTCAGCGGCAGCGCCTCGCGCTGGCCCGCGCGCTGCTCGCCGACTTCCCGGTGCTCGTCCTCGACGAGCCGGCCGAGCACCTGGACCTGGCGACGGCCGACGCGCTCACGGACGACCTGCTGCGGGTCACCGAGGGCCGCACCACCGTCCTCATCACCCACCGGCTGCGCGGACTCGACGCCGTCGACGAGGTGGTGGTCCTGGACCGCGGCCGCACCGTGCAGCGCGGGCCGTACGCGGAGCTCGCGGTGGCCGAGGGGCCGCTTCGGAGGATGCTGGAGCAGGAGCGGGAGTCGGATCTGCTGCTCACCCCCGCCGGTACCGGCGGCCCGGCCCCGCACCACCCGACTTTTCTCTCTAAATAGGACTAACTAGGCTCAGCTCATGACCGCCGCCGTGCCCGACGCCTCGGAACCGCCCGCCTCACCGGACCCGCTCGAAGCCGCGACCCGGGCCACGCGCAGCCTGCACGGCCTCTCCACCGAGCTCACCGCGCGGGTGCCGCAGCTCCTGGAGGCGATGCGCTCCGTCGGAACCGGCCTCGAACTGCACTCCACGCTCGACCGGATCTGCGAGACCGCGGCGGAGCTCGCCGACGCCCGCTACGCCGCCATCGGGGTCGTGGACGAGGAAGGCGACGGGCTCTCCGACTTCGTCACGTACGGAGTCGGGGACGAGACGGTCCGCCGGATCGGGCACCGGCCGGACGGACACGCGGGGCTGCTCGGGGCGCTCATCCGCGAACCGCAGACGATCCGGCTGGCCGATCTGTCGACGGACCCGCGCTCGGCCGGCTTCCCGCCCGGTCATCCGCCGATGAAGACCTTCCTCGGCGTCCCCATCCGGGTCCAGGGCGAGATCTTCGGCAACCTCTACCTCGCCGAGAAGAACGGCGGCGGCGAGTTCAACGACTACGACGTCCACATGGTCCGGGTGCTCGCCACCGAGGCCGGGATCGCCATCGGCAACGCCCGTCTCTACGAGGCCGCCCGGCAGCGCGAGCGGTGGATCGACGGCTCGGTCGCCGTGACCACCGCCCTGCTCTCCGGCGGCGACGCCGACGACGCGCTCTCGGTGGTCGCCGAGCAGGCCCGCCGGCTCGCCGACGCGGCCGCCGGCATCGTGCTGCTGCCGGCCGAGGAGGGCGGCCTGGAGATCGTCGCCGTCTCCGCGCCCCGGACCACCACGTCCCTCGGCGTGGTGATCCCGCCCGAGAGCGCGGTGGTGGAGCTGCTGATGGAGGGCGAGGCGGTGTTCATCGCGGACGCCTCGACCGACCCGCGGATGGTGCACAAGCTGTCCGCCCAGTACGGGCCCGCGATGCTGCTGCCGCTGCAGAGCGGCGGGCGGGTGCTCGGCGCGCTCGCCACCCCGCGGGCGCGCGGCGACCGGCAGTTCACGGAGGCCGAGCGGACGCTGGCCACGCAGTTCGCCTCGCAGGCGGCACTGGCCCTGATGATGGCCGAGGCGCAACGGGACCGGGAACGGCTCGCGGTCTACGAGGACCGCGACCGGATCGCCCGCGACCTGCACGACCTGGTCATCCAGCGGCTCTTCGCCACCGGGATGATGCTGGAGAGCGCCCAGCGCAGGTCGATCGTCCCGGCTGTGCGGGAGGGCGTCGGCAAGGCGGTGGACGAGCTGGACGTGACCATCCAGGAGATCCGCACCGCGATCTTCGCGCTCCAGCAGGGGCCCGCCGAGGCGCCCTCGGGCCTGCGCACCCGGGTCCTGCGGGAGATCAACATGGCGGCCGTGCCGCTCGGTTTCAAGCCGGCCCACCGCTTCGTCGGCGTGATCGACGCGACGGTGGGCGACCTCACGGGCAAGAACCTCATCGCCGCGCTGCGCGAGGCGCTGTCGAACGCCTTCCGGCACGCCGAGGCCACCCGGATCGAGGTGGCCGTGGATGCCACCGTGACCCTCCCCGACGGCACCCAGGGCGTGCGGCTGTCGGTCGCCGACGACGGCGTCGGCATCCCCGAGGGAGGCCGGCGCAGCGGTCTGCGCAACCTGGCTCGCCGCGCCGAGTCGCTCGGCGGCGCGAGCTGGTGCGAGCCGGGGATCGGCGAGGACGGCGGCGGCACGACGGTGGTGTGGGAGGCCCCGCTGTAGGGCCTTACCGGCGGAAGCGGATCCCTGGTGGAGCGGGTGCCGGTGTGCAGCGGGTGCCGCCCGGCAGGGACCCCGTCAGCGGTCGCGTGCGGACTCGGCCTGTGCCTGAGGCTGGGTCCGGGTCTGGTTCGTGGCCTGGGCCTCGGCGACGAGGCGCTCGATGACGACGGCGACGCCGTCCTCGTTGTTCCCGGTGGTACGACCGGAGGCGGCGGCGATCACGTCCGGGTGTGCGTTGCCCATCGCGAAGGAGCGGCCCGCCCAGCTCAGCATCTCGATGTCGTTCGGCATGTCACCGAAGGCCGCGACCTCGGCGGGCGCGATGCCGCGCTCGGCACAGCAGTGCTCCAGGGTGGAGGCCTTGGAGACGCCGAGGCCGCTGATCTCGATGAGCGCGGTCGGGCTCGAGCGGGTGAAGGAGGCCAGGTCGCCCGCGGCCTCGCGGGCGGTGGCGAGGAAGACGTCCGGGTCGAGCTCCGGGTGCTGGGCGAGCAGCTTCAGGACGGGTGCCGCGGCTCCCGGTGTCTCCTCGAAGAGCAGCTTCTCGGCGGTGGCGACGGTGGCGCCGGGGTCGAGGAAGAAGGGCGGGTACTCCGGCTCGTAGTGGATGCCGGTGGTGAGTTCGACGGCGAAACTGGTGCCGGGCGCGGCGGTGCGCAGGGCCTGGACGACGTCGAGGGCGACGGTCCGCTCCAGCGGCCGTACCTCCAGGAAGGTCCCGCCCGCGTGCAGGTCGACGACGGCGGCGCCGTTCGCGCAGATGGCGAGGCCGTGGCCGTGGACGTGCGCGCTGACGACGTCCATCCAGCGGGCCGGGCGGCCGGTGACGAAGAAGACCTCGATGCCGGCCCGCTCGGCGGCGGCGAGCGCGGCGATGGTGCGCTCCGAAACGGACTTGTCGTCCCGCAGCAGAGTGCCGTCGAGATCGGTGGCGATCAGCCGGATGGCCGGGGCTTCGGGGAGCGCGGAGTGAGGTGAGGTCACCGCACCATTCTTCCGCACAAAGTGCACGGGCGTGCGAGGGGGCGCACATCTGAGTCACCGGATGTGCGCCCCGCGTCGGCGTCTTCCGCGCGCCGGGGCCCGGTCAGCCGAGCTGGGAGAGCGCCTCCGTGGCGATCTTCTCGAAGACGGCCGGGTCGGCGGCGAAGTCGGAGTCGGGGATCGGCCAGTGGACGACGATCTCGGTGAAGCCGAGCTCCTGGTGCCGGCCGGCGAAGTCGACGAAGGCGTCGAGCGAGCGCAGGACCGTGTTCTGCTCCGGCGTGAAGCCGGTGAGCAGGATCTTGTCGAGTTCGGCCACGTCCCGGCCGATGTCCGCGCAGGCCTTGCCGAGCTTCTCGACCTGTCCGCGGATGGCCGCGAGGGACTGCTCCGGGGTGCCCTCCTCGTACAGCTTCGGGTCGCCGGTCGTCACCCAGGCCTGGCCGTGGCGGGCCGCGAGCCGCAGTCCGCGCGGGCCGGTCGCGGCGACCGCGAACGGCAGGCGGGGCCGCTGGACGCAGCCGGGGATGTTCCGGGCCTCGTCCGCCGAGTAGAAGGTGCCCTGCTGGGTCACGGACTCCTCGGTGAGCAGCCGGTCGAGCAGCGGCACGAACTCGCCGAAGCGGTCGGCGCGCTCCTTGGGCGTCCAGGCCTCCTGGCCGAGCGCGGTGGCGTCGAAGCCGTTGCCGCCGGCGCCGATGCCGAGGGTGACCCGGCCGCCGGAGATGTCGTCGAGCGACATCAGCTCCTTGGCGAGGGTCACGGGGTGCCGGAAGTTCGGCGAGGTCACGAGGGTGCCCAGGCGCAGCCGCTCGGTGCTCGTGGCGGCTGCGGTGAGGGTCGGCAGCGCGCCGAACCAGGTGCGGTCGCGGAAGGAGCGCCAGGTCAGGTGGTCGTAGGTGTAGCCGGTGTGGAATCCCAGCTCTTCGGCCCGCTGCCACGCGGCACGCCCGCCCTCGTGCCAGCGGTCGACGGGAAGGATCACGGTGCTCAGGCGCAAGGTCATGCCTTCGAGCGTACGGGGGGACGTCAGCGGACGTTACGGGAGAGCCAGGGGTTGAGGAGGTCGCCGAGGACGAGCTCCTTGTAGGTCTCGTCGCCGGGGAGCGGGACGAAGAGCCACCAGCCGGGCGGGAAGAAGCGGCCCTTCACGTGGGCGAGGCCGCCGTACGCGGAGCGGAGGAAGGCGGGGACGGAGTCGCGGGGCACGTCCTCGAAGACGACGCCTTCCAGGGTGATCTGCGCGTCGTCCTCGGGGAAGAGCCGGACGCTGACGGAGGGGGAGCCGCCGAGTTCGACGTGGGCCTCGTGGGGGAGGGAGCCGTCCGGGTCGAGCACGGTGAAGACGCCGGCGGCGGTACGGCGGGAGGTCTGGTCGGCGCCGATGTCGTCGGTGACCGTCATCTCCAGGTGGAACTCCTCGGCGACCGCGCGGATCGCCCGCACGGCCGATTCGGTCGTGGGCAGGTGCGGGTGCTGGTGTCGTCCCATGGGGACGATCATGCCGCAGCCCGTCGTCGCAGCCCGTCGTCGCAGCTGTGGTCGCGGCCCTCGGCGCGGCCGGGATCAGCCGGGGAAGCGGATGAACTCCGGCGGTACGGCGTCGGTGAGCCAGACGCCGTTGGCGCTGACGTGGAAGCCGTGGCCGGCCCGGTGCATGGCGCCCGCGTCGACGCTCAGCACCACGGGGCGGCCGCGGCGGGCGCCTACCCGGGTGGCGGTCTCCCGGTCGGGCGAGAGGTGCACGTGGTGGCGGGCCATGGGGCGCAGGCCCTCGGTCCGGATGGCGGGGAGCCGGTCGGCGACCGTACCGTGGTAGAGGTACGCGGGCGGTTCGGCGAGCGGCAGGTCGAGGTCCACCGGGACGGTGTGGCCCTGGCTGGCGCGGATCCGGGTGCCCTCGACCGCGAAGCGCTTCTTGTCGTTGGCGGCGACCACGTGGTCGAGCTCGGCGCGGGTGATCGGGAAGTTGTGGTCGGCGGCGGCCTTCAGGAGTGCGTCGATCTCGGTCCAGCCGTTCGGGTCGAGGGCGAGGCCGATGCGTTCGGGCTGGTGACGGAGATGTTTCGAGAGGTACTTCGAGACCTTCACGGTGCGTTTCTCGTCATTCATGAATCCATTGAAGCCGCAGGTTTGTTCCACAGCCAAGTGGGTTTATCCACAGGCTAGTTGGCAACTCTGTGGACAACGACCTTGAAATCCCTTACCTATTGACCGATTTGGCTAGAGTTTGCGGTATTTGAGGCGAGTGCATCCAATGTTCTTGTCTGTACCTCTCGTTCGGCTGCCGCCGTGACGAAAGCCGCCACGTTCTCCCGGCCAACGAGCCGCTCGACGGCGCGAATCGTGTCAGGCGGCAGTGCCACCGAACGCGGCTCCCGCTCCCCGAGGACGGCCGCGTCGGGCGAGAGGTGGTACTGGAGGTGCCGGGTCGCGAACATCCGCATCGCGCGGGCCAGTTCCGCGTCGACCGTCTGCTGGGCGAGCGGCCGCAGCCGGCGCACCAGGGTCGCCGCCTCGGCCGCGTCGGCGTCCGTCGGCGGCCGGTGCTCCAGATAGCGGGCGAAGACGTGCTCGGCGGTGAACTCCAGGAAACGGGCGGCGATGTGCTCGACCTGCCCGCGAAGTTCCCTCAGATGGCCGGTGATCGCGGACAGCGGGACGCCCGCCGCGTACAACTCGGCGGCCACCGCGAGTTCTTGGGGGCTCGGTACGAGGTACTCCTCGGTCTCCCGGTCCGGTATGCGCTCCAGGACACCGAGCTCGATCGCCTCACGGACGGCGTCCTCGTCGGGAGTGCCGCCGAAGCGGGCGTCGAGCTCGGCGCGGGAGATCCGGTCGGCCTCCTCGTCCGTCCAGGGGCCGTCGACCTCGGCGACGAGACCGAGCACCCCGCCGAGCCCGCGCCCGGCGTCCCAGGCCTCCAGGAGCTCCTTGATGGAGGCAAGGGTGTAGCCGCGGTCGAGCAGGTCCGCGATCTGCCGCAGCCTGGCCAGGTGGGTGTCCCCGTACACGTTCGAACGGCCGCGGCGCTCCGGGCGGGGCAGCAGACCGCGGTCCTGGTAGGCGCGGATCGTCCGGACGGTGGCCCCGCTGTGATGGGCCAGATCCTCGATCCGGTACTCCGGCTGTGCTGACGCCGACTGCTCGGACAATCCCGTTCCCACCGCTCGCTCCTTTCACCCGTCGAGGGATGGTACGACCGCCCCGCCCCGCCCTGCTCCGTCCGGCCCTGCTCCGTCCGGCCCCGCCCGGCCCAGGCCCCTCGCCTCCCGCTACGCCGGAGGCCGCACGCGGGCCAGGGCCCGCAGCGCGCGCGGGGAGAGCCGCGACAGCAGGTGGGCGCCGCGGGCCTCCGGGGTCACCGGGACGACCGCCTCGTTGCGGAGCACCGCGCGCAGGATCGCGTCCGCGACCTTCTCCGGCGGGTAGTTGCGCAGCCCGTACAGCCGCGAGACCTTCTGCTGCCGTCGCTTCTCCTCGGCCTCGTCCGTCACTCCGGCGAACCGTGCGGTCGCCGTGATGTTGGTGTTCACGATGCCCGGGCAGATCGCCGAGACGCCGATGCCCTGGTCCGCCAGCTCGGCCCGCAGGCACTCGCTCAGCATCA
The DNA here is from genome assembly GCF_042954805.1 of Streptomyces sp. NPDC012637. NCBI lineage: Bacteria > Bacillati > Actinomycetota > Actinomycetes > Kitasatosporales > Streptomycetaceae > Streptomyces > Streptomyces sp. NPDC012637. The sequence goes on from NZ_JBIBDS010000004.1 coordinate 530,176, forward strand.
GCACCGCGGCCTTCGAGGTGCTGTACGCGGGCAGCGCGCGGGACGGCTGGAAGGCGGCGGCCGAGGCCGTGTTGACGATGTGGCCGCCCTGGCCGCGCTCGGCCATCTGCGCCCCGAAGGCCCGGCAGCCGTGGATCACGCCCCACAGGTTGACGTCGAGGACCCGCTTCCACTCCTCGCTCGTGGTCTCCAGGAAGGAACCGGTCAGCCCGATCCCCGCGTTGTTGACCAGCACGTCCACCACGCCGTACTCGCCGGCGACCTTCGCGGCGAGCTTCTCCATCGCCTGCTCGTCGGCGACGTCGGCGGTCTCGCCCCAGGCCTCGGGCGCGCCGATGAGCCGGGACATCTCCGCCGTACGGGCCGCGCCCTCGGCGTCCCGGTCCACCGCCACGACCCGGGCCCCGGCCTCCGCGAAGGCGAAGGCGGTGGCCCGGCCGATGCCGCTGGCGGCGCCGGTCACCAGGACCAGCTGGCCGCCGAACCGCTCCGCGTACTCGGGACGGACCGCGCTCTTCACCGCCGGCTTCGGTGCCTTGGTCGCCGGGTCCTCGTTCGCCTCCACGAACTCGCGTATCCACGCCGCCAGTCGGTCCGGCCGGGTGCGCGGCACCCAGTGCTTGGCGGGCAGGGTGCGCCGGGTCAGGTCCGGCACCCAGTCGGCCAGGTCGTCGTAGAGCCGCTCCGACAGGAAGGCGTCGCCGGTGGGCGTGATCAGCTGCACGGGCGCGTGCGCGAAGGCGTCCGCCCGCGGCCGGGTCAGCCGGGACCGCACGTTGTCCCGGTAGAGCCAGGCGCCGTGTGCCGCGTCGCTCGGCAGGGAGGGCGTCGGGTAGTCGCCGGCGGGGACCCGCTCGAACCGCTCCAGGATCCGCGGCCAGCGCTTGCCGAGCGGTCCGCGCCAGGCGAGCTCGGGCAGCACCGGCGTGTGCAGCAGGTACACGTACCAGGACTTGGCGCCCTGGCCGAGGAGCTGGCCGACGCGGCGCGGGGTGGGCCGGGTCATCCGGGTCTTGATCCAGTGCCCGAAGTGGTCGAGCGACGGCCCGGACATCGAGGTGAAGGAGGCGACGCGGCCCTCGGTACGGGGCGCCGTCACGAACTCCCAGGACTGGACCGAGCCCCAGTCGTGCCCGACGAGGTGGACCGGCCGGTCCGGGCTGACCGCGTCCGCGACGGCCAGGAAGTCGTCGGTCAGCTTCTCCAGGGTGAAGCCGCCGCGCAGCGGGGTCGGCGCGGTCGACCGGCCGTGGCCCCGGACGTCGTACAGCACCACGTGGAAGCGGTCGGCGAGCCGGCCCGCGACCTCCGACCAGACCTCCTTGGAGTCCGGGTAGCCGTGCACGAGCAGCACCGTGGGGCGGCTCCCGTCACCCAGCTCGGCCACGCACAGCTCGATCCCGCCCGTACGGACCCGACGCTCCCGGGCCCCCTCGAGTCCCGCCATCACGGCCTCCTCTCGTTCTCTCCCAGGGCCGACGCCTGGGAGGCGCCCCCGTCCCCGCCCGTGAGGCGCGGAGGTGCGGCTGTCGTCGTGTGCTGCCCGGCGGCCTCGCGTGCGTCGCTCACGAGGCCTTCCCTTCCTCGTTCCAGCGCCGCACGTGCGGCAGGTCGTCGTCCAGCCAGAACGCGCTCTGCTCGGGGTCCTTGGAGTCGGTGACGACCAGGATCTCCTCGAACTTCGCGCCCGTCCCCCGGAATCCGAGGTGCGGCTCGACCGCCCACAGGCCCGGCATGGGCGGGTGGTCGGAGAACGTGTACGGGGACCACAGGGGCGACCAGCCCTCGCGGTGGCCGTGCAGGGCGTCGCTCGCCAGGCCCTTGAGCGACTGGGTTCCGAAGCCGAACAGGGTCGGGGACCAGCGGCGCTCCTTCACCCGGTCGATCTTGTGGGCGATCACGCCGAAGGGATACGCGCGGTGCCGGTTCGCGTACCCCTGGCGGACCATGAGCCTGTCCACGTCCTCGTAGATCTCCCGCAGCGAGCGGCGCTCGCGCACCTCGCGCAGGATCAGCTCGCGGTGGTCCTTCAGGTCGGCGAGCAGCTTGTCGTGGACCGGGTTGAGGCCCAGGCAGCCCGAGTAGCCGATGTCCGCGGTGTGGCCCTTGTAGACGGGAGCCATGTCGAGGATGAACGGCATGCCGGGCTCGAGCCGCCGGTTCGTCGGGAAGAACTGGAGCGGGATCCTGAAGTCGACGAAGGCCGTGCGGTCCCCGAACCAGGCGAACGGCCGGTGGAACCAGTCCCGGACACCCCGCGCGTACAGCCACTCGCGCTGCATCCGCGCCGCCTCGCGCTCGGTCACGCCGGGCCTGAGCTGCGCCGCGACGGCCTCGGCGCACTCGTACGAGAGCCGCTGGACCTCTCTGAACCCGCGCAGCTCCGCGGTGAGTTCGCGCGTCACTGCCGTACCTGCCGATGCCATGGCCACCCGCCCGTCCCGTGTGAGCGCCCGACTGCGCTACGCGTCCGTAACTTGACATCGATGAATGTGACAATGCCCGGCGGCTGCGTCAAGAGGCGTGCACGGGCCTGTGGAAAACGAGACCTTGGTCGCGGCTCCCCTACGGGCTTGTACGTCTGGAGTCGGACATGGATCGAGCCGTTGGGCTGACGACTGCTGTGGCCCACGCCACTACCGTCGAAGGCGTGACTGTGATCGCGACCGAAAGCCTCAGCAAGCGGTTCCCCCGGGTGACCGCTCTCGACCGGCTCTCCCTGGACATCGGGCCCGGTGTGACCGGACTTGTGGGTGCCAACGGAGCCGGCAAGTCCACCATGATCAAGATTCTTCTTGGTCTGTCCCCGGCCACGGAGGGCCGCGCCGAAGTCCTCGGACTCGACGTCGCGACCTCCGGCGCCCGGATCCGCGAGCGCGTCGGCTACATGCCGGAGCACGACTGCCTGCCGCCCGACGTCTCGGCCACCGAGTTCGTCGTCCACATGGCGCGCATGTCCGGCCTGCCCGCCACCGCCGCCCGCGAGCGGACCGCGGACACCCTGCGCCACGTCGGCCTGTACGAGGAGCGCTACCGCCCCATGGGCGGCTACTCGACCGGCATGAAGCAGCGCGTGAAGCTCGCGCAGGCCCTGGTGCACGACCCGCAGCTGGTGCTGCTCGACGAGCCGACCAACGGCCTCGACCCCGTCGGCCGCGACGACATGCTCGGCCTGATCCGCCGGGTGTGGACCGACTTCGGCATCTCGGTCCTCGTCACCTCGCACCTGCTCGGCGAGCTGGAGCGCACCTGCGACCACGTCGTCGTCATCGACGGCGGCCGGCTGCTCCGCTCCAGCTCCACCACGGACTTCACCCGCACCACCACGACCCTCGCGGTCGAGGTCACCGACTCCGACGCCCACCCCGACGGCACGGAGGCGCTGCGCGCCGCCCTCGCGGCCGCCGGCGTCACCCTGCACCCCGGTGTGGAGGACGGCCTGCCGGGCGCCGGCCACATCCTGCTCCTCGAGGCCTCCGGCGAGGAGACCTACGACCTCGTCCGTGACACCGTCGCCGGCCTCGGCCTCGGCCTGGTGCGCATGGAGCAGCGCCGCCACCACATCGCCGAGGTGTTCAAGACGCAGCAGCAGGAGGAGGTGCCGGCGCGATGAGCTCCCAGGCCCCCGGGCCCGTCCAGGCCCCCGAGAACAGCCGGATCCACAACATCGGCTACCGCAGCTACGACGGGCCGCGCCTCGGCCGCGGCGCCGCCCGCCAGGCGCTGTTCTCGCAGTCGCTGCGCGGCGCGTACGGACTCGGCCGCAGCGCCAAGTCCAAGGTGCTGCCGATGCTGCTGTTCGCCGTGATGTGCGTGCCCGCGCTGATCATCGTCGCGGTCGCCGTGGTCACCAAGTCCTCGAAGCTGTCGATCGAGTACACGCAGTACGCGATCTACCTCCAGATGGTCATCGGCATCTACGTGGCCGCCCAGGCCCCGCAGTCCGTCTCCCGCGACCTCCGCTTCCGGACGGTGCCGCTCTACTTCGCCCGCCCGATCGAGCGCACGGACTACGTCCTCGCCAAGTACGGCGCGATGGCCTCGGCGCTCTTCCTCCTCACCGCCTCCCCGCTGCTGATCCTCTGGATCGGCTCGCTGCTCGCCAAGATGGACTTCGGGGACCAGACCCAGATGTTCGGACAGGGACTCCTCTCGGTGGCGCTGCTGTCGCTGCTCTTCGGCGGCATCGGCCTCGTCATGGCGGCCCTCACGCCGCGCCGCGGCTTCGGCGTCGCCGCCGTGATCGCCACCCTGGTCATCTCCTACGGAGCGGTCACCACCCTCCAGGGCATCGCCTACAGCACGGAGAACATCGACGCCGTCAAGTGGATCGGCCTGTTCTCGCCGATCACCCTCATCGGCGGCGTGCAGTCGGCCTTCCTCGGTGCGCCCACCCCCTTCCCCGGCGGGGAGGCCGCGGCGCCCGGCGCCGGCGTCGGCGCGGTCTATCTGCTGGTCGTCCTCGCACTCATCGCCGGCTCGTACGGCGTGCTGATGCGCCGCTACCGAAAGGTCGGGCTGTAATGACAGTCCTCAACATCGACCACGCCTCGCGCTGGTTCGGCAACGTCGTCGCCGTCAACGACGTCACCATGACCGTCGGCCCGGGCGTCACCGGCCTCCTCGGCCCCAACGGCGCCGGGAAGTCCACCCTCATCAACATGATGGGCGGCTTCCTCGCACCCTCCACCGGCGCCGTCACCCTCGACGGCGCGGCGATCTGGCGCAACGAGTCCGTCTACCGGCAGATCGGCGTCGTCCCCGAGCGGGAGGCGATGTACGACTTCCTCACCGGCCGCGAATTCGTCGTCGCGAACGCGGAGTTGCACGGCCTGGGCGACGCCGAGGCCCAGCGGGCCCTCGCCACGGTGGAGATGGAGTACGCGCAGGACCGCAAGATCGCCACGTACAGCAAGGGCATGCGGCAGCGCGTGAAGATGGCCTCGGCCCTCGTCCACGAGCCGTCGGTGCTGCTGCTCGACGAGCCTTTCAACGGCATGGACCCGCGCCAGCGCATGCAGTTGATGGACCTGCTGCGCCGCATGGGCGCAGAGGGCCGCACCGTGCTGTTCTCCTCGCACATCCTGGAGGAGGTCGAGCAGCTCGCCTCGCACATCGAGGTGATCGTCGCCGGACGGCACGCCGCCTCCGGCGACTTCCGCCGCATCCGCCGGCTGATGACCGACCGCCCGCACCGCTACCTGGTCCGCTCCAGCGACGACCGGGCCCTGGCCGCCGCGCTGATCGCCGACCCGTCCACGGCCGGCATCGAGGTCGACCACAGCGCCGAGGGCGGACTGCGCATCCAGGCCGTGGACTTCGGCCGGTTCACCGAGCTGCTGCCGCGGGTCGCCAAGGAGCGCGGCATCCGGCTGCTCACGGTCTCGCCCTCGGACGAGTCCCTCGAATCCGTCTTCTCGTATCTCGTAGCGGCCTGAAAGGAGCCCGACCGATGTACAACCCCACCGTCGCCCGGCTCACCTACCGGGCCCTCCTCGGCCGCCGGCGGGCGCTGATCCTCTTCGCGCTGCCCGCGCTGCTCATCCTGATCGCCGCCGCCGTGCGCGCGTTCAACGGTGCCGACGACCAGGTCGCGGCCGATGTCCTCGGCGGTTTCGCGCTCGCCACGATGGTGCCGCTGATCGGCGTGATCGCCGGCACCGGCGCGATCGGCCCGGAGATCGACGACGGATCGATCGTCTATCTCCTGTCCAAGCCCGTGAAGCGGCCCACGATCATCTTCACCAAGCTGATCGTCGCCATCGCCGTGACCATGGTCTTCTCCGCCGTGCCCACCCTGATCGCCGGATTCGTCCTCAACGGCAACGGGCAGCAGGTCGCCGTGGCGTACACGGTGGCGGCCCTGGTGGCCTCCATCGCGTACAGCGCGCTGTTCCTGCTCCTCGGCACGGTCAGCCGGCACGCCGTCGTGATCGGCCTGGTCTACGCCCTGGTGTGGGAGGCGCTGTTCGGCTCCCTCATCGCGGGTGCCCGCACCCTCAGCGTCCAGCAGTGGGCCCTGGCGCTGGCCGAGAAGGTCACCGGGGACAGCCTGATCAGCTCCGACGTGGCGCTGCCGACGGCGGTCGCGCTGCTGGCCGCCGTCACGGTCGGCGCGACCTGGTTCGCCGGCCGCAAGCTGCGGACGCTGACCCTGGCGGGCGAGGAGTAGCCCACCGGGCTCACCCGGCCCACCGGCCCCGCCCGGCGGCCCGGCCGCGAGCGCCGTCGCGGCCCGGAGCCGTACGCGTCCTCAGACCGTACGGTTCCGGGCCGCCAGCAGTCCCACCGCGAGCGCCGTCGCGCAGACGCCCAGGACCGCGGCGATCGGCGGTGTCCAGGAGCCGGTGGCCTGGTGCAGGGCACCGGCGGCCAGCGGTCCGGCCGCGGCGAGCAGATAGCCCACCGTCTGCGCCATGCCGGAGAGCCGGGCGGCGGTGACCGCGTCACCCGAGCGCAGCACGATCAGGGTCAGGGCGAGACCCACCGCCCCGCCCTGGCCGAGCCCGAGGACCGCCGACCAAACCCAGGCGCCCTGTACCGGCGCCACCATCAGACCCGCGTATCCGGCGGCGACCATGGTCGTCACCAGGACGATCAGCGGCCGCTGGCTGCGCATCCGGCCCGCGAGCAGCGGCACGGCGAAGGCGCCCGCGACCTGGATCAGGTTGTTGAAGGCGAAGACCACGCCGGCCGTCGAGCGGCTCATCCCGTGGTCGGTGAAGATCGTCGGCATCCAGGCGATCAGCACGTACGACCACAGCGACTGCAGCCCCATGAACAGGGTCACCTGCCAGGCGAGCGCCGACCGCCACACGGACCGGACCGCCCCCGAGCCCGGCGCCGCCGCGGCCCGCACCTCGTGCGCCGCGCCCGTACGGCCACGGGCGACGACCACCTGTGGCAGCCAGGCGAGCGCCGCCACCGCCGCGAGCAGCGACCAGATGCCGAGCGAGGCCTGCCAGCCTCCGAGCGCACGCTCCAGCGGCACCGACGCGGCGGCGACGACCGTGGCGCCCGCGATCATCGCGCCCGTGTACACGGAGGTCATCGACGCGGCCCGGTCCGGGAAGTCCCGCTTGATCAGGCCCGGCATCAGTACGTTCAGCAGGGCGATGGCCGTGCCGACGAGCACACCGCCGCCGTAGAGCGCCGCCGCCGAAGGCAGCACCCGCACGAGGATTCCCGCGCCGAGCAGCAGCAGCGCGGCCGGCAGCACCCGCTCGGCGCCGAAGCGCCGGCCGAACCACGGCGCCACGAGCGCGCCGAGCCCCAGGAAGAGCACCGGCACCGAGGTCACCAGGGAGCTGGCCGCCGAGGACAGCCCGTACGCCGCCGCCAGCTCGCTCACCAACGGCGACACGCTCGCGAGCGCGGCCCGCATGTTGAGGGAGGCGAGCACGATGCCGACCATGAGCAGCGCCGGGTGCGCGACCAGCGCCGCCCGCCGCGCAGCCGCCCCGGTCGCCCCGGCTGCCCCGGTCGTCCCGGCCCCGGGCGCCCCGGCTGCCCCGGTCGCCGAAGGCAAGACGTCGGCGGATCGCCGCACCTCGACTCCGACCCCGGCCCCCACCTCAGCGACCCCGCCCCCGCGCCCGCCCCCGGCCGCAGCTGCCCCGCCCCCGGCCCCCACCTCGGCGACGGCCCTGCTCCCGGCCCCGGCCTCGACGGCCCCGGTGGCCCCGACGACCTCGACGGCCCCGGCGGCCCCGACGCTCTCAACGGCCCCGGCTGCCCCGGTGGCCCCGACGACCTCGCAGGCCCCCGCCGGGGTCCTCGTCTCCGTCCTCACCGCGAGCCCTCCACCAGAGCCGCGATCGTCTCCATGGGCACCCGCAGCAGTTCGCGCGCCCCGGCCTCGGCCGCCTCCGCGTCGCCGGCCTCGATCGCCGCGACCAGGGTCTCGTGGGCGTCGATGTCGACCGGCGGCATCGCACGGTCGCCGAGCGCCTCCACCAGGACCTCGTGCACCTGCGCGGAGAAGAAGCGGTAGACCTCGCGGAAGGCCGCGTTGTGGGTGGCCTCGACGACCGCCAGGTGGAAGGCGAGGTCCGCGTCGGCGTCCCGGTCGCCCTCCTCGCGCAGCGTGGCCAGGGCCGCCCGCAGCCGCAGCAGGTCGTGGGTGTCCCGCCGTACCGCCGCGAGCCGGGCCGCCTCGGCCTCCAGGGCGGCGCGCAGCTCCAGGACGTCCCGGGCACCCGCGTGCCGTACGCCGTGGAGGACGGCGGCCGGGTCGGCGGTGGACCGGACGAAGGTGCCGTTGCCCTGCCGGGACTCCAGCAGCCCGGCGTGGACCAGGACCCGGACGGCTTCGCGGACCGTGTTGCGGCCGACGCCGAGGAGTTCGGCGAGCTCGTGCTCGGTGGGGATGCGGTCGCCGACGGACCACTCTCCCCCGGCGAGCTGCGCCCGCAGCTGCTCGACCACGGAGTCCACCAGCGAGACCCGTCCCGCCGCCTTCAGCGCCGCCATCACCACTCCTCGATTCCGGGGATACGACCGGTCGGTCCAGTGATTCGCCCGGTTGCCCAGTCATCCTACAAGTGACGTCCCTCGCCTCCCCGGCCGGGCCGCAGCGACCGGACTACTGTGGCCTCGTACGTGGGCACGTGTGACTCGTACGCGGACCGAACACCCTCACCACCCTCGGGAGTCAGTCATGTCAGACCGCTTCGACGTCGTCGTACTCGGAGCTGGCCCCGGCGGCTACGTCGCCGCCATCCGCGCCGCCCAGCTGGGCAAGCGGGTCGCGGTCGTCGAGGAGAAGTACTGGGGCGGTGTCTGCCTGAACGTCGGCTGCATCCCCACCAAGGCGCTGCTGCGCAACGCCGAGCTCGCGCACATCTTCAACCACGAGGCGAAGACCTTCGGCATCAAGGTCGACGGCACCGTCTCCTTCGACTACGGCGAGGCGTTCCGCCGCAGCCGCACGGTCGCGGACGGCCGCGTCAAGGGCGTCCACTTCCTGATGAAGAAGAACGGCATCACCGAGTTCGACGGCCGGGGCACCTTCGTCGACGCGAACACCCTCCAGGTGGCGAAGTCCGACGGCACCACGCAGACGATCACCTTCGACAACTGCATCATCGCCACCGGCGCCACCCCGCGTCTGCTGCCCGGCACCGCCCTCAGCGACCGCGTCGTGTCGTACGAGCAGCAGATCCTCGCCGAGGACGCCCCGAAGTCGATCGTCATCGCCGGCGCCGGCGCGATCGGCATCGAGTTCGCGTACGTGCTGAACAACTACGGCACCAAGGTCACCATCGTCGAGTTCCTCGACCGGATGGCCCCGCTGGAGGACGAGGAGGTGTCCAAGGAGCTCGCGAAGCAGTACCGCAAGCTCGGCATCGACGTCCTCACCTCCACCCGCGTCGACGCGATCGACGAGTCCGGCCCGCAGGTCCGCGTCACGGTCACCGCCAAGGACGGCACGCAGAAGGTCCTGGAGGCCGACAAGGTCCTCCAGGCCATCGGCTTCGCGCCGAACGTCTCCGGCTACGGCCTGGAGAACACCGGTGTCGCCCTCACCGAGCGCGGCGCGATCGAGGTCGACGGCCGCTCCCGCACCTCCGTGCCGCACATCTACGCCATCGGTGACGTCACCGCGAAGCTGATGCTCGCGCACACCGCCGAGGCCATGGGCGTCATCGCCGCCGAGACCATCGCGGACGCCGAGACCATGGAACTCGACTACGTGATGATCCCGCGCGCGACCTACTGCCAGCCGCAGATCGCCAGCTTCGGCTACACCGAGGCGCAGGCCCGCGAGAAGGGCTACGACGTCAAGGTCGCCAAGTTCCCGTTCATGGCGAACGGCAAGGCGCACGGCCTCGGCGACTCGACCGGCTTCGTGAAGATCGTCGCCGACGCCAAGTACGGCGAGATCATCGGCGCCCACCTGATCGGCCCCGACGTCACCGAGCTGCTCCCCGAGCTGACCCTGGCCCAGCAGTGGGACCTCACGGTCCACGAGGTCGCCCGCAACGTCCACGCCCACCCGACCCTGGGCGAGGCCGTGAAGGAAGCGGTCCACGGCATCGCCGGACACATGATCAATTTCTGAGGTTCTTCACGGACCTCACCCGGCCCGGGGTGATAGGCACTGTTGCGTGCCGAGCAGAACCTCACCGCATGCGCAGGGTGTCCCGGGTGGCGAACCGTCCCGGCCGATCAGGTCGTGGGTGCGTTCGTCACCCGGTACGCACGTCTGGCTGCTCGTCATCGCGATCACCAGCCTGGTCATCGCGCTTTCCCCGGACGGTGTCGAGCGCTATCTGCTGCACCGCAACAGCAGCAATCTGTACGAGCTCTCCCGCCACCCGGTGCGCGCACTGGTCGGCAGCGCGTTCTGGATCCAGAACCCGGCGAGCCTGCCTTTCTACGCGGTCCTCTTCGAGGTCTTCCACGCGCCGGTGGAACGCTGGCTCGGCACGGTGAAGTGGCTGGTCGTCGTCGCCACGGCGCACGTCGCGGCCACGCTCGTCAGCCAGAAGGTCGTCCTGGAGGCGATCCAGGACCACGACGTGCCGCGCAGCATGGCGCACGTCGTGGACATCGGGGTGAGCTACGGGCTGGCCGCCTCGGTCGGCATCCTCACCTATCGGCTGGCGCGGCCGTGGCGCTGGTTCTACCTCGCCGGCGCGGTGGCCTTCTTCGCCGTACCGCTGGTCACCGACCGCACGTACACGGACCTCGGCCATGCGATCTCGCTCGCGATCGGGCTGGCGTTCTGGCCGCTCACGCGCGATAAACCGGTGGTCGGCGGGCCGCGGACGAGCGCACACTGACGGTACGGGAACGGGGCGGCCGCTTCGAGCGCGCGGGGGCGAACCGCGCGGGCCGCCCCGCTTTCCGTACCGGTGTCCGCTAGGCGCCCAGCAGGCGCTCCAGGACGACGGCGATGCCGTCCTCCTCGTTCGAGGCGGTCACCTCGTCCGCCACCGCCTTCAGCTCCTCGTGGGCGTTGGCCATGGCCACGCCGTGGGCCGCCCAGCCGAACATCGGGATGTCGTTGGGCATGTCGCCGAAGGCGATCGTCTCCGCGGCCTTCACGCCGAGCCGGCGTGCGGCGAGCGACAGCCCGGTCGCCTTGCTGAGGCCGAGCGGCACGATCTCCACGATGCCCGGACCCGCCAGGACGACGTCGACGAGCCCGCCGATCGTCTCCTTGGCGATCCGGGTCAGCTCGTCGTCGCCGAGCGTCGGATGCTGGACGTAGAGCTTGGTCAGCGGCGCCGACCACAGTTCGGCCGGGTCCTCGTACGGCACGTACGGCAGGGGACCGTCCTGGACCCGGTAGCCGGGTCCGATCAGGACCTCGCCCTCCAGGCCGTCGCGGCTGGCGGCCAGGGCCAGCGGCCCGACCTCCGCCTCGATCTTGGAGAGTGCCAGGCCGGCCAGCTGCCGGTCGAGGGTCAGCGAGGTCAGCAGCCGGTGCTCGCCGGCGTGGTAGACCTGCGCGCCCTGCCCGCACACCGCGATCCCCTCGTAGCCGAGGTCGTCGAGGATGTGCCGGGTCCAGGGCACGGCCCGCCCGGTCACGACGATGTGCGCCGCTCCGGCCTCCGTCGCCGCGGCGAGCGCGGCGCGGGTGCGGGCGGAGACGGACTCGTCGGCCTTGAGCAGCGTGCCGTCGAGGTCCGTCGCGACCAGGCGGTAGGGGAAGGTGCTCACTTGGAGATCGGCTCCAGGACCTCACGGCCGCCGAGGTAGGGACGCAGCACCTCGGGGACGCGGACCGAGCCGTCGGCCAGCTGGTGGTTCTCCAGGATCGCCACGATGGTGCGCGGTACGGCGCACAGCGTGCCGTTCAGGGTGGCCAGCGGCTGCACGGTCTTCTTGCCCTCCTTCTCGTCGCGCATGCGGACGGAGAGGCGGCGGGCCTGGAAGCCGTCGCAGTTGGAGGCGGAGGTCAGCTCGCGGTACTTGCCCTGGGTCGGGATCCAGGCCTCGCAGTCGAACTTGCGGGAGGCGGAGGCGCCCAGGTCGCCGGTGGCGACGTCGATCACCTGGAACGGCAGCTCCAGGGAGTTCAGCCACTGCTTCTCCCACTCGAGGAGCCGCTTGTGCTCGGCCTCGGCGTCCTCCGGAGCGACGTACGAGAACATCTCGACCTTGTCGAACTGGTGGACGCGGAAGATGCCGCGGGTGTCCTTGCCGTACGTGCCGGCCTCGCGGCGGAAGCAGGGCGAGAAGCCGGCGTACCGCAGCGGCAGCTTGTCGGCCTCGATGATCTCGTCCATGTGGTACGCGGCGAGCGGGACCTCGGAGGTGCCGACCAGGTAGTAGTCGTCCTTCTCCAGGTGGTACACGTTCTCCGCGGCCTGGCCGAGGAAGCCGGTGCCCTCCATGGCGCGCGGGCGGACCAGCGCGGGCGTGAGCATCGGGATGAAGCCGGCCTCGGTGGCCTGGGCGATTGCCGCGTTCACGAGGGCGAGCTCCAGGAGCGCGCCGACGCCGGTCAGGTAGTAGAAGCGCGAGCCGGAGACCTTGGCCCCGCGCTCGACGTCGATGGCGCCGAGCGCCTCGCCGAGCTCCAGGTGGTCCTTGGGCTCGAAGCCCTCGGCGGCGAAGTCGCGGATGGTGCCGTGCGTCTCGAGGACGACGAAGTCCTCCTCGCCGCCGACCGGGACGTCCGGGTGGACGATGTTGCCGAGCTGGAGGAGGAGCGCGCGGGCCGTCTCGTCGGCCTCGTTCTGCTCGGCCTCGGCGGCCTTGACGTCGGTCTTGAGCTGCTCCGCCTTCTGCAGGAGCGCGGCGCGCTCCTCGGGGGAGGCCTTGGGGATCAGCTTGCCGAGCGACTTCTGCTCGGAGCGGAGTTCGTCGAAGCGGACGCCGGACGACCTGCGCCGCTCATCGGCGGAGAGCAGGGCGTCGACGAGTGCGACGTCCTCTCCACGGGCGCGCTGGGAGGCGCGAACACGGTCGGGGTCCTCACGGAGCAGGCGAAGGTCAATCACCCCCCCAGGCTACCGGTGCGACCCCGGACGCCCCCACCCGATATGGCAATGCGTCTCGCTTTGCCCGAATTGCATTGTTTTTACCGAATTCCCCTGGGAGGGTTCTCCACAGCAATGCACAGCGAGAGTGAGTTATCCACAGGCTGTGCGAAAGATCTGTGGACCATGAAGATCGCGTCCATTTTCCCACTCCTTCGAGTGGGAATTGCCCACCCTGAAGAGTGGGGGCCCGGAGCTGGGCTGACGGGCGACTGGTGCGGATTTGTCGACCGGGCCGACGCGCCTTGTCGACTTGTCCCCAGGTCGAGGAGCGTGCCTGTGGATAACTTCTGTGGGTAACCCGGCTCGGGTCAGGCCCGGCCGTCCTGGGCGCGCGCCAGCCAGTCGGAGGCGTCGGTGAATTCCACGTCCGAGGTGCCGCGGCGCAGCGGCCGGACGTCCTCCCGCGAGACGCCCGCCCGCGGATACGAACCGAGGAAGCGCACGTTCGGGCAGATGCGCTTCAGGCCCATCAGCGCCTCGCCGACCCGTCGGTCCGAGATGTGCCCCTCCGCGTCGACGGCGAAGCAGTAGTTGCCGATTCCCGCGCCCGTCGGCCGCGACTGGATCAGCATCAGGTTCACACCCCGCACCGCGAATTCCTGGAGGAGTTCGAGCAGGGCGCCGGGGTGGTCGTCGCCCAGCCACAGAACGACCGAGGTCTTGTCCGCACCGGTCGGCGCCGCCGGCCGGGCCGGCCGGCCCACGAGCACGAAGCGGGTCTCCGCGTTCGCCGCGTCGTGGATCTCGGTGACCAGGGCCTCGAGACCGTACGTGGCCGCCGCGAACTCGCCCGCGAAGGCCGCGTCGAACCGGCCCTCCTGGACCAGCCGGGCCCCGTCCGCGTTGGAGGCGGCCGACTCCCACAACGCGTCGGGAAGGTTGTCCCGCAGCCAGTTCCGCACCTGCGGCTGGGCCACCGGGTGCCCCGTGACCGTCTTGATCTCCGAAAGCTTCGTCCCGGGCCGTACGAGCAGGGCGAAGGTGATCGGCAGCAGCACCTCGCGGTAGATCATCAGCGGTTCGCCGGAGGCCAGCTCGTCGAGGGTCGCGGTCACCCCGCCCTCGACCGAGTTCTCGATCGGCACCAGCGCCGCCGCCGCCTCGCCGTTCCGTACGGCGTCCAGCGCGGCCGGGACCGAGACCATCGGGACGAGCTCCCGCGTCGCGGCCTCGGGCAGCGTACGCAGCGCGGCCTCCGTGAAAGTGCCTTCGGGACCGAGATACGTATACCGGGTGGCGGACATACGGTCACCCTAATGGCAGCGGGCCGCCGAAGGCCCACGGCCGGTGGCGCGGAACGCCCCCGGAACGGGCACCGCCGAAGGCCCCTTGCCTCAGGCACCACCGAAGGCACCCCGGCCCGGGCACCAGCGAAGGCCCCCGGCCCGGGAGCCGCCGAAGGCCCTCCGGCTCGGCCACCATCGAAGGCACCCGGCCCGGGAGCCGCGCCTCAGGCCTCCAGCAGTCGCTGTCCCACGTACTCGCCCTCGGCCGGCCCACCCGGCACCGCGAACAGACCGCTCGCCTCGTGCCGGAGGAACGGGGACAGCGCGTCACCCCGGTCGAGCTTGCGCTGCACCGGTACGAAGCCGCGCAGGGGATCCGCCTGCCAGCAGACGAAGAGCAGCCCGGCGTCCGGGGTCCCGTCCGCGGCGATCCCGTCGTGGAAGGAGAAGGGGCGACGGAGCATCGCCGCCCCGCCGTTCTGTTCGGGGGCGGAGATCCGGGCATGGGCGTTGTCGGGGATGACGCCCTTGCCGTCCGGGCCGATCTTGTTCAGGTCGAGCTCGGTGGTCTCGGTCCCGCCGGTGAGCGGCGCCCCGTCCGACTTGCGCCGCCCGATCACCTTCTCCTGCTTGTCCAGCGGCAGCTTCTCCCAGTCGTCGAGCAGCATCCGGATCCGCCGGACGACCGCGTACGAGCCGCCCGCCATCCAGTCCTGGGCGCCGGCCGCGCCCTGCGGCACGAAGATCCGCCGGTCGAAGTCGGCGTCCGTCGGCTTGGGATTGCCCGTGCCGTCTATCTGGCCCATCAGGTTCCGGGCCGTCATCGGGCGGGCGGTGGCACCGGCCGAGCGGTTGAAGCCGTTCATCTGCCAGCGCACCCGGGCCGCGTCACCCGCGTCCTTCTGGATCGCGCGCAGCGCGTGGAAGGCGACCAGCGCGTCGTCCGCGCCGATCTGCACCCACAGATCGCCCTCCGAGCGCTTCGGGTCGAGCACGTCGGAGGAGAAGGCCGGCAGCGGGTCGAGCTGCGTCGGACGGCGCGCGGTCAGCCCCGTGCGGTCGAAGAAGGTGCGGCCGAAGCCGAAGGTCACCGTCAGGGAGGACGGGCCGGCGTCGAGGGCGATGCCGGTGTCGGCGCCCGCGGCCGCCGTCCGGCCCGCCATCAGCGCCTTCGCGGT
The DNA here is from genome assembly GCF_042954805.1 of Streptomyces sp. NPDC012637. Classification (NCBI taxonomy): domain Bacteria; kingdom Bacillati; phylum Actinomycetota; class Actinomycetes; order Kitasatosporales; family Streptomycetaceae; genus Streptomyces; species Streptomyces sp. NPDC012637. The sequence goes on from NZ_JBIBDS010000004.1 coordinate 545,581, forward strand.
GGCCGACCAGCGGCGCAGCAGTGCGGCGGCCTCCTTGCGGCCCGCGCCGGGTGCGAGGTCGAAGGCGACAAGATGGCCCCGGGACTGAAGCGGAGTGGTGATCCCCGCTTGATGTTTCCCGTGAAACATCACCTCGGTCGAACCGACCGTGGTCAGGGCGGGCGAGCCGGTGGAGCCGGAGTCGTCTCCGGCGGCGGAAATCCCCACGCCACCGGCAGCGCCGATCACGAGGCCGGTCGCGCCCGCCGCCCCGACGGTGCCGAGGAGCCGGCGTCGGGAGATTTCAAGGTTGTCGTTGCTCACGGGCTTGCTCACGGTCAGCCGATCTTCACGTTCTTCTCGATGGTGGTCTGGTCGATGTCGGAGGTGCGGACGGTCACCTGCATGAGCCACTCGCCCGCCATCGGCAGCTGGACACCGGTCGCCGTCCAGTGTCCGGTCTGGACGCGGTCGGGCAGCACCGGCAGCGGGCCGATGTTCTTCTCCTTGAGGGTGAAGGCGACCTTCACCTCGGGGACGTCGAGACCGCGGCCGTTGGGGCGCAGCACGTAGATGTGCAGGGCGTTGGAGCCGGTGCGGCCGGGGTCGAGGGTGAGCTGCACGGTGCCCTTGCCGTCCACGCCGCCCGTGTCGAAGGGCAGCCGGACATCGATCGGGCGGTTCGGCACCGCGGCCGCGCCGGCGGCGGACCGGCCCTGGCCCGCCTCCTCCTCGGTACGGGCGGGCTCGGTCGAGGTCAGCACGGTCGTCACGGCGAGCAGGACGACGGCGACGGCGGCCTCGGTGAGCACCGAACGGCGCAGCCCGGCCCGCTCGGGATCGGCGTCCCGCGCCTTCTTCCGCGCGGCGGTGGCGACGGCGGCGCGCTGCCGCGCGAGCTGCGCGGCCCGCTCGGCGCCGGCCCCGGTCCCGGCCGCCTCGCCCGCCGCGCCGCCCGCCGCCTCGCCCGCCGCGCCGCCCGCCGCCTCGCCCGCCGGCTCTTCCCCGAGTCGGTCCACGAGTCCGTCGGAATCCGCGTCCGTGTCCGTGTCCGACTTCGCGTCCGAGTTCGCGTCCGCGTCCGCGTCCGAGTTCGCGTCCGTGTGCGCGTCGTCGTCGGCCTCGGCGGCGGCCGGCCGCTCCGCGAGTCGCCGCACCCACCTCCGTGACACCCAGCCGACGCCCACGAGGACGGCGACAAGCCCGATCTTGACCAGGAGCAGCTGCCCGTAGCGGGTGTCCGTCAGCGCGGACCAGGTGCCGACCTGCCGCCAGGACTGGTAGACGCCGGTGGCCGCGAGGACGACGACCGACCCGAAGGCGATGTTCGAGTAGCGCTCCACGGCCCGGCGTTCGACCGACGGGGCGCGGTGGAGCGCGACGAGCAGCGCCGTGAGCCCGCCGAGCCAGGTGGCCACGGCCAGCAGGTGGAGGATGTCGACCGGCATGGCGATGCCCGGCTGGATCCCGGTCGAGGCGTGCTCGGCGAGCGCCCACGTGCCGGCGATGCCGGCCGCGACCACGCTGCCGCCGATGGCGAGGCCGAAGGTGAGGTCCTTGTGCTCCTTCTCGTCCGTCCGCCGCGCGTACGCCCCGAAGAGCACGGCCACGAAGAGCGCCGCCGCGCCGAGCAGCAGGAGTCGCGAGGAGAGCGCGGCGCCGGTCTTGGTCTCCAGGACGGCCCGCAGCCCGCCGAGGTCGAAGACGTCGCCGAGTTTCCCGGTCCGGGTGTACGGGTGACGGAGCATCAGCAGCGCCAGGGTGGCCGCGGTCAGCGTGAGCCAGCCCCGGACGACGAGCCGCTGCACCGGCCGCACGGAGGCCCCGCGCGGCCAGCAGGCCAGGACGAAGACGCCGCCGCCGACGAGGACGACGAAGCCGGCGTACGCGAGGTAGCGGGCGATGCCGTACAGCGTGCCGACGAGTCCGCCGCCCACGGCGGTCTCGGGCAGCGCGACGGAGGTCGTGGACGGGGCGCCGATGGAGAAGGTGAAGGCGCCGGCGACGGGATGGCTGTCGGCTGAGACGGTCTGCCAGGCCACGGTGTAGGTGCCGTCGGGCAGTCCGGGCAGCAGCGCGACCCCGTAACGGACGACCGAGCCGCTGCACAGGTCGCGGATCTCTCCGGTGTCGACCCGCTTGCCCGAGGGGTCGAGCACCCGGATCGAGTCGTCGCTCATGGCGACCTGTTCCGAGAAGGTCAGGTTGACCTCCTTGGGGGCGGTGGCGACCACCGCCCCGTCCTGCGGGTCGCTGCCGGTCAGCGCCGCGTGCGCGGACGCGGGGCCCGCCGTGGCGAGCAGGGCGCCCAGCAGCGCGGCGGCGACGAGCAGCAGCCTGGTGAGGGCGGGCCCGAGGCGCGGGGCGGTGGTGGTCACTGTTTCTGTCACTCCCTGGGGCGAGCTCAGTGCTGCTTCGGGTTGTGGTTGGGCGCCTCGACGGGAAGCTCGACCTTGATGGGGTCGGCCTTCTCGAAGTGCAGCTCTATGGCGACCTTCTCGCCCTGCTTGGGCTGCTTCTTCAGGTCCATGAACATGATGTGGCTGCCCCCGCGTTCGAGCTTCAGCTCGCCGTTGGCCGGGATGTCGAAGGACTCCACCTTCTGCATCTTCTGGTTCTTCGTCTCGTGGATCTGGACGTCGTCCGAGATGCCGCTGGTGACGGAGGTGAGCTTGTCGGCCGTGTCACCGCTGTTGGTGATGGTGAGGAAGCCGCCCGCCATGTCCATCACGGGCTGGGGCATGAACGCGCCGCTCACCTTGAGCTCGGGTCCGCCGTCCTCGGACGAGCAGCCGGTCAGGGCGAGCGCGGCGGCGAGTGCGACGGCGGCGGACAGGGCGGTGGTGCGGCGGTTCACGGGTTCTCCCCCTTGATGATCTTCGGCAGGTCCTTGGCGTAGTCGTCGGCGGTGGTGTCCTCGCCGTACAGCACGTAGCCCTGGTCGGTGGTCGGCGAGAACGCGATCACCTGGGCGCCGTGCATGGAGACGACCGAGCCGTCCTTCTCCTTCTTCGGCGGGTCGATGCCGATGCCGATGGAGCGGGCACCGGCCTGGATGGCCGAGAAGTCGCCGGTCAGTCCGGTGAAGGTCGGGTCACCGGCGGCTGGCAGCCACCTGCCGAGCTCGGCGGCGGTGTCCCGCTCCGGGTCGGTGGTGACGAAGACGACCTGGAGCTTGTCCTGGTCGGCCTTGGGGAGCTGCTTGCGCGCGATGGCGATGTTGCTCATGGTCAGCGGGCAGACGTCCGGGCAGTGCGTGTAGCCGAAGTAGAGCAGGGTCGGCTTGCCCTTGGTCCTCTCGCGCAGGTCGAACTTCTGGCCCTTGGTGTCGGTGAGCACCAGGTCGGGCTTGGTGAAGGGCCGGTCGAGGACGGTGGCGGCCTTGGTGGCGTCGGTGCCGCCGGAGACCTCGGCGACCGCGCTCTTCGGGCCGGACGTGTCGCCGTCCCCGCCGCCGAGGCCGACGGCGGCCGTGACGCCGATCGCCGCGACGATGGCCGCCGTGGCGATGACCAGCGGGGCCCGGCGGCCGGGGCGGCCGCCGTCCTTCCCGCCCTCGGCACCGGAGGTCTGAACAGCTGTCTTCTTGTCGGACATGGTGTTTCTTTCGGTGAGGGGACGGCCGTCAGGCCGAGCGGCGGCGCCCGGCCAGGACGCCGAAGGCGATTCCGGCGACACCCACGAGGATGCCGATCACCCCGAGCACCCGGGCCGCCGTGTCGGTCGATCCGGCGGCCTCCTCGTGCGCGCCGCCCCTGTCGTGGTGGCCGGCCTTGTCGGCGGCCTTGCCGTCGGCGGCGGGCGTGGCGCCGCCGCCGTGGTGGTCGCCGGTCGCGGCGGCCAGCTTCAGGACGGGCGCCGGGTTCTCGGGCTCGGCCGCGCCTTCCTTGGGCTCCTCGATCCAGCGCACGACCTCGTTGTTGTCGTAGGTCTGGATCGCCTTGAGGACGAGCCGGTCGGTGTCCTCGGGCAGCTGCCCGAGGGAGAGCGGGAACTGCTGGAACTGGCCGGGGCCGATCTTCGAACCGTCGGCGGTCCAGGTGACCTTGGCGACGGCCTCGTTGATCTTCTTGCCGTGCAGCTCCAGCGGCTTGGCGAGCTTGGCCTTGGTGACCTCGACCTTCCAGCCGGGCACCGGCTGCGGCATCACGGAGGCCAGCGGGTGGTCGGTCGGGAAGTTCACCTCGACCTTGACGGTGGAGGCGTTGTCGCGCTCGTTCGGCACCTTCACGTTGACGGTGGCGTAACCGCCCTTGGCGGCCTCGCCCTGCGGCTGCACGCTCACGTGGGCGAAGGCGGTGCCGGAGAGCAGCAGCACGGAGGAGACGGCGACACCGCCGGCGAGGGCGGCGCGGGACAGGAACGTACGGGACAGGTGCGTACGGGAAACGCTCATGGCAGAAGACACTCCAGCTCGGAGAGGCGATGCGGAAGACATCCGCGAGACGGGTGCGGAGCGGTCCGCGCGTGCTCACGCCGGCGGCGACGGGCGTCGGGAGACACGTTCCGGACGACGGGTCCCGGCCGGAGCTCCCGGCCGGGGCCGCGGCCACGGGACGTGGTGACGGTTCCTGGCCGGAGGTCCTGGCCGGAGTCCGGCGGTCCCGGCTACGGGACGTGGTGACGGGTCTCGGCGGCGACGGTGTCGGCGGGTGGGCAGGCGCGGACGGCCGCGGAGCCGCCCAGAGGAGCGGTCCGCGTCAGGCTGCGAGGACGCAGGAGACGGCCGGCGGGCCGCGCCTGATCACCGTGTGCTGAAGTGCCTCGGCCACCGGCGGCGGCGAGGAGTCGGCCGTACGGGCGGGCCCGCGCGGCCCGGTGGCCGGAGCGCCCGGCAGACCGGCGAGCAGGGTCCGTACGAGCGAGAGCGCGGCGCGCAGCGCGCGGACGAGCGCGCACTCGGCGAGCTCGACGGCACCCTGCGCGGACAGCGCCACGAGCCGGCCGAGGGCGAGGTCGCCCCGGCGCAGCAGCCAGCCGGTCGCGAGCGCGGCCAGCAGGTGGCCGAGCAGCATCGGCAGGCTCGGCACCAGTTCGGCGGCGCGGGCGGTCGCGGTCGCCGCGTCCGTCGCGCCCGCCATGCCGGCCGCGCCGCCGAGGTGCTCGTGCACCCCGGAACCGGCGGTGGTCCCGGCCGCGCCGACGGCCGCGGGCGCGAGCCCGGCGTCACGGACGATCCGGGCCGCGTCGGCCGGATTCAGCGCGGAGGTTCCGCCGCAGACCAGCTTGGCGGCGAGCCGGAGCAGGGTGTCGTCGCCCTGCGGCCCCACGACGACCCGGCGCTGGCCGAGCCCGAACAGGGCGTGCAGGCCGAGCTGTCCGACCGTCAGCGCGCCGACGATCGCGGGCAGCGAGCGCTCGCGGTCGGCGAACAGCACCGTGATCCCGAAGACGCCGAGGAACCCGGCGACCAGCGACCACGCGGCGATCCCCGCGCAGGCGGCCAGGGCGTGGCCGAGCGCGGACAGCACGACGCAGACCGCGGTGAACACCGCGGCCCTCAGCAGGCGTGGCGCGAGCGCGGGGGCAGACATGGCGGGCCCATCATCGCACCAGCCCCACCCCTCCCATACGGCAGGTCCGGAAGGTCGCTCTTGGGGCCCTTCCGACCGACATACACCGGCCCGCGGGGCCGGGGGACCGCAGCGCACGGGGCCGGGGTACCGCGGCGCACGGGCCGTCGTATACCGGCCCACGGGGCCGACATACACCGGCGTCCTGGATCGCGCATCCGCCGAACGGGGGCTGTTGCCCTCCCAGGGGGCTTATGGACCACGCGGCACGGCAATACGTATCGGTATGTCGTGCCGCAGCATGTCGAGCCGCAGCCAGGAGGCTGAAGCATGAGCATCTGGTGGTCCCTGCATCTGCGGCGCGAGGCCGCGAGCGTCCCGCTCGCCCGGCGGCTGCTGCTCGGCACGATGGAGACGGCGGGGGTCGACCCGGACGTCTCGTACGAGCTGTCGGTGGCCCTCACGGAGGCCTGCGCCAACGCGGTCGAACACGGCGGTGCCGTCGCCGGCCGCGGCGGCCCGGTCTCGGAGGCGTACCGCGTCACCGCCTATCTCGACGGCGAGACCTGTCGCATCGAAGTGGCCGACTCGGGCCCCGGATTCTCGGCGGCCCCGGCGGGGCAGCGGGCCGTGGCGGCCGACGAGGCCGAGAACGGGCGCGGGCTCCGGCTGATCGAGGAGCTCGCCGACCACGTCCACTTCGGACGCACGGGACGGGGCGGCGCGCTCGTCAGCTTCGACAAGATCATCAAGTGGCGCCCGGACGCGCCGCTGGCGCTCACCTAGCCGACACGTGAAGGGCCCCCGCCGACTCCGGTCGGCGGGGGCCCTTCACGAGGTGCGCGAGATCAGCCCTTCAGGCCGGCCATCCACGCCTCGACCTCGTCGGAACGGCGCGGCAGCGCCTCCGAGAGGTTCCGGTTGCCGTCCTCCGTGACGAGGATGTCGTCCTCGATCCGGACGCCGATGCCCCGGTACTCCTCCGGCACGGTCAGGTCGTCGGCCTGGAAGTAGAGCCCGGGCTCCACGGTCAGGCACATGCCCGGCTCCAGGGTCGTGTCGACGTACGCCTCTGTGCGCGCGGCGGCGCAGTCGTGGACGTCCATGCCGAGCATGTGGCCGGTGCCGTGCAGAGTCCAGCGGCGCTGCAGACCGAGCTCCAGGACCCGGTCCACCGGGCCCTCGACCAGGCCCCACTCGACGAGCTTCTCGGCGAGCACGCGCTGGGCGGCGTCGTGGAAGTCGCGGTAGGCGGCGCCCGGCTTCACCGCGGCGATGCCGGCCTCCTGCGCCTCGTACACAGCGTCGTAGATCTTGCGCTGGACGTCCGTGAACCGGCCGTTGACCGGCAGGGTGCGGGTGACGTCGGCGGTGTAGAGCTCGGTGGTCTCCACGCCGGCGTCGAGCAGCAGCAGGTCGCCGGAGCGGACCGGGCCGTCGTTGCGGACCCAGTGCAGGGTGCAGGCGTGCGGACCGGCGGCGGCGATGGTGCCGTAGCCGACGTCGTTGCCCTCGACGCGGGCACGCAGGAAGAAGGTGCCCTCGATGTAGCGCTCGCTGGTCGCCTCGGCCTTGTCGAGGACCCTGACGACGTCCTCGAAGCCGCGGGCGGTCGCGTCGCAGGCCTTCTGCAGCTCGGCGATCTCGAAGTCGTCCTTCACGAGGCGGGCCTCGGAGAGGAAGACCCGCAGCTCCTCGTCGCGCTCGGCGGTGACCTTGTCGACGAGCGCGGACTCGATGCCGGCGTCGTGGCCGCGGACGTTGCGGACCGGGCCGGTGGCCTCCTTGAGCCACTCGGGCAGCTCGCGGACGTCCTTCGCCGGGATGCCGAGCAGCTGCTCCGCCTCGGCGAGGGAGTGGCGGCGGCCGACCCACAGCTCGCCCTGGCCGTCGAGCCAGAACTCGCCGTTCTCGCGGTTCGAGCGCGGCAGCAGGTAGACCGTGGCCTTGTGGCCGTCCTTGACCGGCTCCAGGACGAGCACGCCGTCCTGCGTCTGGTCGCCGGTGAGGTACGCGTACTCGGTGGAGGCGCGGAAGGCGTACTCGGTGTCGTTCGACCGGGTCTTCAGCTTGCCGGCCGGGACCACCAGGCGCTCGCCCGGGAAGCGCGCGGAGAGCGCGGCACGCCGGGCGGCGGTCTGCGCGGCCTGCGCGATCGGCTCGAGGCCGTGCAGCTCGGTGTCGGCCCAGCCGGACTTCATGTTCTCGGCGAGCTCGTCGGAGACGCCCTGGTAAAGGCCGTTCTTGCGCTGCTTGATCGGCTGCTCTTCGGAATCCTCCGGGGTCTCCGGGTTCTCCGGCGTGAGCTCCTCGGCCACGGGTCTGCCTCCTTGTGGGTACGACAGTGGTACGACACTGAACCTTCACCATCGTACGGTCGTGCGGAAGGGTCCCAGAGGCGGAAGACCCATTACCGGTGGGTCACCCGTGCCCGGTGGTGAGCATCCTCACTCGTAGCGGACGCGCCTCGAAGCGGGTGGCCGCGGAAGGGGCGCACTCGAAGCGGGATGCCCCGAAGCGGACGCGCCTCGAAGCGGGATGCCTCGAAGCGGGCGGCCGGAACGGGCTCACTCGAAGCGGGCGGCCAGCAGCACCACGTCCTCGCCGTCGGCGGCCGGGGCGTCGAGACCTTCCGGGAGCACGGTCCGCAGGACGTGGTCGGCGACCGCGCCCGGATCGGCCCGGTCCGCCTTCGGCACGCTCGACGCGGCGGCGTGCAGCCGGGCGAAGGCCCGGTCCATGGCGTCGCCGGTGCGCCGGAGCAGCCCGTCGGTGTAGAGCAGCACCGTTTCTCCCGGCGCGGGCGACAGCTCGACGCTGGGCGCCTCCCAGCAGGACAGCATGCCCAGGGGCGCGGACAGCGAGGTCTCCACGTACTCGGTGCGGTGCTCGCCGACGACCAGCGGCGGCGTGTGACCGGCCCCGGCCAGCACGATCCGGCGCGCGGCCGGCTCGCAGTAGGCGAAGAGCGCGGTGGCCGAGCGCGCGGGCTCGGTGAGGCGGAGCAGCAGTTCGAGGTCGGAGAGGACGGCGACCGGGTCCTCGCCCTCCATGACGGCGTACGCGCGGAGCGAGGCCCGCAGCCGTCCCATGGCGGCCAGGGCGCTCGGCCCGCTCCCCGTGACGGAGCCGACGGCGAGGCCGAGGGCGCCCTCGGGCAGCGGCAGCGCGTCGTACCAGTCGCCGCCGCCCTGGGGAACGGTGTGGTGCCGGGCGGCGAGCTGGACGCCGGGGACCCGGGGCAGTCGGCTGGGCAGCAGCTCCTCGGAGACGGTGGCGAGCCGGACCCGGGCGCGCTCGACCTCCAGGAGGCGGGCGAGGTGCTCGGTGGCGAAGCGGCCGTAGAGGCCGACGAGGTGGCGCTGGCGTTCGGCGGGCTCGGCCGGCTCGTCGTACAGCCAGACGAGGGCGCCGAGCTTTCCGGCTTCCTCGGTGGCGAGCGGCAGGGCGTAGCTGGCGGCGTAGCCGAGGCGGGCGGCGACCTCGCGGTGGCGCGGATCGAGGTCCTCCTCGCCGCGCAGGTCGGGGATCGCGACGGGGCGGGGCAGGGCGCCCTCGGGGAGCGGATCGAGGCCGTCGAGGATCCGGCCGTACGAGGTGACGCTGCGGGGCACGGTCTCGATGGTGCCGAGTTCGGCGTGGGCGAGACCGAGACCGACGGTGAGCGCCGGGCCGAGGCCGTCGGCGGGTTCGAGGACGGCCATGCCGCGGCGGGCCCCGACGAGGGCGGCGCCGGCGCGCAGCACCTCGTGCAGCGCGCCGTCGAGCGAGCCGGCCCTGATCAGGGACTCGGTGAGTTCGTGGAGCAGGGTGAGGTCGGAGACCCAGCCGGCGAGGCGGTCCTGGAGCGGGCCGCCGGAGGGACCGGAGGCCGCCGACACCGCGGCGGACATCGCGGAGAGCGGCGCGCCGATCGCGGCCGCAGTGTGCGGGGGAGAAGGAACAGTGGAATCGATTCCGGCCACTTTCGGCGCACGTGGGGTACTCATCGCACTCGGCTTTCCGACCTGCGCGTTTCATGCAATAGCATCGCAAACCCCCAAGTCATTCTGCGCCGCTATCCATCGATCCACATCTACACGCACATGTGGATCGATGTCCAGCATTGTCACCATGGGACTTCTGGTGTCCGTGAGATGCGGCGAGAGGGTTGAAGACTAGGGGAAGTTGGCCGAAAATTACCCCCGGTGTGCACCATTTGCGGTCGACTGGCGTCGTTTGAAAGCGCGTCATTTTGAGCGTGACGGGTACGTAATCGGTGACGGGCAGGGGCAGTTGGAGACGCCCCTGAATACGGACGCGGAACCCGAGCGTCCTCATCACCGCAGGCCGCACCCCTACCCCGAGTGGCGGGGAACGTGTTCCGGCAGGATCGCCGCCTGGAACGCCCGCCGAGAGCGCCCGCCGAGTCCGGGCGCGGCTCGTATGCGCTGAGGCGCGAGTGATACGCACGGTGAAGACATGTGTACGTGCTGTGATGTGCACGTGGTGTGATGTGGATTCGGCGTTCAACGGAAAGGAACGAGCGCTCATGCGCGAGATCCTCGGAAGGCGACGCAGGCTCCGGTTCGGGCGCGGCAGGCGCGGGGGCCCGGCGGGCGTGTCGGACCTGGTGGGCACGGCGGACGCCGCCGACGCGGCCGACGCGGCAGACGTTCGGGGCGCGGAGCGCCGGACGCCGGCAGCGCGCGTGACAGGTGGCGCACGCGGGGCGCGCACGGCGCCCGCGGCGCCCACGCCGGATGACCGGCTCGGAGCGGCGCTCCTGTACGCCACGGAGTGGGAATGGCCGGTCCTGCCCGGCGTGGGCGTGCGGGTGAGCGGCGCGTCGGCCGCGAAGTCGCCGGCCGGCGCCGCGCGCACCGCGGCGAGAGCCGGTGCGGAGGCCGGTGCCGGCGCGGAGACGGGCGAGACGGGCGCGGGCGTGGGTGAGACCGGCCGCCGCAGGACGCCGTGGTGGGCGGCCGGCCCGTGGACGACGGGACTGTCGACGACGGGCCTGTGGGCCGCCATGACGTCCAGGACGGTCATGAGGTCGACGAGGTCCACGGGTCCCACGACGTCCGGGTCCCGGCGGGGTACCGGGGTCGAGCCGCTGCCCGCCGTCGTGGGCTGCGCCTGTCCCGATCCCCAGTGCGTCGTGCCCGGCGCGCACCCCTTCGACCCGGGCCTGCTCGCGGCCACCACCGACGCCCGCATGATCCGGTGGTGGTGGAGCCGCCGCCCCGAGGCCCCGGTCCTCCTCGCCACCGGCGGCCGCGCCCCCTGCGCGGTCAGCCTGCCGGCCGTCGCCGGCGCCCACGCGCTGACCGCGCTCGACGCGCTGGGCATGCGGCTCGGGCCGGTCGTCGCCACGCCCACCCGCTGGGCGATCCTCGTCGCCCCGTACGGCCTCGAACGGCTCGGCGAGCTGCTGTACGCGAAGGACTGCGTGCCCAGTTCGCTGCGCTTCCACGGCGACGGCGGCTATCTGCCGCTGCCGCCCTCGACCACCGGCACCGGACAGGTCCGCTGGGAGCGGGCGCCGCTGGAGGGCTCGGCGCGACCGTGGCTGCCGGACGTCGAGGCGGTCGTGGACGCCCTGGTCGAGGCGAGCACGAGCATGCCGGGCGGCGGTAGCAGGCTCGCGTACTGAGAGCGGGCGCCTGCCGACCGAGGACTCGGGCGCCGGGCGCCGGGTTCACCCGAACGGGTGTGGAACGCCCCGGCATCCAGGCGAAACGGGCGCGCGGCCGGCCGGGAGCCCGCCGGCCGCGGATATCTTCGCGGGGAGGATCCGTTCCCGTTGGGTCCGTTCCCGAGAAGCAGGTGAGCCGACGTATGGGGCGCATGAGTCCGGCACAGCTTCGTGGACTGGGGCTCGGTGCCGCCGTGCTGGTCGCCGTTCTGGTGCCGATCGCCGCGTCGGCCGGCCCCGCGGGAGGCCCGGCACGGGGCTCGACCGGGTCGGGCAGCGGCACCGGGGACGCCGGGGACGCGAAGGGGAACGGGCTGATCCCGGAGCTGGGCCTCGGGCCCGTCCGTGACTCCGCCGCCGGTACCGCGCCGGACGCCGCTCCGGATGCCGTCCCGGATGCGGGGCCGGACGCCGAGTCCGACTCCGGGGAGCCGCCTTCCGCCACGCGCTGCGGACCCGAACTCGCCTCTCCCGACGGGGTCGAGGCGCAGACCTGTGTGGTGACGGAGGGCGCCGACACCTGGGCCCGTACGTACTACCGCAACAGGACGGGGCAGGAGCTCGACGCCGTACTCACCCTGATGGCGCCCGGCGGGCGGACCGTACAGGTGCGGTGCGCTGTCGAGGCGCGGGACGAACCGGGCACGTGCGAGACGCCGAGGGAACCCGTGCGGGGCGGAGTCGACGCTTATACGGCGGTCGCGGAATTCGCCGGAGCGGGAGAGGGCGGCAACACGCCGCTGCTGCTGCGCTCGGGAAGCAACGTGGCGGATCCGGGCGGCAGTTGAGCCGGGAGCGCGGAATCCAGGATTCCGTGACGAGCGCGCGCCCGTCCCCCGGGCAGGATCCCGGACATGAGAACGCCCGATCGCTGGCGACGGGGGATGCACCAGCGACCGGGCTTCCAGAACGGTAACAAGAGATCTGCCGTTCGCAAATTCGATCTCGGTTATTCGGACAGGGATTTAGCCCTTCCGAGGGGGGTCTTGTGGCGGACGTCACCGACTGGTCGGTCTGTCAGTCACGGATACCACCCCGGGTATCAGCTGAGCGTCACCTGGCGGTTGGTGAGGCCGCCGCGCGCACGGCGCTCCTCCGGGGTGAGCGGGGCGTCCGAGTCGAGCGCCGCGGCAAGGCGCTCGGCGAACTCGGCGGCCGGCTTCTCGCAGTCCTCGGCGGTCATCGAGGTCGGCAGGTCCCACACCGGGACCATGAGCCCGTGGGCCCGGAAGGAGCCGACGAGGCGGGTGTCGGGGCCGAGCGAGGAGGTGCCGGCGGCCTGCAGCCGGGCGAGCGCGTCGAGCAGCTTCTCCTCCGGGTGCGGCATGACCCAGCGCAGGTGGTTCTTGTCCGGCGTCTCGCACCAGTACGACGAGTCCACACCGGCGAGCTTCACGGTGGGGATCGCGGCGGCGTTCGCGCGCTCCAGGGAGGCGGTGACCTCCGGGTTGGAATTGTCCGCGGACTCCGGAATCCAGAATTCGAATCCCGAGTGCACGACCGGCGAAAAATCGCTGTCCGCGTCGAGCAGATCCTGAAGTCGCGGACCCTCCGCCGGTACGCGACGGGCGGCGACCGGAGTGCCGGGCTCGGCGACCAGCGCGCGCTCCAGGGTGTCGGCCAGGTCGCGGGCCAGGTCACCGGACGAGGAGTCGTTCTGCAGCGCGACGAGCACGGAGCCGTCGTCGCGGCGCAGCGCCGGCCAGGCCATCGGCAGCACGGTCGCGAGGGTCACGGACGGCACGCCCTCGGGCAGCCCGCCCTTGAGGGTGAGCGGCACGGTCGCGGCGGGCACCAGCTCGCGCAGCGCGACCCAGTCGCACTCGCCCGGCAGGCCCTCGAAGGGACGCTGCACGAGCTCGGTCACCGCGTGCGAGGCGGCCCGGCCGTGACACGCCTTGTAGCGGCGGCCCGAACCGCACGGGCAGGGCTCGCGCGCGCCGACGACCGGGATCTCCCCGTTCGTGACCTGTGCCTGGCCGGTGGTGCCGGCCTTCGCGGGCTTCGTCTGGGGGCGCTTCTTGGCCATGGTGTGGCTTTCTCCCGATCGCGGCGGTGCTGTCTCGGGCGCGAGCCTAGCCGTACGCGGTCCCACACGCGGGTATGCCGGACCACTTCCTCAGGGAGTGCCGGTGCCACTTCCTTGGGGAGTGCCGGTGCCATCTCCTGGGGAAGAGTGGGTGCCGCTTCCTTCAGGAGCGCCGGTGTCACTTCCTCGGGGAGTGGGTGCCCCTTCCTTCAGGGATGCCGGTGCCGCGTCCTTCAGGGGTGCCGGTCGCGGGGAGGCGCCGCCCGGCGCCCCGCCCGGTCACCCTCACTCCAGCTCGTCGTACGCGTCCAGGAAGGCGAGTCCGGAGCCGCTGCCGACCCGGGCCGCGAAGTCCTCGCGGCGATGGCCGCCGGTGACCTGCACCCAGACCGTGACCTCGCCGGTCGCGCTGTCCCGTACGCCCCAGTCCTGGGCGAGCGCGCTGATGATGTTCAGCCCGCGGCCGCCGCGCGCCGTGACCGACGGTGTGGCCGGAACAGGGCGGGTGGGACCGCCGCCGTCCGTCACCTCCACCATGAGTCCGCCCGAGCGGTCGATGCTCCAGGCCGCCCGTACGTCACCGTCACCCCTGTCCGCACAGCCCAGCGGTCTGCCGTGCCGACAGGCATTGCTCAGCAGTTCGGAAAGGATCAGTACCGCGTCGTCGACGACCGATTCGGCCATTCCGCTGCGGCTCAACTGCTCCCGCATCCGGTGCCGTGCCTCACCCACGCCCGCAGGGCCATGGGGAACGGCCATGCTCGACGACGTGGGCACCTCCTGTGCCACCACCAACGCCACCCCCGAGACCTCCTTTGCCCCACGCCACGAGGTGAATGCCCCAATGGCCTGGACCGGAAACCGGCCAGTACGCCTCCGGTGACGCACTCGTGACGATCGCGTACGTCCCGAACGCGCCGGTGCACACCCCGCACGCCTGTGACGACCGGTGCAAAAGGGGTGACCGGGCTCCAATTGGAGAGGCGTGGGCACGGGCTCCAGTGGGCCTCCGTGGCCTTTAATGGGGCCTCCAATGGGCCTCCAGCGGGTCCTTTAGAGGCGGCCCAACTGGGACAGGACCTGCTTCGGCCGGTTCGTGATGATCGCGTCCACGCCGAGCCGCTCGCACAGCTCGACGTCCTCCGGCTCGTCGACGGTCCAGACGTGGACCTGGTGGCCGGCCTTCTGGAGCCGCAGGATCACGGCGGGGTGGTGGCGCACGATCCGGATCGAGGGACCGGCGATCCGCGAGCCGGCCGGAAGCCGTCCGTCGCGCAGCCGCGGCGAGACGAACTGGGAGAGCGAGACCGTGGGCAGGGTCGGTGCGGCCTTCGCGATGCGGTACAGCGAGCGGGCCGAGAAGCTCATGACGCGGACCGGCGATTCCTCGGGCGCGGCCGGCTCGGCGAGTCCGAAACGGTCGAGGAGCTGCAGCAGCTTCTCCTCCACCTGCCCGGCCCACCGGGTGGGGTGCTTGGTCTCGATGGCCAGTTCTATGCGCCGGCCCGCGTCGGAGACCAGCTCCAGGAGGCGCTCCAGGGTGAGGACGGAGGTGGCACCGGGGTCGCCCCAGTCCGGGCTCTCGCCGGCCTCGTCGCGTCCCTTCCAGGTGCCGAAGTCGAGCGCGGCGAGGTCCGCGAGCTCCAGGGCGGAGACGGCGCCCTTGCCATTGGAGGTGCGGTTGACGCGGCGGTCGTGGACGCAGACCAGGTGGCCGTCGGCGGTGAGCCGGACGTCGCATTCCAGGGCGTCGGCGCCGTCCTCGATGGCCTTCACGTAGGCGGCCAGGGTGTGCTCGGGGGCGTCCTCGGAGGCGCCGCGGTGGGCGACCACCTGGACGGAGGCTCGGCGGCTCGGCTGCTGCGGTGCGTGGGTCACCGCGTCATGGTACGGGTGTCCGTTATGGCCGCATATAAAGATAGAGGGTGCGGACGCACAGCTCCGGCTTACAGTGGCCTGACGTGCTGTGGGAAAAGCTGACCGCAGCGACCGTGCAATCCGTGCGACGGTCGGACAGTGAGCGAGGAGAGAGCTGTGAGCACCGAGAACGAGGGCGCGGCGGTTCCGGCGGACCAGAGTGCCCCGTCCACTCCTTCCACGCCTCCGGCCGCCCCGCCCGCGCCTGCCAGCCCGCCGTCCGCGCCTCCGGCGCAGCCCGCGCAGGGCGAGCAGTCGTCCGCGAAGCCGGTGACGGAACCGACGACGGAGCCGATCCCGGCGGTCCGGGAGCCGAGGACCGCCGAGCCGGTCACGGCGGTCCAGGAACCGGTCACGGCGGTCCAGGAGCCGGCGACCGCCACGGCGGCGGCTGCCAGTGGATGGCCGCCCGCCCCGCCCGTGACCCCGTCCTGGGGCGCGCCCGTTCCGCCAGTCCCGGAGGCCCCGCGCAAGCGCACCGGAGGTCTGGTCGCGGCCGTCCTCGTCGCGGCCCTGGTCGCCGGCGGTGTCGGCGGTGGCATCGGCTACTGGGCGGCGTCCCAGCGCGACGGCGACTCCGGGAGCTCGACCACGGTCTCCTCGGGCGACGCGCCCTCCTCCTTCAAGCGCGACCCGGGCACGGTCGCGGCGGTCGCCGGCAAGGCGCTCCCCAGCGTGGTCACCATCCAGGCGAAGTCCGGCGGCACGGACGGCGAGGGTGGCACGGGCACCGGCTTCGTCTACGACAAGGAAGGCCACATCGTCACCAACAACCACGTGGTGGCGTCGGCGGCGGACGGCGGCACGCTCTCCGCGACCTTCTCCAACGGCAAGACGTACGACGCCGAGGTCGTCGGCCGCGCCGAGGGCTACGACGTGGCCGTCCTGAAGCTGAAGAACGCGCCCTCGAACCTCGTGCCGCTGCCTCTCGGCGACTCCGACAAGGTCGCCGTCGGCGACTCGACCATCGCGATCGGCGCGCCCTTCGGCCTGTCGAACACGGTCACCACCGGCATCATCAGCGCCAAGAACCGCCCGGTCGCCTCGGGCGACGGCTCCGGCGGCAAGAACTCGTACATGAGCGCCCTGCAGACGGACGCGTCGATCAACCCGGGCAACTCCGGCGGCCCGCTGCTCGACGCGAGCGGCGCCGTGATCGGCATCAACTCGGCGATCCAGTCGGCGGGCAGCGGCTTCGGCCAGTCCCAGGCGGGCTCGATCGGCCTCGGCTTCGCGATCCCGGTCAACCAGGCCAAGAACGTCGCCGAGCAGCTGATCAAGACGGGCAAGCCGGTCTACCCGGTCATCGGCGCGGTCGTGAACATGCAGGACCGTGGCGAGGGCGCGACCATCGCCGACCAGGGCACCGGCGGCACCCCTTCCATCACCCCGAACGGCCCCGCTGCCAAGGCCGGCCTGAAGCCGGGCGACGTGATCACCGCCTTCGACGACCGCCAGATCGACAGCGGCCCGACCTTGATCAGCGAGATCTGGACCCACGAGCCCGGCGACTCCGTCAAGATCACCTACGAGCGCGACGGCAAGCCCGCCACGACGACGGTCACCCTCGGCGAACGCACCGGCGACAACTGACCACCCGCACGGCACCCGGGCCCTTACGGCAGCCATACGACCGGTGCCCGCGAGCCGGTAGGCTGTAGCCGCTCCGCGCCAGGCGGCGTGGGGTGAGGGTGGGTTGCCCGAGCGGCCTAAGGGAACGGTCTTGAAAACCGTCGAGGCAGCGATGTCTCCGTGGGTTCAAATCCCACACCCACCGCAGGCAGGTCAGAGAAGCAGCAGGTCAGAGGGCGGTCCCCGGGATCCGGGGGCCGCCCTCTGTGCTCAGGCGGCGCGCTGGCGCGGCGTGGCTGCTCAGGTGCGGTCGATGCGGGCGAGCAGCGTCCGCGCATCATTGGTGCGGATGTCGTCCGGGCCGAAGGCGGCCAGGCAGGTGTCGTAGGCGGATGCGGCCAGCGGGCGGGCCTCGGGGCACGGGCACGGGACCCTCGACGGGCCTCTTGAAGCGCCAAGTCGGAGCGCAGTACCAGGAATTCGGGACCGCCCTCCGTGCGTATCAGGGGAATCCGTTCCGGTTGCGAGCCGGGAGGCGTTGGGGGAACGTAGTGGGTGAAGGGCCTGGAGGCTGCTGAATGAGCTGGTCAAAGCGCCGCAGCAGCTGAACCCCGGCCCGGTTCACGGACAGCCCCGCGAAATCGGCACCCGATCCTGGCTGTCATGTCAGCGCTAGGGGCGTCCCCACGGAACTACTCGTACGCCAACGAGCAGGTGCTCCCATGTCTATGCGCACGTCCCGCATCTCCATGGCCTCGGTCCTCACCGCGGTGCTGGTCGGCGGCCTCCTGGCGGCCGGTCCGGCCTCGGCAGCGCCACCAGTCGGCTCGGTGTCCTTCAAGGGGAAGGTGACCTGCAAGACCGCATTCCCGACCCCCAACACGTCCGTCCCCACCCGGGTATCGCTGGACAGCGGTGAGGACGATGCGTCGGGTCGCACCAACAACCCGACCGACCGCAGGGCGACCTACGGTCCCCTCACCCTCGATGTCCCGCTGGACTCGCCGTTCAGTCTCACGGTCGAAGTCACGTGCAAGGCACCGGGGAAGAAGGCCCAGACGTTCGAGAGGGCAGTCCCCTACGACAACCTCACCGAGGGCGACGAGGTCTCGCTGAACATCAAGTAGGCGCCTATGGAGCACGCCGCGCACCGCCTCGTAGGACCACGGGTCTGACGGGGCGTCTGCGTCGTCTCGCGGTTGCCGCCTCGGACGTCCGGGGGTCGGTCACACGGGTCCGGGGCCGTTCTGCCGGGTGCCGGGGAAGCCCGACCGTGCGGTGATCGTGGCTGCCGAGGCGAACGTGGCGTGGATCTCCGGCGCCGGCAGGCCCGCGCTCAAGGCGGCTTCGGTGAGGCGGGGCAGGAGGGTGGGGGCGAGACCGGTTTCGTAGGCGCGGCAGGCGGCCCAGAAGAGGCGGGTGTTGCGCTGGCCGCGAGGAGCGGCCTCGACGAAGCGGACCAGGCCCTGCCCGCCGTCGGACGGGCCGGTCGGCCTGTCCGGTCCGGGGTCCCGCGGCGGGTCGGGCGGGGCCAGCAGGGGCAGCAGGGCCGCGGGGCAGGGGGCCGGAGAGAGGTCGGCCGTGCCGGGGGCGAGGCGGTAGGTGCCCCGCGGGGTCACGGAGCCGGGGCCGACCAGGTAGCCGCCCGCGCCGCGGATGTCGACGCCGGGGGCCAGCCGGCTCGCCGAGTTCGGGATCACGGTGTCGGGCGGGCCGGTCAGCCAGAGGTGGCGGCCGCCGCCGGGGGTGAGGACCGTGACGGTCGGCGGGACGGTGAACCGATGGTGGCGCGCCAGGGCGTCGAGCGCGGCCACGCCGTCGAGCGCCGCCGCGCAGTCGGCCTCGGCCCGTACGTCCAGGTCCACGCCGATGAGGCGGTGCGGCGGCCGGCCGCAGGCGATGCCGTAGCCCGTGGCCCAGGGAGCGGCGGCGAACAGGGCTCGTACGGCGGCCGGGTCGGTGGTCGCGTCGTACACGCCGTGACCGGGCAGGCCGCACTCCCCGCGGCAGGGGACCGGCAGGCGCTCGCCGCCGCCCTCGCCGCTCCTGGCGCCGCGCGCCGCCCGGTGCGGTGAGCGGAGGGCCGGGAGCTTCGTGCGGGACAGGGGAATGACGGGGAGCCCGCGCTCCGCGGCGGAAAGGGCGTGGGCGACGGCCAGGGCGTGGGTCAGAGCGGTGGTCTGCCGGGCAGAGGCGGTCATGGATTTATTTTCGTACGTAAGTTCGATAAAAGGAAGAGGGGGAGGGTGGGGGTGAGCGGAAGGGCGGATTGGCTGAAAAGCTGCCGAAACGCTTCCCCTCTTGCCGTGCCCGGCCTCCTGGCTTCTTCGGGCCTCCATTCCTGTGAGCTGCGGGTTTGATGAGGTCGAGGGGGTTTATCGACTTGTCTTCATGCTTGAGGGGGAATTGGGTGCTAGGGGGTGGTTCGCCGGGGATTCGGTGGGCAACTCTGATCTTGCGACGTCGAGCACAGCGACCGAGGCGGCCGGCCAACTGCCTTGGTTCAACGAGTAGTTCAGTGCATTCAGCGCAGTAGTTCAGAGCTTCAGTTCCTGGAGGAACAGACATGGCAAGCATCCGTACCGCCCGCGTTCTCGCCGCTGCCGCCGCCCTGCCCCTCGCCGCCGCGCTCTTCACGGGGGTGGCCCAGGCCGACAACGGTGGATTCGCGAACGACGGATCGAATGCGAGCGTCGCCACGATCATCGGCAGCGGTGTCGGTGGCAACAACAGTGGCAACTCCACCACCACGCAGCAGGTGGCGACCGGCTCCGGCGCCTCCAACCAGAACAACACCGCGAGCGTGAACGGCTCCGCCTTCACGCACATCGACCAGTCCAACGCGGTGGTCAACTTCTATCCGTGGTGGTAGCCGGCCCGACGGGGGGATGATCGTGGGGTGAACGACGGCCCGTGCGGCGGTACTTCGGTACCGACCGCGCGGGCCGTTCCCGTCGGGTCGCCTGCCTGTCGCACGCCCGTCACACGTCCATCGCACGTCCATCGCGCGCCCGTCGCCTGCCCACCGCCGCCTCATCGCGCTGCCGTTCTTGACACGGGTCACGGCTCTGACCGAATCTGACGGCCTGTCAGAAATGCTTGCAGGGAAAGCCCGTCCTCCTCACGAGAGGCCGTCGCCGTGCACCTCGCCCCGACCGAACGGCAGCTACGGCTGCGCGCCGAGCTCCGCGCGTACTTCCGCGACCTGATGCCCGACGGCCCACCGCCGCCGACCGACTCCGCCGCCCAGCGTGCCCTGCTGCGCCGCATCGGCGCCGACGGGCTGCTGGGCCTCGGCTGGCCCGAGGAGTACGGCGGGCAGGGCCGCGGCCCCGACGAGCAGTTCGTCTTCTTCGACGAGGCCTACCGGGCCGGCGCCCCCGTCTCGATGGTCACCCTCAACACGGTCGGCCCGACCCTGATGAAGTACGGGACCGAGGAGCAGAAGGCCTCCTTCCTGCCCCGCATCCTCCGCGGCGAGACCGTGTTCGCCATCGGCTACAGCGAGCCCGAGGCCGGCACCGACCTCGCCTCCCTCCGTACCCGGGCCGTACGCGACGAGGGCTCCTGGCTGATCGACGGGCAGAAGGTCTTCACCTCCAACGCCCAGAACGCCGACTGGATCTGGCTGGCCTGTCGCACCGACTCCGACCCCGGCACCCCGCGCCACCGCGGCATCTCGATCGTCCTGGTCCCCACCGACGCGCCGGGCTTCTCGTGGACGCCCATCGAGACCGTCGGCGGCCTGACCACCACGGCCACCTACTACGACTCCGTCCGCGTGCCCGTCGGCAACCTCGTCGGCCCCGAGCACGGCGGCTGGGGGCTCATCACCAACCAGCTCAACCACGAGCGGGTCGCGCTCGCCGCGATCGGCATGCAGGCCGAGGACTTCTACGCGGCCGCGCTGGACTCGGCTCGTACACCCGATCCGGTGACGGGCAGGCGTCGGATTGACGAGCCGTGGATACGGATCCGGGCCGCCGAGGCGCATGCCCGGCTGGCGGCAACGCGCCTGCTCAACTGGCGTTTGGTGGGGGACGTGGGGGCGGGTCGGCTGGGGCCGGGGGACGCGAGCGGAGTGAAGTTCGCGGGAACCGAATCGGCGGTCGAGGTGTACCGAATGTGTCAAGAGATCGCGGGTGGGGCCGGACTGGTCCGAGCGGGGTCGCCGGGAGCGTTCGACGGCGGCGAGCTCGAGCGGATGAACCGGGCCGCCCAGATCAACACCTTCGGGGGAGGGGTGAGCGAGGTGCAGCGCGAGATCGTCGCGACGATGCGGCTCGGCATGAAGGGGAGGGGGCGCCGATGAGCACGGAGGAGAGCAGGGAGCAGAGCACGGGTGCGGGCAGGGGTTCGGGCGCGGGCGCGGGCAGGGGCGCGGGCATGGGTGCGGCCACGGGTACGGCCACGGCCACGGGTACGGACCAGCGGACCGGTGCGGCGACGGGCACGGCCACGCCCGCGGACCCGCTGTACGAGCGGCTCAAGGCGTACGAGGGGCGGTCCACGTCCAACGCCTCCGTCGGCAAGGACCCGGTCAACGAGCCCATGATCCGGCACTGGTGCGAGGCGATGGGCGACACCAACCCGGCGTACGAGGGGCCCGACGCCGTCGCGCCGCCCACCATGCTCCAGGCGTGGACCATGGGCGGCCTGTCCGGACATCCGGACCGCTCCGGGGCGTACGAGGAGCTGTCCGCCCTCCTCGACGACGCCGGATTCACCTCGATCGTCGCCACCGACTGCGAGCAGGAGTACCTGCGGCCGCTGCGGCCCGGCGACAGGATCACCTTCGACGCCGTCATCGAGTCGGTCTCGCCGCGCAAGACGACCAAGCTCGGCACCGGGCACTTCATCACGACCCGCATGGACGTACGGGCCGGCGGCCTGCTCGCCGGAACCCATCGGTTCCGCGTCCTCAAGTACGCGCCGGCCGCGCGGAGGGTCCCGGAGCCCGGGCGGCCCAAGCGGCCCAGGCCAGTGATCAACCGCGACAACGCAGGCTTCTGGGAGGGCGTCGCGGAACACCGCCTGCTGATCCAGAGCTGTGTCGGTTGCTCGACCCTGCGGTTCCCCTGGCTGCCGGGATGCAACGCGTGCGGCTCGCGGGAGTGGGACACCGTCGAGGCGAGCGGCGAGGGGACCGTCTACTCGTACGTGGTGATGCACCACCCGCCCTTCCCGGCGTTCACCGTGTCCGACCACGGCGCGGACACGGGCGGTCCGTACGCCGTCGCGCTGATCGAGCTGGCCGAGGGCGTGCGGATGATCAGCAACGTGGTCGGGGTGCCGTACGACAAGGTGCGGATCGGGATGCCGGTCCGGCTGGAGTTCCTGCGGGCGGACGAAGAGCTCGAGCTCCCCGTGTTCCGCGCGGGCGGGGAGGGCTGACATGGACTTCACGCCGACCGAGGAGCAGGAGGCCGCCCGGGAGCTCGCCGCGCGCATCTTCGGCGACCTCGCCACGCACGAGCGGCTCGCGGCCGCCGGCACCGGTACGGACGCCGAGCTGTGGAAGGCCCTGTGCGCCGCCGGGCTGCCCGGGGCCGTCGAGGAGACCGGGCTCCTCGGACTCGTCCTGCTC
Source organism: Streptomyces sp. NPDC012637 (assembly GCF_042954805.1). Lineage (NCBI taxonomy): Bacteria > Bacillati > Actinomycetota > Actinomycetes > Kitasatosporales > Streptomycetaceae > Streptomyces > Streptomyces sp. NPDC012637. The sequence continues at coordinate 567,855 of NZ_JBIBDS010000004.1, forward strand.
GCCGAGGAGCAGGGCCGCACGACGGCCCAGGTCCCCTTCACCGCGAGCTGCGTGTACGGACTCCTCGCCGTGGCCCGGCACGGCACGGAGGGGCTGCGGGCCCGGCTGCTGCCGGGTCTGAGGGACGGTTCGGCGGTCGTCACGGGCGCCTTTCCGGCCGTTCCCGGGGCAGGGGCGGTACGGGCGGAGGACGGCGGCCGGCTGACGGGCACCGTCCCCTGGGTGCCCTGGCTGCGGGACGCCACCCATGTCCTCGTACCGGACGGGCAGCGGGCCCTGTGGCTCGTCCGCACCGAGGACACCGGGCCGGCGACGGACGTCGAGCTCACCGCTCCCTGGTCCGCCGGGCGGCTCGTCCTCGACCGGACGCCGGGAGAGGCGGTCGGCGGCCCCGGGGCGTACGAGGAGGTGGTCGCCGCCGCCCGGATCGCCTTCGCGGGGCTCCAGGCGGGGGTCTGCGCCGGGTCGCTGGCCCGCGCGGTGGCGTACACCTCGCAAAGGGAGCAGTTCGGGCGGCCGCTGTCCTCGAACCAGGCGGTACAGCTGCGTGCCGCCGACGCACACATGGACACGGAGGCCATCCGGGTCACCGCCTACGAGGCGGCCTGGCGGTACGACCAGGGCCTGCCCGCCGCCGAGCACGCCCTGACGGCGGCCTGGTGGGCCTCGGAGGCGGGCAAGCGGGTCGTCCATGCCGGCCAGCACCTGCACGGTGGCATGGGGGCGGACCTCGACCATCCCGTCCACCGGCACTTCCTCTGGGGCCGCCAGCTCGACGCGTACCTCGGCTGCGGCACCGAACTCCTCGCCGAACTGGGCGACCTGCTCGCGAAGGGAGAGCCCGCATGAAGTCCGAGGCCGCGAAGAAGGGCCCGGAGCCCGGCATCCGGCCGGGGGACGAGCTGGCGCCCCTGGCGATCCCGGTCACGCGCACCCTGATCGTCGCCGGTGCGGTCGCCTCCCGCGACTACCAGGACGTGCACCACGACGCCGAGCTGGCCAGGGAGAAGGGCTCCCCGGACATCTTCATGAACATCCTCACCACCAACGGCCTGGTCGGGCGGTACATCACCGACCGCTTCGGCCCCGGCGCCGTGCTCCGCAAGGTCGCCATCCGGCTCGGCGCCCCCAACTACCCGGGAGACACCATGACCTTGACCGGCACGGTCACGGAGGTCGAGGGCGGCACGGTCCGGGTGCGCGTGGTCGGCGCCAACCGTCTGGGCCACCACGTGACGGGCAGCGTCACCGTCGAGCTGCCGGTGGAGGTGCCGCGATGAGCCTGCACACCCGGGACACCCTCGGCGGGCGGGCCGCCATCGCCGGGATCGGCGCCACGGAGTTCTCCAAGGACTCCGGCCGCAGCGAGCTCACCCTCGCCGTGGAGGCCGTGCACGCGGCGCTCGACGACGCCGGTCTCGTCCCCGCGGACGTCGACGGCCTGGTCACCTTCACCATGGACACCAGCCCCGAGATCACCGTCGCCCAGGCGGCCGGCATGGGCGAGCTGTCCTTCTTCTCCCGTGTCCACTACGGGGGCGGCGCCGCCTGCGCCACCGTCCAGCAGGCTGCCCTCGCCGTCTCCGCCGGCATCGCCGAAGTCGTCGTCTGCTACCGGGCGTTCAACGAGCGCTCGGGGCGTCGCTTCGGCTCCGGGGTGCAGCGGCGCGAGCCGTCCGCAGAGGGCGCGGCGCTCGGCTGGCAGCTGCCGTTCGGGCTGCTCACGCCGGCCTCCTGGGTCGCGATGATCGCCCAGCGCTACCTCCACACCTACGGGCTCACGCCGGAGGCCTTCGGTCATGTCGCCGTCACCGACCGGCGGTACGCGGCCACCAACCCCGCCGCCTACTTCCACGGCAAGCCGATCACCCTCGCCGACCACGCCGCCTCGCGCTGGATCGCCGAGCCGCTGCGGCTGCTCGACTGCTGCCAGGAGACCGACGGCGGACAGGCGATCGTCGTCACCTCCACCGAACGCGCGCGCGACCTGCGCCGTCCGCCCGCGGTGATCGTGGCCGCCGCCCAGGGCGCGGGCCGCAACCAGGAGGCGATGACCAGCTTCTACCGGGACGGCCTGACCGGCCTGCCGGAGATGGGTGTGGTGGCCCGTCAGCTGTGGCGGAGCTCGGGGCTCACGCCGGGGGAGATGGACGTCGGCATCCTCTACGACCACTTCACGCCCTTCGTTCTGATGCAACTGGAGGAGTTCGGCTTCTGCGGACCGGGCGAGGCGGCCGACTTCGTGGCGGCGGACGCGCTGCCGCTGAACACCCATGGAGGCCAGCTAGGCGAGGCGTATCTGCACGGGATGAACGGGATCGCGGAGGCGGTCAGACAGGTCCGCGGCACGTCCGTGAACCAGATACCCGGGGCGGCCAGGGCGCTGGTCACGGCGGGCACCGGGGTTCCCACGTCCGGGTTGATCCTGGGCACGGACGGCTGAGGCCACGGCCCCAGCGGTGGCCGCGCACGGCGGGGCGCTTTTCACTCGCGCCATGAGGAACACCCCGCCGCCCCACCCCCGGCCCGGACCCGGCCCCACGGAGCCCGCCCGTCGGCCTCGGCCCGGCCCTCGGCCCGGGACCGGCCCTTGGACCGGGACCGGCCCTCGGCCCGGGACCGGCCCTTGGACCCGGATCCTCCGAACCGGGGCCCGCACCTGGACCAGCCTCTGGGCCGGGACCCGGAGCTGGACCAGCCTCTGGGCCGCCGGGACCCGGAGCTGGACCGAGCCCCGGTCCGAGACCCGGAGCTCGACCAGGACCGGCTCCCGGACCGAGACCTGGAGCCAGACCGGGACCGGCTCCCGGACCGAGACCCGGAGCCCCACCGGGCCGCGGGCGAGTACCCATACCCGCCCCTGGACCGACCCGCGCACCGGAACCCAGCCCCGGGCCTGGACCGACCCCGGGACCTGGCCCACCGGCCCCCGGACCGGGGCCTGGATCCGGCCCACCGGCCGCCGCCCCTGGACCGAATCTCGCACCGGGACCGGATCTCGCACCGGAACCGGAACCGGAACCGAAACCGGGACCGGGACCGGGCCCTCGGGCCGGGGCCGCTCCGGGGGCCAGGGCCGGGCTGTTGTGGCCGTTGTCGCGGCGGTCGTGGCGGCCGCCGTGCTCCTGGCCGCTCCCGCGCACGGCGCACCGGCCGCGGTGCCCGTCCCGGGCCCCGGGCAGGCCCCGGCGTCCGCGCAGGCCCCGGCGTCCGCGCATGCCCCAGCATCCGCGCAGGCCCCAGCATCCGCGCATGCCCCGGCGTCCGCGCACGCCCCGGCGTCCGCGCACGCCCCCGTGGCGCGCGCCCGGGCCGCCGCGCCCGCGCCCCGGTACTTCGCGGGGCGGGCGTTCGACACGTGCGAGGCGCCATCGGTCGACGTCATGCGGGCCTGGCGGGCCTCGCCGTACAAGGCCGTCGGGGTGTACTTCGGGGGCCGGGGCCGGGGCTGCCGTACCCAGCGGGAGCTCACTGCCGGGTGGGTGGCGTCGGTGCACGCCCAGGGCTGGCGGTTGCTGCCGCTGTTCGTGGGTTCGCAGGCGCCGTGCGTGATCGCCGAGGCCAAGCGGCGGTACGCGATCGGCCGCAGCCCCTGGCGGCAGGGCACCCAGGAGGCCGGGGAGGCGGTGCGGGCGGCCCGGGCGCTCGGGTTGGCCGCGGGCAGCCCGCTCTACCTGGACATCGAGGCGTACCAGACGGGCGACGCCTCGTGCGTGGCGACGACCATGCTCTTCGTCCGGGGGTGGAACCGGGAGGTCCGTCGCCTCGGCTATCTGCCGGGCTTCTACAGCAGCGCCGAGAGCGGCGTCCGGGAGCTGGAGCGGCAGCGGTCGGCTGGGACGAAGGACCTGCCGTCCGTGGTCTGGTTCGCGCGCTGGCGGGGCGAGCCCGCGCTCGACACGGAGAGTGCGCTGCACCCGCTCGCCTGGCGACCGCACGCCCGGATCCACCAGTACGCGGGCGAGGTCACCGAGACCCACGGTGGCAGGCGCCTCGTGATCGACCGCAGCCTCGTCGACGCGCCTGTGGCCCGCGTCGGCACGTGACGCCCCCGACCCTCCGCCTGGCCTCCGCCCTCCTCTCCGCGCCCGGGCCTTCGCCTGGCCCCTGCCCTCCTCTCCGCCTATGGGCCTCCGCTGGCCTCCGCCCTCCTCTCCGCCCCCGGCCCCGGCCCAGCCCCCGCCCTCCTCTCCGCGCCTGGCCCCCGCCCTCCTCTCCGCCTGCGGGCCCCGCCCAGCCCCCGCCCTTCTCTCCGGACGCCCCGGGCCTCCGCCCCTCGCGCCCTCCTCCCACACGCCCCCGGGCCTCCGCCTGGCCTCCGCCCTCCTCCCCGCCCCGGCCCAGCCCCCGCCTTCCTCTCCACACCCGACCCTGACTTCGCGTCCTCCGGGCTCCACCTTCAGGAGGTCCGGTGGTCCCCACCCCTACAACCTGAGGGGGAGTGCGGTTCGGGACCTGGGGCCGATCCGGGGCGGGGGAGTCGCTCATAGCGTGGAACCATGACTCCGCCGCCTTCCGGCCCCGTCTGTGCCGGCGCATCCACGGCCGCCACGGCCACCCGCTCCGGCTCCGGCCCCGCGCCGTACGCCGCGTACCCGTCGTTCACCTCGTACGTCCGGGCCCGCGGTCCCGTCCTCCTGCGCACCGCGCGCTCGCTGACCGCGAACCACTCGGACGCGGAGGACCTGCTCCAGACGGCGCTCACCAAGACCTACGTCGCCTGGGAGCGCATCGAGGACCACCGTGCCCTGGACGGTTACGTCCGGCGGGCGCTGCTGAACACCCGTACGTCGCAGTGGCGCAAGCGCAAGGTCGACGAGTTCGCCTGCGACGAGCTGCCGGAGCCCCTCGGGCTGCCCGCGCCGGACCCGGCGGAGCGCCAGGCGCTGCACGACGCGATGTGGCGCGCGGTGATGAAGCTCCCCGACCGTCAGCGCGCGATGGTCGTCCTCAGGTACTACGAGGACCTGAGCGAGGCGCAGACCGCCGAGGTGCTCGGGGTCTCCGTCGGGACGGTCAAGAGCGCCGTGTCGCGGGCGCTCGGCAAGCTCCGTGAGGATCCGGAGCTGTCCCCCGTCCGTTGAGGACGGGGCCGGGCGGGGCACAAATGCGGGTTACCCTCGGTTATGCCAGTGATCGCTGGCGAATTCGCACTCCTGGGTAGTGACATACCGCGTGGTATGCGCGCAGAATCAGGCCATTCCTACTGCCGCGTAGCGCCCTCGGGAGGACGCCCGTGCTCAGCACCATGCAGGACGTACCGCTGACCGTGACCCGCATCCTGAAGCACGGGATGACGATCCACGGGAAGTCCACCATCACCACGTGGACCGGAGAGGACGAGCCGCAGCGCCGCACGTTCGCCGAGGCCGGGGCGCGCGCCGCCCAGCTGGCCAACGCCCTGCGCGACGAACTCGGCGTCACCGCCGACGAGCGGGTCGCCACCCTCATGTGGAACAACGCCGAGCACGTCGAGGCGTACTTCGCGATCCCCGCCATGGGCGCGGTCGTCCACACCCTCAACCTCCGCCTGCCCGCCGAGCAGCTGGCCTGGATCGTCAACCACGCCGCCGACCGCGTGGTCCTCGTCAACGGCTCCCTGCTCCCGCTCCTCGCCCCGCTGCTCCCGCACCTGCCGACGGTCGAGCACGTCGTCGTCGCCGGCGCGGGCGACCGTTCCGTCCTGGACGGGGTGGCGCCGCGCGTGCACGAGTACGAGGAGCTGATCGCCGGCCGCCCCACCACGTACGACTGGCCCGAGCTCGACGAGCGCAGCGCGGCCGCCATGTGCTACACCTCCGGCACCACCGGCGACCCCAAGGGCGTCGTCTACTCCCACCGTTCCATCTACCTGCACTCCATGCAGGTGAACATGACGGAGTCGATGGGCCTCAACGACAGGGACACGACCCTGGTCGTCGTCCCGCAGTTCCACGTGCTCGCCTGGGGCCTGCCGCACGCCACCTTCATGACCGGCATCAACATGCTGATGCCCGACCGTTTCCTCCAGCCTGCTCCGCTCGCCGAGATGATCGAGCGCGAGAAGCCGACCCACGCCGCCGCCGTCCCCACCATCTGGCAGGGCCTGCTCGCCGAGGTCACCGCGAACCCGCGTGACATCAGCTCCATGGCCCAGGTGACCATCGGCGGCGCCGCGTGTCCGCCCTCGCTCATGGAGGCGTACGACAGGCTCGGCGTCCGCCTCTGCCACGCCTGGGGCATGACGGAGACCTCCCCGCTCGGCACCATGGCCCACCCGCCGGCCGGCCTCACGCCGGAGGAGGAGTGGCCGTACCGCGTGACGCAGGGCCGCTTCCCGGCGGGCGTCGAGGCCCGCCTGGTCGGCCCCGACGGCGAGATCCTGCCCTGGGACGGCGAGTCGGCGGGCGAGCTGGAGGTCCGCGGCAACTGGATCGCGGGCGCGTACTACGGCGGCGCGAACGGCGAACCGTTCCGCCCCGACGACAAGTTCAGCGAGGACGGCTGGCTCAAGACCGGCGACGTCGGCGTCATCAGCACCGACGGCTTCCTCACCCTCACCGACCGCGCCAAGGACGTCATCAAGTCCGGCGGAGAGTGGATCTCCTCCGTCGAGCTGGAGAACGCCCTCATGGGCCACCCGGCCGTCGCCGAGGCCGCCGTCGTCGCCGTTCCCGACGAGAAGTGGGGCGAGCGCCCGCTCGCGACCGTCGTCCTCAAGGAGGGCGCGAGCGCGGACTACGAGGAGCTGCGGGCCTTCCTCGCCGCCGAGGGCGGCATCGCCAAGTGGCAGCTCCCGGAGCGCTGGGCGGTCGTGCCGAGCGTCCCGAAGACGAGCGTCGGGAAGTTCGACAAGAAGGTGATCCGCAAGCAGTACGCGGAGGGCGAGCTGGACGTCACCCAGCTCTAGCGCTTCCGCCTTGGCGTTCCAGAGTTCCGGCCTTGCGTTCCAGAGCGCCGGCCTTGCGTTCCGGAGTTCCGGCCCTGGCGTTCCAGAGCTTCAGAGCTTCAGATCCAGCGCTCCGGCGCTCCGGCGCTCCGGCGCTCCGGCGCTCTGGCGCTCTGACAAGTGGCGCGGCGATCGGCGCCAACCGGCCCCCCGATGGGGCTAGTTGGTGCCGATCTTCGCGAGCAGGTCGACGATCCTCGCCTGCACCTCGGCGCTGGTCGAGCGCTCGGCGAGGAAGAGCACCGTCTCGCCCGAGGAGAGCCGTGGCAGCTCGGCCTCGTCGAGGCCGGCGGACGTGTAGACGACCAGCGGCGTGCGGTTCAACTGGCCGTTGGCCCGCAGCCAGTCGATGATCCCGGCCCGGCGGCGGCGCACCTGCATCAGGTCCATCACCACCAGGTTCGGCCGCATCTGCTGGGCCAGCGCGACCGCCTCGGTGTCGGTCGCCGCCCGCGCCACCTGCATCCCGCGCCGCTCCAGCGTCGCCGCGAGCGCCTGCGCGATGTCCTCGCTCTCCTCGATGACCAGCACGCGGGACGGGTGCTGCTCGCTGTCCCGGGGCGCCAGCGCCTTCAGCAGGACGGCGGGATCGGCGCCGTACGCCGCTTCCCGGGTCGCCTGTCCGAGCCCGGCCGCGAGCAGCACCGGCACCTCGGCGGCGACCGCCGCCTGCCTCAGCGACTGCAGCGCGGTACGGGTGATGGGACCGGTCAGCGGGTCGACGAAGAGCGCGGCCGGGAAGGCGGCGATCTGCGCGTCGACCTCCTCGCGGGAGTGCACGATCACCGGCCGGTAGCCGCGGTCGCTCAGCGCCTGCTGCGTGGACACGTCGGGCGCGGGCCAGACGAGCAGCCGGCGCGGGTTGTCCAGCGGCTCCGGGGGCAGTTCGTCGTCGACGGGCTGCGGCAGCGGCTGGTTCGACACCTCCACCGCGCCGCCCGGGCCGTCCAGCGGCTCGGGCCCCTCCGCCGAGCCCTCGGCGGGCGCCTCTATGGCGTAGGCGCGGCCTTCGGGAGCGGGCGTCGGGCCGAGCTTGGCCGCGGAAGGCACGGCGGGCGCGGAGGACATGGCGGGTGCCGAAGCCACGGAGGGCATGCCGGGCGGGGGCGTCGTCTCGACCACCGGAGCGGCCCCGGCGGGCGTCGCCGCGGGCACCGGGATCGGGGCCTCCGTCGGAGGGTGGGCCTTCGCCGTGGCCTCCGGCACCGCGGCCGGGTTCGCGACGGGGTTCGCGGCAGGGGCCGGAGCCGAGGCGGCCGGGACCGGTGCCGACTGCCGGCCCTCCTCCGCCGGGTTGCCGAGCTTGCGCCGACGGCCGGAGGGCGTGGGCGTCGCGGAGGTGGCCGGTGCGGGAGTCGGCATCGTGGAGGTGGCCGGTGCGGGTGTCGGCATCGCGGACTGGACGAATGGCACGCCCTGACCCAGGGTCCGCACGCTGAACGCGCGTCCCCCTTGCGTCCCGTCCTTGGGTACGGCCGCGGCCGCGGGGGCGGCCGGAGCCATTGGTGCCGCCTGAGCCATTGGTGCCGCCGAAGGCACCGGAGCCGCCGAAGCCGCCGGAGCCTCGGGGGGCAGCGGCACGGATCCGGTGCCGGTCCCGCTCGTGGTGGCGGCGGAAACGACCTGCGGTGCCTGCATTGCCTGCGGTGCGTGCGGTGCCTGCACGGCGGGCAGCGGATGCGGCTGCGGCGGCGTGTGGTCGTCCTCAGGCAGGGTCCGTGCGGCCCCGTGGGCGGGGGTCGGGGCGGGGGCCGGGTCGGCGCCGCGGTCGGCCCCGGCCGGCGGCAGCGCGAACGGCGTGCGCGGTCCGGCCTCCGCCGCCGCGGCCCGCTCCTGCGCGGCCGCGAGCGCGCGCCGCCGGCGCCCGGTGGGCTGCGGGGCGGGCGGTTCCTCGGACGGTACGGCCGGCAGCGCGAGCGCGGACGCCGGAACGGAGGAACCCATCGGGGCAGGGGCAGGGGCAGGGGCAGCGACGGCATCGACGGGTACGCCCTGCGGCGGAACCGTGTCGCCCAGCGCCGGCCGGCCCTGCGCGCTCTCGGCGGCGGTCACGACGGCGCCCTCGGCGGGCCGGCCACGCCGCCGGCCCGTGCCGGTCGGGGTGCCGGTCGCGACACCGGCACCGGCGGTGGCTTCGGCGCCCGCGTTCTGGGCGGGGATCAGCTCCGCCGGAGTGCCGGCGGGAGGCGTGTCGTCCGAGCGGCCGCGGCGGCGGCCCGTCGGCTGGGGTGCGGGTACGGGCCCGCCTTCCGGCGCCATCGGGCTCGCCAGGAACGCGTCCGTGGACGCCCGCCGCGCGCGGCGCCGCCCACCGCCCTGGGTGGCGCCACCGGGCATGGCACCGGCGAGGGTGCCGTCGGCTGCCGGGGCCGGGGCCTGGGCGGGCAGGGAAGGCAGCCCGGGAGGCGCGGGCGCCTCACCGGAGGGCTCCGACCGCCGCCCGGCGTGCTCCTGTCCGGAAGGGCCCTGCTCGGCGGGCTCCGGCCGCAGCGAATCGACGGCGGGCGAGGCCGCCACCGCAGGCGAGCCAGGTGCCGCAGGCATGGCCGCCACGGCGGGCGGGACGGGCGCCGCCGGCGTTGCGGGCGAGACGGGCGCTGCGGGCAGCGCGGGCTGGTCCGAGACGGCCGGCGGCAGGGTCACCGTGCCGCGACCGGCGCCGAGCGGCAGCTCGACGACGTACGCCCCGCCCACCGTGCCCGGCACCTCGTGGGTCTGCACGACACCGCCGTGCGCGGCGACGATCCCGCGCACGATCGGCTGGTGGACCGGGTCGCCGCCCGCGTACGGGCCGCGGACCTCGATCCGTACGACATCGCCTCGCTGCGCGGCCGCGACGACGATCGTCGAGTCGGCGTACCCGCCCTGCACGGCCACCTTGCTCTTGCCGGTCGCGTCGATCCCGGCGACGTCCGCGACGAGGTGCGACAGCGCGGTCGTCAGCCGGACCGCGTCCACCTCGGCCTCGATCGGCGGCGCGTGCACGGCGAACTGCGCCCGGCCGGGGCCGATCAGCTCCACCGCCCCGTCGATTCCGCCCGTGACGACGGCGTCGAGCAGCACGACGTCCTTGGCCAGTTCCTCGGCGCCCGCGTCGAGCCGCTGGTAGCCGAGGACGTTGTCGACGAGGGTGGTCATACGGGCGTAGCCGGCGGCCAGGTGGTGGAGCAGCTGGTTGGCCTCGGGCCACAGCTGACCGGCGTCGTCGGCGGCGAGCGTGGCCAGCTCGGCGCGCAGCTCCTCCAGCGGCCCGCGCAGCGACTCGCCGAGCACGGCCGTCAGCTGCTCCTGCCGGGCGGTGAGCGCGGCGACCCGCCGCTTCTCCTCGGCGGCCCGCTGCCTCTCCTCGGCGAGCTCAGCCTCGTACCGCTCCTTCTGCCGCTCCAGCTCGGCGGCGTGCCGCTCGGCCGTCTCGGAGGCTTCGGCGGCGTGCCGCTCGGCGGCCTCGGAGATCTCGGCGGCGTGCCGCTCGGCCAGCTGCTCGTACGGCCTGCGGTCGGTGAAGGTCATGACGGCGCCGACGAGCTGGTCGCCGTCGCGTACCGGTGCGGTGGTCAGGTCGACCGGGACCCGGTCGCCGTTCTTCGACCACAGCACCTGGCCGCGGACGCGGTGCTTGCGGCCGGACTTGAGGGTGTCGGCGAGCGGCGACTCCTCGTACGGGAAGGGCTGGCCGTCGGCGCGCTTGGGAAGGATGAGCGGGTGCAGCTCCGCGCCGCCGAGCTCGCCGGCGCGGTAGCCGAGGATCTGCGCGAAGGCGGGATTCACGAGGACGACCCGGCCGTCGGTGTCCGTGCCGACGACGCCCTCGGACGCGGCGCGCAGGATCATCTCGGTCTGGCGCTGGGAGCGGGCGAGTTCGGCCTCGGTGTCGAGGGTGCCGGTGAGGTCGCGGACGACGAGCATGAGCAGCTCGTCGCCGGTGTAGCCGCTGTACGAGTCGTAGGCCTCGCGGCCGTCCTCGAGGCTGGCGCTGGTGACCTCGACGGGGAACTCGCTGCCGTCGGTGCGGCGGGCCATCATCCGGGTCGGCCGGGTGCGGCCCCGGTCGTCGGTGCCCTCGGGGCGGCGCATCGAGCCGGGGATCAGGCGCGAGTCGAAGTCGGGGAGCAGGTCGAGCAGCCCGCGGCCGACGAGCGCGGTGCCGGGGGTCTCGAACATGCCGAGGGCGATGGTGTTGGCGTTGACGACGGTGCCGTTGCAGTTGACCAGCACGAGACCGTCGGGGAGCGCGTCGAGTATGGCTGCGAGGCGAGCAGCGCCTCGGGATGGCCTGCTGCTCACGAGACGCTTCCTCCCTGAACCCACTGCAACTGCACTTGCCCGCAGCCCTTGCCTGGTGCTTGGTGCCTAGTGGCCGGCGGCCCCCATCTTGCCCCTCGGGCCGCGGCCTGTCACTGGAGGGAGTCTAAGGGAGGGCGGGCCTCCGCCTCTGGAGACGGGGTGGAGGTTCGGTGCCCGGCACGGAGCCGGGCAGGCCGCCCGGCGTGTCCCCGTCCCTGGTGGGGTCAGCCGGTCACGCGGGGGAGGACGGGCCGGAGGTTCTCCCAGCGGTCGATCTCGCAGCCGTTGGCGCGGGAGAAGCGGGCGTCGACGGAGCGGCCCTGCCAGCGGCCGGTGATGTGGGCGGTGGCGGGCCCGCCGTACTGCTGGGTGCACAGCTGGTCCGCGGGCACCGGCTTGAACGGGTCGGTGCCCGCCTGGGCGAGCTGGCCGAGCCGCTTGCAGGCGTTGCCGGCGGCGGGGTGGGTCCCGCCGGGCTCGCCGTCGCACTCCAGCTTGAACGTGCCGTCGGCGTCCGCGTGCCCGCTCTTCTCGATGGTCACGGTGAGGGAGTCGGGCTCGGAGAGCAGCGGCAGCGGGGGCAGCGGTCCGAGCCCGATGGCGGTGGTGGCGAAGGTCGCGAGGAGAAGAGGGCGCAGCATGAGGACTCCCGTGAGGGTGCGTGCCTGGAGCGGAGGGACGGGCGGGCGTTCTTCCCTCACTAACGCTCCTGGCCCCGCTCCGTTGCGCAACCGGGATGCGCCGGGCGGGGGCGGAGGAGGACGGGAGGGAGGAGGCGGGAGAGGAAGCGCGGGACGAAGGGGGCGAGGAAGGGGCGAGGAAGGGGGGCGCGCAGGCGTGAGGCCTTTGCCCTGGCCCCCTGGGTCCTAGTACGGTGATAAGCGATTGGTGGCACCCCGCTTGTCTGTGTCATCATCTGCACGCACCACTCGCGTACGCGCGAGGTGCATGGAGGCGTCGCCTAGTCCGGTCTATGGCGCCGCACTGCTAATGCGGTTTGGGTCTTAAAGCCCATCGAGGGTTCAAATCCCTCCGCCTCCGCCACACGAAGCCCCGGTCCCGAGGACCGGGGCTTCGCCCGTTCCGGGACCGCGGCGGGGACTTACGCGCCCGGAGACGCGCCCCGGATCCGCTCGCGCAAGAACCCGCTCCTCCCGGGATCCGCTCCTCCCGGGATCCACTCCTCCCGGGATCCACTCCTCCTGGGATCTCCCCGCTCCTGCTGAGTCCGCCCCTCCCAGGATCCGCTCACCCGGAGAACCGACACGGCAGTCCTGCTCCAGCCCCGCCCCTCCCGGCTACCGTCCGGACGACCCGTCCGGACGACCCGTCCGGCGACCGCCCAGGACTCCCGGGCTGCGCCCCCCGCGCCGCCTGTGTGACCCCGGTCTCTTTTGGCGCCTTTCTGCCCCTGTCCGCCCCCGTCGGGCCGACGCCCAGGCCGCGCCCCGCCCGGTGATCGTCTGACGTTTCCGCAGGTCACAAGGGGTGAGCCCAATGGATTTCACATGACGGCGGCAGTCATGTAATGTTCTTCCTGTCGCCGCGAGCGGGCCGAAAGGCCGGGGAGCGGAGGCGGGAGAAACAAAAAAACAAGCACTCGTAGCTTAACGGATAGAGCATCTGACTACGGATCAGAAGGTTGCAGGTTCGAATCCTGCCGAGTGCACAGAGACAAGAGGCCCGGACGAAAGTCCGGGCCTCTTGCGTTGTTGGGTCGTACGGCAGGACCCGGCGGAGGCGTGCGGGCGGAGGCGTGCGGGGCAGCCGATAGCGTCTGGCGGCATGTACGTCTGGTACGCCGCCTATGGGTCGAACATGCATCGCGAGCGGCTCGGGCGGTACCTCGCCGCCTGTCGGGACCGGGCCGCGCCGCTCGACTCGCGGGCCGTGGAGCTGCGCGGCGTGCTGTACTTCGCCACCGAGTCGGCCGTGTGGGGCGGCGGGCGGGGATTCCACGATCCCGGGGCCGCCGGGCGGGTGTTCGCGCGGGCGCACCTCATCAGCGACCGGCAGTTCTCCGACATCGCCGCCCTGGAGATGTACCGGGAACCCGGCGCCGATCTCGACCTCTCCGAGGTCGTGGCCCAGGGGCGGGTGCAGTTCGGGCCCGGGCGGTACGAGACCGTCGTGTGCGCCGGCGATGTCGACGGGGTCCCGCTGCTCACCTTCACCGCGCCCTGGGCCGTGCACGAGGTGGAACTGCGCCCGCCCTCGGAGCCGTACCTGCGGCAGGTCGCCGCCGGACTGCGCGAGTCGGGCGCCTGGGCGGACGAGGAGATCGCCGGTTATCTGGCCGGCTGCCCCGGCGTCTCGCCGCACTGGACCGTCGACCGCGTCCGTGCGCTCCTCAGGGACGGCGGGGACGGCAGGGGCGGCGGGGAGGGCGGTAAGGGTGCGCAGGGCGGGGCGTGAGTTCTCTCCACACCTTTGGGTGAACCAGGGTGATTTCCATGTCATTTGAATATGCCCTCGGCCTAGCGTGCAGGTGGAGGTGACGCCCAGATGAACGCCATCGACGCCATCGACATCGACGACTTCGTTCACGCCGCCACCGGCGCGCGGCTGCGCCGGCTCACGCTGCCGGACGGGACGCACTGGTTCCCCGCCGTGGACGCCGCCCGCCGGCTCGGCTTCGCCAGCCCGGCCAAGGCGCTCCGTACCCACGTCGGAGACGCGCTGCACGCCACCATCGGTGAGCTCCCGCTCGACATGACCGGTCCCCGCCGCCTGCGGAAGTCCACCCGGATGGTGCGTCTCGAAGGGCTCGTCCAGCTGGTCAACGCCTCCGGGCGCGCGCAGGCCGCGCCGTTCAAGGACTGGGTCGCCGAAGTCGTCGTGGGCGTCCAGCGCGACGGGTCCTACGGGCTCGAACCCTCGCCCGTGCACTCCGGGTTCGTGCTTCCGCAGCAGCTCCTGGACGTGCTCGTGCGGCTGGAGGAGCGTGCACTGCGGCTGGACGGCGACGGGTCGGAGTGCGGTGAGTTGTTGCGCGAGGCCGTCGGCGACCTCCACCGGATCGCCGCATCGCTGGAACGGCTCTCCTTGCCCGCCCAGCGCTCCGAGTCCGTGGCCGGTGAGGACGGTTCGGCGTCCTCCGGAGCCGTCGCCCGCAGTCCGCAGGAGCTCCTCGACTCCTGGCGCGCGCGGAACGCCGTCGTCGGCGCCGACGTCCACGCCGTCGCCGCCTACCTCGCCCCGGCCCTGGTCCGCGGCGGGGTCCGCTACCGACTGGAAGAGGTCGCCCACCGCACCGGGCTCACGGCCGAGCGCGTCCGCGACTGCGTCCGCACGCTCGTCGAACGCGGCTGCATGCGGCACGCCGGCGGGGCCGGTACGGACGGCGGGCTCCTCTACGCGCTGCCCTGATCGCCCCGGTTGATCGTCCCGGTTGTCCCCCGTCGTTCCCGCTCAGCCGGCCGGCTCCTGCCGGCCCAGCCTCCGGCGGCTCGCCCCTGCCGGCCCAGCCCCGCCCGGCTCGCCTCTGCCAGCCCGCCCCTGCCGGCCCTGCCCGCCGTCGGCCCCGCCCTCCCGTCGGCCCGCCCCTGCCGGCCCAGCCCCCGGCCCGCCCGCCTCTGCCAGCCTCGCCTCTGCCAGCCTCGCTCCTGCCGGCCCGCCTCCTGCCGGCCCGCCTCCTGCCGGCCCGCCTCTTGTCGGCCCTGTCCCCAACGTCCCCCTCGCTGTCAGTGGCACGTACGACACTGGGTGCATGGTGGTGTGGCGGAGTGCCGGGGTGTCCTGGCGGGGCGGAGTGCCCAGCCTCCGCTGGGAGGGCGGCGGCAGGCGGGTCAGCCCGCTCTCGTACGGGCGTGACCTCGCCTTCCGGGCCGTCGGCGAGCGGCGCTGCTCCGGTGCCCGCGGCAACCCCTGCCCCCTCGCCGCCGTCGTGCCCGCCCGGGGCACCGGCGGGCGGTGCGCCGAGTGCGCGCGGCTCGACCGGGCCCACTCGGTGGCCGCCGACACCGTCGCCGACGACCCGCGGCCGTACCGCGTGTACCTGGCCTGGTTCGGGCCCGGGATGATCAAGGTCGGCATCACGGCGGAGGAGCGCGGCCCGGCGCGGCTGCTCGAACAGGGCGCGGTCGCCTTCACCTGGCTCGGCCGCGGGCCGCTCATGGCCGCGCGGCGGACGGAGGAGGTGCTGCGGCACGCCCTCGCCGTGCCGGACCGCATCCCGTACGCGCGCAAGCGCGCCGTGCGGTACGGCCTGCCGCCCGCCGCCGAGCGGGCCGCCGAGGTCACGGAGCTGTACGGCCGCGTCGTCGCCGTGCCCGACTGGGCCGAGACCCTGGAGCCGGTGCCCTGCCGCGTGAGCGACCACGCCGAGGCCTTCCACCTGGGCGCGCTCGCGAATCCGTCCGCCGCCCTCGTCGTCACCGGGCTCGTCGACGGCGGAGTTCTCGCCGGCCGGTTGACCGCCGCCGCCGGGCCCGACCTGCACCTCGTCGGCCGCGACGGGCGGGGGCTCGTCCTCGACACCCGGCTGCTGTCCGGGTGGGAGCTGGTCGCGGCGGAGGCGGCCGAGGACGGCGTCAGCATGCCCCTGGCCGCCCTCCTCACCGCCGGGGGCGCGCAGGACCAGCCGCTGTTCTGACGTGGGCGCCAAGGGCCGAACCGTAAAGTCTTGGATCCCTTCCGGCGGCTTCCATGGACACCGCCGGCACCTCCGCCGCAGGGTGATCACATGACCCAGAACCTCGTGGGCGGCTTCGAACCGCCCTACTACACCGCTGTCTTCACCTCGATCCGGCCCGACGCGCCCGAGGGCTACGCCGAGACCTCGGCCCGGATGCAGGAGCTCGTCCAGGACATCCCCGGCTTCCTCGGGTACGAGTCGGCCCGCACGCCCGGCGGGGTCGGCATCACCGTCGCGTACTTCCGTGACCTGGACGGTCTCGCCGCCTGGCAGCACCACCCGGAACACATGGCCGCCAAGCGGTACGGCCGCGAGCACTGGTACGACAGCTACCGCGTCCACATCGGGAAGGTCGAGCGGGCCTATGGCTACGACCGCGACTGAGCACCGGCACCCCGGCGGAGAGGCCGAGGAGATCCGGCGCTTCGCACGCCGCCTCGGGATTCCCGGACTCGTCGACGTCCACACCCATTTCATGCCGCGCAACGTCCTCGACAAGGTGTGGGCCTACTTCGACTCCGCCGGGCCGCTCACCGGCCAGGAGTGGCCCATCACCTACCGCGAGGAGGAGGACCGACGGGTCGAGCTGCTGCGGGAGTTCGGGGTGCTGGCCTTCACCTCGATGCTCTACCCGCACAAGGCCGGCATGGCCGCGTGGCTCGACGACTGGGCCGCCGGCTTCGCCGCCCGCGTCCCCGACTGCCTGCACACCGCCACCTTCTTCCCCGAGCCCGGCGCCCCGGCCTACGTCCGGCGGGCCCTGGAGCGCGGCGCCCGGGTCTTCAAGGTGCACGTCCAGGTCGGCGGCTTCGACCCGAACGACCCGCTGCTCGACGAGGTGTGGGGCATCCTCGCGGAGGCGGGCACCCCGGTCGTGATCCACTGCGGGTCCGGGCCGGCCCCGGGGCCGTACACGGGGCCCGGGCCGATCGGGCGGCTGCTCGCCCGGCACCCGCGACTGGCCCTGGTCGTCGCGCACATGGGGATGCCGGAGTACGACGACTTCCTCGACCTCGCCGAGCGCCACGAACGCGTCCACCTGGACACCACCATGGCCTTCACCGACTTCAGCGAACGCCTCGCGCCCTTCCCGGCAGCCACCGGCCTGAAGCGGCTCGACGCGCTCCGCGAGCGGATCCTGCTCGGCTCCGACTTCCCCAACATCCCCTACCCGTACGCGCACCAGCTGCACGCCCTGGAACGGCTCGGGCTCGGCGACGACTGGCTGCGGGCGGTCTGCCACGACAACGGAGCCAGGCTCTTCGGGCTGCCGCCGCGCGGGTAAGGGGCCCCCTCCGGGGCGGCCGTTGCCGGCCGTTGCCTTTCGCCTCCCGCGCCGCCGCGCGGGTAGGGGCTCCCTCCGGGGCGGCTGCTCCTTTCGCTCCCGGGCCCTTTCTCAGGGAATTCACAGGAAAGCCCAAGCCGGGTCTCACCCTCCCCCGCGACCGTATCCCCATGACTGCGACCACTCCCCGTTCGCGTACCGATCTGCTCCGGCCCGACGGCAGTGCCGTCCGCGTCCTCGTCGTCGACGACGAGGCCTCGCTCGCCGAGCTGCTGTCGATGGCCCTGCGCTACGAGGGCTGGCAGGTGCACAGCGCCGGCGACGGGGCCGGGGCGCTGAAGCGGGCGCGGGAGTTCCGGCCCGATGCCGTCGTGCTCGACATGATGCTGCCCGACATGGACGGGCTCGCCGTCCTCGGGCGGCTGCGGCGCGAGCTGCCCGAGGTGCCGGTGCTGTTCCTGACCGCGAAGGACGCGGTCGAGGACCGGATCGCCGGGCTCACGGCGGGCGGCGACGACTACGTCACCAAGCCGTTCAGCCTGGAGGAGGTGGTGGCCCGGCTGCGCGGGCTGATCCGCCGGTCCGGGGCCGCGCAGGCGCGCGCCGAGTCGCTGCTCACCGTCGGGGACCTCACCCTGGACGAGGACAGCCACGAGGTGGCCCGGGGCGGCGAGTCGATCCATCTCACCGCCACCGAGTTCGAACTGCTGCGCTTCCTCATGCGCAACCCGCGCCGGGTGCTCAGCAAGGCGCAGATCCTGGACCGGGTGTGGTCGTACGACTTCGGCGGCCAGGCCAACGTCGTCGAGCTCTACATCTCCTACCTGCGCCGGAAGATCGACGCAGGGCGCAGCCCGATGATCCACACCCGGCGCGGGGCGGGCTACCTCATCAAGCCGGGGGAGTAGTCCGCGTGCCCGTCCGCCCGAGGGCGCCCTGGTCGCTGCGGACCCGGCTGGTCGTCTCCGCCGTCGCGCTGATCGCCGTGGTGTGCGCGGTCATCGGCACCGTGACGACGATAGCCTTCCGGTCGTATCTCTACGACCAGGCGGACACCCGCCTGCAGGAGGTCGCCAACCGGGCCGCGGGGCCGCCGCCCGACTCCGCCGTGCCCTCGCCGGGCGGCTTCGACACGCCCCTGGGCTTCGTCATCGGGCCCGGCGCGCCGCTGGGAACGGTCGGTGCGCGGCTGGTGGACGGGGAGCTGACGACGGCGGACCGCTCCGTGCCGCCGGAGGACGGCGTGTACGGGCCGAGGTACCGCTCGATCAAGCTCGACGACGCCCAGAGCGCCGCCCTCGCCGCCGTCCCCCGCGACGGCGATCCGTACACCGTGTCGCTGCCCGGCGGCCTCGGTGACTACCGGGTGCAGTACGCGACCGGCAAGAACGGCGACTACCTCATCGGCATCCCGCTGACCGAGGTCCAGGACGCCCTCTCCACGCTCGTCGTCGTCGAGCTGAGCGTCACCGGCGCCGGGCTCGTCGCCGCCTCGCTCGCGGGGACCGTGCTCGTACGGGTCGCCCTGCGGCCCCTGCGAAGGGTCGCCGTGACCGCGGCCCAGGTGTCCCGGTTGCCCCTGCACAGCGGTGAGGTGGCGCTCGACCACCGGGTGCCGGAGGCGCAGGCCGATCCACGGACCGAGGTCGGGCAGGTCGGCGCGGCCATCAACCGGATGCTGGACCACGTCCATTCGGCACTGGACGCGCGCCAGCGCAGCGAGACGCGCGTACGGCAGTTCGTCGCCGACGCGAGCCACGAGCTGCGCACGCCGCTCGCCTCGATCCGCGGGTACGCGGAGCTGACCCGGCGCGGCCGGGAGGAGTGCGGGCCCGACACCCGGCACGCCCTCGGGCGCATCGAGTCCGAGGCGACCCGGATGACGGGCCTGGTGGAGGACCTGCTGCTGCTCGCCCGGCTCGACGCCGGCCGCCCGCTCTCGTACGAGAGCACCGACCTCTCGCTGCTCGTCGTGGACGCCGTCTCCGACGCCCGCGCCGTCGGGCCGGACCACCACTGGCGCCTCGAACTCCCCGACGGGGAGGCGGCGGTGAAGGTGCCGGCCGACGACGCCCGGCTCCAGCAGGTGCTCGTCAACCTCCTCGCCAACGCCCGCACCCACACCCCGCCCGGCACCACCGTCACCGCCCGCGTCCGTACGGAGCCGGGCCACGCGGTCGTCGAGGTCGAGGACGACGGGCCGGGCATTCCCGGCGAGCTGCTGCCCTCGGTCTTCGAGCGGTTCGCGCGCGGCGACGCCTCCAGGTCCCGGCAGGCCGGCAGCACCGGTCTCGGGCTCGCCATCGTCCGCGCCGTCACCCTCGCCCACGGGGGCGAGGTGACCGTCGACAGCCGACCCGGCCGGACGCTGTTCGCCGTACGCCTGCCCCGTCGGCGCTGACTGAGTCACCGCGAAAGGGAGTCACCGCGGAAGAAAGTCGCCGCGGAAGGGCGTCAGCGCGGAACGCCGACTCTCACTCACGCCGACTCTCACTCACGCCGACTCTCACTCACGCCGACTCTCACTCACGCCGACTCTCACTCACGCCGACTCCCACTCACGCCGACTCCGACTCACGCCCCCTGACTCACAGGCGGGCCACAGGCTCACCACACGGCCGTGACAGCGGGCCCGGCGAGTGTCGGGGACATGCGAACGTCACCGAGCGCCGAAACGCTTCCCTCCCGGGAGCACCTGCCCGTGGGCGCGGCCGGCCGGCCCGTCCTCGACGTGGTGGTCCCCGTCTACAACGAGGAGAAGGACCTGGAGCCGTGCGTGCTGCGGCTCCACGAGCACCTTCACCGCACCTTCCCGTACGGCTTCCGCATCACCGTCGCGGACAACGCCTCCACCGACGCCACCCCGCAGGTGGCCCGCGCGCTCGCCGCCCGTCTGCCGGACACCGTCCGCAGCGTGCGGCTCGAGCAGAAGGGCCGGGGACGGGCGCTGCGGACGGTGTGGTCGGCGTCGGACGCGCCGGTCCTCGCGTACATGGACGTGGACCTCTCCACCGATCTCAACGCGCTGCTCCCGCTCGTCGCGCCGCTCATCTCGGGCCACTCCGACCTGGCGATCGGCTCGCGGCTCGCCCGCTCGTCGCGCGTGGTGCGCGGCCCCAAGCGGGAGTTCGTCTCCCGCGCCTACAACCTGATCCTGCGCGGCTCGCTCGCCGCCCGGTTCTCGGACGCCCAGTGCGGGTTCAAGGCCATACGGCGGGAGGTCGCCGAGCGGCTGCTCCCGATGGTCGAGGACTCGGGCTGGTTCTTCGACACCGAGATGCTGGTGCTCGCGGAGCGGGCCGGGCTGCGGATCCACGAGGTGCCGGTCGACTGGGTCGACGACCCCGACTCGACCGTGCACATCGTCCGTACCGCCACCGAGGACCTGAAGGGCGTGTGGCGGGTCGGGCGGGCGCTCGCGACCGGGTCACTGCCGCTCGACCGGCTCGCCCGGCCGTTCGGCGACGACCCGCGCGACCGCGAACTGAAGGGCGTGCCCGGCGGGTTGGCGCGCCAGCTGGTCGGCTTCTGCGTGGTCGGGGCGCTGTCCACGCTCTTCTATCTGGCCCTGTACTCGCTCTTCCGGCTCGGCGTCGGCGCCCAACCCGCCAACGCCGCCGCCCTCCTGGTCTCCGCGGTCGCCAACACGGCCGCCAACCGCCGGCTCACCTTCGGCGTACGGGGCCGGGAGCGGGCCGCCCGCCATCAGGCGCAGGGCCTCGTCGTCTTCGGCATCGGGCTGGCCCTGACCAGCGGTTCGCTCGCCGCGCTGGGGGCGGCGAGCGGCGACCCGGCGCACTCCGCCGAGCTCGCCGTGCTGATCGTCGCCAACCTCGCCGCGACCGTCGTCCGCTTCCTCCTCTTCCGGCTCTGGGTCTTCCCGGACCGCCAGGACCGCCAGGACCGCCGGCACCGCCCGGACCGCTCCCCGACCACGACTAGGACGACCACTCGATGACCACCGACACCGACACCGACACCGGCACCGGCACCGGCACCGACACCGGCACCGGCCCCGGCACCGACCGCCGTTCACCCGCCCGGTTGCACCGTGCGTGGCGCGGGCGGCCCGAGGACGCGCCGTCGGTGCGGCCCGCGTTCTACGGCCTGCTGCTCGCCTCCGCCGCCCTCTACCTCTGGAACCTGAGCGCGAGCGGCTACGCCAACTCCTTCTACTCCGCGGCCGTCCAGGCCGGCAGCCAGAGCTGGAAGGCCTTCTTCTTCGGCTCGCTCGACGCGGCGAACGCCATCACGGTCGACAAGCCGCCCGCCGCGCTGTGGCCGATGGCCCTGTCGGTGCGGCTCTTCGGGCTCGGTTCGTGGCAGATCCTCGTGCCCGAGGTGCTGATGGGCGTGGCCACGGTCGCCGTCCTGTACGCGGCCGTCCGCCGCCGCTTCGGTGCCGGCGCCGGTCTCGTCGCGGGCGCGGTCCTCGCGCTCACCCCGGTCGCCGCGCTGATGTTCCGCTTCAACAACCCGGACGCGCTGCTCGCGCTGCTCATGACGGTGGCCGTGTACTGCGTGCTGCGCGCCCTGGAGCTGGACAAGGGCGCGGCGAAGTGGCTGGTGTGGGCGGGCGTGGCGCTCGGGTTCGCGTTCCTCGCCAAGACGCTGCAGGCCTTCCTGATCCTGCCGGTGCTCGCGCTCGTGTACGTGGTGTGCGCGCCGGGCGGAGTCGGGCGCCGGCTCGGCCGGCTCGGCCTCGGCGGGCTCGCGCTGCTGGTGTCGGCGGGCTGGTGGGTGGCCCTGGTCGAACTGTGGCCGAAGTCCTCCCGCCCGTACGTCGGAGGCTCGCAGAACAACAGCTTCCTCGAGCTGACCTTCGGCTACAACGGCCTGGGCCGGCTCAACGGCAACGAGGTCGGCAGCGTCGGCGGCGGTGGCCGTGGCGGCGCGGGCGGACGGGTCACCGAGAACCTGCCGGCCGGTATGGAACTGCCCACGCGGGCCGGTGGCGGACCCGGCGGCGGTGGCGGCTGGGGCGAGACGGGCCTCGGCCGGATGTTCGGGGAGCAGATCGGCGGCCAGATCTCCTGGCTGCTGCCCGCCGCGCTGATCCTCCTCGTCGCCGGGCTCGTGGTGACCTGGCGGGCCGCGCGCACGGACACGGCGCGCTCGGCGTTCCTGGTGTGGGGCGGTTCGCTGCTGCTGACGACGGCCGTCTTCAGCTTCATGGCCGGCATCTTCCACGAGTACTACACGGTGGCCATGGCGCCGTACATCGCCGCTCTGATCGGCATGGGCGCGGCGGTGCTGTGGGAGGAGCGGGGCCGGTTGCCGGCCTCGGCGGCGCTCGCGGCCGCGGTCGCGGTGACGGCGGTGTGGGGCTGGACGCTGCTCGGCCGTACGCCGGACTGGCTGCCGTGGCTGCGCTGGACGGTGCTCGTCGCCGGGTGCGCGGCGGCGCTCGGGCTGCTGCTCGCGGTCCGGCTGGGAGGGGCCGCCCGACGGTTCGGGCTCGCGGCGGCGGGCCTGGGTCTCGCTGCGGGACTGGCCGGCCCCTTCGCGTACACCCTGGCGACGCTGGCCGACGGCCACCAGGGCTCGATCGTGACGGCCGGCCCGGCGGGCATGGCCGGCCCGGGCGGCATGCGCGGCGGTCCGGGCGACGGCCGGATGGTCTTCTTCGGGCCCGACGGCCAGGGCGGTCAGGGCCAGGTCCCGGGAGGACCGGGCGGCCAGGGCCAGGTCCCGGGAGGGCCCGGCGGTCAGGCGCCCGGCGGTCAGATGCCCGGTGGCGGGCAGGCCCCCGGTGGGCAGGGGCAGATGCCCGGTGGTGGCCAGGCCCCTGCCGGTCAGGACGGTCAGGGCGGTCCGGGCGGTCAGGCCCCCGGCGGTGCGGCCCGGGAGAACCAGGGCGGCCCCGGCGGCATGGGCGGTCTCCTCAACGGCGCGAACGTCGGCACCGAGGCCAAGGAGAAGCTGCTGGCCGACGCCGACGACTACACCTGGGTCGCCGCCGCGATCGGCGCGCAGAACGCGGCCAGCTACCAGCTCGCCACCGAGAAGCCGGTGATGGCCATCGGCGGCTTCAACGGCAGCGACCCGTCGCCGACCCTCGCGCAGTTCAAGCAGTACGTCGCCGAAGGGAAGATCCACTACTTCGTCGCCTCCGGCGGAGGCTTCGGCGCGGGCGGGAACGGCGGGGACATCACCTCCTGGGTGGAGGAGACCTTCGAGGAGGTCGCTGTCGGCAGCGCCACCTTCTACGACCTGACCAGCAAGAAGTAGCCGGACAAGGCGGAGAAGGCGGAGGAGCAGCGACAGAAGCGGCGAGAGGAGCAGCCGGAACCAGTCGGCCGAAAATAAGCGCTATACAGCGTACGAGAGAGTCTTATACGGTGTACGAGTCCAAGCCTCGTACACCGTATAAGGAGTTTCCATGACGGCGTCGACCGCCGCGAACGAACCGGCCGCCACCGGCGGCCACCCGCAGCGCTGGCTGATCCTCGGCGTCATCTGCCTCGCCCAGCTCACCGTGCTGCTCGACAACACCGTGCTCAGCGTCGCGATCCCCTCGCTGACCACCGAGCTCCACGCCTCCACCAGCGACATCCAGTGGATGATCAACGCCTACTCGCTCGTGCAGTCCGGTCTGCTGCTCACCGCGGGCAACGCCGCCGACCGCTACGGCCGCAAGAAGATGCTGGCCATCGGTCTCGCGCTGTTCGGCCTCGGCTCGCTCACCGCCGGACTCGCCGACTCCACCGGCCAGCTGATCGCCGCCCGCGCGGGCATGGGCATCGGCGGCGCGCTCCTGATGACCACGACCCTCGCCGTCGTC
This sequence comes from Streptomyces sp. NPDC012637, assembly GCF_042954805.1. NCBI lineage: Bacteria > Bacillati > Actinomycetota > Actinomycetes > Kitasatosporales > Streptomycetaceae > Streptomyces > Streptomyces sp. NPDC012637. The sequence goes on from NZ_JBIBDS010000004.1 coordinate 591,772, forward strand.
ATGCAGATCTTCGACGACTCGGAGCGGGTCAAGGCCATCGCGCTGTGGGCCACCGTCGGCTCGCTCGGCTTCGCGGCCGGACCGCTGATCGGCGGCGCCATCCTCAACCACTTCTGGTGGGGAATGATCTTCCTCATCAACATCCCGGTGGCCGTGATCGGCCTGGTCGCGGTCCTCAAGCTGGTTCCCGAGTCCAAGAACCCGCAGGGCGAACGCCCCGACCTGGTCGGCGCGCTGCTCTCGACCATCGGCATGACCTCCGCGGTGTACGCGATCATCACCGGTCCCGAGCACGGCTGGACCTCCGTCGAGGTGCTCGTCCCGGCGGCGATCGGCGTGGCCGTCCTGGCCGCGTTCGCGCTGTGGGAGCTGCGCGTCCCGTACCCGATGCTCGACATGCACTTCTTCCGCAACCAGAAGTTCGTCGGCGCCGTCGCCGGCGCGATCCTGGTGATGTTCGGCATGGGCGGCTCGCTCTTCCTGCTCACCCAGCACCTGCAGTTCGTCCTCGGCTACGAGCCGCTGGAGGCCGGTCTGCGGATGGCGCCGCTCGCCCTGACTGTCGTCGCCCTCAACCTCACCGGCGTGGGCCCGCGCATCGTCATGAAGCTCGGCACCCCGCTCACCGTGGCCGTCGGCATGACCCTGGTCGCGGGCGGTCTCACCTCGATCGCCGTGATCGGCGGCGGCTCGGACGGCACGTACTGGGGCATGCTCCTGGGCCTGGTCCTGATGGGCGTCGGCCTCGCCGTCTCCAACCCGGCCATGGCCAACGCGATCATGAGTGCGATCCCGCCGGAGAAGGCCGGTGTCGGCGCCGGTGTCAACGGCACCCTCGCCGAGTTCGGCAACGGCCTCGGTGTCGCCGTCCTCGGCGCCGTCCTCAACGCCCGCTTCGCCGCCCTCGTCACCGTCACCGCCACCTCGCTCCCGGCCGCCCTGGCCGCGGCGGGCAGCGACGCCGAGCGCGGACAGATCGCCGACGCCTACGCCACCGGCCTCCAGACCAGCCAGCTGGTCGGCGCGATCGCCGTCTTCGCCGGCGGTCTGCTCGCGGCGGCCCTGCTGAAGCGGGCCGAGCGGGCGGAGGCCAAGGCCGCGGGCGTTGCCGGACAGCAGGCCGTGGCTGCCTAGCATGGTCACGGATCACTGACGGCGGGATCAGGATGGAGCGCGCGATGGTCAAGGCAGCCGACCGGGCCAAGAACCCGGCGGGTTCCAGCGTCTGGCTCGAGCACCGGGCCGCCCGCAGCGGCGGCGGCCCGGCCGGGCTCGACCGGGAGCGGATCGTCGCCGCCTCCATCCGGATGCTGGACGAGGAGGGCCTGGCCAAGCTCTCCATGCGCAAGCTCGCGAACGAGCTGAACGTCACCGCGATGTCCCTGTACTGGTACGTGGACACCAAGGACGACATCATCGAGTACGCCATCGACACCTGCTACGGGGAGATCGACCTCGCCGAGATCGACTCGGCGGACGACTGGCAGGGCCGGATCAAGCTGCTCGCCCTGGCCTATCGCCTCATGCTGGTACGCCACCCCTGGATGTCGCCCTGCGCCGGCCAGTACCTCAACATCGGCCCGAACGCGATCGCCGTCGGCGCCAAGATCCAGGAGGCGGTCCGGGACAGCGGGCTGCCGATCGACCGCCAGCCGAGCGCGATGTCGGCCGTCTTCCAGTTCGTGTACGGCTACGGGACGATCGAGTCCCAGTTCCAGCGCCGTGCGGACGAGGCCGGGATGACGCAGGACGACTTCTACGGCGAGTCGGTGAAGGCCTTCCGCGACGATCCGCAGTTCGTGGAGGCGCTCGAACCGATGGCGGAGATCCTCGACGAGCGCGCCTCGCACGGCAGCGTCAGCGCCATCTGGGACCGCGACTTCGCGTACGCCCTGGAGGTCCTGATCGCGGGCATCGAGGTCATGGTCGAGCGGGCCGGGGCCGAGCAGAACGGCACGTCCCAGTAGACGGACCCCGGTAGACGGACCCCGGTAGACGGACCCCGGTAGACGGACCCCGGCAGGCGGCGCGGCAGGCGGGCCCGGTGGACGGCCCCGGACGGCGTACCCGCCGGGGTCCGGCCGGCGTACCCGCCGGGACCCGGCGGGCGGACATGACGGAGCGGCGGGCCGTCCCCTGCCCGCCGCTCCGTACCCGACCCGGCCGTGCCTCCGCTCGAAGCGCGGCCGGGAGTCCGTTACCTGCCGTCCTCCGAGGCCACCGTGCCGCTCTTCAGCGCGACCTCCTTGATGAACAGCGTCACCAGGAAGGCGAGCAGCGCGAACGGCGCCGAGTAGAGGAACACGTCGCCGACGCCGTGGCCGTACGCGCTCTCCATCACCGTGCGGATCGGAGCGGGCAGCTTGTCCATGTCCGGGATGCCGCCACCGCCGCCGCCCTGGCCGAGGGCCGCCGCGGCCTTCGGACCGAGCTCGGCCATGCCGTCCTTGACGTAGTCGGTGACCCGGTGGGCCATGACCGCGCCGAGCGCCGAGACACCGATCGCACCGCCCAGCGAGCGGAAGAAGGTGACGACGGAGGAGGCGGCGCCGAGGTCGGAGGGCGCGACCTGGTTCTGGGTGCACAGGACCAGGTTCTGCATCATCATGCCGAGGCCGAGGCCGAGGACCGCCATGAAGACGGCGATGTGCCAGTACTCGGTGTCGTAGCGGAGGGTGCCGAGCAGGCCGAGGCCGGCCGTGGCGAGCGCGCCGCCGCTGATCAGCCAGGCCTTCCAGCGGCCGGTCTTGGTGATGATCATGCCGGAGGCGGTCGAGGAGACGAACAGTCCGCCGATCATCGGGATGGTGAGGACACCGGACATGGTCGGCGACTCGTTGCGGGCCAGCTGGAAGTACTGGCTGAAGAACACCGTGCCGGCGAACATCGCGACACCCACGAAGAGCGAGGCCGTCGAGGCGAGAGTGATCGTGCGGTTGCGGAAGAGGCGCAGCGGGATGATCGGCTCGGAGGCCCTGGACTCGACGAGGACGAAGACCGCGCCGAGCAGGATCGAGCCACCGACCATGACGGCGGTCTGCCACGACATCCAGTCGTACTTGTCGCCGGCGAAGGTGACCCAGATGAGGAGGAGGGAGACGGCGGCGCTGATGAAGAAGGCGCCGGCCCAGTCGACCTTGACCTCGCGCTTCACGACCGGAAGCTTGAGGGTCTTCTGCAGGACGAGCAGCGCGATGACCGCGAAGGGCACGCCGACGTAGAAGCACCAGCGCCAGCCGAGCCACTCGGTGTCGGTGATGACGCCGCCGAGCAGCGGGCCGCCGACGGTGGCGACGGCGAAGACGGCGCCGAGGTAGCCGCTGTACCGGCCGCGCTCACGCGGGGCGATCATGGCGGCCAGGATGATCTGGGAGAGGGCGGTCAGACCGCCGACGCCGATGCCCTGGACGACGCGGCAGGCGATGAGCATGCCGGTGTTCTGGGAGAGACCGGCCACGACCGAGCCCGCGACGTAGATGACCAGGGCTATCTGGACGAGCAGCTTCTTGGAGAAGAGGTCGGCGAGCTTGCCCCAGAGCGGCGTGGTCGCCGTCATCGACAGGAGGGCGGCGGTGACGACCCAGGTGTAGGCGGACTGGCCGCCGCCGAGGTCGGTGATGATCTGCGGGAGCGCGTTGGAGACGATCGTCGAGGACAGGATGGCGACGAACATGCCGAGCAGCAGCCCGGACAGCGCCTCCATGATCTGCCGGTGCGTCATCGGGGCGGCGCCGGAGCTGTCGGTCCGGGCTTCCCGTGCACCCGTGGCAGGTGCGGTGGTAGCCATGAGTTTCCTTTGAGTGGCGTCGGTCAGGCGTGGTGGGCCCGGCAGTCCCCGAAGGAGTCGCGGAGGCGGGCGAGCAGGCTGGTGAGCAGAGCGACGTCTTCGTCGGACCACTCCGCGAGGTGGCGGGTGAAGGCCTCGGTGACCCGGCGGTCGAGTTCGCCGAGCATCGCGTAGCCCTCGTCGGTGAGGCGCAGGATCCGGGAGCGCTTGTCCTCCGGGTCGGGCAGTCGCTCGACCCAGCCGCGCTCCACGGTGTGCGCCACATGGCGGCTGCACACGGACATGTCGACGGCCATGAGTTCCGCCAGCCGGCTCATCCGCATGTCGCCGTGGTGCTTGATGAGGGCGAGCACCGCCGCCGCTCCGCCCTGGCAGTGGGCGGGCAGGGCGCGGGCGAGGCCGCGCTTCACGGCGCCGATGGCGCTCACCGCCCGGGCGAGCTCCTCGTACCGGCTCAGCGTCTCCATCGCGTCTCCATCGAGCTTCCGCACATCTTGTTGCTTAGAGCAACCATAGAGATGGATGGTTGCTTCAGGCAAACTAAATCGGTCAAAGCGCGCTAAAGAATCGGCAAAGGGGCTCGGGCAGCGCTGGAGGAGGCGGGAGAGGGCCTGGAGGAGGCCTGAGAGAGGCGGGAGGAGGCCTGGAGGGGCGGAGGGAGAAGGCTCCGGGGAAGGCCCTGGAGGAAGTGCTGGAGAAGGCCCTGGAGGAGGGGGCGATGGGGGCTTCGTGCAGGTCCCGGGCAGGCCAGATGACCGGGGCTTGGGGCGGTCGGCCCTCCTTCGCTAGGGTCCGGGCCATGGCACACAACCCCCAAGCACCGTACGGCCAGGGCGCTCAGGGCCCCGAGGGCTCCTACGACCCCGCCGGCAGCACCCAGATGTTCCGCGCCTTCGTCGACGAGGGCACCCCGCAGCGACAGCCCCAACAGGCCGTCGCCCCGTCCTCCGGCCCCCGCGTCGGACTGATCGTCGGAGTCGTCGTCGCGATCGTCGTCCTCGCGGGCGTGGCGTGGCTCGCGCTGGGCTGATCGCGGTACGCGCGTACGCCGACGCGTCCGGCGCGTAGGCGAGTACGGCACGCACGCCGCGGGCCGCCCTCACGTGGAGGGCGGCCGGGCGGCGTGCGGGACGGTCAGCGGACGACGTCGAAGACCTGCTTCTGCAGACCGTTCGCGTAGACCTCGTGCTCGACCAGCTGCAGCTTCTGGACGTCCTTGTCCGTGGTGCTGAAGAGCCGCTTGCCCGCGCCGAGCAGAAGCGGGAAGACCAGCAGGTGGTAGCGGTCGATCAGGCCGGCGTCCGAGAGGGCCTGGTTCAGGGTCGCGCTGCCGTGGACGATGATCGGGCCGCCCTCGGTCTCCTTCAGCGCGGCGACCTCGTCGAGCGAGCGCAGGATCGTGGTCTCGCCCCAGTCCGACACCAGGTCGTCCTCGGTGAGCGTCGAGGAGACGACGTACTTCGGCATGACCTTGTAGTCGGCGAACTCCTCCATGGCCGGCCACACCGGGCTGAAGGCCTCGTAGCTCACCCGGCCCAGCAGCATCGCCGCCGCTTCCTTCTGCTCCCTGTCCTTGATCTCGAAGGATTCGGGCAGGAACTCGGTGTGCTTGAAGGTCCAGCCGGAGTTGCGGTAGCCGGGCTCGCCGCCCGGGGCCTCCACGACGCCGTCGAGCGAGATGAAGGCGGTGCTGATCAGGGTGCGCATCTTGGATCCTCGGTGTCTCGGGGCTTGGCTCGGCTCTTCGGTCCTGGTGTCTTGTTGACCGGCGTCCAGGGGAAAACTCATCGGCCTCGTCGAAGGAAGTGGTCGTAGGTCCGTTCGGGTCACGGGTCACGGGTCGGGGGGTTTTGCCCGCGCACCCCGGCGTCTCACCCCGGCGTCTCAGGCCTGCTCGCCGAACCCTTCGAGGAGCAGCTTCGCGGTCTTCTCGGCGCCGTCCGTGCGGATGTCCGGCGCCAACCCGCCCGCCGCGGTGACGGTGTGCGGCGCGAGCGCGGTGGTCAGGGCCGCCGAGAGGGAGTCGAAGGTCGGGACCGGGCCGTCGTGGGCGGCGCCGATGCCCAGGGCCGCCACCCGGCTCGCCCAGTACGGCTGGTCGACGAGCTGGGGGATCACCACCTGCGGCACACCGGCCCGGGCGGCCGTCGTGGTCGTGCCCGCGCCGCCGTGGTGGACGACGGCGGCCACGCGCGGGAAGAGGGCCTGGTGGTTCGCCTCGCCCACGGCCATGCAGTCCTCCCGGTCGTCGATCAGGTCCAGGTCCGCCCAGCCACGGGAGACGAGCACGCGGCGGCCCTGGGCGCGTACCGCCTCGATGGCCACCCGGGCGGTGTCGGAGGAGCTGTGCACGGACATGCTGCCGAAGCCCACGTACACCGGTGCTTCCCCGGCCCGCAGGAAGGCCTCCAGGTCGGCGGGGAGCGGACGTTCGTCCGGCTGGACCCAGACGCCGGTCTGTACGACGTCGAGGTCGGCGGGTTCCTGCCACGGGCCGAGTACGGGGTCGGCGGCCAGGAGCGGCCGGCCGGTGATCGCGTAGTCGCGGACGCTCGTCAGGGGCGGCAGCCCGATCGTCTCCCGGAAGGCGGTGAGTCCCGGGCCGTAGACCTCGTTCTGGCCCTCGACGTCCAGGTCCCACAGCGTCCGGTTGTCGGTCACGCCCTCGGGGAGCGGGCGGCCGGGCAGCGGGTACGGCGGGTGGTGCGGCGACGGCAGCATGCCGGGGAAATACGACACGTACGCGAAGCGCAGCCCCCGCTTCTCGGCCGCCGAGCGGGCCCCGGCCACGGCCGGGAACAGTCCGGTCGCCACCACCGTGTCCGCGCCCTCGGCAGCCTCGGACACCGCCTCGTACTGGGCGGTGGCCACCATCGTCACGCGCTCGGTCATGGAGACCGGCGCACCGGCCCTCGCCCCGGCCACCAGTGCGCGGATCGAGAGGCGGACCGGCACGAACTCCACGCCGACCCCGGCGAGTCGCTCGGCGAACTCGGCGTCCTCGGGCGCGCACACCCGTACGTCGGCGCCGAGCCCGCGCAGGGCGACGGCCAGCGCCGCCATCGGCTCGACGTCCCCGCGCGATCCGTAGGACGACAGCACCACTCGCATGACGGTTCCCCCTTCGTCTGTTCTGGTCAACATTGTTGATTGTGCGTCAGGAACGAAATCCTGCCGCAAGGTCCTCACGCGCTGTACGTCGAGAGGGGCGGGAGGCGGTTCCTCAGAGGCTGCGGGCCGTGATGTCGCCGTAAGAGGTGGTGGCGTGGATGTTCAGGCCCGGGGTGCCGCCGGTGTTCTTCAGCGTGTTGTCGATGCGGCCGTAGGCGGTGCCGGCGTCCAGCGAAGCGGAGACGCCGTGGGCGGCGGTGACCGTGATCCGGCCGTGCTCGGTGCGCAGGGTGACGGTGCCGCCCATGGCCTCGTCGACGCGGAGGTCGCCCTTCTGGGTGGTGATCTCGGCGGGCCCGCCGAGGCGGCCGACGGTGATGTCGCCGGCCTGGAGGGCGAGGCGGGCGCTCGCGGTCTCGTCGAGCTTGACGGTGCCGGCGGCGCCTTCGAAGGTGACGTCGCCGAGCCGTCCGACGCCGTGGAACTCGCCGGCGGCGGTCTTCGCGTCGACGCGGGAACCGGCGGGCAGCTGGACGACGACCTCGATCGCCCCGGAGTTGCCGAGGATCCGGTTCTTCGCGGCGGGCACCTCGATCCGCAGGACGCCGCCGTCGAAGCCGACCTCGGTCTGCCCGGCCGCCTTCACGTCGCGGCTGTCGGAGGCGTTCGCGGGCCGGACCTCCACGGTGGTGTCGACCCGGTCGCCCGCGATGAACCGAACGCACCCGGCGGGGACGTCGACGAGGGCCGAGACGGGGGCGGGGGTGTCGAACTTCTGCATCACGTTCTCCTAGCGATCCGTTGTTTCTGACAACGGAAAAGCTACGTTGCGTTCGAGGATCCAGCAACACCCTACTCGTCCCCAACTCCCATAAGTGCAGGCCAGGCTAAGGAAATTGTTGCAACAGCCCTGAGATCTAACGCAACGCCTCGACTCCAGGGTTGCAATGAGTTGCAGGTGAACGCTCTGCTGTCCACCCCCGACGCGACCAACGTGGATCTCCCGGCTCTCGCGGGCCGTCGAACCACCTCTCCTGTCACACGAGTTCACCCCCACCCCGCCGAGTCTTGCGGTGCGCGCACTTTTCTCGCTCCACCCACCGGGAGTGACCAGCGGGGCATGAGCATCGGCCGAACGACGGCCGACGGCCGCCAAGCCCGGATTGGGCACCCCCTTCCACGACCGCGCACCCCGAACGGACGGAGGCGAACGCATCCGCCCCGACCGCGAACCGGGCCTCCACCCACCGGCCCGCGCGCCGCCCACGGCGCGGCGGGCTACCCGAAGCGAGTGGCGTGGCCGGGCCCCGGCCGCCCTCCGAGTGTGAAAAGGCTCCCGGAGCCGCCGGGTCAAGGGTGGCCGCAGGCCATCGCGGAGCGACGCGACCGAAGGGAGCGCCCTTGAGGCGGTGGTGGAGGAAGCCACACTCGGGTCAAGGGCGGCCGCACCAGAAGCCCACACGCAACGCCCGCCCGTACGACCTCTGCGACCCGCCACCCATACCGGCCGGAGAAAGAAGTCGCCGGACCTGTCACACGTACGTCGAGCGCGGTGTCAGTGCAGTGAGCGCGCGGGAAACGCCCGTCGCCGCCCCAGCGAGGAGCCCGAGATGTCCACCACCGCCACCGTCGTCACCGCCGTCGCCGCGTTCATGGCCGGGTTCTCGGGAGCGTCGATCTTCGCCCGCGCCAAGTTCGTCGTGGAGCCGCTCGCGGAGTACGGCGTCCCGCGCTCCTGGTGGAACCGGCTCGGCGCCGCCAAGCTCGCCGGCGCGGTCGGACTCCTGGTCGGCTACGCCGTCCCGGCGATCGGCATCGCCGCCGCGATCGGGCTCGTCCTCTACTTCGCCGGCGCCGCCCTCACTGTGATCCGCGCCCGCTCGTACGCACACGTCCCGTTCCCGCTGCTCTACATGGCCCCGGCGGTCGCCGTCCTCGCCCTGGCGTGAGGGCTCGATTCACAGGCTGTGGACGAAGGTCTCCCAGGCCGTACGCTCGAAGACGACGGCAGGGCCCTCCGGGGCCTTGCTGTCACGCACGGGGACGAGGCCGGGGAATCCGGGGGCGACTTCGAGGCAGTCGCCTCCGTTGGCCCCGCTGTAGCTGCTCTTGATCCAGGTCGCCGCAGTCAGATCGTGCCTCTGCATGGTGCCCGTACCTTTCCATCATGTCGCTGATCAGAACGGCGGACTCGCGGCCCGACAGGCAGTCAGCCCTCAGCACATCATAGGTTTGGCTGTGTCGCGCGAAGATGGTCGGATCATCGCTGAAGTGGCCGCTGTCGAGCGATTCCGAGTAGACCCATTGATGCCCGTCAGGCAGCAGGATCAGCGACATCGAGGCGTCCGGGCGGTCGATTCCGGGTTGGCTGAACGGCGCCACCTGTACGCGGATGTTGGGAAGCCGGGCCACTTCCAGCAGATGGGCGCACTGCTCTCGCATCACGTCGGCGTCTCCGACCATGTTCCGGAGGCAGCTCTCGTCGAGCACGGCGATGTACGCCGGCCCGCCTGGCGAGAGGAAGCGCTGCTGGCGACTCAGTCGCGCGCGGACGCGATCCTCCACCTCATCGGTGTCTTCGAGTCGCTGTGCGTACAGGGACTGTGCGTAGGCAGGGGTCTGCAAGAGACCGGGCACCACCTGGATCTGATACGCACGGATCTCGGTCGCCTTCGCGTCCATCTCCGCCCTGCGCTCGAACCAGTCGGGGTGCTGCACCTCCGGATACCAGTCGATCCTCCGCCACAGGCGAAGTAACACCCCGCCGGTCCGGAGGACTTCGTCGCACGCCTTCGCGAACGCGTCCGTCGGTACCCGCTTAGCCGCCTCCACCCGGGCCACCTGCGAGCGGTCGCAGTGGAGGGAGCGAGCCAGCGCCTCCTGGGTCAGCCCCGCCGACTCCCGGTAGTGACGGAGCAGTTCACCGAACACCTCCGCCGTCGTCGCGGCGGCCTCGCTCCCCGCCGTGCTCCTCTTGGTCACCCCGACCCCCTCGTGACAACAGCCCTTGGCACGCGATCAGCGTTGTGACCGCCCTCTCCATTGAGCAACGCTGGAACCACACAGAGTAATCGCCCGATCGGGTGAGTCACGAGAGGAACAGCGCAATGGCAGGGTGCGCGGGTGCGGGACCGGGGTGCGGGGACTACCTGTTCGACCTGGTGGCGCGGAAGGTCGGTGAGTACCGGGGGCAGGCCGGGCCGTACGCCATGCTGCGGCCCGTCGGCGGCGGGCGGGAGTGGCAAGCGGATCCGGAGCGGGTGCGACCGGCGACGCGGGACGAGCGCATCACCGCCGGGGTGCGGGCCGTCAACGAGCGCGCCAACGCGGCGTACGAGCTGCTCCGCCCGCCCGCGCCCGTCCCGCACTGCGGCCAGTGCGCCGAGCTCGCGGCCTCCCGTGCCGCCGCCCGCGCCCGCTTCGACTGGAGCGCCGAGACCGACGCGAACGTCCTGCTCCGCCGGCACCTTCATTCGGGTCACCCGGAGTGACGAGATAGGGCGCGCCCGTACCTAGGAATGCTAGGTTTCTTCCTAGGACCCCTAGGAAGGAGATTCGCATGGTGCGCCGCGCCGGAATCACCCCCGACCTCCTCGTCCAGGCCGCCGCCGAGCTCGCCGACGAGGACGGGCTCGACAAGGTCACCGTCTCCGCGCTCGCCCGCCGCTTCGGTGTGAAGGACGCGAGCCTCTACTCGCACATCAGGAACCTCCGCGATCTACGGGTCCGGCTCGCGCTCCTCGCCTCCTCCGAGATGAACGACGCCATCGGCGCCGCCGTCGCGGGGCGCTCCGGCAAGGACGCGCTCGTCGCCTTCGCCGACGCGTACCGCGCCTACGCACTCGCCCACCCCGGCCGCTACGCGGCCACCCAGCAGCGGATCGAGCCGGCCGAGGTCGCCGACACCGCGGTCTTCCTCCGGGCCGTCGAGCTCACCTACGGCATGCTCCGCGGCTACGGGCTCACCGAGCCCGACCTCACCGACGCCGGGCGTCTGCTCCGCGCGACCTTCCACGGTTACATCCACATCGAGCTGAGCGGCGGCTTCCAGCACACCCGCCCCGTCGCCGAGTCCTGGGCACGCTCGCTCGACGCCCTCCACACCACCCTGGAGAACTGGGGGAACCCCTCATGAGTGTCATGAACGTCGGCGTGGGCGTCGGCGTCGTCGCCGTCCCCGGCGCCACCCTCCGCTACGAGACGCGCGGCAGCGGGCCCGTCCTCCTGCTCGTCCCCGGTGGCGCGGGCGATGCCGGGATGTACGACGGGATGGCGGACCGGCTCGCGGCCGCCGGGTACACCGTGGTCTCGTACGACCAGCGCGGGCTGTCCCGCAGTCCCCTCGACGGGCCGCTGGCCGACCAGTCCGTGGCCGAGTGGGCCGACGACGCCCTCGCCGTCCTCGACGCGGTCTCCCCGGACGGCGCCGGGCCCGCGTACGTCTTCGGCGGCAGTTCCGGCGGCATCGTCGCGCTCGCCCTGCTCGCCCGCCACCCCGGCCGGGTGCGCCGCGTGGTCGCCCACGAACCGCCCCTGGTCGAACTGCTCGCCGACCCGGCCCCGTACCGTGACCACTTCGCCGAGGTGCGCGAGCTCCAGCGCACCCAGGGGCTCGGCGCGGCGATGGCCCGGTTCGCCGAGACGCCGGACGGTCGCAAGCCGGAGTCCGACCACCCGGAGTCCGAGGGGCACCCGGATCCCGACCACCCGGACCCCGAGGGGCACCCGGACCCCGGCCACCCGCACTCAGAGCGGCACCCGGGCCCCGACCATCCGGCCCCCGGGAAGCAGCAGGCCACCGAACTCCCGCCCTCCATACGGCAGATGGCCGACCGCATGGCGGCCAACATGCCCGTGTTCCTGGAGCACGTCCTGTGCCCCTTCTCCTCGTCCGCTCCCGAACTCGACGGGCTGCGCGCCGCCGCCGGGAAGCTGGTCCTGGGCGTGGGCCGCGAGACGGGCGATCAGGAGGCGCTGGTCGGGCCGGCACGGCGGCTCGCGGAGTCCACCGGTGCCGCGACGGTGGAGTTCCCTGGTGGGCACGTGGGCTGTGTGGAGCACCCGGAGGAGTTCGCCGAGCTGTTGCTCGACGCGCTCGCCGGCACCCTCACTGCCACGCGGCGCTGACCTGCTGCGTGTCCACGCGCATGCCGAGCGGTACCCGCCAGGACTCCACGCAGACCGTGTACGTGTGCGTACGGGCCGTTCCTGCCGCGATCGGGGAGGGCAGCGGCTGGGAGGACGTGAATGTGCCCCAGTCGATGCCCAGTGCGCCGATAACGTGCGTCGCGAAGCTGACCGTGCCCGAACGGGCCGCTGTGCCACCGGTGTTGCGGAAGGTGACGGTGACGTTCTCGCACCAGCGCCTGTCGGTGTCGGTGAGCACGGGCGCGGAGAGGGTGAGTGCGGCGGGTGCCGGGGGGCTCGTGGACGGCGCAGGGCTCTGTGAGGGCGGCGGCGCCGTCGCCGTCGGCGCCGGCGTCGGCCGACCCGGTTCGGCCGGCGTGGTCGGTGTCCCGGGGGTGCGCGGCGGGGCCGTGCCGTCCGCGACCGGAGGCGGTGCCGTGGCCGTACCGCCGGAGCCCGGCTGCTCGCCGGGTCGCGGTGACGGGCGTGACGTGCTCGACGTGAGTCCGGGGTCCGTGGACTTCGCCGGGCCCTTCGGGTCCAGCGGGACCAGGCTGACCGATCCGGACGGCGGCACGGCGCCCTTCGGCGAGGAGCCGGCGCCGACCGCCGCGTATCCGTCGCCGTCGTCGCCCGATCCGCACGCGGTCAGCGCCCCGCCGAGGTAGAGCGCGACCACCGCGAGTCCCGGGCGTCGCTTCCTTCGCCACTGGCACTTGGACATGGTCAGCAGTGTGGCTGACGATGTGTCAGTAAGGAAGCAGAACGGGGAATGTCAGTCCGCGATCAGGCCCTCGCGCAGCTGCGCCAGCGTCCGGGTCAGCAGTCGGGAGACGTGCATCTGGGAGATGCCGACCTCTTCGCCGATCTGCGACTGGGTCATGTTCGCGAAGAAGCGGAGCATGATGATCTGCCGTTCGCGGGGCGGGAGTTTGGCGAGCAGCGGCTTGAGCGACTCGCGGTACTCGACGCCCTCCAGGGCCGTGTCCTCGTAGCCCAGGCGGTCGGCGAGGGAGCCTTCGCCGCCGTCGTCCTCGGGCGACGGGGAGTCGAGCGAGGAGGCGGTGTACGCGTTGCCGACGGCGAGGCCGTCGACCACGTCCTCCTCCGACACCCCGAGCACCGCCGCGAGTTCGGGCACGGTCGGCGAGCGGTCGAGCTTCTGCGAGAGCTCGTCGCTGGCCTTGGTGAGGGCGAGCCTCAGCTCCTGGAGGCGGCGCGGGACGCGCACCGACCACGAGGTGTCGCGGAAGAAGCGCTTGATCTCGCCGACGACGGTCGGCATCGCGAACGTCGGGAACTCCACGCCGCGTTCGCAGTCGAAGCGGTCGATCGCCTTGATCAGGCCGATGGTGCCGACCTGGACGATGTCCTCCATCGGCTCGTTGCGGGAGCGGAAGCGGGCGGCCGCGTAGCGCACGAGCGGGAGGTTGAGCTCGATGAGGGTGTCGCGGACGTAGGTCCGCTCGGGGCTGTCCGCGGCCGCTCCCTCCTCGTCCAGGGCGCGCAGGCGCAGGAACAGGGAGCGGGAGAGGGTGCGGGTGTCGAGGGCCTCGGGCGTGACGGCCGGCGGCGCGGGGAGCGTCTCCACGCCCTCGGTGACGTCAGCGGGGGCGACGTCAGCGGGGGTTACGTCCGTGGCGGCGGTGTCTGCGGCGGTCGGCGCCGTCGTCTGCGTGGGCATGGGCGTGAGCGTGAGCACCTTCGAGCTGCCCTGTTCTGCGGACATGCCACCCCCTTGAGGTCGCGGACGGTCGTGGCGGCCACGACCATCTGAGGAACGCAGCCTCCACCTGAATACCGGAGGCGGGGCTGCGGCAAACGCGGTTCCTGCAGAATGTCACATGTCGGCAACACGCTGTAGTGACTTGTCGACAAGGAGGGCTGACATATCCGCAGGAAACAAGGGGTGTGCGGCATTTGAGGGGGCGGAAGACCGCCCGGAAACGGTCTACCCGTTCTGGTTACGCTTCGATCCTGTTTGCGGATCTCAATCGGGCGAAGCTCCGGGCGAGGAGCCTTGACACGTGCATCTGTGAGACCCCGAGCTCCTGGCTGATCTGGGACTGGGTCAGGTTGCTGTAGTACCGCAGCATCAGGATCCGCTGTTCGCGCTCGGGCAGCTGGACGAGCAGATGCCGTACGAGATCGCGGTGTTCGACCCCGGCGAGCGCGGGGTCCTCGTAGCCGAGCCGGTCGAGGAGGCCCGGCAGCCCGTCGCCTTCCTGGGCCGCCTCCAGGGAGGTGGCGTGGTAGGAGCGGCCGGCCTCGATGCAGGCCAGCACCTCGTCCTCGCCGATCTTCAGCCGCTCGGCGATCTCGGCGGTGGTCGGCGAGCGGCCGTGCGCGGTGGTCAGGTCCTCGGTGGCGCCGTTGACCTGCACCCACAACTCGTGGAGCCGGCGGGGCACGTGCACGGTGCGGACGTTGTCGCGGAAGTAGCGCTTGATCTCGCCGACGACGGTGGGCATGGCGAAGGTGGGGAACTGCACGCCCCGGTCGGGGTCGAAGCGGTCGATGGCGTTGATCAGGCCGATGGTGCCGACCTGGACCACGTCCTCCATCGGCTCGTTGCGGCTGCGGAAGCGGGCGGCGGCGTACCGCACGAGCGGCAGGTTGGCCTCGATCAGCGCGCCGCGCACGCGGTGGTGCTCGGGGCTGCCGGGTTCGAGGTTCTTGAGCTGTCCGAAGAGCACCTGGGTGAGGGCCCGGGTGTCGGCGCCGCGGGTGCTCTGGGGCCGGGGGCGCGGGGGTTCGGGGGCCCCGGCCTCGTTCTGGGGCGGGACTTGAGGCGCTGTACTGGCCGGCACGTTCACGCCACCCCTTCAGGTCAACTTCGCATGTCAACTTCGGTCGACTCATCCGTCAAAAGCGGTCATAGCATCACAAGACATGTCCACTGTGTGCAAGCACCGGATAACCACGTGTTGAGGGTGCGTTGGACGGGTAAAAAACTCGGCCCCTCGCCGTCGAACGGCAAGGGGCCCAGGGGAGCGGCCGGACTTCGGCCGGCTCAGAACTCGTAGTCGGCGATCACCCAGGTAGCGAACTCGCGCCACTGGGCGACGCCCGCCTGGTGCGCCGGGTGGTCGAGGTAGCGCTGCAGCGCGTCCTTGTCCTCGACGGCGGAGTTGATGGCGAAGTCGTACGCGATCGGCCGGTCGGTGATGTTCCAGTCGCACTCCCAGAACGTCAGCTCCGGGATCTGCGAACCGAGGGCACGGAAAGCCTCGACGCCCGCGACCACGCGCGGCTCGTCGCGCTGGACGCCGTCGTTGAGCTTGAAGAGGACCAGATGGCGGATCACGGCGGTACTCCCGGTAGTCCGGAGCCGTCCTAATTGACGAGCTCGGTCATGAACTGGCCGACGCCTTGAGCGGCGCTCGATATGCCCTCGAACCCTACCTGGACGAGGTCCGCCGCCCGGGCCGGGGACGTGATGATCGTGTACAGCACAAAGACCACGACCGCGTAGAGCGCGATCTTCTTCGCCTGCGCCATTCGTCCGCCCTCCCCTGGCCGAGCCTCCCGCGCCTCTCTGGCCGCGTAAGCCTAACCGAGTCTTTATGGACCAAGGGCCCGGGGATCGGGGCCTTTTGCCGCCCCCCGGAAGGGTGACGGACGAGCAGGATGGATGTCGAGCCCGGCGGATCTGGCAGGAATCCGCAGGGCATGGAACCGGCCCACACTGCGGGGTCCGCGCCGCGAGCTTCCCCCTGACTGCGGCGCAGGACTTGCGGGCCGGGTTCTCGTCGGGGGGAGCGGCTTGTCCCCCCGATGCCGCTCCCCCCGTCCAGACCTCCCGCAAGCCCCTTCGGGATCCCCTCCCTGGTCCTTTCCGCTCCCCGGCTCACTCCGCTGTCGCCCTCCGGCCCCCTCTCGTATCGCCGCTCCGGCACTCTCCCCGGTCGCCGCTCCGGCACCCTCCCCGGTCGCCGCTCCGGCACTCTCCCCGGTCGCCGCTCCGGCGCCCTCTCCGGTCGCCGCTCCGGCACTCTCCCCGGCCCGCCCCTCCGGCGCCCTCCCCGACCGCCACGGACGCCCGGCGCACCGCGCGGCGGCTGCTGGCGGACGGGAACGTGGTCCTGCCGCGGACCCTCACCGGCTTCCGTGTGGACGCCGGCACGGTGGCTTCGCCTCCGACGGCCGCACCCTCGCGAGCGCCGGCGAGGGCCGGGCCGTGCGGCTCTGGTCCACCGAGCCGGACGCCGCCGTCCGTTGGATCTGCCCGGCCGCGGGAAATGTCCTCACGCCGGCCCAATGGGCACGGTACGTCCCCGGATTGGCGTACGACCCGCCCTGCGGGAACCGGGGCTGAGCGCATGAAAAAACCTCCCCGATCCGCGTTTCCGCAGTTCGGGGAGGTTTCTCTGGCGGTAGCGGAGGGATTTGAACCCTCGGTGACTTGCGCCACACTCGCTTTCGAGGTCTGTTCCTGCTGCTCAGGGGGCCATTCAGGCTCGTTCAACCTCGTTCATCCTCGCCCTGTCGTCGCCCGAGTGAACCGGTCTGAACTGCTCCGGACGGGGGTGAATGAGACGGAAACTGAGCCGGAGGCCTGCCCGCTGACCTGCGCGTCTGCCCGCTAAAACGTCAGGGGCGTGACGCGTCCAAGGTCGCGATCACGGCGCCGGGGTCGCCGTCGTACAGCAGATGCGGTTCGTCAGCCTCCGGGGGGACGAACCGCGTGCGGTACCGCTGTAGGTCGCTCTCGGAGAAGTAGATCGAGTTCGGGTCATTGGCGTGGAACTCGTTGCGCCTGCTGACCCGAGCCCAGAGTTCGTCATGGCTCACCGCCAGGTAGACAAGGACAGGGGTCGCGCCTGCATCGGTGGCAATCTCTCGCCACTTCGCCCGGTCCTCCGGAGTCCAGAAGCCGTGGTCAACGACGACATCGTGACCCGCCTTGAGCTCTTCACGGAGTTCGACCGCCACGTCTTCCAGCACCGGCCGTTCGAGGGTCGGGAAGATACCCCGGGGGAAGTCCACCCCATAGACGCCATGCCGGCGGAACATCTCTTCGTCCGGGCACAGCCGCACGAACCCGCGAGCAGTGAGCGCGCGAGAGAGGGTGGTCTTGCCCGAGCCGGGAAGCCCGGCCATCAAGACGCAGAGCGGCGGTTGATCGAGCGTCACGAGACCTCCGATTCTGTGCGCCATGTCCGACCCGGTCCCCCAAGGTCGACGCCGTACTCCACGATGCTGCCCTCGCTGTCGACGAACTTTGCGGTCATTACGACCACGGGTTCCGCCGGCAAGTTGCCGGGCTCCAGCTCCAGGAGCCGGGCGTATTCGGGCGTCAGCAACGAGGCTGAGGCGGTGTCGATTCGGTGGCTGATCGGGTGGCCGGTCGCCTGGGCGATGAGCTGGAGGGAGGTTCCCCCTGTCAGTCGCTCACTCGTAGCCAGCTGAGGAATCAGCATGCCGTACCGGGCGGGGATCCACGACGTGCTGTGAGCCACGATGCCGTGCCGGTCCCTGTAGACACGGCTACGGCGGATGACGTCGGAGCCGGGCGGGATGTCCAGCGCTTGTGCCACTTCGGCGGGCGCGGGCACGACGGTGGCCTGATGCGAGTCGGACCGTTCGCCATCTCCCCAGCTAGACCCTGTGCGACGGCCCCGGTCCTGGCGCTGTGACCCCGAGGACATCGGAGCCGGCGCGTCCAAGACCTCAGTGCCGATGCCGTGGATGCCTCGGACAAGACCGTCGTTGCGCAGCTTGCGTAGCGCCTTCTCCGCCGTCGCGGTGCTGACCTTCCACTCTTCCGAGAGGTTCTTGATGCTCGGCAAGAGGGTCCCGGGCTGAAGCTGACCGGACGTAATCAGCTCCGTGTAGTGGGCGGCAATCCTCGCGTACGGCGCCCGATTGTCGGCCTGGCCTGCCATGTCGCTCACTCCCTGTCGGTGACTTCCCTGGGGTTCCCTAGCTTACCGCTTGACACCGCAGGGAACCCTAGGGAACCTTAGGGACGTGCCCGCCGGTCGGTTCAACGGCCAACGGGTGCGGGACCTCAATGCGCCCTGATCTAGGGGCCTTTCGAGGTCAAGGGGCCCGGGACAGAGCGGGCCGAGGGTCCCGGATCCCTGGTCAACCGGAGGGCGAGACCGAAAGGTCGCCGTCTCGCATGCCTAAGCCGGGAGCGCGCTCCCGAAGGCGAGACACGTACGACCAACCTCCGCAGCTCTGCTGCGGCCGGTTGTCTCCTCTGCCCGTCCGGACCCCATTGGTGCCGTACGGGCGGGGTTGAGGGGAGCCGGATGGTTCCAACGGCAAGAGGTCCCGGAGGGGCAACTCCGGGACCTCGTTCGGGCCGTTCCTGGATGAGAGGAACACACCCAATGAAGTCCATCGCTGCACCTCAGAGCCTCGTTACGACCCTCCCGGCCGAGTGGGAGCCGACGAACGCTGAGCTGGACGCGATCGAACGGGAGATGCCGCTGATCCTGGCGGAGGTCGACCTGCTCGACGTGGAGATCACCCTGCTGGATCGTCCGGTCACCGAGCTGGACGACCGGCGGTTGCGCCGGCACCGCAACCGGGTGCTGGCGGCCCGCCGGCACCTGGCCAACCGCGCCGGTCTGGTGCAGGCGGGCGGTGTCGCGTGAACCGCCTGACCTTCTGGGTGCTGCTCGCCCTGTGTGTCGCCGTGGAGGTACTGGGGCTGCTCATCGACCGCCGGGACATCCACTGTGCCGGGGCCGTCACCGCGCTAGGCGTGATCGCCGTCGCCCGGCTGCTCTACCTGGCACGCAAGGGCGGGGGCGGTGAGGAGTGAACAGGACCGGTAAGGCCCTGCTTGTCCTCGCGCTGGTCGCTGTGGTCGGCATGGCGTTCCGGGTGTCCTGGAACGCGCTGCGGGACGTGGCGACCGCCGTCGGCGCGGACAAGACGGGAGCGACTCTCTACCCGTTCGTGGTCGACGGCCTCATGGCCCTGGCGCTGGTCGCCACGCTGGTGCTGACCGATCGGGCGGACAAGCGGTTCGCGCTGCGGGTGCTCGCCGCATACACGGTCGCCTCGCTCGTGCTGAACTTCGTGCACGGTCTGGTGCCGGAGTTGCACGGTCGATCGGTCGACTGGACGCGGCTGGCCGAGTGGGATGCGGTCAACTGGCTGCTGGTTCTGCTCGCCACGTCGCTGCCGGTCGGGTCGATCTACTTCGGCTCCGATCTGGTCGCCAAGGTGCTGCACCACCGATCGATCGAACCCGTAAATGCGGAGGAATCGACCCAGACCGACACGGAACGGTCTACCCCTGACCTCGTGGAACCCGCCCCGGGGCCGGTCGCGGCCCTGGTCGAGCACGTGGCCGAGGATCGGGCCGAAGGGGTCGATTCCTCGGCCGAGACGCAGCCGTTCGAGCGGGTCACGGTGCAGGCGGTCGCGGCCGAGCAGTCGACCCCGCGCCGGGCGACCGGTCGGGTCCCGGACGTTGCCCGATCGACCCGCCCTCGGCGCACGGCCGAGGAACTTCTGATCGAGGCGCGGCAGGTGACCCAGTCGTGGCCGGTCGATCAGTTGACCGCCGAGGGCATCCGTAAGGCCCTGCGTACGTCTCCGGACAAGGCGCGCATGCTCCGCGAGACCTTGCGGGCCGAACGCGCCGCGCTGGCGCCTGAGCCGGTCGGGGCCGGGGCGTGAGCCGCCTCCCGGTCTACCGGTGGCGGCTCGCCCCGGAGGGGTTGGCGACTTTCCGGCAGCTTCGGGCGATGGGGCTGCGGCCGGGCGGTTCGCCGGTCGTGGCCCAGCTCGAACGCCCCCGCCGGCGGCGCGGGCCGCTGGTCGCCTACCTGTACCGGGTCGACCTGGCCCTGCCGGTCCGGCCGATGACCCCGGCGAAGCGGGCCGCTCTGGAGCGTGCGAACGCCGCCCGCCGGGTGTGCCCGGAGTGCGGCCGGGACGCCGGATACCGGATCCCGCCCTCGCTCGGCATGTGCACCCCGTGCGCCTACCCCGAGCACGGCCTGAGCGCTGTGTGCGGCTAGCTCAGCAGCACACTCAGGACGAACCCGAAGAACTGGCGGACGCGGTACTTCAACCGGTGCCAGTTGCCGCAGAAGCGTCTCGGTGTCCACCACCGGCGCTGTTCGAGCAGCCGCCCGCAGGCCTTGCACGGCAGCGGGTCCACCTCGATCTCTATAACCCCCATGCCGCGACTGTAGCGGCCACCTACCAGGGAGAACCCATGGAATCCCTGCCCGAGCCGGTCCGGGTTGTACAGCTCCCGGACGGCACCTACACCTACGCCGACCAGCTTCCCGCGACGTTCCAGCCGACACAGGTGGTCCATCAGCACATCCACCAGGCCCCGCCCGACCGCACGGTCCAGCGGATCGCGCTTGGCTCCGGCATCGGTGCCGGCGCGGTCGCGGCCGGGGTCTACTTCGGTCCGCTGCTGGTCGGCGCGTTTACCGCGATCGCCGCGAACCTGGCCCTGCTCGCGTTCCTTGCCGTCGCCCTCGCGTGGGGTGTGCACACGGTGGTGAAGTCGATCGGCGGGCCGGACGGCATGGCTGCCGCCAAGACCCTGGCCAAGAGCCGCAGGTCTCTGCGCCGTCGCTGACGGCTGCCCGATCCGCCCGCGCGCTTGTGCGGGCGGTGAGGGGAGTCGGGACAGCCCCGGCCCCAGAGAGGGACCTGTCGTGGCCAGCAAGAAGAGCGAGCAGCCGGACCCGAACTACCCCAAGCTCACCGCCGGCGAGCACGCGCAGATCGCCTGGAACGTCGCCCGCATGGCCAAGCGCTGCCTGGCCGGCGAGAACGCCGACCGCTCCGACCTGGAGCGCAACGTCGACCGCATCCTCGACCGCGCCCACAAGCGCGAGCAGAAGAACGCCAAGTAGCGGTGCCCCGGGGCGGCCGACAGCCGCCAAGCATCACCGGCCGCCCCGGGCCCTGCCCTCCACTCTTCCGAGCAGCAGCAGGAGACCAGCATGACCGAGAACGTCGTCCCCCTGTTCAAGCCCGTCCCCGAACAGCCCACGGAGCCGACCGTCCCGCTCACGGTCGTGCCGGAGCCCGCCCCGACCCGGCCGGTACGGGTGTGGAAGCGCACCGGTCGCGCCGTCGCCCGTGCCGCCCGCCACGAGCGCACCAAGACCGCCGGCCGCGTGGCCGTCCGGCACACCTCCTACGTCCTCGGCGGCACCCGGATCGTGGTCCGCCGCGCGTGGGACGGACGCACCGGCGCCCGCTACGAACGCCTGCTGCGTGCGGCGGAAGCCGCGGGGAACTACCAGGCCGCCGGAGAGTGGGAAGAGCGGCTGCACCGCTTCCGCTCGGAGCGGCACAAGCGCCGCATGGACCTGATCACCGCCCCCGAACGGATCGTGAAGGGCGCAGCGTTCGGTGTCGGCGGGAGCATAGGAGCGCTGATCCTGATCGGTATCGCCCTGGCCATCGCCAACGGCGAGATCGCCGACGTGGTCACCCCGCTCATGGCCGTCATCAAGCTCATCAGCCTGCTCGTCGTCATCGTCCAGGTCGTGTGGGGCCCGGCGATGGTCATCGGGCCGTGGCTCGCCCTGGCGGGCGTGTGGGCGGTCGGCCGCAAGCGCGGCGCCGCCCCGCAGTGGGCCCTGCCGACCGGCAAGGGCGGTGACGATGCCGGGGCACCGATCACCCCGTCCATCGTGGTCACCGCGCTCCGCGACCTGGGTGTGGCTCCGCTCGCGCGGGCCATCAAGGAAATGGGCGACGCCGGCGCGGCGATGCTCGGCCCGATCCGGATCGCCGGATGCGGCGTCGAGGTCGACGTCACCCTGCCCTCCGGGGTCTCCACCCTGGAGGTGCAAAACCGGCGCCGCAAACTCGCCGAGAACCTCTCCCGCCACGAGCACGAAGTGTTCATCACCATCCCCACCGCCGCCCGCACCGTGCGGCTGTGGATCGCGGACTCCGGCGCGCTGGACGAGCCGATCGGCCCGTCCCCGCTGGTCACCGACGAGACCATGACCGCCAACTACAAGACCGGCAAGGCCCCGTGGGGTCAGGACCTGCGCGGCGACGCGGCCATGCTCAGCCTGTTCCAGCGGATGCTGCTGATCACGGGTCTGTCGAACCAGGGCAAGACCGCTGCCCTGCGCGCGCTCGCCCTGTGGCTCGCGCTCGACAAGAGCGTGGAGTTCCGCATCGCCGACCTCAAGGGCGTGGGCGACTGGGGCATGTTCGACGGCCTGGCCACCGTCCTCATCCAGGGCCCGACCGACGACCACGTCATCGACGCCACCGAGATGGTGGAAGGCCTGGTGGAGGAGATGGAGCGCCGCATCCAGGCCCCGCCCGGCACGACGTTCGACCCGCTGATCGGCATCGTGGACGAAGCGCAGGTCGCGTTCATGTGCCCGGCCGTCGACGACAACAAGCGCCCCTACGGCGGGTCGAAGGCCACGTCCCGGTACTTCATGGCCGCACGGAAGATTCACAACCAGGGCCGGGCTGTGGACGTGCTGCTGTGGGAGGGCACGCAGGACCCGACCGACCAGAACCTGCCCAAGCTCGTCCGCGAGGGCGCCCACACCCGCATCTCCCTCGCCCTCGGTACCGAGTCGCAGGCCCGCATGGCCCTCGGGGACAAGGCCGTCGACGGCGGCGCCGCCCCGCACCTGCTCCGCCAGGGACTCGACAAAGGGACGGTCGTCGTCGCCTCCGACGGCATCCAGATTCCCGCCGGCCAGGCCTCCATCACCGTCCGAACCCACTACATCGACACCGACACCGCCGCCGCCATCGCGGAGCGGGCCAAGGCCATGCGCGAGGGCGTCACCACCCTGACCGCCGTCGAGCAGCCGGCCACCGTCGTCGACCCGCTCGCCGACATCGCCGACATCCTCGGCGACAAGCCCCGGATGCTCACGCAGGAAGTCCTCCAGCGGCTCGCCCAGAAGAACCCCGGCGAGTACCGCGAGTGGACATTCGCCGACCTCCGCCAGGTCCTCGAAGCGGCCGACGCGGCCCCCCGCAAGTCCGACGGCCGCATGGTCGTCGACAGCCTCCGCGTCGCCAACGCGCTCGCTCAGCGTGACACCGAGGACTCCGACAGCGCCGACTGGTGACAGGGAGGCGTCAGGGAGGCAGGGAGAACTCCCTAACCGCCTCCCTAACCCGCCTCCCTGGCACTGACCAGCACAGACACCCATCCAGGGAGGCAGGGAAGCACCCCAGGCCAGCGGCCCGAAACCCCATCCACAGGGCCGTTCCGGGCCAGGCCTGCCTCCCTCCCTGCCCACAATCATCGATCACGAGGAGTTACATGCTGCGCCTGCGCTTGCGCGTCACCAACTGCCCCGGCAGGACCCTGACCCTCACCGACACGCCCCGCCCCGACTGCCTGGACTGCCAGGGCGAGGGCGGCCACTACCGGCACTACGGCGACTACGACACCGGCGAGTACGCCGGCACCGAGTGGGACCCGTGCCCCTGCTGGGACGTGGGCCGCTCGTGGGTCCTGCTCCCGCTCCCGCGCCGCCGTCCGCGCGGCGGCTACAGCGATGAGCCGCCGTTCTAGCAACGCCAAGGGCGGCCCGCGTCTCGCCAAAGCCTCGGGCCGCCCGGCACTCCGTCAGTTCCTCAACAGACCTGTGGAGGTCTCCAGCATGACCCAACCCGCCCCCATCCGGCGAGAGTCCGATGGGTTACCGCTCATCGATCTGCCCGGGCTCGACCTGCTCGCGCACGCCGTCGCGGCGGCTGAGCGCGGGTGGCACGTGTTCCCGCTCCGCCCCCGGGACAAGCGGCCCGCCGGCCACTCGACGGCCCGCTGCCCCGGCACCGGCCGGTGCGCGAACGGCCACCGCACCCCCGAGCAGCGCGCCACCACCGACCCGGACCTGCTCGCCGCCGCGTGGACGCACGCCCCGTACAACATCGGGATCGCCACGGGCCCGTCTGGACTGCTCGTGGTGGACCTGGACACGGTCAAAGACGGAGAGCAGGAAGGAACGCCTGACGGCGTGACTACCTTTGAGGCGCTCTGCGAGCGCGCCGGGCACGCCGTCCCCACCACCTACCGGGTGCGGACCGCACGCGGCGGGATGCACCTGTACTTCACCCAACCCGCCGGGGCCCGGCTCGGCTCAACCGCCGGACGGGTCGGCAGCCACATCGACACCCGAGGGTGGGGTGGATACGTCGTCGCCCCCGGCAGCCAGACCCCAGACGGCGCCTACACCGTCCTCGACAGCATCGCCCCCATCCCCCTGCCCGGATGGCTCGCAGAAGCGCTCGCCGACCGTCCCAAGCCCGTACGAGCCGCCGCCCCGGCGCCCGCGCTCACCAGCGGCGCCCGCGTCGCCTCGGTGGCGCTGGAGCGGGAGACCGCCGCCGTGCAGAGCGCCACCGAGGGTGGCAGGAACGCCCAGTTGCTGACGTCCGTGAGGGCCGTGGGGCGGTTCGTCGCGTGGGGAGACATCCCCCGGCACGTGGCCGAGGAGGCTTTTCAGGTAGCGGGAGAGGCGGCGGGACTGCCGCCGGCCGAGTGCCGCGCCACGATCCGCAGCGCGCTCGACTGGTCCCTGCGCACCGTCCGACCGAGGCAGGCCGCCGCATGAGCCGCCCCGAATCCCCCCTCCTGAAAAGCCCTCCCGTGACCGCTGACCGGGCCGAGGACGCCGAGCAGCCGTCGCAGCGGCCGGTGGTGGGCGACCCGAAGGGCGTCGCCGAAGGCGTCCTGTCTAGCTCTGACCCGCAGAAGACCGATCACACCAAGCCCGCTCCTGCTCGGAGGGACCGTCCCATGCGCGAGACCATCGACGGCGCTGCCCTGCTCGCTGAAGTTGAGGCGTTTCACCGCCGGTTCAACGTCTTCCCCACCGAGGGCGCCTACGTCGCCGTGGCGCTGTGGGACGCTCACGCGCACCTGATCGACTCCTTCGACTCCACGCCCCGGATCGCGTTCCTCTCCCCGGAACCCGGGTCGGGCAAGTCCCGGGCGCTGGAGATCATGGAAACCCTGGTGCCCAACAGCATGGCCGCTGTGGACGCCTCCGCCTCCGCCCTGTTCCGCGCCGTGTCCGGGGTGGAGGGGGAACGGCCCACGATCATCTTCGACGAGATCGACACGGTGTTCGGACCGAAGGCAGGGGAGAACGAACAGCTCCGTGGGTTCCTGAACGCTGGACACCGCCGGGGGCGGCTCATGTACCGGTGCGTCGGGGACGGCTCCAACCAGACCGTGCAGGGCTTCCCCTCGTACTGCGCGGTGGCCGTCGCTGGTCTTGGCTCTCTGCCGGACACGATCCTGACCCGCTCGGTCATCATCCGAATGCGGCGCCGGGCCAGGAACGAGTTCGTCGAGCCCTATCGGATCGGTGACCACGAGAAGCAGGGGCACGCCATCAGGGACCGGCTCGCCAAGTGGGCCGATCAGGTCCGCGACCGGGTGGGCGGCGCCCGGCCTGTCATGCCCGACGGAGTCACCGACCGGCCGGCCGACGTGTGGGAGCCCCTGCTTGCCATCGCCGACGCAGCCGGGGGCGACTGGCCCGAGCGAGCCCGCGCCGCATGCGCGGAGCTGGTCAAGGCATCCCAGACCAACGACAAGGGATCGCTCGGCATCCGGCTGCTTACCGACCTGCGCGACCACGTCCTCATCGGCGTGGACAAGCTGCCCACCATCTCCATCCTCGACCGGCTCAACGCCCTGGAGGACGCCCCGTGGGCCGACCTCCACGGCAAGCCGCTCGACAACCGCCGCCTGTCCAAGATGCTCAGCGAGTACATGACCGGCGACAACGAGCCCATCGCCTCCCGCAACATCCGCACCGCCGGCGGCGTCCTCAAGGGCTACTTCGCCAAGGACCTCCACGACGCCTGGACGCGCTACTGCCCGCCCCCAGCCCCGCCCCAGGACAGCGCTACATCCGCTACGCCGCTACAGCCCAGCTCAGACCCCCTCTTCGCGTAGCGGCAACTCCCGGTGTAGCGGCTACACCGCCACACCAAGGCCGCCCCGCCGAGGGCCGCCTGAAGCGGGTGTAGCCGCTACACCCAACCTTCCCGCTACACAAAACACGCCGCTGACCTGCGATGTAGCGGCGTAGCGGATGTAGCGGACTTCCAGGAGGGGGCCGAAAGCCCCCAACCACTACGCCAAAGGAGCACGCATGGACGCGGCCCTTTCCGAAGTGACCGTTGACTCCACGCTCGTCCTGCTCACCGTCGAGGAGGCCGCCCGCCGACTCCGCGTCGGTCGCACCACCTGCTTTCGCCTCATCCGGACCGGAAAGCTTGAGTCCCTGATGGTCGGCGGACTCCGACGCGTTCCCGCTGACGCCCCCGCCGCCTACGTCGCCCGACTCCGTACGGAGCAGCACGCGGCCTGACCGCGCACCCTCACCGGAGCGCCACCCCTCCCAGGGGCGGCGCTCCGGGCCTTTTCCACCCACCTCACCTGAAGGAGTCCGCCAGTGGCGGAAGAGAAGAAGCGCACCCGTCAGCCCAACGGCCGCAGCTCGATCTATCAGGGCAACGACGGCAAGTGGCACGGACGCGTGACGGTCGGCATTCGTGACGACGGCAAGCCTGACCGTCGGCATGTCGAGCGCAAGACTCGCGCCGAAGTGACGGCTGCTGTGCGCGAGCTGGAGAAGCAGCGTGACAGTGGCTCGATGCGCAAGGCGGGCCGGGTCTGGACGGTAAAGACGTGGCTGACTCACTGGGTCGACACCATCGCCCCGCTCGCCGTCAACGAGAACACGATGGTGGGCTACGGCGTGGCGGTCAGGACGCACCTGATTCCCGCGCTGGGCGCTCACCGGCTCGACAAGCTCGGGCCCGAGCACATCGAGCGCTTCTACGGACGGATGCAGGCGGACGGCCGCCGCGCCGGCACGATCCACCAGATCCACCGCACGTTCCGCACGGCGCTCAATGAGGCGGTCCGGCGCGGCCATCTCGCGCGCAACCCGGTGCAGCTCGCCAAGGCGCCCCGAGTGAGCGAAGAGGAGATCGAGCCCTACACCGTCGAGGAGGTGAAGCGGCTTCTACGGGCCGCCGAGGACCGCCGCAACTCCGCTCGCTGGGCCGTCGCCCTCGCGCTCGGCCTCCGGCAGGGGGAGGCACTGGGGTTGAAGTGGACGGATGTGGACACCGAACGCGGAGTGCTGATGGTGCGTCGGAGCCGCCGTCGGCCGCGCTACGCCCACGGGTGCGGTGACACCTGCGGCCGGAAGGCGGGTTACTGCCCGCAGCGTCAGCGCACGAACCCCGAGACGGCCGACACGAAGTCGCGAGCCGGGCGCCGGGCGGTCGGTCTGCCCGCACAGCTCGTGGACCTGCTGAGGGCCCACCAGGTGAAGCAGGACGCCGAACGGGCTAAGGCGGGGGACAAGTGGGCCGACGAGGGGTGGCTGTTCGCCACGCCGGACGGGCGCGGCACCCCGCCCAGGACCGACTACGACGACTGGAAGGAACTGCTGACTGACGCGAAGGTCCGGGACGGGCGCCTGCATGATGCACGGCACACGGCGGCAACGGTCCTGCTGATCCTCGGAGTCTCCGAGCGCGCCGTGATGGGGCTGATGGGGTGGTCCACCACGGCCATGGCCGCGCGGTATCAGCACATGGTCGACACGGTGCGGACGGACGTGGCCCGGCAGGTCGACGGGCTCATCTGGCAGCCGGATGTGGCCGGGTCCGGTGAGGACGACGGCGGGGCCGCCGGGGCGCTCGTACCTGCCAACTGAGACGGAAACTGAGACGGAGACGAGAGAAGGGCCCGGTTCTGAGAACCGGGCCCTTCATCTACCAGCGGTAGCGGAGGGATTTGAACCCTCGGTGACTTGCGCCACACTCGCTTTCGAGGCGAGCTCCTTCGGCCGCTCGGACACGCTACCGAGAGAGAGCTTAGCCCAAAGGTGCCCGTGGACTGAAATCCGTATCCCTTCGCAGGTCGGAAGGCGGGTCGGCAGGCCCCGAAGCGGCAGGTCAGCGGTCCCGGAAGAAGCGGGTCAGCTGCGCCGAGCAGTCCGCCTCCAGGACCCCGTGGACGACCTCGGGCCGGTGGTTGAGCCTGCGGTCGCGGACCAGGTCCCAGAGCGAGCCGGTGGCGCCCGCCTTCTCGTCCCAGGCGCCGAACACCACCCGTTCGACCCGCGCCTGGACGAGGGCGCCCGCGCACATCACGCACGGCTCCAGGGTCACGACGAGCGTGCAGCCGGTCAGCCGCCAGTCGCCGGTCGCCGCCGCGGCCCGCCGCAGGGCGAGGACCTCGGCGTGGGCGGTCGGGTCGCCGACGGCCTCGCGTTCGTTGTGGCCGACGGCGAGGACCGTGCCGTCCGGGGAGAGCACGACCGCGCCGACCGGTACGTCACCGGCCGACGCGGCCAGGTCGGCCTCGGCGAGGGCGAGCCGCATCGGGTCCCGCCAGGGGTCCCGCACGGGATCCGCGCCCGCGACCGGGCCGGGTGTGGCGAGGGGCGGCACTAGCGAACGGTCTCCAGGATGTGCGAGGCGCCGATCGCGTCCGCGACCTCGCCGAGGGCGTCGTCGGTGATGGCGAGGAGCTGCTTCTCGGGCAGGCCGAGGTCGGCCAGGATCCGGGTCTCGCCGAGCGGGCCGGCCGGCGCGATGCCGGCGCCGGTCGCCGTGTCGTCGTCCTCGTCGTGCTCCGGTTCACCGTCCTCCGTGCCGTCCAGGTCGGTCAGTTCGTCGAGCTGGTCGTCCTGGTCGTCGTCGCCGAGGAGTTCGGAGGTGAGGATCTCCCCGTACGAGGAGCGAGCCGCGGCGGCCGCGTTCGAGACGAAGACCCGGGGGTCGTCCTCGCCGTCGACGCGGACGATGCCGAACCACGCGTCCTCCTGCTCGATGAAGACGATCACCGTTTCCCCGTCGTCACTGGCGGACTCGCGGGCCAGATCGGCCAGGTCCGCCAGCGTCTCCACGTTGTCGAGCTCTGTATCGCTCGCTTCCCACCCGTCTTCGGTGCGCGCGAGCAGTGCGGCGAAGTACACCTGACTCTCCCACTGATCAGAGGTGTGATGATCCGGCGGCGACGCTCCTGATGCCCCGCCCAATCGGCATCGTGACAGAAACCTCGGCCTCAGGAGAGGTCTTCGGCTCTTGCGTCGTGCATCAGTCTGAACGACGCCCGGATCGGGCGGGCGCGCGACCCCGGCGCACGGAGGGGGCGCATGACCGGCCCGGACGGCCGGGCGAACGGCCCGGGCCCTTCAGCCCCGCGGCCTCCACGCCCGGACCACGGAAGGACCCGCGGCCGGTCCCGTCGGCGTTCATCACCAGAGGGATACGCGACCGGTCCCGTCGGCGTTCATCACTGGAGGGATACGCGATCGGTCCCGTCGGCGTTCATCACTGGAGGGATACGCGATCGGTCCCGTCGACGCTCATCACTGGAGGGATCCGCGACCGGTCCCGTCGACGCTCACCAGCGGAAGGTCCGCATCCGCATCGCCTGGCGCATCCGGGCGGCCCGGGCGCGCCGCGGCTGCACGCGGTCGCGCAGCGCCTTGGCCTCGTTCAGCTCGCGCAGGAACTGCGCGCGGCGTCTGCGACGCTCCGCGTCGGTCTCCTGGCGGGGCTCCTCCTCGGGAGCGTCCGCGCCGGGCTTGCCGTGCAGGTCGGGCATGGGCCACACCACCCCGTGACTGGGTCCCTGTGTCCCCACCTTCCCTCGCTGGCGTGGGTTGACGCCAGTCCCGGCTACTGTTGGGGCATGCGTCTCCACGTCGTCGATCACCCGCTGGTCGCCCACAAGCTCACCACGCTGCGCGACAAGCGCACGGACTCCCCGACCTTCCGCCGGCTGGCCGACGAGCTGGTCACCCTGCTCGCCTACGAGGCGACCAGGGACGTGCGCACCGAGCAGGTCGACATCGAGACCCCCGTCACGCCGACGACCGGCGTGAAGCTGTCGTACCCGCGGCCGCTGGTGGTCCCGATCCTGCGCGCCGGTCTGGGCATGCTCGACGGCATGGTGCGGCTGCTCCCCACCGCCGAGGTCGGCTTCCTGGGCATGATCCGCAACGAGGAGACGCTGGAGGCGTCGACGTACGCGACGCGGATGCCGGAGGACCTGTCCGGCCGCCAGGTGTACGTCCTCGACCCGATGCTCGCGACCGGCGGCACGCTGGTGGCGGCGATCCAGGAGCTGATCAAGCGCGGCGCGGACGACGTGACCGCCGTCGTGCTGCTGGCCGCCCCGGAGGGCGTCGAGGTCATGGAGCGCGAGCTGGCGGGCACGCCGGTGACCGTCGTGACGGCCTCGGTCGACGAGCGGCTGAACGAGAGCGGCTACATCGTGCCGGGCCTCGGCGACGCGGGCGACCGCATGTACGGCGCGGCGGAGTAGTCCTCCCCGGCCGTACCGTTCGTACGCGGGTTCAGCAGCGGCCCGGCACCGGCGGCTTCGGCTTGTTGAGCGCCACGAGCGCCGCGTCCGCCGCCGCCTTCGGGTCGAGCGTCTTGAAAGCCGTACCGATGATCAGGTCGACGTCCGCCGTGGTGCGGGCGTCGACCTTCGTCGTCGCGCCCTTCAGCTGGGTTCCGACGACGGAGAAGGTGCCCTTGGAGGCGCCGGGCGAGCCGAGCAGCAGTCCGGTGCCGGGGACCTTCTTGTCGTAGGCGGCGGGCGCGTTGCCCACCTTGCCGATGACGAAGCCGCGCTTCTTCAGCTCGTCCGCGGTCGACTTGGCGAGCCCGCTGCGCGGGGTCGCGTTGTAGACGTTGACCGTGATCTGGGCGGGCTTGGGCAGCGTGGCCGCGGCGGGCTGCGCGGTCGCCTTGGGCGCGGGCTTGCAGTCGGGTTTGCCGGCGGCCGTGGTGGTCTTCTCCCCGCCGCCGGAGAAGACGTCGATCAGCTGCAGCGTTCCCCAGCCGGCCGCTCCCAGTACGAGCACGGCGGCCGCGGCCCCGAGGACGATCCTGCGCCGACGACGGGGGCGGCGCATGCGCGGGTAGACGTCCCCCGTGATGCGGTACTTTCCGCCCATTCCGGGGGGAGTGAGCATGCTCATGAACGCAGCGTAATGCCGCCCGTGGAGGATGCCTACTGGATGATCATGTGATCGCGTCCGGATGGGCGTGAAGAGGCCCCGAAAGGATCAGCCGGACGGGGTGGTCGGCCGGGCGGACGCGGTCGGCCGGGCGGACCGTCGGCGCGGCCGGGCCGACGGGGAGGTGGGCTCGCCGAATGGGGCCACGGCTGGGCAGGGCAGACGGGCGGGCCGTCGGCCAGGTGGGGTCGCCGAGCGGGGCCTCGGCCGGGCATGGGCGCCGGGTGGGCCGTCGGCCAGGTGGGTGGCCGGGCGGGTGGGTCGCCGGGCAGGGCCGTACGAGGGGCCTGCCCGCTCAGTCCAGTTCCAGGACGCGGGCGTGCAGCACCTGGCGCTGCTGGAGCGCGGCCCGGACCGCGCGGTGCAGTCCGTCCTCCAGATAGAGATCGCCCTGCCACTTCACGACGT
Source organism: Streptomyces sp. NPDC012637 (assembly GCF_042954805.1). Taxonomy (NCBI): domain Bacteria; kingdom Bacillati; phylum Actinomycetota; class Actinomycetes; order Kitasatosporales; family Streptomycetaceae; genus Streptomyces; species Streptomyces sp. NPDC012637. The sequence continues at coordinate 623,218 of NZ_JBIBDS010000004.1, forward strand.
GCGCGAAGAGGTCGCCGTAGAAGGTGGAGTCCTCGGCGAGCAGCGTCTCCAGGTCCAGCTGGCCCTTGGTGGTCACCAGCTGATCGAGGCGGACCGGGCGCGGTGCCACGTCCGCCCACTGCCGGGTGCTTTCCCGGCCGTGGTCGGGATACGGCCGGCCGTTTCCGATGCGCTTGAAGATCACACGGAAAGCCTACCGGGCAAGCGGCTCCCGGCGCAGCCACGCGGGGCCGGTGCGATGCTGGGGCGAACCGTGCGAAAACGTGACAGGGGTCTGCGATGAGTGCCACCGAGCAGCCGTGGGCGGAGATCGCCGCCGGGTACGCCTTCGACGGAGCGGCACTCGATCTGGGGGCTCTGCTCTGGGACGGGGAATGTCACCCGGACGCGCAGGTCCGCATCCCGCTGCCGATGCTCAACCGGCACGGTCTGGTCGCGGGCGCGACCGGCACCGGGAAGACCAAGACGCTCCAGCTGATCGCCGAACAGCTCTCGGCCCACGGCGTGCCGGTGTTCCTGGCCGACATCAAGGGCGACGTCTCCGGCATCTCCGCGCCGGGACAGGACGGCGAGAAGGTGCGGGAGCGGGCCGGACAGGTCGGCCAGGAGTGGTCGGCGACCGGCTTCCCGTGCGAGTTCTACGGGCTCGGCGGCGGCGGTACGGGCGCCGGCAGCGGCCCTGGTAGCGGCTCCGGCGCCGGCAGCGGCCCCGGCACGGGCAGCGGTCCCGGCACCGGTCCCGGCGCCGGGATCCCCGTCCGGGCCACGGTGACCGGCTTCGGTCCGCTGCTCCTGTCGAAGGTGCTGCAGCTGAACCGGACCCAGGAGCAGTCGCTCGGCCTGATCTTCCACTACGCCGACGCCAAGGGCCTCGAGCTCGTCGACCTGAAGGACCTGCGGGCGGTGGTCGCCTTCCTCGTGTCCGACCTCGGCAGGCCCGAACTGAAGGACATCGGAGGCCTGTCGACGGTGACGGCCGGGGTGATCCTGCGGGCGATCACGGCCTTCGAGCAGCAGGGCGGGGGCGGGTTCTTCGGGGAGCCGGAGTTCGAAACGAGCGAGTTCCTGCGCACCGCCGCCGACGGCCGCGGCGTGGTCTCCGTACTGGAGCTGCCGGCCGTGCAGGACAAGCCGCAGCTGTTCTCGACCTTCCTGATGTGGCTGCTCGCCGACCTGTACGGCGAGCTGCCGGAGGTCGGCGACCTCGACCAGCCGAAGCTGGTCTTCTTCTTCGACGAGGCGCACCTGCTGTTCAACGGGGCCTCGAAGGCCTTCCTGGAGGCGATCACGCAGACGGTGCGGCTGATCCGCTCCAAGGGCGTCGGGGTGTTCTTCGTGACGCAGACGCCTAAGGACGTGCCCGCCGACGTGCTCGCCCAGCTCGGCAACCGGGTCCAGCACGCGCTGCGGGCGTTCACGCCGGACGACGCGAAGGCGCTGAAGGCGACCGTACGGACCTTCCCGAACTCGGCGTACGACCTGGAGGAGGTGCTGACCGGGCTCGGCACGGGCGAGGCGGTGATCACGGTCCTCAGCGAGAAGGGCGCCCCGACCCCGGTGGCGGCGACCCGGCTGCGGGCGCCGCGGTCGCTGATGGGCCCGATCCCGGCGGAGGACCTGGCGGCGGCGGTGAAGGGTTCGCCGCTGTACGGGCGGTACGCGGAGGCGGTGGACCGCGAGTCGGCGTACGAGAAGCTGACCGCCGAGCAGCGGGCGGCGGAGGCGGCGGCGGAGCGGGCCGCGGCGGAGGCGGCGGCGGAGAAGGAGCGAGCGAAGGCTCCTCAGCGGCAGAGCCGGCAGAAGGAGGAGCCCTCGCTCACCGAACAGGTCGTGGGAAGCGGCCTGTTCACGTCGCTCGCCCGGTCGATCGGCACCCAGCTGGGCCGGGAGATCTCCCGGTCGATCTTCGGAACGGCGCGCCGGAGGCGGTGACCGCCGGAGGGGGACCTTCGGGAGGTGACCTTCGGGAGGTGACCTTCGGGAGGTGGCTGACGGCCGGTGACCTTCGGCCGGTGACCTTCGGCCGGTGACCTTCGGCCGGTGGCTGTCGGCCGGTGGCCGTCGGGCGGGATTACTCGGTGACCTCGTGGTGGTCCTCGTGCAGGCCGCCGCCGCTGCCCGCGTCGCCCGTGGTCGGGACGAACGGGACCGGCTTCTTCAGGGAGCTGAGGTCGTGGGCGTAGGTGCCGACGGCGTTGGCGATGACGTCGATGTTGACGTCGAACGCGGTCATGTCGACGTTGTTGATGTCGTCGCCCGGGGCGTGGTAGTTCACGTCGTAGGCGACGCCCGCCTCGCCGCCGAACTTGGCGGCCTGGGCGGCGGTCTTGATGCCCTCGGCGCCGGTGAAGGTGCCGCCGGAGGGGATGCCGACCTCGATGAACGGCCCGTAGTCGGAGCGGCCGGTGAAGTCGGTGCCCTCGTGCGGGGCGCCGCGCCGGTCGAGGAAGTCGTTGATGTCGCGCTCCAGCTGGGCGGAGCCCTCGGGGCCGGCCTCCGCGCCGACGCCGTCGGAGTCGTCGCCGTCGTAGACGAAGAGTCCGTAGTTCGGCGAGGCGATCATGTCGAAGTTGAGGTAGAGCTTGATCTCCTTCCGGTCGAGGGAGCTCATGGTGGCCACGTAGTGGTCGGAGCCGACGAGGCCCACCTCCTCGGCGGACCACCAGGCGAAGCGGATCTTGTTGCGGACCTTGTCCTGGGTCTTGGCGAGCTCCAGGGCGGTCTGGAGGAGTCCGGCGGAGCCGGAGCCGTTGTCGTTGATGCCGGGGCCGGCGGTGACGGAGTCGAGGTGGGAGCCGAGCATCACGGTGTTGGCGGCGTTGCCGCCCCTGGTCTCCGCGAGGACGTTGTTGGTGGAACGCCTCTCGATGAGCTGGCGGATCTCGAAGTCGAGGTTCACCGGGCCCTTGGCGAGATCGGCGGCGAGCTTCTCGCCCTCGGCCTTCGAGATGCCGCCGGTCGGGATCCGGCCGTTGGCCGGGTCGCTGAGGGTGCCGGAGAGGATGCCGTCGACGTTGTTGTAGACGATCGCGCCGACCGCGCCGGCGTCGGCCGCCTGCTGCTGCTTGACGGCGAAGGCACAGCCGCCGCGCTTGATGAGCGCGATCTTGCCGGTGAAGGCGCCGGAGGCGTAGTCGCCCGGCTCGCAGCCGGTGGTGCCGTCGGCGTCGACCGGGACGGCCGCGAGCCCGGCCTTGATGCCGCCGGTCGGCGTGGACTTCGAGTAGGTCATCGCCCGGATCGGCAGGTCGCGCGGGGCGGGGGAGAGGACGGCGGCCTTCTCGGCGAGCGTCTGCGTGTACCAGAAGTCGAACTTCTGGTACCTGACGTCGTAACCGGCCTTCTTGAGCCGGCTGTACACGTAGGCGGCCGAGGCGTCGTGGCCGAGGGTGCCGGCCGCGCGGTTGCCGCCGGCCGAGTCCGCTATCGCCTGGAACTTCTGCAGGTGCTCGAAGGCGTCCGCCGCGGTCGTCTCGCGGACCAGCTTCTTCGCGAGCCTGGCGGCGTCGCGGGCCTCCGCGGCTCCGGGTTCGGGCGTGGCGGTGGCGGGCGCGGCGAGCATCAGCGGGGTGGCGAGCGCGGCGACGGCCAGAACGGCGGCTGCTCTGCGCTGGGGTGCGTTCACAGAAGTCCTTCCCGGTACGTACGAGGTAGAGGGGAAGTTAGCGATCGCCGGGGGATGCTGTGAACACATCTCACACAATTCCTGTCAGGTGGAACAGGATTGACATCGGGAATTATCAATTCCCGGTATTTTTGGTGCTTTTGGCGGATCCGGAAACAGAACCGGAGCCGGAGCCGGATCCGGCTCCGGAGGCCTTGGCGGCCTTGGCCGCGGCCTTCATCTCCTGCTTGTGGGCGCGGACCTTCGCCAGGGACTCGGGGCCGGTGATGTCGGCCGCCGAGCGGTAGCAGTCCTTCTCGCCGTACGCGCCCGCCGCCTCCCGCCAGCCCTCGGGCCCGACGCCGTACTGCTTGCCGAGCAGGGCGAGGAAGATCTGCGCCTTCTGCTTGCCGAAGCCGGGCAGCGCCTCCAGGCGGTCGAGCAGCTCCTTGCCGCTCGCCGCGTCCCGCCAGACCGCCTCCGCGTCGCCCCCGTACTCGTCGACCAGGAAGCGGCACAGCTGCTGGATGCGCTTGGCCATGGAGCCCGGGTAGCGGTGCACGGCCGGTTTCTCGGAGAGCAGCGCGGCGAAGGCCTCCGGGTCCCGGGCGGCGATCTCGTGCGCGTCGAGGCCGTCGTGGCCCATGCGGGTGGCGATGGTGTACGGGCCGGAGAAGGCCCATTCCATCGGCACCTGCTGGTCGAGCAGCATGCCGACGAGCGCGGCGAGCGGGGAGCGGCCGAGGAGCTCGTCGGCTTCCGGCTGCTGGGCGAGGTGGATGGCGGGGCTCATCTTCCGATCGGCCATGTTCCGATCATCCCGCCGGGGCGGGACGGCCGCCCGGTGACTCACCCTTTCGCGGGGCCGGCCCCGCGCGGGACCGGCCCTTCGCGGCTCACGCCTTGGAGAAGCGTTCGAGTGCACCCATGACGAGACGGCGGGTCTCGTCGCCGCCCAGGTGTCCGGCGCCCTCCACCACGTGGAGTTCGGCGTCCGGCCAGGCCCTGACCAGCTCCCAGGCGGTGACGAGCGGCCCGCCCATGTCGAACCGGCCGTGCACGAGGAAGCCCGGAATGCCGGCCAGTCGGTCCGCGTCCCTGATCAGGGCGCCCTCCTCCAGGAAGGCGCCCTGCGAGAAGTAGTGCGCGCAGATCCGCACGAGGGCCAGCTGGGCGGTGTCGACCCGGTCGGAGTACGGGGTGCCCTGGCCCTCCCCGGACAGGACGGCGTCCTCCCAGGCACACCAGTCGGCGGCGGCCTTCTCCCGTACGGCGGCGTCGGGGTGGCCCATCCGGGCCGCATAGGCGCCGAGCAGGTCCGGGGCCCCGTCCACGCCGTCCCGGAAGCGCTCGTGGGCCTCGGGGAAGAAGCGCCCGACGCCCTCGTACAGCCAGGCCGTCTCGGAGCGTCGGGTGGTCGTCACGGCCGCGATGACGATCTCGGTGACCCGGGCCGGGTGCGCCTCCGCGTAGGCCAGGATCAGCGTGGAGCCCCAGGAGCCGCCGTACAGCAGCCAGCGGTCGATCCCCAGGTGCTCGCGGAGCCGTTCCATGTCGGCGACGAGGTGGGCGGTGGTGTTCACGGCCATGTCGGCGGCCGGGTCGCTCGCGTGCGGGGTGGAGCGTCCGCAGCCGCGCTGGTCGAACTGGACGATCCGGTAGTGCTCCGGGTCGAAGAGCCGACGGGACTGCGGCGAGGAGCCGGAGCCCGGGCCGCCGTGGACGACGAGCGCGGGCTTGCCGTCGGGGTTTCCGGCGACGGACCAGTGGACGTGGTTGCCGTCGCCGACGTCGAGCATGCCTTCGTCGTACGGAGCGATCTCGGGGAATCTCTCAAGGCGCATCCGGCCGACGCTACCGGTTGCCGGTCACCCGTGCCGCCGGGTTTTCGCACCACTCCAGGACCGAGGGCCAGGGCCCGTAGCCGCCGTGCTCGGGGTTGAGGTGCCCGCCCCCTGCGACGTGGTCCGGGTCGAGCCCGAGCGGCACGCCGTAGTGCACGTCGGCACCCTCGGGGCAGTACGGGTCCCCGTCCCCGTACACGAGCCGCGCCCGCACGCCGCCCGGGGCGAGGCCGCGGCCGAGGTCGAGGCCGTCGGCGAAGCCGGCGATCTCCGGGATCGACGCGGTGACCTGCGGCGAAGGCGGCGCCACGAGCAGCACCCGGTCGGCCTCGGGCGCCCGCCCGGCGGCGACCGCCCGCAGCCACAGCAGTACGGAGAGGCTGTGCGCGATCACGACGAACTCCCCGTCCTCCCCCTGCTTCCCGTGCTCCCCCCGCTTCCCGTGCTCCCCCCGCTTTCCGTGCTCCTCCAGAGCGGCGAGCCAGTCCTCCAGGACGGGCGCGTCCGCCTCGGGCAGCTGCGGATACCGCACCTCGTGCCCACGCTTCCGCAGCTCCCCGGCGAGCCAGTACTGCCAGTGGCCGGGCGGACGGTGGTTCTGGAAGCCGTGGAGTATCAGATAGGTGGTCATGACAGTGATCGTGGGGCCTGGCGCCGGGCCGGTCCAGGGTGGTTCCGAGGAGTGGACGGCTCGGGGCGGCGTCAGCTCGGCGCGGGGCCGTTCAGGCTGAGCAACTGCCGTATCCCGGCCTTCAGTTCCTCGGCCGAAAGTCGCTGCTCCTGAGAGAGGTGGTGCACGAGGCTGGGGGAGAACGGTGCCAGGAGGAGGTGGGCGAGGAGCGGGGCGTTCGCGGTGGGGCGGGTGTGGGAGACGAGGAGGGTGAGGTGGGTGTGCATCGCGAGGTACGCGCCGCTGGTGTAGCGCGCGCTGGGGGCCGCGCTCTGTGCGGCGAGGAGGATCTCGCGCTGCTCGACCACGCGGTCGACGAGTGCGTCCAGGAAGGCGTCGAGCCGTTGCGCGGCGGGCGCGCCGGGGCCGAGCGGCGGCGGGCCGCTCATGTACGCCTCCTGGAACTGCCGTTCCCGGTCGTCGAGCAGCGCCCACAGCAGCTGCGAGACGTCGCCGAAGCGCCGGTAGACCGTGCCGACGCCGATGCCGCTGGCGTGGGCTACCTGGTTCATGGTGACGGCCTCGGGGCCCTGCTCGGCGACGATCCGGGCGGCGGCGTCGAGGATCTTGCGCCGGTTGCGGGCGGCGTCGGCGCGCTCGGGGGCGGGGCCGCCGACGGTCGGCAGGAGGTTGAGCAGCGGCGCGGAGGCGGCGGACGCGGCGGACGCGAGCCGGGCCGCCCCGGGCGCGGACTTCGCCGCTGCCGGCCCGCTGCTTTCGGCCGGCCTTCTCGTCGTGCTCATCCGTCGCTCCCTGCCTTTCCTGCGCGTCCCCCTCGCGTGTCGGTCCCTGACCTGAGCATACTCGCCCCTCTTGCGAAGCGGATAGATGTCCGCTTAGCCTGGAGACGTTGAAGCGGAAACTAATCCGGTTTTCAGGAGGGCTCGTCATGTCCGTCAAGGTCGCCGTGATCTACTACTCGGCCACGGGGAACGTCCACCAGCTCGCCCAGGCCGTCGCCGAGGGTGCCGAGAAGGCCGGCGCCGAGGTGCGGCTCCGCCGGGTGCCCGAGCTCGCTCCCGACGCCGCCATCGACTCCAACCCCGCCTGGCGCGCCCATGTCGACGCCACCGCCGAGGCCGTCGAGGTCGCGACCCTGGACGACCTGGAGTGGGCGGACGCCTACGCGCTCGGCTCGCCGACCCGCTTCGGCAACGTCGCCGCCCAGCTCAAGCAGTTCATCGACACCTCCGGCGGCCTGTGGAACCAGGGCGTCATGGCCGACAAGCCCGCCACCGCCTTCACCAGCGCGTACAACACCCACGGCGGCAACGAGTCCACCCTGCTCGCGCTCTACAACACCTTCCACCACTGGGGCTCGGTCATCGTCTCGCCCGGCTTCACCGACCAGTCCGTCTACGCGGCCGGCGGCAACCCCTACGGCACCGCCCACCCCGGCGCCAACGGCGAGCCGGACGAGAAGGTCCTCGCCGCCGCCCGCTACCAGGGCGAGCGTCTGACGAAGATCGCCAAGCGCCTGAAGGGCCTCGCGGTCGACTGACGGCGCCAGTCCTCCGCCTGCCGAGGTACCCCCGGGGAAAGATACCCCCGGGGGTACTTCTGTTATGGTCGCTCGTATACCCCGGGGGGTAAACGATTCCTGGGAGTTCCCGGGAGTTTCCTGGAAGGAGTACGGGCGTGTTCTTCGTGGACACCGTCGAAGTGCCGGGCCTCGGCAACCGCAGCTACCTGGCGGGCGGCCCCGCGACCGCCGTCGTCGTCGACCCGCCGCGCGACATCGACCAGGTGGTCGCCGCCGCCGCGCGCCGCGGCGTGCGGATCTCCCACGTCGTCGAGACACACGTGCACAACGACTACGTGAGCGGCGGACCCGAGCTCGCCAGGATCACCGGCGCCGTCTACGCCGTGCCGGCCGCCGCGCCCGTCTCGTACGAGCGGCTGCCCGTGGCCGACGGCGACGCCCTCGCCGTCGACGAGGGCCTCGTCCTGCGGGCCGTCGCCACACCCGGCCACACCCCGCACCACACCGCGTACGTCCTGGAGGAGCGCGGCGAGCCCGTCGCCGTCTTCACCGGCGGCTCGCTGCTCATCGGCACCGTCGGCCGCCCCGACCTGGTCGAACCCCGCCTCACCGCCTCCCTGGCGCGCGCCCAGCACGCCTCCGCGCACCGGCTCGCCGCCGAACTGCCCGACGCCACCACCGTCCTGCCCACCCACGGCTTCGGCAGCATGTGCGCCGCCGGGGCCGGAGCGGACGGCGCGGGCGGCACGACCACGATCGGCGAGCAGGCGGCCGTCAACGAGGCCTTCGCCAAGGACGTCGACACCTTCGTCGCCGACCTGCTCGCCGGGCTCGACGACGTCCCCGCCTACTACGCCCACATGGGCCCGCTCAACTCCGGGGGCGCCGCGCCCGTCGACCTCACGCCGCCCGCCGTCGCCGACGCGGACGAGATCGCCGCGCGCCTCGCGGCCGGCGAATGGGTGGTCGACCTGCGCAGCCGGGTCGCCTTCGCGGAGGGGCACGTGGCCGGCTCGTACAACATCGAGGCGGGCGACGGCCCCGGCGGGCAGCTCGCCGTCCTCCTCGCCTGGCTGATCCCCTGGGGCAGGCCCGTCACCCTGCTCGCCGACACGCCCGAGCGACTGGCCAGGGCCCAGCGCGAACTGGTCCGGGTCGGCATCGACCGGCCGGCCGCGGCGGCCACCGGGACGCCGGAGGAGTGGGTACGGGAGGGCGAGCGGCCGGCGGGCCTCCGCCGCGCGGTCTTCGCCGACCTCGCCTCCGGACTGCCCCGTGACGCCGTGCTGGTGGATGTGCGGCGCGCCTCCGAACGGGCCTCGGCCGGCCACGTCGAGGGCTCCCGGCACATCCCGCTGCACGAACTGCGCTCCCGTATGCGGGAGATACCGTTCGGCGCGCAGGTCTGGGTGCACTGTGCGGGCGGTCTGCGCGCCTCCGTCGCCGCGTCCATGCTCGCCGCGGCCGGCCACGAGGTCGTCGCCGTCGACGACTCCTTCGCGAACGCGCCGGTCACCGGCCGATGACCCTCGCCCTCGCCCTCGCCGCCGGCGCCGGGGCGGTGGTCGGGCTCGCGCTCGGCGCGCTCGGTGGCGGCGGCAGCGTGCTCGCCGTGCCCGCGCTGATCTACCTGCTCGGGCTCACCCCGGCCGCCGCCGCGACGGCGAGCCTGCTGATCGTGCTCGGCACGTCGGCGACCGCGCTGTACGGGCATGCCCGCGACGGCCAGGTCCAGTGGCGCACCGGAGCGCTGTTCGCCGCGGCCGGTGTCCTGCCGGCCGCACTGGGCGGGCTGCTCTCGACCCGGCTGCCGGACCCGCTGCTCACGCTCGGGTTCGCGGTGGTGGCGGTGGTCGCGGCGGTACGGATGGTCCGCCGGGCCCCGGCCGACGCGACGCGCGTGCGGCGGTCGGCCCCGGCCGTCGCGGGCGCGGGGGCCGGGCTGGGTGCCGTGACCGGGGTGCTCGGCGTCGGAGGCGGGTTCCTGACCGTGCCGGCGCTCGTCCAGGTCGTCGGCCTGCGGATGCGCCCGGCGGTCGGGACCAGCCTGCTGGTCGTCGCCGTCAACGCGTTGGTCGCGCTGCTGGCCCGGGCCGGCGCCGCGGGAAGCGCCGTACCCGTCGACTGGGCGGCCGTCGCCCCGTTCGCGGGAGCCGCGGTCCTCGCCGCCTGGGACGGCCGCCGCCTGGCGACCCGCGTCCCGGCGGACACCCTGCGCCGGGTCTTCGGTCTCGTCCTGCTCGGAACCGCGGCCGTGATGCTGCTGGACCTGGCGCTCTGAGACCGGCGGGCGCTTCCCGGGATCAGGCCAGGGACAGGAAGAGCTTCTCCAGCCGCGCCCGCATCTGCTCCGTGTCCTCGCCGCTCCTGCGCCCGTTCTCCACGTCGGTGAGGCACTGCTGGAGACCGGTCGCGATGATCGCGAACCCGGCCCGGTCGAGGGCCCGGGAGGCGGCGGCCAGCTGGGTCACGACCTCCTCGCAGTCGCGACCCTCCTCGATCATCCGGATGACGCCGGAGATCTGCCCCTGGGCCCGGCGCAGCCGGTTGAGCACGGCCTTCAGCTCGGCGCCCGCGAGATCCAGTTCCACAACCACTCCTCACAGATACCCCAGGGGGTAATTTACTCCCCGTCGTGGGGTCCCGTCGAAGACCAAGGATGACACCTGCCATGACCGCACCCGCCTCCCTCGACGCCGCCCAGACCCTGGCCCGCCTGGGCGAACTGACCGTCGTCGACGTCCGGAGCCCCGCCGAGTACGCGGGCGGCCACCTGCCCGGCGCCCTCAACGTGCCCCTCGACCGCCTCGACCGGGCCGTGCCCGCCCTCAAGGAGGCCGCGGCCCGCGGCGAGCTCCTCGTCGTGTGCCAGTCGGGCAACCGCTCCCGCACCGCCTGCCTGCGGCTCGCCGCCCACGGCGTCCCGGCGCTCGACCTGGCCGGCGGCACCAGCGCCTGGGCGGCCGGCGGCCACGCCCTCGACCGCCCGGCCGGCGCCCCGGCCCGCCCGCCCTGGGCCATGGACCGCCAGGTCCGCCTCGCCGCCGGCTCCCTCGTCCTCCTCGGCCTGCTCCTCGCCCTCGCCCACCCCGCCTTCCAGCTCCTCTCCGCCGCCATCGCCGCCGGCCTCGTCCTCTCGGCCCTCACGAACACCTGCGGCATGGCCGCCGTCCTGGCCAGGCTCCCGTACAACCGCACCACCTCGTGCACGACGGCCGGGGAAGCCACCTTGGAGGCGACGCTGAACCGGCTGCGGCGGGGCTGAGGGCCGCCATGGACCGCCTCCACGGAACCCGCCGCCTTGGACCGCCGCTCATGGACCGACGTCACGGATCGAGCCGCGCCGCGCGGGTCTGGAGGTAGCGGCGTTCCGGGAGGCTCCGGGTCGTGCGGGCGGCGGTGCGGTAGGCGTCGGCGGCGGCCTTGCGCGCGCCGGTGCGTTCGAGGAGGTGGGCGCGGACGGCGGGCAGGCGGTGGGAGTCGGGGAAGCGGGGCTCCAGGGCCGCCAGGGCGGCCAGGCCCGCCTCCGGGCCCTCCGCCATCGCGAGGGCCACGACGCGGCCGAGCTCCGCCATCGGGCCCTGGGTCTTCGTCAGCAGCACGTCGTAGAGGGCGAGGATCTGCGGCCAGTCCGTGGTGTCCGGGCCCGCGGCCTCGTCGTGGAGGGCCGCGATCGCCGCCTGGAGCTGGTACGGGCCGGGCGGGCCCTCCGACAGGGCCTCCTCCACCAGCGCGGTGCCCTCGGCGATCGCCGCCCGGTCCCACAGCGTGCGGTCCTGCCGGTCCAGCGGGACCAGCTCGCCGTCAGGTCCCGTACGGGCCGCGCTGCGGGCCTCCGTCAGCAGCATGAGCGCGAGCAGGCCCGTCACCGCGCCCTCGCGCGGCAGCAGCCGGCGGGCCGCCCGGGTCAGCCGGATCGCCTCGCGTGCCAGCTCGGCGCGGTGGAGCGCGGGCCCGGAGCTGGCGGTGTAGCCCTCGTTGAAGATCAGGTAGAGGACCTGGAGGACGGAGGCGAGCCGCGCGTCACGGTCCTCCGGGCCCGGCTGGTGGAACGGGTGGTCGGAGCCCGCCGCCCGCAGCCTCGCCTTCGCCCGGCTGATCCGCTGCGCCACCGTCCTCTCCGGCACCAGGAACGCGCGGGCGATCTCCGCCGTCGTCAGGCCGCCCACCGCGCGCAGCGTCAGCGCGATCCGCCCGGCCGGCGGCAGCACCGGGTCGCAGCACAGGAAGAGCAGCGTCAGCGTGTCGTCCTCGACCGGTGCGGCTCGCACCTCGCGCGGTGCGAGCCGCACCGCCCGCTCCTCCCGGCGGGCCCGTGCCGCCTCCGCCCGCAGCGCGTCCGTCAGCCGCCGCGAGGCCACCCGGATCAGCCAGCCGCGCGGATTGGCCGGCACCCCGTCCCGCGGCCACTGGCCGGCGGCGGCGAGCAGCGCCTCCTGAACGGCGTCCTCGGCGTCGTCGAAGTGCCCGTACCGGCGCACGAGCGCGCCGAGGACCTGCGGCGCGTGCCGGCGCAGCAGGTCCTCGACGGCGTACGCGGAGCTCACACCCCGCCTCCCGCGAGCTCGCCCGCGCCCAGGTCAGCGCCGCCGGCCTCGTCGATCGGCCGGATCACCACCGGGTAGACCGGCGCCCCGGCAGGCTGCGGGCACTGCGCGACCCGCGCCGCGATCTCCGTGACCCGCTCCAGGCTGGCGCAGTCGAGAACCCAGTACCCGGCGAGCACCTCCTTCGTCTCCCCGTACGGCCCGTCGGTGACGACCGGCCGCCCCTCGGAGTCGGCGGTCACGAACCGGGTCCTCGCGGGCTCGACGAGCCCCTGGCCGTCGATGAACTCCCCGGTCTCCGCGAGGTCGTCGTTGATGTCGTTCATGTACGAGAACATCGCCCTGAGGTCCTGCTCGCTCCACGCCGGGCTGTGGTCCGAGGCCTTGCCGTTCATGGCGTCGTAGTCGGCCTGCGCGCCCTGCACCATCACCAGGTACTTCATGACGTCCTCCTTCTCCGGTCGTCTTCGGTGACCGCGGCCCCCCAGCGGGGCCTTCTACAGGGGACGTCGGAGCAGGGCCGCGTTTCTCGACACCTCGCCGGAGGTCACCGGTTCGGACGCGCCCGAAGGTACGAACGGTCCCGCTCGGCGACCCGCTCGCGCGGGCCCGCCGCCCGCAGGACGACGTCGAGTACGGCGCCCGGGTCCGCCGCGTAGCAGTGGGCGAACCACGCCATGTTCGCCTCCACCACCGCCCAGCCGTCCGGATGCGTCGGGCTGCCCTCCAGGAGGCCCACGTCCACCACGACCCCGCTCGGCAGCGTGTCGCCCACCGCCGCGAGCAGGTCCTCGCCGAAGCGCCGGGCGTCGGGCACGAGCGGACCTGGTTCGAGGCGCCCGTACACGGCGTACCGGCTGCCCGTCACCACCTGCCCGTCGAGCACGAAGAGCCGGTACTCGGCCGCGAACGTCACCGGGTCGGAGACCAGGACCGGGGTGTGCGGAGGCACGCTGCGCCTGATGTCCTCGAGGTCGGTCCCGTACACCGCCGCGGGGAACGACTTGTCCGAGGGCGGCTTCACGAACACCGGCCCGGACATCTCCCGGTACAGCGACGAGAAGGCCTCCAGGGTGATCCGGCGCCGGGTGAACTCCCGCGGCAGCGCCGCCGGCCAGCCGTCCGAAGGCTCCAGGAGCCCGAGCCCGAGCGGCTCCGCGACCCGGTCGGCGAGCCGCGGCCCGCCGTGCCAGTGGACCGCCTCGCCAGGGCGCACGACGGACTCCGGCGGGCCGTTCAACACCCGGGAGGTCATGCCGCGGCGGTCGGCGACGCCGGCGAGGAGGGCGGCGGTGGAGGTGTGCATCGCCGACAGCACGAACACGTCGGGCGGCCGCGTGCCCGGCAGGGCGTCGGGCGGCCGCGTGCCCGGGAGGGTGTCCGGCGGCCATGTGCCTGGAGGGGTGTCCGGTGGCCGTGTGCCCGATCCTATGCCGGATTCGTGGTCCGTGCTGGTCGCGCTGCTCGGGCTGGTCGCGCTGGTCGCGCTGCTCGCGCTGCTCGCGGTGGTCGTGCGGTGCGTGCTGTTCGTGTGGGTCATGCGGCGGAGAGCTCCTTCTCGAGCGGGGTGCGGAAGCGGGGCGTGATCCGTGTGTCCCCGACCCAGTCGGCCAGGCGGCCCGCCTCCTGCGCGATCACGAAGTCGTCCACGTCCCCGTCCCCGTCCGTGAGTCGCCGCCACACGATCTCACCGTCCGGGCGCTGCGCCCAGCCGCCCACGATCCGGCCGTTCCACCACACCGTCGGGCCGACGTTGCCGCTGCGGTCGAAGAGGGCGGGGCGGAGGGCCGGGTCCAGGTACCAGTGGCGGGACTGCCAGCCCATCGCCGTCGGGTCCAGGGCCGGCAGGAGCGCCGCCCACGGCTCGCCGGTCTCCTCCGGCCGTACGGGATCGAGGTCGTCCGGCAGTACGTGGCCCACGCCCTCCGCGAGCGCCACCGGCACCGCGCCGACCGCCGCCAGGGCGCGGCGCACGTCCGTCACCTTCCAGCCCGTCCACCACTTCAGGTCGGCCTCGGTCGCCGGACCGTACGCGGCCAGCCACTGGCGTACGAGCTCCGCCTGCGCGCCGTCCCGCGCGACCTCCGCGTGCGGCGGGACCGCCGCCCAGCGGAACCGGCTCGACGTCCAGCCGCCCTGCGGCCGGCCCCGGGCGATGCGGCCCTCCATGCCGAGGACGCGCAGCACCCGGCTGCCGACCGGCTGCGGCCCTTCCTGGTTGGTGCCCACCCCGTACACGTACGTCTCCCGCAACCGCGGTACGGCGGTGCCGAGTTCGGCTCCCGTCGCCTCGCCGCGTGCCGCCAGCTCGGCCAGCACCCGGCGCTCGGTCTCGGCGAGCCAGGCCTCGTCGTGGTCGCTGCCCGCCGCCAAGTGCCTGACGAGCATCGTGCGTTCGCGGGCGGAGGCCGCGTCCGTCGTGGAGGAGTGGACGACGGCGGCGAGCCCGGAGGGCACCACGAACAGGGTGTGCCGCATGCCGTGCATCCGGGTCAGCGTCCGCTCCTCGTACAGCGCCCGCTCGACCTCCGCGACGGGGTCCCGGCCGGCGGCGAGCCGCGCGCCCGCCGCCAGGAACACCGTGGCCGCGTCCGTCGCGTGCAGCGCCACAAGCGACCGGGCCACCTCCTCCGCCGTCGCCGCCCGCGCGCCCGCGGCGAGCCGGTGCCGCAGCGCGAGCCGCGCCCGGCGCTCCTCCGCGCCGATGGTTCGCCCCTGCGTCCGCGCCTCAGCCATGCGCCTCACCCATGCGTTCCCATGCGTTTCACCCATGCGTTTCACCTATGCGGTCAAGCATGGCTTCACGTGCCCAGGATCAGTCCGCCGCCGCGCGCTCGCCCGTCGGCCGGCGGCGCAGGGCCGGGTCGGTGAGGGCGGCGGGCCGCCAGACGCCGTCCGGCGGGTAGATGTTCGTGCCCGGCGGCACGATGTCGTCGATCCGGTCGAGGACCTCGTCCGTCAGCGTCAGCGAGGCGCCCTTCAGGAGCCCTTCCAGCTGCTCCATCGTGCGCGGCCCGAGGATCACCGACGTGACCGCCGGGTGGGCGGTGACGAACGCGATCGCCAGCTCGGGCAGCGTGCAGCCGATCTCCTCGGCGAGCGCCACGAGCTCCTCGACGGCGTCCAGCTTGGCCTGGTTCACCGGCAGCGACGGGTCGAAGCGGTGCGGGTGGAGCGCGGCCCGGCCGCTGGTCATGTCGACGTCCCGACCCTTGCGGTACTTGCCGGTGAGGAACCCGGACGCCAGCGGCGACCAGGTCAGCACGCCCATCCCGTACCGCTGCGCGACCGGCAGCACGGAGGTCTCGACGCCGCGCGCGAGCAGCGAGTACGGCGGCTGCTCGCTGCGGAAGCGGCGCAGGCCGCGCCGCTCGGCGACGGCGTGCGCCTCGACGATCTGCTCGGCGGGGAAGGTCGAGCAGCCGAAGGCCCGGATCTTGCCCTGGGAGACCAGGTCGCCGAGGACGTCGAGGGTCTCCTCGATGTCGGTGCGGTGGTCGGGCCGGTGGACCTGGTAGAGGTCGATCCACTCGGTGCCGAGCCGCTTGAGGCTGTTCTCGACCGCCCGGGTGATCCAACGGCGCGAGGTGCCGCCCCTGTTGGGCCCTTCGCCGCCGACCGGGAAGTACACCTTGGTCGCGAGCACGGTCTCGTCGCGGCGGCGCGGGTCGCGCAGCGCCTTCCCGACGATCTCCTCGGACTCGCCCGCCGAGTACATGTCGGCGGTGTCGACGAAGTTGATCCCCTGGTCGAGGGCGGCGTGGATGATCCGTACGGAGTCCTGGTGGTCGGGGTTGCCGACCGCTCCGAACATCATCGTGCCCAGGCAGTACGTACTGACTTCGATCCCGGTCCCGCCGAGTACCCGATAGCGCATGCGCCGCACCCTAGGTGTTGGAGTCCACTCCAGCGCAAGGGTGTTCGGCCAGGAATCCGGAGACGAGGAGGTGGAGGACCTCCGGCCGCTCCAGATGCAGGTCGTGCCCCGTGCCGGGTACGCAGACCCCGTGGAGCGCGGGGAGCCGGCGCGCCATCCCGTCGTACTCGTCGCCGGGGATGATGCCCCGCTGCCCGAGGACGGCGAGCACGGGGACGGACGGCCGTACGCCGATCGCGTCCCACTCCTGCCACCAGGAGCGGCCGGCGTTCTCGGCGAGCGAGGCGACCATCACCTCGGGGTCGAACCGGGGCCACAGGCCGCCGTCCCGCTCCTCCAGCCCGTCCGCCCAGCCTTCCCCCACGGCTCCGCCGCCCAGGTACGCGACGGCCGCCTCCCGCGTGGGGAACGGCACCGGCCACGCCCTCAGCCACCCGCCGATCTCCTCCAGCAGGCCCGGCTCGGCCCGGCCGGGGCCGGCCTCGACGAGTACGGCTCCGGCGACGCGGTCCGCGTGGGCGGCGGCGGTCAGCATGGCGGCGTGCCCGCCGTACGACTGGCCGACCAGCACGACGTCCGACAGGCCGAGTTCGTCCACGACGGCGAGGACGTCGGCGACGTACGCGGCGCGCGAGACGTCCCGCGGGTGCCGCTCGCTCGCGCCGTGCCCGCGCTGGTCGAGGGCGACGACCCGGTGCCCGTCGGCGCGCAGCCGCCGGGCGACACCGTCCCATTCGCCGGCGTGCCCGGCGAGCCCGTGCAGCAACAGGAGGGCCCGCCGGTTTCCTCCACTGCCACTGCCACTGCGACTGCCACCGTCAGTGCGACTGCCACCGTCAGTGCCAGTGCCAGTGCCAGTGCCAGTGCCAGTGCCAGTGCCAGTGCCACTGCCAGTGCCGCCGCCATCGCCACCGTCCCCGCCGCCCCAGTCGCGCAGGGAGAGCCGTACGCCGTCGTCGCGCACGAGGATGCGTTCGGTCCAGGCCGTCCCGGTCGTCGTCGGGGTCACAGGGTCTCCAGTTCCGGGCAGAGCAGCGCGTCGGCGACGGCGGTGCGGGCGTAGAGGACGGACCGGCCGCTGCGGTGGGCGGTGACCAGGCCGGCGTTCTTGAGGGCGATGAGGTGCTGGGACACGGCGGCCGCCGACAGGCCGAAGGCACCGGCCAGTTGGGTCGTCGAGGCGGGCGTGTCCAGCTCGGCGAGGAGCAGGGCGCGCGAGCGCCCGAGGACGCCGGCGACGGCCTCGGTGGCGGTCGTCGTGGTGCGCGGCTCCCACAGGTTGCCGATGCCCCGCGCGGGATAGGCGAGTTGGGGCGGATCGGGGGCGACCGAGCGGGTCAGGACCCGCGGCCACGCGAACGCGGACGGGATGAGCAGCAGCCCGGAACCCGCCTGGTCGCGGGTGAGCGCGCAGGCCCGTCGTACCAGCCGCAGGGTGCCGTCGTCCCACCGTACGGTCTCGTGGAGTTCGCCCAGCACGCGCGCGGAGCCGTGCTCGGCCACCTGGCGGGCGCGGTGGAAGACATCGGCCTCCAGGAGACCGCGGATGCGGGCCCAGTAGGGGGCGAGGGCGAGTTCCCAGTAGGTGAGGATCTCGTCGCAGACCCGGTCGAGGTCGACGTCGTCGCCGCGGGGACCGGCGGCGGTCCCGAGCATCCCCAGGTCGTGGAGGACGTTCTCGCGCGGGGTGCGGCGAATGGCTTCGAGCTCGTCTTCCAGGGTGGGGAAGGGGCCGGCGGGCGTGGGGTTGAGGAAGTCGGCGAGGTAGCCGTGGGCGGGGATCAGGGCGGCCAGCCGCCCCCGGTCGAGCCCGGCGTGCCGGAACCGGGGCCGCACCTGGGCCGCCCAGCCGCGGTGCATGGCCGGGGAGCCGTCGTCGCCGGCGCGGAGCAGCAGCCGGAAGCTGGTGACGACCTCCCACATGGGGGAGACGGCGAAGCGGGTCTGGGCGAGGTCGGCGGCGGAGAAACTGAGCCCGGAGTCCATCGCGTGCCCCCTCTGTTCGGCGAATGGATTCGGCTGGAGCCTAATCATTGGAGGGTGGGGACGGGAGGCCCGCAAGCTCACCGCATGCCCTCGAAGCCCACCGCCGAGTCCACCGCCAAGCCCACGGCCAAGCCCCCATCCGAGTCCACGGCCAAGTCCACGGCCAAGCTCCCATCCGAGTCCACGGGCAAGTCCACGGGCAAGTCCACGGCCGAGTCCACGGCCGAGTCCACGGCCGAGTCCATTGACCGCCCCGCTGCCGAGTCGGCGCAGTCGCCCGGGCCGACGGAGTCAGCCGAGTCGGCCAGGCCGTCCAAGCCGTCCAAGTCGTCCAGGTCGTCCAGGTCGTCCAAGTCGTCCGGGTCGGCCAAGCCGTCTGAGCCGTCTGAGCCGTCCGAGCTGTCTGAGCCGTCTGAGCCGTCTGAGCCGTCCGAGTCGAACAAGTCCCGGCACTCCGCCCTGCCTTCCTCCTTCAGGGACCTCCCGTCCGTCGTCTGGACGATCTTCGCGGGAACGGTGATCAACCGCCTCGGCTTCCTCGTCACCCCCTTCCTCGTCTTCTTCCTCGCCTCGCGCGGGGTGACCGGCACCGACACCACCTACGTCCTGGGTGCGCTCGGGGCCGGCAATCTCCTCGGTCCGGCGGTGGGCGGAGTCCTCGCCGACCGGCTCGGCCGCCGCCCCACCATGCTCGTCGGCCTGATCGGTTCGGCGGCGGCGCAGGGCGCGCTGTTCCTGGCTCCCGGCGTGTGGACGATGGCCGCGGCCGCGCTGCTGATCAGCGCCACCGGCATGACGGTTTCCCCGGCCGCGTACGCGCTGATGGCCGACGCCGTCGACGCGGAGCGCCGGCAGCGCGCGTACGCCCTGTTCGGCTGGGGAGTGAACATCGGCACGGCGGTCGCGGGCGTCCTCGGCGGATTCCTGGCCGCGCACGGCTACTGGCTGCTGTTCGCGGTCGACGCCGGTTCGATGCTGCTGTACGCGGTGGTGGTCGCCACGCGCCTGCAGGAACCGCCGCGCGGCGCGCGGCCCGCGGACGACGGCATCGGCTACGGCGTGGTCCTGCGCGACCGCCTCGCCGTCCTGCTCCTGCCGATCCTCGGTGTGCAGCTCTTCGTGTACTCCCTCACCGAGGTCGCGCTGCCGCTGGCGATCCGGGACAGCGGCCTTTCGCCCGCGGTGTACGGCACGATGGCGGCCCTCAACGCGGTCCTGGTCGTCGCCCTCCAGCCCTTCACCGCCGCATGGCTCGCCCGTCTGCCGCAACTCACGGTGCAGGTCGTGGGCAGTGCGCTGATCGCCCTCGGGGTGGCCCTGACGGGACTCGCGGACGGGATCGTGGGCTTCGCGGTCTCGGTCGCCGTCTGGTCGCTGGGCGAGGTGGTGGTCGCCGGCATCGGGGCCGCGCTCATCGCCAACCTGGCCCCGTCCCATGCCCGCGGCCGCTACCAGGGCGCCTTCAGCTGGACCTGGGGCGTCGCCCGCTTCGCGTCCCTCACCCTGGGCGTCACCGTCTACACCGGCCTCGGCGCCGCCACCCTCTGGTGGTCCGCCCTCGCGGCAGGCCTCGCCGCGTCGGCGGCACTACTGGCCCTCCGCACCCGCGTGACCGAGCGCACGGCGCCGGCGACCACGCGCGACGACCGCGACAGCGACGACTGCGTCAGCGCTGACTCACTCTTCAACGACCGCGTCAGCGCTGACTCACTCTTCAACGACCGCGTCAGCGATGACTCCCTCAGCAACGATCGCGTCAGCGATGGCCCCCTCTTCAACGACCGTGCCGACGAAGGCCGTTCGCCGGCAGCTCGTTCGTCCGCTGCCTGAGCGGGTCACGGCAGCCCAGCCCGTCGGCCTCTCGCGTCCTCGGCCCGTCGGCCCCCGGCCTCTCGCCGCCTCGGCCCGCCGGGCCCTCGCCGCCCCTCGCCGCCTCGGCCCTCGCCTCCCCGACCCGCTGCCCCCTCGGCCCGCCGATCTCCGTGGGGGCGGTCCGCCGCGTGTCGCGCGAATTCCGCCGCTGTGCCCGTGCCTTGCTCCTACGCTCCTTCCGTGACCGAGAACGAGATCAAACTCAAGGCCATCGCCGCACTGACGGCGCTGCGCGGCGGAGTCGACGAGGGCCTCGTCTCGGACCTCCTGGGCGAGGTGATCCCAGGACAGTTCGCGGTACCGGCCGGGGCGACCGCCGAAGAGGCCGGTCTCGCGGTCCTCGCCCAGCTCTCCGAACCCCTGAGCGCCCTCGTCAACGGCTTCATCCTGGCCTTCGAGGCCGTGGCCGACGCCCATGACGCCGCGGGCGCGGAACCGGCCACCGAACCGATTCTCCAGGAGCTCGCCCTGCGTCTGGCCAGCGACAACTTCGGCTGACCGGCGGTACCTCACCGGTACCGCCCGCACTGATCGGGTGAAGGCGAGGTGTCGTTCACACGTACGCGCCCGGGCGCGCCCGCATGGTGAGCGCGTCGACCGGAGCCGTCGGCGCCCTGCCGACGGCCGGTCGAGCCCCGTGAGAGGAGCGCGCATCGTGCGAAGAACCGGGTCCGTCGCCAGGGCCCTCACCCTGCTCGTCGCCGCGGCGGCCCTCGCCGCGTCCGCCCTTGCCCTGCCGGTCCCGTCCCCCGCGCACGCCGACACCGTGGGGGCCCGGGAGGACAGCGTGCGGGACATCCGTACGGGACCGCCCGGCACCCCCTTCACCTGGGGCAGCAACAACAAGGGCCAGCTCGGCGACGGCAACACCTCCGGGGCCGGTGCCGTTCCCGGCCGGGTCTGCGGGAACACCACCTGCACCACGGCGCTCGGCAGGATCGTGCAGGTCGCGGCCGCCGGCGGGCACAGCCTCGGCGTCCTCGACGACGGCAGCGTCGTGGCCTGGGGCGGCAACAGCAGCGGCCAGCTCGGCGACGGCACCACCACCGACCGCACCACGCCGGTCCGGGTCTGCGCCGCGGGGGAGCCCGCGCCGTGCGCGTCGTTCCTGAAGGGCGTCGTGTCCGTCGCCGTCGGCGTCGTCCACAGCATGGCGTTGCTGACCGACGGCACCGTCCTCTCCTGGGGCAACAACGGCTACGGCCAGCTCGGCGACGGCACCGTGGTGAACCACCGGACGAGTCCCGTCCGGGTCTGCGCCGTCTACGAGGCCGTGCCGTGCACCACGTACCTGAGCGGGGTCACCGCCCTGGCCGCGGGCTACCAGCACTCGCTGGCGGTGCGCGCCGACGGCAGCGTCGCCTCCTGGGGCCTCAACCACAGCGGTCAGCTCGGCGACGCGAGCGCCCAGGACCACCGCAGGGTGCCCGTCCTGGTCTCCGGACTGACGGAGGCGGTGTCCGTGGCGGGCGGCGTGGCGCACAGCCTCGCGGTGCGCGCGGACGGCACCGTGCGGGCGTGGGGCGAGGGCGACGCGCTGGGCGACGGCGTGGGTGCGCGGTCCAGCGTCCCCGTGAAGGTGTGCGCGGTCGGCCAGCCCGTGCCGTGCACCTCGTTCCTGACGGGAGTGAGGAACGTGGCCGCCGGGGGCCACCACAGCCTCGCCGCCCGGACCGACGGCACGGCCGTCGCCTGGGGCGACAACAACTGGGGCGCGATCGGCGACGGGACCGGCCTCGACCGGAAGGTCCCGGTGCAGGTGTGCGCGCCCGGCGGCTGCGCCACCAAGCTGACCGGCGTCACCCAGGTCGCCGCGGGCATCACCGGCGCGCACAGCCTCGCGCTGCGGGACGACGGCACGGTACGGGCCTGGGGCGTCAACCAGTCCGGACAGCTCGGCGACGGCACCCGGACCGGCAGCAACATCCCGGTCCGCGTGTGCGCCCAGGGCCAGACCGCGCCGTGCACCCGCCTGCTCGAAGGCGTCACGTCCCTGGCGGGCGGCGACACCCACACCGTGGCACTGTCGGTGCAGTCGGCCGACCTCGTGGCCTCGATCGCGGCGAGCCCGGAGCCGGTGGCGAACGGCGCCACCCTCACGTACACGATCCGCGTGCACAACCACGGCCCGACCACGGCGGAGAACGTCGTCCTCACCGACCATCTGCCGGGGACGGTCCGTTACGTGAGCGCCGCGACCACGTCCGGTCACTGCGACACCCCGCCGACCGGTTCGACGGACACGGTGACCTGCCACTTCGGCAGCCTGGGCAGGGGTGGCTCCGCGGCGGTCTCGCTCGTGGTGAAGGTCCGCACGACGGCCGGGGCCGGTCTCACCAACAGCGTCTCGGCGACGAGCGACACACCGGACCCGAGGCTGACGAACAACACGGCGGCCATCAGCACCCCGGTGAACTGACCCGCCTGGTGAGCTGACCCTCACGGCGAGCTGACCCGCATGTGAGCCGACCCTCACGGTGAGCGGCACCGCATGGTGAGCCGACCCGGCCGGTGAGCCGACCCGGCGGGGGCGCTCATCCCTCCCCGGGGTGATCACCGGTGTGAGCACCGGCGA
The DNA here is from genome assembly GCF_042954805.1 of Streptomyces sp. NPDC012637. Taxonomy (NCBI): domain Bacteria; kingdom Bacillati; phylum Actinomycetota; class Actinomycetes; order Kitasatosporales; family Streptomycetaceae; genus Streptomyces; species Streptomyces sp. NPDC012637. The sequence continues at coordinate 645,676 of NZ_JBIBDS010000004.1, forward strand.
CCGCCGGTGCGCCTGCGTGAACGGGCACGGCGCGGCTGCCGAGGATGCGCGCATGCGCCTCTCCTCGTCTGTCCCGCGCCGTGTCCTCGTACCGTTCGTCGCCCTGCTGACCACCGCGGCCGCGGCTTCGGCCGACGCGGCCGAAGCCTGAGAAGCACGGGAAGATCCGGGAAGGCCGAAGACCCGGGAAAAGCCGAAGGGCCGGGCCGCTTTTGCGGTCCGGCCCTTCGGGCTGGCGGAGGATACGAGATTCGAACTCGTGAGGGGTTGCCCCCCACACGCTTTCCAACTGTTCGTACGCCCGTCCAGCGGGGGTCGAGTTGTTCTGACCTGCGGCGGAGCGTTCGGGGTAGCTCGGTCCGGGCGGGGCCGGACGGGGGTGAATGCAACCAGAACCGCAACCAGTGATCGACTTACTTACGACCCTCCGGGCCGTACCACTGGAGGGGCTGGCCGGTGACCGCGGCGATGCATTCGAAATCGTGGTCACAGTGCAAGAGGGTGAGCCCCTGCAGCTCGGCCGTTGCTGCGACAACGAGATCGACCGCACCCGCGCTGCGGTGCTTGCCTTGCTTGGTGAGGGCTTCCTGGACCTGCCAGGCCCGGTCGTAAGCGCGGTCGTCGACCGGGACCCAGCCGAAGAGCAGCCGCATGTCCTCGATGCCGCGTGCCCGGTCGGCTGCCGACCGGGCACTGTAGAAGAACTCCAGCTCGGTGATGGGGCACGTGGCGATCAGGCCGGCGGCCGCAGCCTGGTCCCAGCCGTACTGCTCCGCGTCGCCACGCATGAAGCGGGCGAGGGCGCTGGTGTCAATCAGGTAGAGAGCGGCGTTCACCGTCGGTAGTTCCGCTTGTCCTCGAAGAGCGTCAGATCGAACGAGCCTTCGTCGGCCGCGGCGCGCAGGCGGGTCAGGGCCAGCGCCCGCCGCCTGTTCTCCAGTACCTCGCGCAAGGCTGTGTTGACCGTCTCCTTCTTGGTACTGGTGCCCAGGGCTTTGGCTACATCTGCCACCAGCTCGTCATCGAGGTCAATCACTGTCCGGCTCATGCGCACCTCCCGTATATCAACTATGGAAACAAGTATATCGCTCATGGTTCATCGGTGTCATGGATTCACGTCGGCATGACGCCGTGGATGCGGGAGAGGGTGAAGACGCGTTCGTCTCCTCGCAGGTGGCACCAGGCTTCGAGGTAGGGCGGGTCGAGTTCGAGGCGGCTGAGGGTGCGCACCGTGATGCGAGTGAGCAAGGCCAGCTGGCGATCGTTGAGCGGCGACCATCGGCACATGGTGACCGTCGTACCGGTCCCACCGAGCCGCACACAAGCGGAACGGTGAGGTTCCCGCGTTCGCCTGCCGGAGCGGACACGACATCGACGGCGAGCGGATCGAGCGGGCCTCTGCCCAGTTCGGGTGGGCGCTGCTCGTGAACGGATCGAGGGCGCTCACGGCGCCTGTGCTCAGGGGCGGGGTTGATATTCAGCCGCAGTCCGACAGGGCTGTCCACTCCAGGCGCTGCGCCGTCTAACCTGCGGAGCATGATTCGTGCGGTGGTGTTCGACGTGGGTGAGTGTCTTGTCGACGAGACCCGGGAGTACGGGACCTGGGCGGACTGGCTGGAGGTGCCGCGGCATACCTTCGCGGCGATGTTCGGGGCGGTCATCGCGCAGGGACGCGACTACCGCGAGACCTTCCAGGAGTTCCGGCCGGGGTTCGACCTGACCGAAGAGCGCGAGAAGCGCGCGGCTGCCGGGCAGCCGGAATGGTTCGGCGAGGACGACCTCTACTCCGACGTGCGGCCCACGCTGGCCGCACTGCGGGAGGCCGGCCTGTGGGTGGGCATCGCTGGAAACCAGACCGTCCGTGCGGGCGGCCTGCTCCGCGGGCTGGACCTTCCGTCCGACCTGATCGCCACCAGTGACGACTGGGGCGCGTCGAAGCCGGACGTGAAGTTCTTCGAGCACGTCATCGATGCGACGCCTGCCGAGCCGGGCGAGATCCTCTACGTCGGCGACCGGCTCGACAACGACATCCGCCCGGCCGTGCAGGCCGGGCTCCTGACCGCTCTGATTCGGCGTGGGCCCTGGGGCACGATTCAGCAGCGTGACCCGGATGCGGACTCGATCACCACGATGCGCATCGACTCGCTCGCGGAGCTGCCCGAGAAGATCGCCAAGTTCAACGCTGGAGAGCGCTGACAGTCGTTCCCCAGTCGTAGAGACGATCGTCGAGGTCTCGGACGCACTGCTCGCTCTGCCACGGGGCGAGCGTGCGTCGGACCTCGCGGACGCGCTCCATGCCCGTGGCGTACCAGGTGATGGCGAGCTGGTCGAGGGCCTGCACGGCGTATTGGCACGCCGCCTCTGGGTGGCCGTCCGCGGCTTCGACCGCGGCGAGATCGCCGAGGACGACCGTGCGCTGCTTGTCCGACTCGGGTGGCAGGTCGTCGAGAACCTCCTGAAGGGTCTGGCGGGCCTGTGGCAGGTGGCCGGCCTTCAGCTGCGTGTTCCCTTTGAACGCGGACAGGCGCACGGGGCTGAACCAGTCCAGCCACTCGGGGGTGGGGTGATCGGAGCCCGAGGAAAGGACGTCCTCGGCGTGTCTGATCAGGCGGAGAGCGGCGCGAGGGTCGCCGCAGCGGGTCTCACATTCCGCCTCGACCGCATCCAGCCACGCCCAGAGCTCCGCGGAGGCGTCTCCGCGTCGAGCGTAGGTGCGGGCAGCCATCATGCGCTCGATCGCCCCTTCCCGGTCATCCGTCCAGCCGGGGATGAAGGCCATGTGCGCGAGGATGGCCGATCCCAGGAGAGGGTCATCGGCTTCGCCCGCCGCTTGCAGGCCACGCAAGAGGGTTTCCGAGGCTTGCTCGGGCTGGCGTAGGTCGAAGAACTCGATGCGCCCGGCCAGTAGATAGGACTCGGCGAGGGCGCTGGCGACGGTCTGGCGAGCGGGGTTCGCAGTCTCCGGCAGGAGAGCGCATCCCAGACGGGTGTGCTCCAACACGGCAGGGTGCAGTGCGGCAGGGGCGACCGACCAGTAGAGGTGCCGGTGAGAGCGAGTGACGGCTTCGAAGTCCCTGCCCACTGTGACTGGCTGCGTTGCGGGTCCAGCCTGAGCGGGGACGCTGGCGAGCCACGCTTCCATCAGAGGGGTACGTGGGGTGTTGCGCACCGTCGAGCCCACGTGGCGGCGATCAGCTTCCCAAGGTGGGGTGAATCCCAGGTCCTCCATGCTCTGGCCCAGGAGGTGGGTCAGGACCCGGTGGACGTCTGGTTGCGGCCAGGGTGGTGTGGCGGACTCCCAGCGTCGGATCTGACGCACGCCGACAGCGAGCCCCCTGATGCCCAGCTTGGGCGCCGTCTTGGTGATGGCATCGGCCAGAGCCTGTTGTGAGTTGTATCCGGCCGCCAAGCGGGCGGACTTGAGTCGGGTGTTGCCTGCGGGACGGGGCATGGTTCTCCTCCGGGACGAAGTCTCACTCAGAGAGTGACATGCGATGTCCCCACCACGGCGCAAAATCATCCACGGGGGAGTAACTAGGCCCTGTCAAAGTCCTCTTGATGTCCCATCAGAGTCCTCGAATAGGACTTGAAGGTCCAGGAATATGGCGCCCACGGACCGAGGACATCGGTCGCGTCACGCCGCGGCGCTTACCGCCTTGCTGCTGAGGGGGCGGGCCACCTCCGCTCGTCGACAGCAGGGGGGCGAGTACGTCCGGAACACCGGGACGGCTTGACCAACAGTCCTGTGGTGGGCAAGCGGCGACCTCCGTCGCGGCGATCAACGTCCGGTCTGCCTCGGAACAGGTCCGAGCAGTGACAGCACGAGTGGGAGGAATGCGCATGAGAACCGACTCTCGAACGTCTCGGGCGACATCGGCCGTGGCGCCCGGACAGCCGAACCTCCGCAGTTTCGAGGAGCACATGGGTCGTTCAACCGTTCCCGACGCACACTCCGCCACGCGCCGGCACAACCTCGTCGTGGTCGGCTTCGACGAGATCGTCGCCAACAAGTACTTGCCCTGCATCAAGGGCGCCATCGAGGCTGGCCACGTCGACTCGTACTCCGTCATCGACCTGGAGTCGGAGCGGCCGACGATCGAGGAGCGCATCCACGGGATCGACTTGAAGCCCCGGGAGGTCATCTACCTCCCGGAGTCGGGCCGTGGCGTGACCGCGCGGCAGAAGCAGCCGGAGCTGATCGGAGCCGCATTACGGCGCCTCCGCCTGCCCGAGCTGCCAACGAAGGTGTACATAGCGACCGAGGTGCGGGCGCACGAGGCGTACCTGCGCTACTGCGTCGAGAACGGGATCGATTCCTTGGTGGAGAAGCCGGTCCTGGCGCCCATGGCGGATGGCCGGTTCGCGCCGTCCCGCATCACCGAGGTCATGCGGGCGCTGATCGCTCAGGCCGGCCGTACGGGTGCCAAGCATTCCGTGATGACGCTGAGTCGCTACCACCGCATCTACAACGGGGAGGTGCTGCGCTCGCTCGAAGAGCGGGTACGGGACTGGCAGGCCCCCGTCACCTCGTTCCACCTGCGCGCCGCCGGCGGTGTGTGGAACCTCCAACACGAGTACGAGACGCGGGACGATCACCCCTACCGGTACGGCTACGGGATGATGATGCACGGCGCTTACCACTACGTGGACCTCGCCGTGCAGTGCCTGTCCCTCAACAAGCTAGTGTTCCCCGATCGCCGCTTCCGGCTCGAAGTCAGCTCCTTCGGAGCCTTCCCCGCCGATCAGCACCTCCGGATCCCGACGCCGGCCGCCGGCCGGTTCGAGGATGGACACCCCCGCTGGCCGCACTCCGCGATCCTGGAGAACGCCTTCGGCGAGACGGACATCACCGCCACGTTCCGCCTGGTCGACGTCGAGTCGGAGCGGACCCTGACCGTCGGGACGCTGTCCTTCGAGCAGACGACGCCGTCCGTCCGCAGCTGGCATGACCTCCCGGACGACGTCTACAACAAGAACGGCCGCACCTCCAGCGTCGACCTCGAAGCGCAGCTCTCGACCCTCTACTCCGCGCACGTCCACTGCTACGACGTGCCCCGCGGGCAGAACGCGGACCGGATCGACGCCTTCGCCCGGCTGACCACGAGGGCGAACGCCTCCCTGCTGCCGGAAGAGCAGTACACGTCGGTCAGGACGTTCGACGGGCTGTTCCACAGCGACAGCAACCGGCAGCTCATGGAGAACTGGCTTCGGGGAACCGAGAACCGGAGCTCGCTCGCCGCGCACCTGCTGCCGATGCAGGTCACCGAAGCGCTGGCGACCTCCCTGCTCACGCCCGGCCGGCCGGTCGAGATCGCCGACTTCTAGATGCCTCCCCTCGCTTACCCCTCCAGCCCCAGGTGGTGCCCCTTGCCTGTACAGCACTCGAAGGCGTCCCTCCACGCCTTCTACGCGGACGCGTTACGGAACGGTCGAAGCACCGGAGAGCAGCTGCATGCGCCCGTCTCGGCGCGGTTCCGCGCCCTGCTGACGTCCCTCCCCGCCGACATCCCGCGTCGCGCTCTCGACCTCGGATACGGCGCCGGGGCCTACACCATCGCCCTGGCGAAGGCCGGCTTCACCGTCGTCGCGGTGGACCAGGCCCCGGCCGAACCGCTGCTCCGGCGACTCTCGCCGCACGAGGACCTGGCGGAGCGCGTCACGGTGGTGGAGTCCCTCATCGAGCAGTACGTGGTCGAGGAGGACTTCGGCCTGCTCGTCGCCAAGGACGTACTCCACTACCTGTCCCAGCGCGACGTCGAAGCCGTGCTCACCCAGGCCGTACAGAGCTCCCGATCGGTCAACGTGCACTACCTGGAGGTCTTCACCGGGATCTCCCGGACGGACGCCCATGGCGGTCAGATCCACATCGAGGGCGAGGCCCGGTACACGCCGGACACCCTCATCCGCGCGCTGGAGCGGATCTATGAGGGCTGGAACATGACCGTGACCTGGGACGACCACACCGAGCAGAACACGCGCTCGCGCCGCACCTACTTCGAGGCGACTCGTGCGACCGTCACCGCGGTGCGGAGGTGCCGAGTTTCGGCCGGCACCGTGACCATGAAGGGACGGGAAGCCTCGTGACAACCACGGGCCATGGAGGCATCAGCTTCGTCATCCCTTGCCACAACGCCGGCGACTACCTCATCGAGGCGGTGGAGTCGGTTGTCGAGCAGCCGCTTCGGCGACCGTACGAGGTGGTGATCGTGGACGACGGGTCGGACGACGACACGACCCGGAAGGCCATTGACACCTGCGCCGAGCTGCCCGGCGTACGCGTCGTCCGACTCGAGCAGCGCCAGGGGCACCACGCGGCCAGGAACGCCGGACTGGCAGCCGCGCGGCTGGAGTACGTGATGCAGGTGGATGCCGACGACCGGCTGGCCACCGAGCCGTTCCTCCTGGCGACAGGGTCCTACCCGGACAGGGCGGTGGACATCCTCGAATCCGACCCCGACACCGCGTTCGTGCACACGATGTCGTGGATGTTCGGCGCCTTCGAGGGCTTCACCATCTCCTCGTACCCCTGCCGCGAGGACCTCGTGGTGCGCAAGCACCACGTCCCGACGTCGATCGTCTGCCGCAGGGCTGACGCACTGGAATGCGGCCTGTACGACTCGAGGGTGCTCAAGTGGGGAGACTGGGCCTTCGCCGTCAATCTGCTGGCCAGTCGGTTCAGGCGAGGGGCGGGCAACACCATCCGCTGTGTCGCCGGCCCGTTCTATGAGTACCGGGTGCACTCGCGAGTCGACCGAGTGTCCGATGCGGAGGTCTCGGAGCTCGACATGACTCGCCTTGTCGTGGAGAAGAACCTCGACTTCTTCCGGGATCGGCTGGAGCGAAACGACAGCGCTGCCGAGATCGCCCTCGACGTGCTGGAGCAGAAGCCGACACGCCTCGACGACCTTCTGTACATGGCGCAGTTCGATCTCCACCAGGCCCAGATCGTCGCGCAGCAGCGCGAGTTCTCTCTGTCGAGCCCGTACGAGGCACTGGGGATTCCGTAGGGCCAGTGCCGGAGGCCGAAGGGCCCGAAGGGGGCCCAGACCAGACGGTCTGGGCCCCCACGGGCGTGTTCCGGTGCCTACTGCGGCGGCAGCTTGTCCAGCTGGGCCTGGATGCGGGCGATGTCCTCGTCCGCCTTGGCGAGGCGGCCCTTGATCTTGTCCACGACGTTGTCGGGGGCCTTCGCCAGGAACGCCTCGTTGCCGAGCTTGCCCTCGGCCTGAGCCTTCTCCTTCTCGGCGGCGGCCAGGTCCTTGGCGAGGCGCTTGCGCTCGGCGGCCACGTCGATGGTGCCCGAGAGGTCGAGCGCGACGGTGGCGCCGGCGACCGGCAGGGAGGCGGTGGCGGCGAACCCGTCGCCCTCCGGCTGGAGGCGCAGCACCTGCCGGATGGCACCCTCGTGCGGGGCGAGCGCGGTGCCGTCCAGTTCCAGGCGGGCCGGGACCTTCTGGCCGGGCTGGAGGCCCTGGTCCGAGCGGAAGCGGCGGACCTCGGTGACGACCCGCTGGACCAGCTCGATCTCCTTCTCCGCGGCCTCGTCGCGGAAGCCGGAGTCGGTCGGCCACTCGGCGATGACGACCGACTCGCGGCCCGTCAGCGTGGTCCACAGGGTGTCCGTGACGAACGGGACGATCGGGTGCAGCAGCCGCAGGGTGACGTCGAGGACCTCGCCCAGGACGCGGGCCGAGACCTTGGCCTGCTCGCCGGCCTCGAAGAACGTCGTCTTCGACAGCTCGACGTACCAGTCGAAGACCTCGTCCCACGCGAAGTGGTACAGGGCGTCGGCGAGCTTCGCGAACTGGTAGTCGTCGTAGTAGGCGTCCGCCTCGGCGACGACCTTGTTCAGGCGGGACAGGATCCAGCGGTCCGTCGCAGACATCGCGGAGGCGTCCGGCAGCGGGCCCTCGACCGTCGCGCCGTTCATCATCGCGAAGCGGGTGGCGTTCCAGATCTTGTTGGCGAAGTTACGGGACGCCTGGACCCAGTCCTCGCCGATCGGGACGTCGACGCCCGGGTTGGCGCCCTTGGCCAGGGTGAAGCGCAGGGCGTCGGAGCCGTACTTGTCCATCCAGTCCAGCGGGTTGACCGTGTTCCCGAACGACTTCGACATCTTCTTGCCGAACTCGTCGCGGACCATGCCGTGGAACGCGATCGTGTGGAACGGCGGCTGGCCGTCCATCGCGTACAGGCCGAACATCATCATCCGGGCGACCCAGAAGAACATGAGGTCGTAGCCGGTGACCAGGACGGAGTTCGGGTAGAACTTCTCCAGGTCGGGAGTCTGCTCCGGCCAGCCGAGCGTGGAGAACGGCCACAGGCCGGACGAGAACCACGTGTCGAGGACGTCGGTGTCCTGCGTCCAGCCCTCGCCGGTGGGCGCCTCGTCGTCGGGGCCGACGCAGACCAGCTCGCCGTTCGGGCCGTGCCAGACGGGGATGCGGTGGCCCCACCACAGCTGACGCGAGATGCACCAGTCGTTCAGGTTGTCGACCCAGTCGAAGTAGCGCTGCGACATGTCGGCCGGGTGGATGTTGACCCGACCGTCGCGGACCGCGTCGCCGGCAGCCTTGGCCAGCGTTTCAACCTTGACCCACCACTGCATCGAGAGGCGGGGCTCCAGCGTCGTCTTGCAGCGCGAGCAGTGGCCCACGGAGTGGACGTACGGGCGCTTCTCGGCGACGATCCGGCCCTCGGCGCGCAGGGCGGCGACGATGGCGGAGCGGGCCTCGAAGCGGTCCAGGCCCTGGAAGGGGCCATGGGTGGTGATGACGCCGCGCTCGTCGAGGACCTCGATGGATTCGAGGTTGTGGCGCTGGCCGATGGCGAAGTCGTTCGGGTCGTGGGCCGGGGTCACCTTGACGGCGCCGGTGCCGAACTCCGGGTCGACGTGCGTGTCGGCGACGACGGGGATCGTGCGGTCGGTCAGCGGCAGCTTGATCTGCTTGCCGATGAGGTGGGCGTAGCGCTCGTCGTCGGGGTGGACGGCGACGGCGGTGTCGCCGAGCATCGTCTCGGCGCGGGTCGTGGCGACGACGATGGTGTCGTCACCCTCGCCGTACTTCATGGAGACGAGCTCGCCGTCGTCGTCCTGGTAGTCGACCTCGATGTCGGAGATGGCCGTCAGACAGCGCGGGCACCAGTTGATGATGCGCTCGGCGCGGTAGATCAGGCCGTCGTCGAACATCTTCTTGAAGACGGTCTGGACGGCCCGGGACAGGCCCTCGTCCATGGTGAAGCGGTCCCGGCTCCAGGCCAGGCCCTCGCCGAGGCGGCGCATCTGACCGGCGATCTGGCCGCCGGACTCGGCCTTCCACTCCCAGACGCGCTCGACGAAGGCTTCGCGGCCCAGGTCGTGGCGGGACTTGCCCTCCTTGGCGAGCTCGCGCTCGACGACGTTCTGGGTGGCGATGCCGGCGTGGTCCATGCCCGGCTGCCACAGCGTCTCGAAGCCCTGCATGCGCTTGCGGCGGGTGAGGGCGTCGATCAGCGTGTGCTCGAAGGCGTGGCCCAGGTGGAGCGAGCCGGTGACGTTCGGCGGCGGGATGACGATGGTGTACGCCGGCTTCTCGCTCTTCGCGTCCGCCTCGAAGTACCCGCGTTCTACCCAGCGCTCGTACAGCGGTCCTTCTACCTCGGCCGGCGCGTACTGGGTCGGCAGTTCGGTGGTGGGCGCTGTCTGCTGCTGAGTGTTGTCGGTCACGACGGCCATTCTAAGGGCGTGCCCCGGCTACTCTCGCCTGGCTTTTACTAGCGTCACCGGGGCCCGATTACCCCCTATTACCGCCTCCGGCAGGTGATTCACTGTCGAACGGGGAACGCATTGTCGAGCGGTGGCACCAGGAGCTTGCCCGACTTCATGGCCTGCTGGACATCGCGGATGGTCACATAGCGTCCCTGCTGGATGACGGGAGTGATCATCTCGACGCTGCCCACCTCGGACAGGAAGAAGATCGTCCACGGGTACGTGGTCCGATCCGCGCTTTCCCTCGTGCGCGTGATCTCCACGGTCTCCGGAGTCGTGGCCCGGGTTCCGGGAAGCTCCTGCTTGACGGTCTCGACGGCCGTGACTTCGAATACGCGACCGCCGCCGCCAGGGGTGTACATGACCAGAAGCCGTGGCCGGGCCAGGCTCAGGTGGTTGCTGGTCGCGGGGCACATGTAGATGCCGTGGTCCCGTAGCTCGGCGAAGGCCAGCTCGTTGCCCGGAACGACGACCGCGTGGTCGTGCAGTGCGCGGAACCAGTCCATGGCCACCGGCTTCTCCCAGATGGGCTTGCCGTGGTGCTGGTGGGTCGGTTCGGCCAGGAGGCCACGGCTGGCCATCTTCGCGACGCTCTTCGGCTCCCGCTTGGCGAGACCACCGAAATCGGCCCGGTTCAAGATCTCCGGCAGCTCGGGGCGTACTGGCATGTGGCTGTTCCTGTTCAGGTGTGATGTCGTGCGAGCTTCGCGGGGGCGATTCGGCCCGTACGTTAGTCGGTTGCCGTGTGAGTGTGCTCGGTCCCAGGAACCCCGCTAATCGCATGTTCGATCTGTCGGATGCACCACTGGGCTATCGCTAGCCGGAAGGATTCTGTCCGCCGGCTACCGACTCTCGCGGTCTGACTTTTGCGGGGCCGTCCGATGGACGACGGGTCACGGCCGGTGGTGGGAGCACTCCCGACCACCGGCCGTCGGTTTCTTGTGGCTGGGGCCGTGCCTCTGCTGCGCTCAGTCCTGGTGTCGGCGGAGGCTGTCGGCGCCCGCAGCAACGACGCCACCGGCCGGGCCGACGGGAGTTGGCGCTCCCGCGACGCCGCGATGCCGGCGGGAGGAGTACCCCTGCCGCAGCCCGCGCTGCCCATGTCCCAGATAGCCCAGCTCTTGGACGTCTCCGAAGACGCCCTGCGCACCTTGATGGTCGAGCGGCGATCCGCCGGCGACACGACCCTGGTCGCCCTCGCCGTTGCCGAGGCAGCTCGCCGGATCGGCATCGGCCGCACCAAGCTGTACGAGTACGTCCCCTCCGGCGAGATCGCCTCGGTCAAGATCGGAACGGCGGCCCGATGCGGATCACCACCGTGGAACGTGCCGCCGCTTCCGCCGCGCTGGGATGCCCGCCGTGGGAGCTCGGGCTGTGCGCCGGCTGCGGCCAGCTGATGCGGCGCTACGGGCGGAACGCCGCCCTGTACTCGTGTGCCGGTCCGTCCTCAACAGGCGCCAGCCGGGAACTGCAACCACGCAACGACGAAGGTCCCGGCCGCAGTGCGGTCGGGACCTTCGTTTCGGCTGTTCAGCCGTGGCGGAGGATACGAGATTCGAACTCGTGAGGGGTTGCCCCCAACACGCTTTCCAAGCGTGCGCCCTAGGCCTCTAGGCGAATCCTCCGTGGAGAACATTACATGACCGGAGAGGGTGCTCGCGCACGTGATCCGGGGCGGAGGGTGGGCCGGGGGTGAGGGAAGGGCGCAGGTGGGTGAGGGGGACCGAGTGGGGGTTCGGATCGGGTACTCTGGGCGGAGCCCCTCACGTGGCGCTATCTGACTGAACTCCCCCAGGGCCGGAAGGCAGCAAGGGTAGGTCGGCTCTGGCGGGTGCGTGGGGGGCGCTTGCGTTCCCGGGTTGTCAGTGGGCGCCTATAACCTCGTATACGTGTCGTCTCTCGCGCTGTACCGCCGCTACCGCCCCGAGTCCTTCGCCGAGGTCATCGGGCAGGAGCATGTCACCGACCCGCTGCAGCAGGCGCTGCGGAACAACCGGGTCAATCACGCGTACCTGTTCAGCGGGCCCCGCGGCTGCGGCAAGACGACCAGTGCGCGGATCCTCGCGCGGTGCCTGAACTGTGAGAAGGGTCCCACGCCCACGCCCTGCGGCGAGTGCCAGTCCTGCCGGGACCTCGCGCGGAACGGGCCGGGGTCGATCGACGTCATCGAGATCGACGCGGCGTCCCACGGTGGTGTGGACGACGCGCGCGACCTGCGCGAGAAGGCGTTCTTCGGGCCCGCCTCCAGCCGCTACAAGATCTACATCATCGACGAGGCGCACATGGTCACCTCGGCGGGCTTCAACGCCCTGCTGAAGGTGGTCGAGGAGCCGCCGGAGCACCTGAAGTTCATCTTCGCGACGACCGAGCCCGAGAAGGTCATCGGCACCATCCGGTCGCGCACGCACCACTACCCCTTCCGGCTCGTGCCGCCCGGGACCCTGCGGGAGTACCTGGGCGAGGTCTGCGGCCGCGAGGGCATCCCCGTCGAGGACGGGGTGCTGCCGCTGGTCGTGCGGGCCGGTGCCGGGTCGGTGCGTGACTCGATGTCCGTGATGGACCAGCTGCTCGCAGGCGCCGCCGACGACGGTGTGACGTACGCCATGGCGACCTCCCTGCTCGGCTATACGGACGGGTCCCTGCTCGATTCGGTCGTGGACGCCTTCGCCGCCGGCGACGGCGCCGCCGCCTTCGAGGTCGTGGACCGGGTGATCGAGGGCGGCAACGACCCGCGCCGCTTCGTCGCCGACCTCCTGGAGCGGCTGCGCGACCTCGTGATCCTGGCGGCCGTCCCCGACGCCGCCGAGAAGGGCCTGGTCGACGCGCCGGTCGACGTCATCGAGCGCATGCAGGCGCAGGCCTCCGTGTTCGGGGCCGCCGAGCTCAGCCGGGCCGCGGACCTGGTCAACACCGGTCTCACCGAGATGCGCGGCGCGACCTCGCCGCGGCTCCAGTTGGAGCTGATCTGCGCGCGCGTGCTGCTGCCCGCCGCCTTCGACGACGAGCGGTCGATGCAGGCGCGCCTCGACCGGCTGGAGCGCGGGGCCGCCGCGGCCCCGCCCGCCGCCGTCTTCACGACCACGTCGCCCGCGCCGCAGATGGGGTACGTGCCCGGTGCCGAGGCGCACGTCCCGCCGCCCGCTCCGGCGCAGCCCCAGCCCCCGTTCCCGCCCCAGCCCGTCCAGCAGGCTCCGGCCCCGCAGGCCCCGGCCCCCGCGCCCGTACAGCCATCGGCTCCCGCCGCCGACGCCCCGCGGCCCGGTGCCTGGCCCGGTGCCGCCCGGCCCGGCAGTGGCGCGCCCGGTGCCTGGCCCGGCGCTTCGGCGCCCGCGCCGCAGCAGGCCCAGGCCCCCGCGGTCCCGCAGGCCGCGGCTCCGGCCGCCCCGCAGGCCCCGGCTGCCGCCGCCTCGGGCGGCATGGCCGCGGGCGCCGCCCAGGTGCGCAACATGTGGCCGCAGATCCTCGAGGCGGTCAAGGGAAGGCGCCGCTTCACCTGGATCCTGCTCTCGCAGAACGCGCAGGTCGCCGGCTTCGACGGCACCACCCTCCAGCTCGGCTTCCTCAACGCCGGCGCCCGCGACAACTTCGCGAGCAGCGGCAGCGAGGACGTCCTGAAGGCGGCCCTGGCCGAGCAGTTCAACGTGCACTGGCGGATCGAGGCGATCATCGACCCGTCGGGCGGCGCCAGCCCGCCGCCCGCCGCCGGTGGCTTCGGCGGCCGTCCGCCCGCGCCCGCCCCTGCCCCGGCGTTCGCCCCGGCCCCGGCGCCGCAGGCCTCCGCGCCCGCGCCCGTACAGCCGCAGGCTCCGGCCCCCGCGCCCGTACAGCCGCGGCCGCCCGTGCAGCAGGCCCCCGCCCCGGCGCACACGCCGCAGGCGCCGCCTCCGGTCGCGCCCGAGGACGACGTGCCGGAGGAGGACGACCCGGACCTCGTGGACTCCGCGCTGTCCGGGCACGAGCTGATCGTGCGCGAGCTCGGCGCGACCGTCCTGGAGGAATACACGAACGAGTAGGGGCGTCTCGCTCAGCGGCCCGCACAAAGACCACGGGCGCCCGCGGGCTACCCTGGCTGGCGTGAAGGTCCTCGTCATCGGCGGCGGCGCCCGCGAACACGCCCTGTGCCGCTCCCTCTCCCTCGATCCCGACGTCACCGCTCTGCACTGTGCGCCCGGCAACGCCGGAATCGCCGAGGTCGCCGAGCTCCACCCCGTCGACCAGCTCGACGGCGCCGCGGTCGCCGCGCTCGCGACCGAGCTCGGCGCCGAGCTCGTCGTCGTCGGCCCGGAGGCCCCGCTCGTCGCGGGTGTCGCCGACGCCGTCCGCGCGGCCGGCATCCCGGTCTTCGGCCCCTCCCGGGAGGCCGCCCAGCTGGAGGGCTCCAAGGCCTTCGCCAAGGACGTCATGGCCGCGGCCGGCGTGCCCACCGCCCGCAGCTACGTCTGCACCACGCCGGAGGAGATCGACGAGGCGCTCGACGCCTTCGGCGCTCCGTACGTCGTCAAGGACGACGGTCTCGCGGCCGGCAAGGGCGTCGTGGTGACCGACGACCTGGAGCAGGCCCGGGCGCACGCCCTCGCCTGCGACCGCGTCGTCATCGAGGAGTACCTGGACGGCCCCGAGGTCTCCCTCTTCGCCATCACCGACGGCGTCACCGTCCTCCCGCTGCAGCCCGCGCAGGACTTCAAGCGCGCGCTCGACGGCGACGAGGGCCCGAACACCGGTGGCATGGGCGCCTACTCGCCGCTGCCGTGGGCCGACCCCAAGCTGGTCGACGAGGTCATGGAGACCGTCCTCCTGCCGACGGTCGACGAGCTGCGCCGCCGCGGCACCCCGTTCTCCGGCCTGCTGTACGCGGGTCTCGCGCTCACCAGCCGGGGCGTCCGGGTCATCGAGTTCAACGCGCGCTTCGGCGACCCGGAGACCCAGGTCGTGCTGGCCCGCCTCAGGACCCCGCTGGCCGGCGTCTTCCTGAACGCCGCCAACGGCACCCTCGCCGACCAGGCCCCGCTCACCTGGCGCGACGACGCCGCCGTCACCGTGGTGGTCGCCTCGCACAACTACCCGGGCACCCCGCGCACCGGTGACCCGATCGAGGGTCTGGCCGAGGTCGCGGAGCAGGACGCGCCGCACGCGTACGTGCTCCACGCCGGTACGAAGCGGGACGGCGACGCCGTCCTGAGCGCGGGCGGCCGGGTCCTCTCGGTCACCGCCACCGGAACGGACCTGGCCGAGGCGCGCGAGCGTGCCTACGCGGCGGTCGGCCGCATCCGTCTTGACGGCTCGCAGCACCGTACGGACATCGCGCTGAAGGCCTCCGGGGCCTGAGCGCGGCGCCAGGAGGCGCGGCCGCGCAGTGAACCGCACGGCCGCGCCACCGTCATCACCTTTGCCCAAAGCCATTCCATCGGGTGACGGCTCGCCCATCCGGATGACGCCCGCCGAAGCCCCAACTAGGGTGCGGCGAAAGCGTTCCGGCACTTGGCCCACCGACATTGCGATGTCAGTGACGGGTGCCACAGTGGGGGAGTGACCAACACCGCCACGGGCAGTCCCGACCAGGGCAGGAGGGGGTGATGTACGGCGTGACCGGTACGGGTTCAGCGGCCGGCGACGAGCTCGGCGCGCGCGCCGCGCGCGCCCGGGCCCTCGCGGTGCTCCGCGTGCGCGGCAGGGCACTCGGCCTCGCGGTGCTTCCCGCCGCCGTCGCCGTCGTCCTGTACGCGGGCGGGGTCACCGGCCATATGACCGGCCCCGGCTGGGACGCCGCCCGCTGGGTGGTGACCGTCCTCGCCGTGGTCGTGCTGCTCGTCGCGGCGGCCGTCGCGACGGTCGTCGCCCGCTCGGAGCCGGCCGTGACGCCGACGGTCGAGCTCGCCGAGAGCGCGGCCCCCGATCTCTACCGTCTGGTGCGCGACCTCGCCGACCGGCTCGGCGTCCCCGCGCCCTCCGCGATAGCGCTGACGCCCGACTGCGACAGCTGGCTCGAGGACCGCTCCCACCCCACGCACCGCCGGCACGCCGCCGACGAGGCGCCCGTCCTCGTGATCGGCTCGCCCTTCCTCTGGTGGATGCGGGTCGGCGAGCTGCGCGCGGTCCTCGCCCCGGTCGTCGCCGGCACGGGACCGGCGGCCAACCCCGACATAGCGGCCGCCCGCCGCTTCGTCCGCGGTCTCGACGCGGCCGTCGCCGTGCCCCGGCGTCCCGGCCTCGACCCGGTCCGCAGGCTCGGCGCGCTGGGCGTCGGACGGCTGGCCGGGATCATGCTGAAGGGCTGCCGCGGCCACGCCGCCGAAATGGAGCGCGGCGTCGCCGCGGCCGGCTCCGAGCGCGCCCAGGCCGTGGACTACGGGGTGCGGATCGTCGCCCAGGAGCAGGTCGGGCTGGCCTACGCGGGCTGGGACCGGCTGCTCACCCGGGTCGCGCTGCCCGCCTGGCGGATGGGCCGCTGGCCCGCGCGTCTCGACGCGGGCGTGGTCTCGGCGCTGACCGAACTGTCCCGCCGCGACCGGCTCGCCGACGGCTTCGCCTCGCGGCTCGGCGAGCGGCCCGCGTGCGACCTCCTGGAGGAGCCGGGCGCGGTCGACGAGGCGGCCTCGCTGCTCGCCGCCCGTCTCTTCCACGGCGCCCCGGCCGGGCCGAGCCCGGACTGGGCCCCGGTGGAGTGGAGCGAGTACGCGGAGGAGGTCGTCGACCGCAAGTGGCGCGCCGACGCGGCCCGCCTCCACCAGGTCCTGGACCGGCTGGGTCTCAGCACCCCGCCGGGGCCCACGCCGTCCGGCGCCGCCGCCGACGCCCCGACCCTCGCCCGGATCATGGCCCACCTCACGACCGAGCCCACGACCGAGCCCACGACCGAGCCCACGAACACGGGCACGGACACGGGCACGAGCGCAGGCACGAGCGCAGGCACGAGCGTCAGCACGGCCACGCCCGAGACGACCCGCCTGTCGGGAGGAGCCCCCGGAGAAGCCCCCGGGCAAGCCCGCGCGGAATCTGCGGAATCTCCGGTGGCAGCCACCGCGGACGGAGCCACCGCGGACGGAGCCACCGCGGACGGAGCCACAGCCGAGGCGCCCGCCCCGGCGGAAGCCCCCGCCAAGCACTCCGCCGAGTACCCCGGCGAGAACCCCGCTGAGACCCTCGCGGCCCGCCCCGACCACCCGGAGCACCCCGGCCACCCGGAGCACCTCGACCACTCGGAGCACCCCGGCCACTCGGAGCACCCCGGCCACCCGGAGCACCCCGGCCACCCGGAGCACCTCGACCACTCGGAGCACCCCGGCCACCCGGAGCACCCCGACCTCGCCTCCGACCCCGACCCCGCCCCCGTCACCGAAGCCGCCGACGCCCTGGCCGCCGCGCTCACCGCGCAGACGGCCCGGGAGGAGGGGCTGCGACCGGCCGCGCCGGCCGCCGAGGGGCCCGACGGGCCGCTGCCGCTGTTCCCGCTCCAGCCGCCCCGCACCGGTCGCGACCTGCTCGCCGACCACGTGGCCGCGATGGTCTGCTGCGCCGCGGTGGACTCGGCGGACGCGGCGCCGGGCCTCGACTGGCTGGACGGCCCGGCCCTGTTCGTACGGGGCGAGCGGAGCACGGATCTCACGCCCGCCGTGCTGTGCCTCGTCGAGGACGGCGACCCGCGGCCGCTGCGCGCCTGGCTGACGAGGACCGGGGTCCGCCCCGAGAAGCCCGTCCGCCTCCTGTGACGGCGGCGCGCGCCGCCTCCGCCACCCTTCCCCACCCGGAGGGCCGTCTTCCACTCTCGCCAATTCACGACGAACGGTGACGGAGTGGGTGCGTTATGTGATGTGCTGGAGACCGGCACTGACAGAGGCACCATCAGCAGGCAGCAACCAGAGGCACTGACCAGCCGACCAGGCGAACAGGCGACCGGGGGAGTCGAGGGAGGGCGCGACATGGGGGCGGAGCAGATCAGGCGGTGGGAGTCGGGCGCGCTCGCCCACGCCGTCTCGGATCCCTTCGGCCAGGGCCCGCTGCCCTGGCTCCGCGGCTCCGAGAACTATTTCGACGACACCGGTCAGATGGTGCCGTGGTACGCGGACGAGACCCTGGCGCGCGGCGGTGGCGGCGGCCCCCGCACCGCCGACGACGTGCGCGGCCAGATCAAGGGCTTCGCGTCCGGCACTGCGGTGGCGCCCGGCGAGGCGATCGATTTCCACATCACGGTGGACCCGCCTCAGCAGTTCTCGGTCGACATCTACCGCATCGGGCACTACGGCGGGGACGGCGCCGCCAAGATCACCACCAGTCCGCGGCTCTCCGGGATCGTCCAGCCGGCGCCGCTGACCGCCGACCGGACCGTCTCCTGTCACCACTGGTGGCAGTCCTGGCGCCTGCAGGTCCCTTCCTACTGGTCGATCGGCGCGTACGTCGCCGTGCTCACCACGGCCGACGGCTACCGCTCCCACATCCCGTTCACGGTCCGCGACGGCCACCCGGCGGACCTGCTGCTCGTACTGCCGGACGTGACGTGGCAGGCGTACAACCTCTATCCGGAGGACGGTCGCACGGGCGCCAGCCTCTACCACGCCTGGGACGAGGAGGGCCGGCTGCTCGGCGAGGAGGAGGCCGCCGTGACCGTCTCCTTCGACCGCCCGTACGCGGGCGCGGGCCTGCCGCTGCACGTCGGGCACGCCTACGACTTCATCCGCTGGGCCGAGCGCTACGGCTACGACCTGGCGTACGCGGAGACCCGTGACCTGCACGCCGGCCGGGTGGACCCCAGCCGCTACCGGGGCCTGGTCTTCCCCGGCCACGACGAGTACTGGTCGGTCCCCATGCGCCGGACCGTCGAGCTCGCCCGCGCCCAGGGGACCTCACTCGTCTTCCTGTCCGCCAACACCATGTACTGGCAGGTGGACCTGGCGCCCTCGCCGTCCGGCTCCCCGGACCGGCTCCTCACCTGCCGCAAGCGCCGCGGCCCGGGCCGCCCGGCGCTCTGGCGCGAGGTCGACCGGCCCGAGCAGCAGCTGCTCGGCATCCAGTACGCGGGCCGGGTGCCCGAACCGCACCCGCTGGTCGTACGGAACGCGGACCACTGGCTCTGGGAGGCCACCGGCGCGGGCGAGGGCGACGAGATCCCGGGCCTGGTCGCGGGTGAGGCCGACCGCTACTTCCCGCGGACGGCGCTGCCCGAGCACCAGGGCCGCATCCTGCTCGCCCACTCGCCCTACCGGGACAGCGAGGGCGTGCGGCGGCACCAGGAGACGAGCCTCTACCGGGCCCCGTCCGGCGCCTGGGTGTTCGCCTCGGGCACCTTCGCCTGGTCGCCGGCGCTCGACCGGCCCGGCCATGTGGACGCCCGGGTGCAGCGCGCCACCGCGAACCTGCTCGACCGCATCTGCAAGAGGGACTGAGCCGAGGGGCCCGGCAGACGGACTGCGCGGGGCGTCACAGGGCCCGGCGACCGGATCCGTGTCCCGGTGAGGGAGAATCGGACACGCTCCTGGATCAACCTACGCGGAGGAACCGTGTCCGGATTCGTAGAAAAGCCCGAACCCGTCCAGGTCCCGGGCCTCACCCATCTCCACACGGGCAAGGTCCGCGACCTGTACCGCAACGAGGCGGGCGACCTCGTCATGGTGGCGAGCGACCGCATGTCCGCGTACGACTGGGTGCTGCCCACGGAGATCCCCGACAAGGGCCGGGTGCTCACCCAGCTCTCGCTCTGGTGGTTCGACCGGCTCGCCGACCTGGCCCCGAACCACGTCCTGTCGACCGAGCTCCCGGCCGGCGCGCCCGCCGACTGGGCCGGCCGCACGCTGATCTGCAAGTCCCTGAACATGGTCCCGGTCGAGTGCGTGGCCCGCGGCTATCTCACCGGCTCCGGCCTGGTCGAGTACGAGGAGTCCCGCACCGTCTGCGGCCTCGCGCTGCCCGAGGGCCTCACCGACGGCTCCGAGCTGCCCGCGCCGATCTTCACCCCGGCGACGAAGGCCGCCGTCGGCGACCACGACGAGAACGTCCCGTACGAGGAGGTGGCCCGCCAGGTCGGCGCGGAGACGGCCGCCCTGCTGCGCCAGACGACCCTCGCCGTCTACGGCCGGGCCCGGGACATCGCCCGTGAGCGCGGGATCATCCTGGCCGACACCAAGTTCGAGTTCGGCTTCGAGTCCTCCCCGGAGGGCGAGCGCCTGGTCCTCGCCGACGAGGTCCTCACCCCGGACTCCTCCCGCTTCTGGCCGGCCGACCAGTGGCAGCCGGGCCGCGCCCAGCCCTCGTACGACAAGCAGTTCGTGCGGGACTGGCTGACCTCGCCGGCCTCCGGCTGGGACCGCAAGAGCGAGCAGCCGCCGCCGGCGCTGCCGCAGGAGGTCGTGGAGAGGACGCGCGCCAAGTACGTCGAGGCGTACGAGCTCCTCACCGGCAACCGCTGGTCCTGAGGAACGAGAAAGCCCCCGGTCGGATCGACCGGGGGCTTCTTCATGGAGCGGACGACGAGATTCGAACTCGCGACCCTCACCTTGGCAAGGTGATGCTCTACCAACTGAGCCACGTCCGCATGCGCCGTAGCGCGCTGCTAACTATACACAGGATTCCGGGGGCGAATGACGCGGTTTCCCGGCCCGCGGCCTGTGGCCGTCACCACACCCCGTGAGCGGGGACACGACGAAGGCCCCGGTTCCTGAGAACCGGGGCCTTCGCTCCCTGAGCGGACGACGAGATTCGAACTCGCGACCCTCACCTTGGCAAGGTGATGCTCTACCAACTGAGCCACGTCCGCATGCCTCCGACCGGCTTTCACCGGGCGGTGCGAGCACCACTGTACCTGATCCACCGGAGTGGCCGGTAACCGTGATGCAGAGCGGGTGACAGGAATTGCACACTGCGCCTTCCCCCTGGAAGGGGGCTGTTCTGCTACTGAACTACACCCGCACGCTGCGTGGGATCCGGCTTTGCGGCCTCGCCCCTCGGCGTGATCCAGACTCTAGCGGATCATGGGGGGTGCAGCGCAAATCCGGTTCCGCTTCGCCGGGCCGGCGGCTCAGCTCGCGGCGAGGAAGGCCTCGTAGATGCGCTTGGGGATCCGGCCGCGGGCGGGGACCTCCAGCTTGTTGGACTGGGCCCAGGCGCGGACCGCTGCGGGGTCCGGGGCGAGCGCGGTGTGGGTGAAGGAGTCCGGCGCGGGCCTGGCGGCCGTCTTCTGACCCGTCTTGTGACCTGCGGCACTTACTTTCCGGCCCGCGGCCAGGTAGGGGGCGAGGACCTTGCGCAGTTTCTTTGCATTGGCGGGATTCAGGTCGATCTCGTACATCTTCCCGTCCAGGCCGAACGCGACCGTTTCCGCCGCTTCTCCGCCGTCGATGTCGTCGAAGAGAGTGACCACCACACGCTGAGCCACGGATATCGGTCCTTTCCTGCGGATCGCCGTGTCGTCTGAGGAATGGGCACCGCCCTGACGTGCAGCGATGCCGATACGACGGCCATCCGGGGGCAAAATTGCGTTCCTCTGTATTCCTTTGTACAGCGACGGGTGTCGCATTGTGAAGCCCAGGCAATTGTTTCCGCGTGTCACGGCCGTCGGGCAGTGGCGGGCAGTATTCCGCTTGAATTAACCGGCGTGGTGTTTCGGTGCTCTTTGTAGGATCCTTCAGACTTCTACTCGCGTAGATTTTGGAGGCAGGTACGCTGAGGGAACCGCCCACGCAACACACCACCGGGAGTGCCAGTGGCACGCGTCGTAGTCGACGTCATGCTCAAGCCGGAGATCCTCGACCCGCAGGGACAGGCGGTGCAGCGTGCACTGCCCCGCCTCGGGTTCGACGGGATCGCCGACGTCCGCCAGGGGAAGCGCTTCGAGCTGGAGGTGGAGGGGCCGGTCGACGAGGCCGCCCTCGCCCGCATCCATGAGATGGCCGAAACCTTCCTTGCCAACACCGTGATCGAAGACTTCATCGTGAAGGTGGAGTCGTGACCGCACGCATCGGCGTCGTCACGTTCCCCGGAACGCTCGACGACCGGGACGCGCTGCGCGCCGCCCGCCTCGCGGGCGCCGAACCCGTCTCGCTGTGGCACCGCGACAAGGACCTCAAGCAGGTCGACGCGGTGGTCCTCGCGGGCGGCTTCTCCTACGGCGACTACCTGCGGGCCGGAGCCATCTCCCGCTTCTCGCCGGTGATGGAGACGATCATCGAGCAGGCGAAGGCGGGCATGCCCGTCCTCGGCATCTGCAACGGCTTCCAGATCCTCACGGAAGCCCATCTGCTGCCGGGCGCCATGCTGCGCAACAACCACCTGCACTTCATCTGCCGCGACCAGAAGCTGCGGGTGGAGAACGCGGAGACCGCCTGGACCTCGGACTACACCCAGGGCCAGGAGATCGAGGTCCCGCTCAAGAACATGGACGGCCGGTACGTCGCCGACGAGCGCACGCTCGACGAGCTGGAGGCCGAGGGGCGGGTGGCCTTCCGCTACCTGGACATGAACCCCAACGGCTCGCTGCGCGACATCGCGGGCATCACCAACGCCGCGGGCAACGTCGTCGGCCTCATGCCGCACCCCGAGCACGCCGTCGAGCCGCTGGTCGGCACCGGCAAGACCGACGGACTCGGTTTCTTCACCTCGATCCTCAAGAAGCTGGTCAACGCCTGATGAGCCTCGACACCGTCAAGCACGCGAGCGAGACGCCGGACAGCGAGCAGCCCTGGAAGGAGCTCGGCCTCAAGCAGGACGAGTACGCGCGCATCCGCGAGATCCTCGGCCGCCGTCCCACCGGCGCCGAGCTCGCCATGTACTCCGTCATGTGGTCCGAGCACTGCTCGTACAAGAGCAGCAAGGTCCACCTGAAGCAGTTCGGCGAGAAGGCCCCCGAGAACGACGCCATGCTCGTCGGCATCGGCGAGAACGCGGGCGTCGTCGACGTCGGCCAGGGCTACGCGGTCACCTTCAAGGTCGAGTCGCACAACCACCCGAGCTACATCGAGCCCTACCAGGGCGCGGCCACCGGCGTCGGCGGCATCGTCCGCGACATCCTCGCCATGGGTGCCCGCCCGGTCGCCGTGGTCGACCCGCTGCGCTTCGGCGCCGCCGACCACCCCGACACCAAGCGCGTGCTGCCCGGTGTCGTCGCCGGCATCGGCGGCTACGGCAACTGCCTGGGCCTGCCCAACATCGGCGGCGAGGTCGTCTTCGACTCCTGCTACCAGGGCAACCCGCTGGTCAACGCCGGCTGCATCGGCGTCATGAAGCACGAGGACATCCACCTCGCCAAGGCCTCCGGCCCCGGCAACAAGGTCATCCTCTACGGCGCCCGCACCGGCGGCGACGGCATCGGCGGCGTCTCGGTCCTCGCGTCCGAGACCTTCGACGACACCAAGCCGACCAAGCGCCCGGCGGTCCAGGTCGGCGACCCGTTCCAGGAGAAGCTCCTCATCGAGTGCACCCTGGAGATCTTCAAGGAGAAGCTGGTCGCCGGCATCCAGGACCTCGGCGGCGCCGGCCTGTCCTGCGCCACCTCCGAGCTGGCCTCCGCCGGTTCCGGCGGCATGCGGGTCGAGCTCGACACCGTGCCGCTGCGCGACGCGACGCTCTCGCCCGAGGAGATCCTCATGAGCGAGTCGCAGGAGCGCATGTGCGCGATCGTCGAGCCGCAGCACGTCGACCGCTTCATGGAGATCTGCGAGAAGTGGGACGTCACCGCCACCGTCATCGGTGAGGTCACGGACGGCGACCACCTGGAGATCTACTGGCACGGCGAGCTCATCGTGGACGTGCCTCCGGGCACCGTCGCCCACGAGGGCCCGACCTACCACCGGCCGTACGAGCGCCCGGAGTGGCAGGACGCCCTCCAGGCCGACGACGCCGGCAAGCTGGCCCGCCCGCAGGACGGCGCCGAGCTGAAGGACCAGGTCCTGAAGCTGGTCGGCTCCCCGAACCAGGCCTCCAAGGCGTGGATCACCGACCAGTACGACCGCTTCGTGCAGGGCAACACCGTGCTCGCCCAGCCCGAGGACGCCGGCATGGTCCGGATCGACGAGGAGTCGAACCTGGGCGTCGCCATGGCGACCGACGGCAACGGCCGGTACGCCAAGCTCGACCCGTACACCGGTGCGCAGCTCGCGCTGGCGGAGGCGTACCGCAACGTCGCCGCCTCCGGCGCCAAGCCGCTGGCGATCTCGGACTGCCTGAACTTCGGTTCGCCCGAGGACCCGGCCGTGATGTGGCAGTTCGCCGAGGCCACCCGTGGTCTCGCGGACGGCTGCCTGCAGCTGGGCACCCCGGTCACCGGCGGCAACGTGTCGCTGTACAACCAGACCGGTGACGTGGCCATCCACCCGACGCCCGTCGTGGCCGTCCTGGGTGTGATCGACGACGTCAACCGCCGCACCCCGATCGCCTTCGCGGAAGAGGGCCAGCTCCTCTACCTGCTGGGCGACACCAAGGAGGAGTTCGGCGGCTCGGCGTGGTCCGAGGTGATCCACCAGCACCTCGGCGGCATGCCGCCGGCCGTGGACCTCGACCGGGAGAAGCTGCTCGGCGAGATCCTGATCTCGGCCTCCCGCGACGGCATGATCGACGCGGCCCACGACCTGTCCGACGGCGGACTGGTCCAGGCGGTCGTCGAGTCCTGCCTGCGCGGCGGCAACGGCGCGCGCCTGGTCGTCCCGGAGGGCCTGGACGCGTTCACCTTCCTCTTCAGCGAGTCGGCCGGCCGCGCGGTCGTGGCCGTCCCGCGCAGCGAGGAGCTCCGCTTCACCGACATGTGCGGTGCGCGGGGTCTGCCGGCGACCCGGATCGGTGTCGTCGACGGCGACGCGGTCGAGGTGCAGGGCGAGTTCAGCGCCTCCCTGGAGGAGCTGCGCGCCGTGCACGAGGCGACGATCCCCGGCCTGCTGGCCTGATCCCGGATGCCGGTGCGTGAGCCCCCGCCCCTTCCCGGGCGGGGGCTCCGCGCTGTGGTCAGTCGTCCAGGGTGAGGAAGGCGTCCATCTCCTCGATGTCCTCGACGCATTCGTCGATGTCGGTGGCCTTCCCTCCGACGAGGGTGAAGAAGAGGCCGCCTCTCATCTCGATTCCCCGGTCGCCGTGTTCGCCGTACCACTTGTGGGTCGAGATCACGTGTCCGCGCCCGTCGGGAAAGACGCCTTCGAGTTCGATGCGCATGGAGCCGCCGGTGTACTCGAAGATGTCCCCGTAGTGGGCGAGGACGTTGTCCCGGCCTTTGAAGTGCCCGCCGAACCGGGTGCTGCCGGGCGAGTGGTGGGTGCAGTCGCTGGTCAGCAAGGCACCGAGAGTCTCCATGTCACCCTTGGCGAACGCTTCGTAGCCCTGGCGCACCAGGGCGGCGTCGGGGTGCTCGTGATGGGTCATGGTCCCGTCACTGCCTTTCGTGAGGGCAGATCCCCCTTACTTCAGTCTCGGGGCTAGCCTCGGCGCATGCCACCTGCCAAGAAGCGCACCCGCAGCTACGACTCCGCGAAGATCCGGGCCGCCGTACTCGCCCAGTTCGGGCACGTCGCCGACGCCGTGACCGGGCTGGCGCCCGGTCAGCTGGAGCGGCCGACGGGACTGGGGGCGTGGACGGTGGCCGACCTCGCCGCGCACGTCGCGTGGATCGCGGACTCGTTGGCCGGGTCCCTCGACCGCCCGCCGGCCGCCAAGGGCGAGCTCCTTCCGCACCAGTGGCCCTTCACCACCGTCGAGCTCTCGGGGAAGATCGCCGACGCGGCCCGCGAGACGCTCACCGGAGCGCCGCTGCCCGAGCTGTACGAGCGGGCCGGCAGCCGGCTCGCGGGGGCGCTCGCCGCCCACGACGACGACCGGGTGCTCGACCTGTGGATCGGTCCCATGAGGCTCGGTGACTTCCTCGTCACCCGCACCGTCGAACTCGTCGCGCACACCGACGACCTGAACCGGGCCGCGGGCCTGGACGTTCCCCTCGACCGGCAGGCGCTCGCCGCCTGCACCCGGCTGCTCGCCGACGCCCTCGCCGAGAAGGCCCCCGGCGGGGCGGTGGAGATGCGGGTCCCGCCGTTCGCCGTGGTGCAGTGCGTCGAGGGCCCGCGGCACACCCGCGGCACCCCGCCCAACGTGGTGGAGACGGACCCGCTGACCTGGATCCGGCTCGCGACCGGGCGGACCGACTGGGCGGCGGAGCTGGACGCGGCACGGGTCAGCGCCAGCGGGGAGCGGGCCGACCTGTCCGGGCTGCTGCCGCTGATGGCCTGACGGGCGGCGGCCCGGCGGAACCGTCTCGCGGGGCCGCCCGTCCCATCGGCATGCAGCAGAAGCCGCGCGTACTCACCGCCGCCGCCGTCACCGCTCTCGTCGCCCTGCTCGCCGCGTGCGGCGCGGAGGGAGGCACCGGCCCGGGGGCCGGTGCGCAGCCGGACACCCCCGACCTGCCCGTGGCCGGCGGCCACTGGACGATCGCCGCGGTCACGGTCGACGGCACCCGGTCCGTGGCGCCGCCGGGCGCGCGCCTGGAGATCGAGGAGAACGGCCGCGCGCAGGGCCACAGCGGCTGCAACAACTTCGGGGCCGCCGTCGCCGTGAACGGCGACACCCTCACCGTCTCCACGCACGAGGTCACCACGATCGGCTGCCCCGGCGACCGCGAGCGCTTCGAGCGGACCCTGCTCCAGGCCTTCAGCGGCGAGCTCAAGGGCAAGGTCGTGGCGAAGGGACTCACGCTGACCTCGCCCGACGGGCGCCGGAGCATGGAGCTGACCGCCGAGTCCGGCGTCCCGCTCGTCGGCACGGCGTGGACGGTGGACGCCCTGCTCGACGGCGGGACCGCGGCCTCGCTCCCGGCGGGCTCCGAGGGCAAGGCGAAGCTGACCTTCGGCAAGGACGGCCGGCTCACCGGCAGCCTCGGCTGCAACCGGGTCACCGCCCCGGCCGAGATCTCCGGCAGGACCATCACGCTGGGCGCGGTCTCGACGACCCGGATGATCTGCACGGGTCCGGAGATGGACCTGGAGACCAAGCTGTACGACGCCCTCGACGGCCCCCTCACCTACCGGCTCGACCACCGCACCCTGACCGTCACGGACGCGGACGGCCAGGGCTTCACGGCGCAGGCCGGAGAGGTGAAGGGCTAGCTCCCGGAAGGGAGGAGACCCTGGCTCCCGTAGG
This sequence comes from Streptomyces sp. NPDC012637, assembly GCF_042954805.1. Taxonomy (NCBI): domain Bacteria; kingdom Bacillati; phylum Actinomycetota; class Actinomycetes; order Kitasatosporales; family Streptomycetaceae; genus Streptomyces; species Streptomyces sp. NPDC012637. Next base: position 672,521 of record NZ_JBIBDS010000004.1, read on the forward strand.
GGAGGAGACCGGCGTCCGTGCGTTCCCAGGAAGCCTTCAGCTCGGCGAGCCGTGCCTTCTCGTACGGGGCCCGGTCGGCCTGCTCACGGGCGTCGTCCGCGAGGTTGAACAGCTGGTCGCGGCCGCTCCTGCCCCGGTAGTACTTCCAGTCGCCGCGGCGCAGCGCCCGCTCCCCGCGCACCCGCCAGAACAGGTCGCGCTCGGGGACGTCCTCGCCGCGCAGGAGGTGTCCGGCGAGGCTGGTGCCGTCGAGCGGGTAGGCCGGGTGAGGGCGGGCGCCGCCCAGTTCGAGGAGCGTGGCGGTCCAGTCGGGGGAGAAGACGGGCAGGTCGCTCACCTGGCCGCCGTCGATCCGGGCGGGCCAGCGCAGGATCGACGGGACGCGGATGCCGCCCTCCTGGAGGGAGCCCTTGTTGCCGGCGAGCGGCCAGTTGTAGGAGAAGCGTTCGCCGCCGTTGTCGCTGCCGAAGAAGACGAGGGTGTCGCGCTCCCGGCCCGCCCGCCTGAGCGCGGCGAGGACCGTGCCGACGGAGCGGTCGAGGTCCTCGACCATCTCCTTGTACTTGGCTATGGAGCCGCCGTCCTGGTGCCACAGGGCGGAGCGGTCGCCGGCCTTGATCCGCCGGACGATCTCGGCGCTCGCCTCCTCGTCGCCGTCGGCGATCCAGGGCCAGTGCGGGGTGGTGAAGTTCAGGTTGAGGAGGAAGGGCCGGTCGTGGTCGCGGCCCACGTACTCGCTCGCCCGCTCGGTGAGGATGCGGGTGTAGTAGCGCAGGTCCTTGTACTCGGCGTCGCCCTCGTAGAGGTCGTACTCGCCGCCGAGGCCGAGCTTGGAGTAGTACTCCAGGGCGCCGCCGAAGTTGCCGAAGAACTCGTCCCATCCGGAGCGGGTGGGGGAGTAGTCGGGCAGGTAGCCGCAGTGCCACTTGCCGATGAGCGCGGTGGTGTAGCCGGCGTCGCGGAGCCGGGAGGCGAGCGTGGGGTGGGTGGGCTCCAGGCCGACGGACTTGTCGGCGATGGGTTCGGCGAGTCCGCCCTTGGTGCGGCCCGGGTAGCGGCCGGTGTAGAGGCTGAACCGGGTGGGGGAGCAGGTCGCGGAGCCGGAGTAGGCGTTCGTGAACCTGACGCCCTGGCGCGCGAGCCGGTCCAGGTGCGGGGTGCGGATGTGCGGGGAGCCGTAGGAGGAGAGGTCGGCCCAGCCGAGGTCGTCGCCGAGGATGAAGAGGATGTTGGGCCGCTGGGAGTGGCGGCCGGCGGCGGCGCGGAACGGCCGCTCCTCGGCAGAGGCAGAGGCAGAGGCGGAGGCAGAGACAGAGGGAGCGGCGGAGGCGGTGGGCGCCGTGGCGCCGAGGGCGACTCCGGCGGCGGCGCCGACGGCGGCACCGCCGAGGGCGCGCCGGGACAGGGGCGTGGACATACGGGTCTCCTGGTGGGACTGCAGCGTGGGACGCCGGAGGGAAGCCGGCGTGGGACGCCGGAGGAAGCCGGCGTGGGACGCCGGAGGAAGCCGGCGTGACGTGACCGCGCGGGGCGGCGGGAAGGCCCGGGGCCGAGGAAGCGGGCAGGCCGGGCGCGGAGCAGGATTCAGACGCGGCGACAGATCGCGCTCGCGACACGGGCCAGGTCCACGTGCCGGCGCGCCACAAGGGTGACCGAGAGGTCGAGGTCGCTCACGGGCTGCATGATCAAGAAGCCTGGCGGAGGGCCGCCGGAGGTGTCAACGACCGTCCCGCACCGTGGACTCCGTCACATCCCGACCGTTCGCCCCGTACCGTACGAGCGTCCGCTCGGTACGGCCCCGATCTTGGCTACCGGCCGGTAACCCTTGCGGGCCCTGCTTTGTGGGCTCCGACAAGGATCCAAGGATCAGTTCGTGGGATCCTACGACCAGGTCGGAGGGCCTATCACGCCCCGTCCGCGAATTCGGACCGATGGTCGATCTCGCCTACACTCGGTGGCGTGCCACGCGGAGACGGTCGACTCAATCACGATCTGCTCCCCGGTGAGAAAGGCCCCCAGGACGCTTGTGGCGTCTTCGGTGTCTGGGCTCCGGGTGAAGAGGTCGCAAAGCTCTCGTACTTCGGGCTCTACGCCCTCCAGCATCGGGGCCAGGAATCCGCGGGAATCGCGGTAAGCAACGGCTCCCAGATCCTCGTCTTCAAGGACATGGGCCTCGTGTCCCAGGTCTTCGACGAGACTTCTCTCGGTTCCCTCCAGGGTCATATCGCGGTCGGTCACGCCCGCTACTCGACCACTGGTGCCTCCGTGTGGGAGAACGCCCAGCCGACCTTCCGGGCGACTGCCCACGGCTCGATCGCGCTCGGCCACAACGGCAACCTGGTGAACACAGCCCAGCTGGCCGAGATGGTCGCCGACCTCCCCAAGAAGGAGGGCCGCACCAACCGGGTCGCCGCCACCAACGACACCGACCTGGTCACCGCGCTGCTCGCGGGCCAGGTGGCCGAGGACGGCACGCCGCTCACCATCGAGCAGGCCGCCGCGAAGGTCCTCCCCGACGTCCGGGGCGCCTTCTCCCTCGTCTTCATGGACGAGCACACCCTCTACGCGGCCCGTGACCCGCAGGGCATCCGCCCGCTGGTGCTCGGCCGTCTCGAGCGCGGCTGGGTCGTCGCCTCCGAGAGCGCCGCCCTCGACATCTGCGGCGCGACCTTCGTCCGCGAGGTCGAGCCCGGCGAGCTGATCGCCATCGACGAGAACGGCATCCGCACCTCGCGATTCGCGGAAGCGAAGCCCAAGGGCTGTGTCTTCGAGTACGTGTACCTGGCCCGCCCCGACACCGACATCGCCGGCCGGAACGTGTACCTCTCCCGCGTGGAGATGGGCCGCCGGCTCGCCAAGGAGGCCCCTGTCGAGGCCGACCTGGTGATAGCGACGCCGGAGTCCGGCACCCCGGCCGCGATCGGCTACGCGGAGGCCTCCGGCATCCCGTTCGGCGCCGGCCTGGTCAAGAACGCCTACGTCGGCCGGACCTTCATCCAGCCCTCGCAGACCATCCGCCAGCTGGGCATCCGGCTGAAGCTGAACCCCCTCAAGGAAGTCATCAAGGGCAAGCGCCTGGTGGTCGTCGACGACTCGATCGTCCGCGGCAACACCCAGCGCGCGCTGGTCCGGATGCTCCGCGAGGCCGGCGCCGCCGAGGTCCACATCCGGATCTCCTCCCCGCCGGTGAAGTGGCCCTGCTTCTTCGGCATCGACTTCGCCACCCGCGCGGAGCTGATCGCCAACGGCATGTCGGTCGAGGAGATCGGCAAGTCGCTCGGTGCGGACTCGCTCTCGTACATCTCGCTCGACGGGATGATCGAGGCGACCACCATCCAGAAGCCCAACCTGTGCCGCGCCTGCTTCGACGGCGAGTACCCCATGGAGCTTCCGGACCCGGAGCTCCTCGGCAAGCAGCTCCTGGAGACCGAGCTGGCCGCCGGCCCGGCCGCCACCGCGGCCGCCGACGCCCTGCGCCGCCCGTAAGACCCCCGCCGCTCGCGCCGCCACCTGCGGCGCGAGCGGTACGAGCAGTACGACGACACGAAAGCTCTGAAGCCATGTCTCAGTCCCCCACTGCCGGAGGCGGCGCCAGCTACGCGAGCGCGGGCGTCGACATCGAAGCGGGCGACCGCGCCGTCGAGCTCATGAAGGAGTGGGTGAAGAAGACGCAGCGCCCCGAGGTCCTCGGCGGCCTCGGCGGGTTCGCCGGCCTCTTCGACGCCTCCGCCCTCAAGCGCTACGAGCGTCCGCTGCTCGCCTCGGCCACCGACGGCGTCGGCACGAAGGTCGACATCGCCCGCCAGATGGGCGTGTACGACACCATCGGCCACGACCTGGTCGCCATGGTCATGGACGACATCGTCGTCTGCGGCGCCGAGCCGCTCTTCATGACCGACTACATCTGCGTCGGCAAGGTCCACCCCGAGCGGGTCGCCGCCATCGTCAAGGGCATCGCGGAGGGCTGCGTCCTGGCCGGCTGCGCCCTGGTCGGCGGCGAGACCGCCGAGCACCCCGGACTGCTCGGACCGGACGACTTCGACGTCGCCGGCGCGGGCACCGGCGTCGTGGAGCACGACCGGCTGCTCGGCGCGGATCGCATCCGTACGGGTGACGCCGTCATCGCCATGGCGTCCTCGGGTCTTCACTCCAACGGGTACTCGCTCGTCCGCCACGTGGTCTTCGACCGGGCCGGCATGACCCTCGACCAGCAGGTCGAGGAGTTCGGCCGGACCCTGGGCGAGGAGCTCCTGGAGCCCACCAAGATCTACTCGCTGGACTGCCTGGCACTCACCCGGACCACCGAGGTGCACGCCTTCAGCCACATCACGGGCGGTGGCCTCGCGGCCAACCTGGCCCGGGTGATCCCGGACGGCCTGCACGCCGTCGTGGACCGCTCGACCTGGGCCCCCGGCGCCGTCTTCGACCTCGTCGGCAAGGCCGGCCGGGTCGAGCGCCTGGAGCTGGAGAAGACCCTGAACATGGGCGTCGGCATGATGGCCGTGGTCCCGGCCGACTCCGTGGACGCGGCCCTCACGACCCTGGCCGACCGTGGCGTCGAGTCCTGGGTCGCCGGTGAGATCACCGAGCGCGGCGAGCGGACGACCGGCGCGGAGCTGATCGGCGACTACGCGAAGCAGTAAAGGGTGGGAAGCCACGAAGGAGCACTCCCCGCAGGGGTGCTCCTTCGTCGTTTCCGCCGAAGGCCCTGCGTCAGCAGCGCCCCGTACGGCGCCGTGCCGCCGCTCGGCGGGTCCGGACAGCGCAGAAACCCGGTCCGGGTACCCCGGACCGGGTTTCGTTGTTCAGAAGGTCAAGCGCGACGCTGAGTGGACGCCGGACCGGACTCGTCGTCCTCGTCCTCGTCGTCCGTGTTGTAGAGATCCGCGTACTGCGCGTACGGGTCGTCTTCCTCGTCGTCGTCCTCGAACGGCTCGCCATTCGGCGGCTGGCTCGAAGTCGATGCGCCCAGCTCGCTGGCCAGACGCGACAGGTCAGTCCCGCCGCTGCTGTACTTCAGCTGGCGGGCGACCTTGGTCTGCTTGGCCTTTGCCCGGCCGCGCCCCATGGCTCGACCCCCTCGGTGACGGGGCTCTCTGGCCCCAGAGTCTTGACACGCGTTCATGATCCGAAACGGACTCTCGAAGAGAGACCGGTCCGTAGGGCTTCAACGGTACCTGTTTCCGTCGGTCTACGGTACGCCGCGCGCATCACATACCCCGGTACAGAACCATGGAGGTGCCCTGTCCTCGCTGGTCAATCGCGATTTTAACCTCTTCTTGAGGTCCGACCCGCCGATCGGCGTGAGCGAAGTCTCGCGAATCACTCGCCGATCGGCGGACCGTCCCTGTCAACCTCAGGCCCCGCGCGCCTCGGCCATGCGCTGCTCGGCGATCCGGTCGGCCGCGGCGGCCGGCGGAATCCCGTCGGACTTCGCACGTGCGAAGATCTCGAGGGTGGTGTCGAAGATCTTCGTCGCCTTGGCCTTGCAGCGGTCGAAGTCGAAGCCGTGGAGCTCGTCGGCGACCTGGATCACGCCGCCGGCGTTGACCACGTAGTCGGGCGCGTAGAGGATGCCGCGCTCCACGAGGTCCTTCTCGATGCCGGGGTGGGCCAGCTGGTTGTTGGCCGCGCCGCAGACGATGGCCGCGGTGAGGAACGGCACGGTCTCCTCGCTCAGCGCGCCGCCCAGGGCGCACGGGGCGTAGACGTCCAGACCCTCGGTGCGGATCAGGGCGTCGGTGTCGGCGGCGACGGTGACCTGCGGGAACTTCTCGGTGATCCGGCGCACCGACTCCTCGCGGACGTCGGTGATCACGACCTCGGCGCCGTCGGCGACCAGGTGCTCGACCAGGTAGTGGCCGACCTTGCCGACGCCCGCGACGCCCACCTTGCGGCCGCGGAGCGTGGGGTCGCCCCAGAGGTGCTGCGCGGAGGCGCGCATGCCCTGGAAGACGCCGAAGGCGGTGAGGACGGAGGAGTCGCCGGCGCCGCCGTTCTCGGGCGAGCGACCGGTCGTCCACTGGTTGGTCCGGGCGACGACGTCCATGTCGGCGACGTAGGTGCCGACGTCGCAGGCCGTGACGTAGCGGCCGCCGAGGGAGGCGACGAAGCGTCCGTAGGCGAGGAGCAGTTCCTCGCTCTTGATCTTCTCCGGGTCGCCGATGATGACGGCCTTGCCGCCGCCGTGGTCGAGGCCGGCCATGGCGTTCTTGTACGACATGCCGCGGGAGAGGTTGAGCGCGTCGGCGATCGCCTCGGCCTCGGTGGCGTACGGGTAGAAGCGGGTGCCGCCGAGGGCGGGGCCCAGGGCGGTGTTGTGGAGGGCGATGACGGCCTTGAGGCCGGTGGCGCGGTCCTGGCACAGCACGATCTGCTCGTGGCCGCCCTGCTCCGAGTGGAACAGGGTGTGCAGTACATCAGGAACGCCGGTCACATCGGTCACGGTGGTGACTCCCAAAACGAAGCGGCGGAAGGTCCCCCCTGCGGGTGGGGGTGGGACCAGGTCGGGAGCAGGGTAAGTCCTACCTGGCCGTAGCAGGGAAGCAGTGCCGAGGATCACCCCCTCGCGGAGTACGGGCGTGGAAGGATTCGCGACATGTCGGTCCCCTCCTCGGTGCTCGTCCCCTATGCCGCGTATCTGCGGGTGTACGAGCCGCTGGCCGCGTTCCAGGAGCCGGAGCGGGGCCACTGGGCCCGCTACGCGCGCCGTGCCGACGTCCCGGGCGCGCAGGACGAACTGCGCCGCTCGCTGGCCGACTTGGTGCCGGTGCCGCCGGTCCCGGTGCCCGTGCACGAGAGCGCGGACGCGTTCGTGGCGACGGTGGACGGAGTGGTCCTGGTCTGTCCCTGGCGGACCCGGCTGCGCGCCTGGCTGGCGATGCGGGAGCTGGTGGCCGGGACGCTGCCGGCTCCGGTCCTGGACGCGATGCTGCCGCCGGTGGTGCGGGAGCAGGCGGTGTCGGACCACGAGCGGTGGCTGGAGCGGAACCCGGACGCGCGGCCGTGGATCCGCGGCGCGGTGTGGCGGGTGCCCCCGGCCTGGTTCGCGCTCTTCTCGGACGAGGAGCGGGAGTACGAGCCCGGGGAGCCGGCCCGGGCGGGAGGGCCCGGCGGGCGCCGGGCACGGCCGGTGTTCCGTTACCGGACGCCGATGGTGCAGGCGCGGCGGCGGCTCGCACGGGCGCTGCGGACGCTGCGCGGGGCGATCGCCGAGGGTCCGATGACCGAGAGCCTGGTCGAGGTGGGGCGCTGGCTGGAGGAGTTCCATCCGCGGGCGCTCGTGGAGCTGGACTACGGGGGCCTGGTGCACGTGCTCTCGGCGGAGGCGCTGGCGGCCGACCGGGCGGGGGGGGGGGGGGGGGGGGGGCGCGGGGCGGGGGGGGGGGGGGGCGGGGGGGGGGGGCGGGGGGGGGGCCCCCGCCGCATGTAACCCCACCCAACAGC
>NZ_JBIBDS010000004.1:679976-694830 GCF_042954805.1 Streptomyces sp. NPDC012637
GGGGGGGGGGGTGGCTGGAGGTGTTCCTGCGGGGGGGGGGGGGGGGGGTGGGGGCGGGGGGGGGGGGGGCGGGGCCCGCGGGGGGGGGGGGGGGGGCCGCCGGGGCGGCCGCCGACGTGGCGGCGGGCATCGAGGCGCTGCGGGACGGCGACGGCGAGGGCGCGCAGGAGGCCTACGGGCGGCTCGCCGCGCGCTGGCGGGCCGTGCACAACCTGCAGTTCGCCAACTGATCATCGACAGGACATGTCCACCTGATGTAAATGATCTTCATCGCTGGACACCAGTTCGGGTCTTTGGTGTGCTCTTGTGGGGCCATTGGGGCGTGTGGTGCAGGACGTAGGTCCCGATCCGGGCCTTTGGCTCAAGCGTGACGGACAGCACTTAACGCACCCTTGCGCCCATCGCCCACCCTCGTGCCAAAATAGGACAAGGAGTCCGGGGAGGGTTCCTTCCGTCCAAGTAAGGACGGAAAGCTCGACATTGCACTCTATGGGGGGTCTGAGGACTCCTGATCGCTCTGTGACTGATCGTCACAGTGGCGTGACTGTCCGTTATGGCATGGTCCATCGACTTCCGCCGCTGATGAACACCTGCGAGGGCAATTCCATCGGTTTGGCCGACGTGGCTGGACGGATGGTGTAGTTGTAGTGCCGAGGACAAGCCGTTCGTCCTATAACCGACTCGACCCGCTTCTGCCATTTCGGGCAAGGCGGGTCAAGGTGCAGAATTTAGAGGAAAGAACCGAGAAGGTTCGGTTCTCCCGAGGAGGCCGCTCATGACCGCTCGCACCCCTGATGCCGAGCCGCTGCTGACCCCCGCCGAGGTTGCCACGATGTTCCGCGTGGACCCGAAGACGGTGACCCGTTGGGCCAAGGCCGGCAAGCTCACGTCCATCCGCACCCTGGGTGGACACCGCCGGTACCGCGAGGCCGAGGTCCGCGCCCTGCTGGCGGGTATTCCCCAGCAGCGCAGCGAGGCCTGAGGCGCCCGCGACACACGCGACACCCCGTAGTACCGGGCACTTTCCGGGTCCCCCAACCCGGTCCGCCCGACCCCAAAGCTCTGCCGACGCGTGACCTGCCCCAACAGGTCCCCCGTCATCGATCGCGCTGGACTCCGCCGGGTCCAGCGCGATCTTTTTGTGCCCCCGCGCGCCTGTGACGTACCCCTCGCGCACCCGCCGGGCGCCCGTCCCGTACCCGCCATGCATCCGCCGCGGACCCGCGTAGACCTGGTGCAATTGCACATATTAAATCGGGGCCATGTAGGAAGGGTGTAAGTGAGACAGTTTCTGAAACCGATTCAGTGACACCCGTCACATCGCGCAACTCTTGCCACCGAACAGCCTTCCACTCCCGGAGAGTTCACCAACCCGCCGTTGGTCACCCCTTGGTGGGACCTTGGTCCCTCGTCGGTGGGAACGCAAGAAGGCCCGCACCGAACGGTGCGGGCCTTCTTCGCTTGCGATCCTGACGGGACTTGAACCCGCGACCTCCACCTTGACAGGGTGGCGAGCTAACCAACTGCTCCACAGGACCTTCGCAGCCTCTGCTGCGTGGCTGCGAGGAAAACTGTACAGCAGGTCAGCGGTCTGGTCGAACCGGGGCCGCTACCGGGCCGGCTGCGGCACCGCCGCGTCGATCGCCTTCACGATCCGCTTGTCCGAGACCGGGTACGCCGTGCCCAGCGCGTGCGCGAAGTAACTGACGCGCAGCTCCTCCACCATCCAGCGGATGTCCGTGACCGAGGACGGCACCGGACGGCCCTTCGGGAGCTGTTCGAGCAGCCACGCGTACTCGTCGAGCATCTCGTGGACCTTCTCCATCCGGGTGGTGTCCCGCTGCACGCCCGTCGGCATCTGCTGCAGCCGCCGGTCCACCGCCACCAGGTAGCGCATCAGGTCCGGCAGCCGCTTCAGGCCGGTACGGGTGACGAAGCCGGCCGGCACCAGCCAGGACAGCTGCTCGCGCACGTCCTGGAGGTTCGGCAGCAGGGCCGGGCTGCTCGTCGCCTTCAGGCGCCGCTCGCAGGCCTGCCAGGCAGCCAGGACCTGCTGCACCTGGCCCACGGTCCGTACGGTCAGCTCCACCAGGTCGGCGCGCACCTTGTCGTACAGCTTCCGGAACGACTCCTCGTCCCACGCGGGGCCGCCGTGGTCCGCGATCAGCTTGTCGGCGGCGGCGGTCGCGCAGTCGTCGAACAGGGCCTGGATCGAGCCGTGCGGGTTCGCGGACAGGGCCAGCTTCTGCTGGTTGGTCAGCCTGTCCGAGGCGAACTTCGCCGGGTTCACCGGGATGTTCAGCATGATCAGCTTCCGGGTGCCCCGCCACATCGCCTGCGCCTGCTCGTCCTCCGAGTCGAAGAGCCGCACGGCGACGGCGTCGCCCTCGTCCACGAGCGCCGGGAACGCCTTGACCGGCTGCCCGGCCCGCTTGGTCTCGAAGACCTTCGTGAGCGTGCCGATCGTCCAGTCCTTCAGCCCCGTGCGCTCCAGGGACGGCCCGGAGCCGTCCGGGCCCGCCGTGGCCGCCTTGGCGGCCTTGGAGAGGGCCTGGCGGGCCTTGGGGCGCAGACGGAGCCTGAGCGCCTCCAGGTCCTTGTCCTCGGCCAGCTTGCGGCGCCGCTCGTCGACGATCCGGAAGGTGATCTTGAGGTGGTCGGGCACCTTCGCCCAGTCGAAGTCCTCGGCCGTCAGCGGGACGCCGACCATCCGCTGGAGCTCGCGGGCGAGCGCGGTGGTCAGCGGCTCCTGCACGGGCACGACCGAGTCCAGGAAGCGGGTCGCGAAGTTCGGCGCGGGCACGTAGTGGCGGCGGATCGGCTTGGGGAGCGACCGGATCAGCTCCGTGACGACCTCCTCGCGCAGACCCGGGATCTGCCAGTCGAATCCCTCGTCGGTGACCTGGTTGAGCACCTGGAGCGGCACGTGGACGGTCACGCCGTCCGCGTCCGCGCCCGGCTCGAACTGGTAGGTCACCCGGAACTTCAGCGCGCCCTGCCGCCACGAGTCCGGGTAGTCGGCCTTGGTGACCGCACCCGCCCTCTCGTTGATCAGCATCTCGCGCTCGAAGTCGAGGAACTCCGGCTCCTCGCGCCGCTTGTGCTTCCACCACGAGTCGAAGTGGGCCCCGGACACGACGTGTTCGGGCACCCGCTTGTCGTAGAAGTCGAACAGCGTCTCGTCGTCGACGAGGATGTCGCGGCGCCGGGCGCGGTGCTCCAGCTCCTCGACCTCGGTGAGGAGTTTGCGGTTGTCGGCGAAGAACTTGTGGTGCGTGCGCCAGTCGCCCTCGACGAGCGCGTTGCGGATGAACAGGTCGCGGGAGACCTCGGGGTCGATCCGCCCGTAGTTCACCTTGCGGTCGGCGACGATCGGCACGCCGTACAGCGTGACCTTCTCGAAGGCCATCACGGCCGCCTGGTCCTTCTCCCAGTGCGGCTCGCTGTACGTCTTCTTCACCAGGTGCTCGGCCAGCGGCTCGATCCACTCGGGCTCGATCCGCGCGTTGACCCGCGCCCACAGGCGCGAGGTCTCCACCAGCTCGGCGGACATGACCATGCGCGGCGGCTTCTTGAAGAGCGCCGAGCCCGGGAAGATCGCGAACTTGGCGCTGCGGGCGCCCAGGTACTCGTTCCGGGTGCCCTCGCGCTTGCCGTCCTTCGGCCCGTCCTTGGAGTCCTTGACGTCCTTGAGGCCGATGTGGCTGAGGAGGCCGGACAGGAGCGACACGTGGATGGACTGCTCGGGAGCGTCCTCCTCGTTCGGATGGATGCCCATCTGCTTGGCGACGGTGCGCAGCTGCGCGTAGATGTCCTGCCACTCGCGGATGCGCAGGAAGTTCAGGTACTCCTGCTTGCACATCCGGCGGAAGGAGCTGGAACCCCGCTCCTTCTGCTGCTCGCGGATGTAGCGCCAGAGGTTGAGGAAGGCGAGGAAGTCGCTGGTCTCGTCCTTGAAGCGGGCGTGCTGCTGGTCGGCCTGGGCCTGCTTCTCGGCGGGGCGCTCGCGCGGGTCCTGGATGGACAGCGCGGCCGCGATGACCATGACCTCGCGGACGCAGCCGTTCTTGTCGGCCTCCAGGACCATGCGGGCGAGCCGCGGGTCGACGGGCAGCTGCGACAGCTTCCGGCCCTGCTGCGTCAGCCGCTTCTTCGGATCCTTCTGGGCCGGGTCGAGCGCGCCCAGCTCCTGGAGGAGCTGCACGCCGTCCCGGATGTTGCGGTGGTCCGGCGGGTCGATGAACGGGAACTTCTCGATGTCGCCGAGGCCGGCGGCCGTCATCTGGAGGATGACGGAGGCCAGGTTCGTCCGGAGGATCTCCGCGTCCGTGAACTCGGGACGGGTGAGGAAGTCGTCCTCCGAGTACAGCCGGATGCAGATGCCGTCCGACGTACGGCCGCAGCGGCCCTTGCGCTGGTTGGCGCTGGCCTGGCTGACCGGCTCGATCGGCAGGCGCTGCACCTTGGTGCGGTGCGAGTAGCGCGAGATGCGCGCGGTGCCCGGGTCGATCACGTACTTGATGCCGGGCACGGTGAGGGAGGTCTCGGCGACGTTCGTCGCGAGGACGATCCGGCGGCCCGAGTGGGCCTGGAAGACCCGGTGCTGCTCGGCGTGCGAGAGCCGCGCGTACAGCGGCAGGATCTCCGTGTTGAAGAGCTTCTTCTTGATCAGGGCGTCCGCCGTGTCGCGGATCTCGCGCTCGCCGGAGAGGAAGACCAGGATGTCGCCGGGTCCCTCCTTCTGGAGCTCGTCGACGGCGTCGCAGATCGCGGTGATCTGGTCCCGGTCGGCCTCGTCCGAGTCCTCCTCCAGGAGGGGCCGGTAGCGGACCTCGACGGGGTACGTGCGTCCGCTGACCTCGACGATGGGCGCGTCGCCGAAGTGGCGGGAGAAGCGCTCCGGGTCGATGGTCGCCGAGGTGATCACGACCTTGAGGTCGGGGCGCTTCGGCAGCAGCTGGGCCAGGTAGCCGAGCAGGAAGTCGATGTTGAGGGACCGCTCGTGGGCCTCGTCGATGATGATCGTGTCGTACGCGCGCAGCTCGCGGTCCGTCTGGATCTCGGCGAGCAGGATGCCGTCCGTCATCAGCTTGACGAAGGTCTCGTCCTGGTCGACCTGGTCGGTGAACCGGACCTTCCAGCCGACCGCCCCGCCCAGGGGCGTCTTCAGCTCCTCGGCCACGCGCTCGGCGACCGTACGGGCGGCGATCCGGCGCGGCTGGGTGTGCCCGATCATGCCCCGGACGCCACGGCCCAGCTCCAGACAGATCTTCGGGATCTGCGTGGTCTTTCCGGAACCGGTCTCACCGGCGACGATCACGACCTGGTGGTCGCGTATCGCCTCGGCGATCTCGTCCTTCTTCTGGGAGACGGGCAGCTGTTCGGGGTACGTGACCGCGGGCACGCGTGCGGCGCGCGCGTCGCACCGCTCCTTGGCCTTGCCGGCCTCGGCGGCGATCTCGTCCAGGACGGCCTCGCGGGCCTCGGGCTTGCGGATGCGGCGGGCGCCTTCGAGACGGCGGCCGAGCCGGTGGGAGTCCCGCAGCGAGACCTCGGCCAGGACGGACTGGAGGGCGGCGAAGGAAGTAGACATACGGGATCCAGGATCGCACCTGCGGCCGAGAAGCGGCGAACCGATTTACGAGTGGCTCGAGGGCGGGCGCGGTGCCGCTGCGTAGTATTTCGGGCACACCGACCGACACCGCCCCGAAAGGTTTCCGCATGGCCTCCGGCACCCTGCGCGCCACGGCGGCCCTCGCCGCGCTGGTGGGTCTCGTGCTGGGCCTGCTGGTCTGCGGCGCGGCCGCCGGGGTCCCCGCCGGCACTGCGGCGGGGAAGGCGCCCGCCGCCGCGACGGGGCCCGCCGGGCCGGGCTGTGGCCAGGGCCACGGCGGTGACGAGGGGGCCGCGGCCCCCGCCGTGCCGCCGCGCCCGCACGGCTTCGGGGAACTGCTGCCCGCGCTGGCGGGGGAGCGGACGCCGTGCGGCGGCCGGGGCGCGGACCAGGACGTGGCGGACGCGGTGCCGGGCCCCGAGCCGCCGGAGCTCGTAGCGCCGTCACCGGTGGAGCTTTCGGTCCTGAGGGTCTAGGGCCGTTTTCTGGATCTTGGCCGGGTCCGCGGCGTCCGGCACGGCACCTCGCCGCGTTGCCGAAGCGCCCCGGCAGCTCCGCTGTCGCGACGCTCCGGCGCCTGGCGATGCACCGCACCCGCACCGGACGCCGCGGCCATCCCGGCCCTGATCCGAAAGAAACGGCCCTAGACGGGCGCCCGCTCTCGCCGCCCGTCCTCTTTCCTCCGTCCTCAGGAGCGCTTCCGCATGCCCACGTCCAAGCCGGCGTCCACGTCCAAGCCCACCGCCAAGGCCGCCTCGAAGCCCCGGCCCGGGGCCAAGCCCGTCGTCATCGTCGCCGGTGTGGCCCTCGCCGCCACGCTGCTCGGCGTCGTCTCGTACGCGACCACCAAGCCGTCCTCGCCCTCCGGGACCTCCGGCAGGTCCGTGGCGGAGGTCTCCGCCGACCCGTCCGCCGGCGTCTATCCCGAGCTGGAGGCCTACGCCCGCCGCGACGCCTCCGACAAGCTGGCCCTCGGCCGGGCCGACGCGCCCGTCGTCCTGATCGAGTACGCCGACTTCAAGTGCGGCTACTGCGGCAAGTTCGCCCGGGACACCGAGCCCGAGCTGGTGAAGAAGTACGTGGACGCCGGCATCCTGCGCATCGAGTGGCGCAACTTCCCGATCTTCGGCGAGGAGTCCGAGGCCGCGGCCCGGGCCTCGTGGGCGGCCGGGCAGCAGGGTCGCTTCTGGGAGTTCCACAAGGCCGCGTACGCGCCGGGTGCCAAGGAGAAGGGCTTCGGCGAGGAGCGCCTGACCGCCCTCGCGAAGGAGGCGGGCGTGGCCGACCTCGCGCGCTTCGCGCGGGACGCGGACAGCGCGGCGGCCCGCGAGGCGGTGAGCAAGGACCAGGAACAGGGCTACTCGCTCGGTGCGACGTCCACCCCGTCCTTCCTGGTCAACGGCCGCCCGATCGCCGGAGCCCAGCCGATCGAGGCCTTCACGGAGGCCATCGAGGCGGCGGCGAAGGCAGCGAAGCCGTCCTCGTCGCAGCCGTCGCGGTCCTCCGAACCGCAGACCGGCGGGGCCGGGCAGTGACCTCGGGCATCGGCTACTTCGCGGCCTTCCTCGGCGGGCTGCTCGCCCTCCTCAGCCCGTGCAGCGCCCTGCTGCTGCCCGCCTTCTTCGCGTACTCGATGGAGACGCGGGCGAAGCTGGTGGCCAGGACCGGGATCTTCTACGCGGGCCTGGCAACCACCCTCGTCCCGCTGGGCGCGGCCGGCTCCTTCGCCGGGCGGCTCTTCTACGGCCACCGGGACCTGCTGGTCGCCCTCGGCGGCTGGACGATCGTGGTCCTCGGCGTGCTGCAGATCCTCGGCCTCGGCTTCGCGTCCCGCCGGGTGAGCGAGGTCAGCGGCCGGATCCGGCCCACGACCGCGCTCTCCGTCTACGCCCTCGGCCTGGTCTACGGCCTGGCCGGCTTCTGCGCGGGCCCCATCCTCGGCAGCGTCCTCACGGTGGCGGCGCTCAGCGGCAGCCCGGCCTACGGCGGTCTGCTCCTCGCGGTGTACGCGCTGGGCATGGCGGTGCCGCTGTTCGTCCTCGCGCTGCTCTGGGAGCGTTACGAGCTGGGGCGCAGGCGCTGGCTGCGCGGCCGCCCGGTCCGCGTCGGCCGTTTCGAGGCCCATTCGACCTCACTGCTCTCGGGCTTCTTCTTCGTCGTCCTCGGTGCCCTCTTCCTGGTCTTCGACGGCACGACGGCCCTGCCCGGCCTGCTGTCGGTCGACGACTCCTTCGCGGTGGAGGAGCGGGTGGCCGCCCTGGGGCGGTCCGTCCCGGACTGGGCGCTGCTCGTGGCCGTCGTCGCGGTGGTGGGCGCGGTCCTCGCGTGGCGCGCGCGGCGCGGCGGCCGGCAGCGGGACCGCGAGGAGGTCTAGGGGCCGGTTCGGCCGTTCGGCCGTACGGGGGAGGGCTGGGACGCGGGCTCCCTCTCCGTACGGCCGAACGGTCCTGATCCGTACGACCGGGAAGCACGAAGAAGGCCCCGTTCTTTCGAACGGGGCCTTCTCTTTGTGGCTGGGGCCGGGGTCGAACCGGCGACCTATCGCTTTTCAGGCGATCGCTCGTACCAACTGAGCTACCCAGCCACGAGACCGTTTCCGGCCTCAGCGATCCTGACGGGACTTGAACCCGCGACCTCCACCTTGACAGGGTGGCGAGCTAACCAACTGCTCCACAGGACCATGCAGCGTGCGAGAACTAGTCTCGCACACGGTTGTGCGTGCCCCCAACGGGATTCGAACCCGTGCTACCGCCTTGAAAGGGCGGCGTCCTGGGCCACTAGACGATGAGGGCTAAGGGCCCACCTGGGCGCTTCTCAGCGCGTCGGGGACGTGAGAAGCATATGGGATGGCAGGCGGTATCGCCAAAACGGTTTCCTGGGGAGGGAGAATGGGCGCGTGCTGGAGATGACGCGCGAGGAGTTCGAGGAGCTCGTCGCCGAAGCCCTGGACCGCATCCCGCCGGAACTGACCCGGCTGATGGACAACGTCGCCGTGTTCGTCGAGGACGAACCGGCCACCGACGATCCCGAGCTGCTCGGCCTCTACGAGGGGACGCCGCTGACGGACCGGGGTGAGTGGTACGCCGGGGTGCTCCCGGACCGGATCACCATCTACCGGGGGCCGACGCTGCGGATGTGCGCGTCGCGCGAGGACGTGGTCGTGGAGACCGAGATCACCGTGGTCCACGAGATCGCCCACCACTTCGGCATCGACGACGAGCGGCTGCACGCCCTCGGATACGGCTGAGCCGGGACGCCCGGCTTCCCGGCCGGCTTCCCGGTCGGGCTTCAGGTCCGGTTCCGGGCCGGGCTTCCCGGTCGGGCTTCAGGTCCGGTTCCGGGCCGGCTTCCCGGTCGGGCTTCAGGTCCGGCTTCCCGGTCGGGTCTCCTGTGGGCGTGTCTCTTGTGGCGCCAAGGGAGTTGGGCAGGGCAACGCGTTCGAACCGCGTCCGTTTCCCGTTCCTGCCTGTCGTGTCCTGGAGGTGCCCTCCGTGCGCCATTTGCCCACCCCTGTGAGATGGGCCGCCACCGCGTTGGCGGTCGCCGCCTGCGCGGGCCTGAGCGGCTGTATGAGTGTGAGCGACGACGGGGCGAAGCCGGCGCCCAGCACCTCGGCGGGCAAGCGCGGCGCGGCGGCCGGTTCCGCCGACGACGGCGGGCTCACCGGCGGACGCGGCGGGAGCGGCTACGACCGCACGGGCCGCAGCGGGCCCGATCCCGACGGCGAGGGCACGGAGACGCCCGTGCCGAGCGGTTCGCCGTCGGCCTCGGCCAAGCCGTCCGGCGCGGCCGGTCCCGACGGCCCCGGCGGCTCGCCGAAGCCGCAGGAGCCGCCGGGCGGCGAGCCGGGAGACGGGAGCGGCACGGACGGCGGCTCCGGTGCGCCGGGTGGCGAGACCACGCCACCGGTGGACCCGACGCCCTCGCCGAGCCAGGAGCCGAGCCCCACGCAGGAGCCGACGCCCGAGCCGACGGTCACCGAGACGCCCACGACGACGCCCGGCGCGGACACCCACATGGGGGCCATGCGGGCCGCGGACAGGCCCGGCGGGCCGGCCGAGCCCGACGCATCACCGCAGGCCGGGCCGGTGTGACGCAGCACGGTTTGCCTTGGACGGGGGAGAGTGCGTATGGTGGTAGATCGTTTGATCCCATTTGCCCGGCGCCAAGACCGAAGAGCGCCGTGACTGGCGCGTACTCTCCCTTGCCGTGGCTGACCGCATTGAGGCGGTCGTAGTGCGAAACACGGAGTTGACGGGCGCGTGCCGAGACTCCGGAAGGTTTCGCATTTCGCATGTCCATTTTCAGTTCTGATCACGCCGTCCTGCCCGAGAACGACGAGATCGTCGAGATCGTCGACGTCGTCGAGGCCGACGTCGTGACGACCAGCGTCGAGTCCTTCGAGGCCGACGAGACGTCCGCCGACGAGACCCCCGAGACCCCCGAACTCACCTTCGGTGACCTGGGTCTCCCCGAGGGCGTCGTGCGCAAGCTCGCCCAGAACGGCGTGACCACGCCCTTCCCGATCCAGGCCGCGACCATCCCGGACGCCCTGGCCGGCAAGGACATCCTCGGCCGTGGCCGTACCGGCTCCGGCAAGACCCTCTCCTTCGGCCTTCCGCTGCTCGCCACCCTGGCCGGCGGCGAGACCGAGAAGAAGAAGCCCCGCGGCGTCATCCTCACCCCGACCCGTGAGCTCGCGATGCAGGTCGCGGACGCCCTCCAGCCGTACGGCGACGTGCTCGGCCTCCGTATGAAGGTCGTCTGCGGCGGTACGTCCATGGGCAACCAGATCTACGCCCTGGAGCGCGGCGTCGACATCCTCGTCGCCACCCCGGGCCGACTGCGCGACATCATCAACCGCGGCGCCTGCTCCCTGGAGCAGGTCCAGGTCGCCGTCCTCGACGAGGCCGACCAGATGGCCGACCTGGGCTTCCTGCCCGAGGTCACCGAGCTCCTCGACCAGGTCCCGACGGGCGGCCAGCGCCTGCTCTTCTCGGCCACCCTCGAGAACGAGATCGACACCCTGGTCAAGCGCTACCTGGTGAACCCGATCACGCACGAGGTGGACCCGTCCGCCGGCGCCGTCACGACGATGACCCACCACGTCCTGGTCGTGAAGCCGAAGGACAAGGCCCCGGTCACCGCCGCGATCGCCGCCCGCAAGGGCCGCACGATCATCTTCGTCCGCACCCAGCTGGGCGCCGACCGCGTCGCCGAGCAGCTGCGCGAGTCGGGCGTGAAGGCCGACGCGCTGCACGGCGGCATGACCCAGGGCGCCCGTACGCGCACCCTGGCCGACTTCAAGGACGGTTACGTCAACGTCCTCGTCGCCACCGACGTCGCCGCCCGCGGCATCCACGTCGACGGCATCGACCTGGTCCTCAACGTGGACCCGGCCGGCGACCACAAGGACTACCTGCACCGCTCGGGCCGTACCGCCCGCGCCGGCCGCTCCGGTGTTGTGGTCTCCCTGGCCCTGCCGCACCAGCGCCGCCAGATCTTCCGCCTGATGGAGGACGCGGGCGTCGACGCCTCGCGCCACATCGTCGGCGGGGCGGGCGCGTTCGACCCCGAGGTCGCCGAGATCACCGGCGCCCGTTCGCTGACCGAGGTCCAGGCCGACTCCGCGAACAACGCCGCCAAGCAGGCCGAGCGCGAGGTCGCCGACCTGACCAAGCAGCTGGAGCGCCTGCAGCGCCGGGCCGTCGAGCTCCGCGAGGAGGCCGACCGCCTGGTGGCCCGTGCCGCCCGCGAGCGCGGTGAGGACCCGGAGGCCGCCGTCGCCGAGGTGACCGAGGCCGCCGAGGCCGAGCTCGCCGCCGCCGCTGCCGCCGCCGAGGCGGAGCGGGCCCGCGAGGAGCGCCGCGCCGCCGAGCGTCGCGAGGAGCGCCGGGACGACCGCCCGTTCAACCGTGACCGTCGTGACGACCGCGGTGGCGACCGTGGTGACCGTGGTGGCTTCCGCCGCGACAACGACCGTCCGTTCAACCGTGACCGTCGTGACGACCGTGGCGGCTTCGAGCGCCGTGACTTCGACCGTCGTGACGACCGCGGTGGCGACCGTGGTGACCGTGGTGGCTTCCGCCGCGACAACGACCGTCCGTTCAACCGTGACCGTCGTGACGACCGCGGTGGCTTCGAGCGCCGTGACGACCGCGGTGGCGACCGCGGCGGCTTCCGCCGGGACAACGACCGTCCGTCGGGCGGCTTCCGCCGCGACAACGACCGTCGTGACGACCGCGGTGGCTTCGAGCGCCGTGACGACCGCGGTGGCGACCGCGGCGGCTTCCGCCGGGACAACGACCGTCCGTCGGGCGGCTTCCGCCGCGACAACGACCGTCGTGACGACCGTGGCGGCTTCCGTCGCGACGACCGCCCCGCCGGCGGCCACCGCGGCAGCGACCGTCCGTTCAACCGTGACCGTCGTGACGACCGTCCGTCCGGCGGTGGCTTCCGCCGTGACGACCACCGTCCGTCCGGTGGCGGCTTCCGCCGTGACGACCACCGTCCGTCCGGTGGCGGCTTCCGCCGTGACGACAAGCCGCGCTGGAAGCGCAACGGCTGACACCTCGTCTGCTGACGTCCCGTCTGCTGACACCGGGTCTGCCGAAGCCCGGCTTCCGCAACCACGGCTCGAACGCCCGCGTCCCCTGTGCAGGGGGATGCGGGCGTTCCGCTGTATGGTCAGTGTTTTGTGTGTTTTATGGGGGGTTCAAGAGACATTGAGACGTCATCACCTCGCCCGGACGAGTGCCGTCGCCGTCGTCACGGCGCTCGGTCTGACCACCGGGCTCATATCGGCCACCACGACGGCCGCGTTCGCGGACGAGCCGCCGGCACCGGCGGGACTGACCATCCCGGCCGAGCTCGCCGGTGACCCGAACGCCGCCGTGCTCCAGCAGGCGGGCGAGACCGGCTTCCTGACCGGCACCATGCAGGCCGGCTTCCACTGGACCTCGTACGCCGACGGCACGGCGAGGCCCGTTCCGCTGCCGGCCGGCTACAAGACCGTGTACGGCACGGGCGGCGACATCGTGAACTTCGTCGGCGACGGGCGCTCGGTGCTCCAGCGGGACATGCGGGACGGCACCGAGCGGACGATCGCGGTGCCCGAGGGCGAGTCCTTGTTCAACACCTTCGCCGACGTCGTCGTCACGAAGAAGGCCGACTTCAGCGGCAGGACGACCGCCCTGTACCTCCACTCCTGGCGGGACGGCCGGCTCACCACGCGGACCTTGCCGACCGGTGGCACGAGCGAGGTCGGCATCGCCGGCTGGGACCGCGACGCGGTCTACGTGTCGAAGACGTACGGCTCGTACACGGACGACTGGCGCTGGACCGACGTGTACCGCGTCGACCGCGACGGGAACGCCACCCTGACGAAGCTGGCGGACGTCTACGTCGAGCCGGGCGCCGACCACGTCGCCCAGTGGCACCAGGACGGCAAGCTCACGGTCTGGAAGAAGGCGGACC
Source organism: Streptomyces sp. NPDC012637 (assembly GCF_042954805.1). Lineage (NCBI taxonomy): Bacteria > Bacillati > Actinomycetota > Actinomycetes > Kitasatosporales > Streptomycetaceae > Streptomyces > Streptomyces sp. NPDC012637. The sequence goes on from NZ_JBIBDS010000004.1 coordinate 693,067, forward strand.
TGTCGAAGCCCGTCCACACCCTGACCGTCGAGGGCGAGGGCCCCGGCAAGCTGCTCGGCACCGTGGGCGACCAGGTCCTGATCGCCCGCCCGCTGCCGGGTACCGGCAGTCCCACGTACGCGTCCCTCCGCTGGCGCGTCGTCGCCGTGCCGTTCACGGGCGGCGAGGAGAAGACCGTCCTGGAGCGGGCCACCGCCATGCCGGACTTCCTGCCCGACGGCACGATGCTGATCGGCCGCGCCGACACCGGCGAGGGCACGGGCCAGGGCCTGTACGCGGTGAAGCCCGGCGCCACGGCGGGCACGCTGTCCGTCGGCAAGGTCGCCGACGCCCCGGCCGTACCGGCCGCGACCACCCGTCTCGCCCTCGCCCAGGGCCGGTTGAGCACGATCGGCCGGCTGCCGACGCTCGACGGTCCCGAGGCGCGGTTGCGGACCCAGGACCTCACCGTGACCGGCACCCCGGAGGCCGGGGCCCGCAAGGACCGGGGCGCCGACGCGAAGCAGTTCCCCGGCGGCTGCGCCCCGGCCGCAGACTGCCCGGTGCCGCTGGCCACCGGTGACGGCCGGCTGGTCTACCGGAAGAAGGACGGCGCGGGTCTCGCGGTCGTCGACGCCGAGGACTCGCTGCCGGGCCGTACGGTCACGGACCTGAAGGTACGGAACGACGCCGGCGCGCCCCTCGCGGTCTCCGGCCGCTACGCCGCCGCCCGGACCGAGGACGGCCGGGCCCGGGTCTTCGACCTGGACACCGGCGCCAACGTCCGTACCGGCGCCGTGAACGCGCCGTTCGCGCTCTCCGGCGGCACCCTGTGGACCGCCGCGTCGACCGACGCGAGCGCGGTGGACGTGCGCACCGGCCGCCCGCTCGGCACCGCCAAGGTCGCCGATTGCGCCGTCGACTCGCTCCAGGCGGCGGGCACGTCGCTGTACTGGCACTGCGGGGACGGGAAGGCGGGCGTGTACGACACGGCCGCCAAGACGTCCGTGCCGCTGCCCGACCACGCCTCGGCCCTCCTCGCCGACGGCTACGTCGCCTGGCTGAAGGACGGCGAGCTCCGCACCACCGACCTGCGGGGCACGGCCGGCACCCGGGTGATCGGCACGCCGCGCGGCACCGCGCCGGGCAAGGACTGGACCGTGGACCGGTTCGGCGGCCACGTCGCGTACGTGGACGCCGACGAGGCCGTCCACGTCGTGCCGACCGGCGGCGAAGGATCCGCGCTCACCTCGCCCGACGCCGACACGCCGGCCGCCGTGGACGCGCGCGAAGGCGCGTGGAAGCCGCGCTGGTGGCTGTCCGAGCCGGTCGCGTCCTGGCAGCTGAAGCTGGTCCACCGGGCCACCGGCACCGTCGCGCGCACGCTGTCCGGCGGGGAGACGCGCGGGCTGATCGGCGCTGCCTGGGACGGCCGGGACGAGAACGGCCGGACCGCCGTCAGCGGCGCGTACACCTGGCAGCTCTCGGCGAAGCCCGCCGACGGCTCCGGGTCCGACCTGAAGCTGGGCGGGGACGTCCTGCTGGGCGGCGGCGCGCTCGCGGAGCACGGCACGTACAAGCCGGTGACGCCGGCCCGTCTGATGGACACCCGCTCCGGTCTCGGCGTCCGCAAGGGCAAGCTGGGCCCGGGCGGCACGGTCAGCCTCGCCGTTCCCCAGCCGGGGGCGACGGCGGTGGTCCTGAACGTGACGGCGACGGGTCCGACGGCCGGGAGCTTCGTGTCGGTCTACCCGTACGGCACCGAGCGCACGGCGGCGTCGAACC
>NZ_JBIBDS010000004.1:694926-738654 GCF_042954805.1 Streptomyces sp. NPDC012637
GCGCACGGCGGCGTCGAACCTCAACTTCACGGCGGGCCAGACCGTCCCCAACCTGGTCGTGGTCCCGGTGAAGGACGGCAAGGTCACCTTCTACAACCACGCCGGTTCGGTCGACCTCATCGCCGACGTGGCGGGCTACTTCAAGACGGGAGCCTCGGGCGCCGAGTACAAGCCGGTCACGCCGGCCCGCCTGATGGACACCCGCGCCGGCCTCGGCGTCCCGCAGGCCGCCCTCGGCGCGGGCGAGACCGTGGACCTCGCCGTCGACCGCCCCGGCGCGTCGGCGGTGGTCCTGAACGTGACGGCGACGGGTCCGACGGCCGGGAGCTTCGTGTCGGTCTACCCGTACGGCACCGAGCGCACGGCGGCGTCGAACCTCAACTTCACGGCGGGCCAGACCGTCCCCAACCTGGTCGTGGTCCCGGTGAAGGACGGCAAGGTCACCTTCTACAACCGCACCGGCTCCGTCCACCTGATCGCGGACATCGCCGGCTACTACCGGAACTGACCGTCCTCGGCCCCGGCGCGCCCACGGTGCGCCGGGGCCGATACCCGATCGGTTTCGCAGAGCTCTCCGGCTATGCTGCACGGGTGTGCTTGTGCCACGGGCCGTTAGCTCAATTGGCAGAGCAGCGGACTTTTAATCCGTTGGTTGTGGGTTCGAGTCCCACACGGCCTACCGAACGGCCCCAGGTCAGAGACCATCTGACCTGGGGCCGAGCCCTTTCCGGAGCCCGTCCGCGCGGGGCGCGACCGTCAGGTGTCCGCCGTCGCGCGTCGTGCGGCGAGGTGACCGCGGTACCAGGGCGCGGCCGCCCGCAGGCGGGCCAGCGGGCCGGGGCCTGGCGGGCAGTCGGCGAGGGGCCAGATGTCGTCGCTGCGGAACCAGTGCTCTCCCGCCAGCAGTTCGAACTGACGCTCGCTCACGCCGCGCGGACTGCGCCGCAGGGTCTCCACGCAGGTCTCCCAGGACAGGTCCGCCCCGGGCGTGGGGAGCACGCCGAGTTCGCCGAGGGCCGCCATCAGGTCGCCGTTGCGGACCGGACGGGGGTGGGCGGCGTGGAAGATCCCGGCGGGGGGCCGGTGCGGCAGGACGGCCAGCGCGGCGACCAGCCGGGCCAGGTCGTCGGCGTCCACCAGGGACAGCAGTCCGCTGCCGCCGTCCCAGCGGCCGGGCAGCTGTTCCAGCAGGGCGGCGAGGGCAGGCACCACCCAGCGGTCGCCGGTGCCGGTGACGAGTCCCGGCCGGAGGACCGTGGCCCCGGCGTCCAGCGCGGCGCGCTCGCCGAGCAGCCGGGTGCGGCTGGCGGGGGAGGCGGGGGCCGGCGCCTTCTCGTTCACGCCGATCCCGCGGTGCGGCCCGGGGCCGTACACCGCGGCGGTGGACAGGTGGACGATCCGCTCCACGCCGCAGCGGCGGGCCTCGTCCATGAGCGCGGCGGTGCCGTCGACGTTCACCGCCGCGCACTCCTCCTCGGTCCCGGAGATCCGTGAGGCGAGGTGGAGCAGCACGTCCGCGCCCTCGCAGACCCCGCGCAGCGACTCCGGGCGGCTCAGGTCCGCGGGCAGCCACGACAGGCGGGGCGCGCCGGACGGCCCGGGCGGTCCGGGCTGTGGGGGCGGTCCCGGCGGCCGGGACGGCCCGGGCACGCCCGGCGGGGGGTTCCGGGCGAGGGCCCGGAGTTCGGCTCCCGGCTCCCGCAGGGCGCGCAGGACCTTGGAGCCGATGAACCCGGTGCCACCGGTGACGACGACCCGCAGGGTCATGCGCCGGCCTCCGCGCGGGCCCCGGGGATCGTGATGCCCGCGATGACCTCGGCCGGCGCGAGCGCCGGCAGGAGACATCGCCACATGTCGGAGATCCGGCCCGGCAGGTCGGCCCGGTTGGTGGAGAGCTGCGACATGATCTGGGTGCCGGTGTACGCGGCCACCAGCAGGGAGGCGAAGACGGCCTCGTCGGCCGTGGGGAGGAGCTGACCCTTGCGGCGCGCGGCGAGGAGTTCCTCGTGGAACTGCTCGGCCCACCACTCGTAGATCGCGTACTCCTGGAGGTCGGCCTCGTTCTGCTCGACGGCGAGCCGGACGCCCGCGCGCAGCAGGGTGTTCTGCTGCATCTCCACGGCGAGGTAGTCGGTCATGTCGATCAAGTGCTGGAGTCCGGGCTCCCCTTGGGGGAACTGCAGGTCCTTCGCCTGCTCGTGGATCACCGCTCGGGCGAGCCCCTCCTTGGACTTGAAGTGGAAGTACACGGCTCCGGCGGTCAGCCCGGCCCGGTCGATGATCCTGGTGATGCTCGCCCGGGTGTAGCCGACGTCGTCGAACACCTCCGCGGCAGCTCTGAGAAGGGCCTCCCGGGTGCGAACGGCGCGCTGCTGCATGGGTCGTGTGCCCTCTTCCACCTGCACTTTTTCCCTCTCGACAAATAAGAATAATCATGGCTATGTTATTCGTGGCGTACGTGGAAGCACCAGTGCGAGCGAGCTCACGAGCCAGTTAGGGGAACTGCCTTGCCAGCGCTTGACCTTGCCAACGACGAGGCGGCCTTACCGGCCGCGCCCGTGCCCCAGGTCTACATCCACAAGGTGAACCCGGCGGAGGTCCTCCTCACCGGCTGGCGCCGGACCGGGCCGGACGCCTTCACGGTCACGGCCCGCTGGCCGCACGCCCACGAGTTCTACGCCGCGCGCCACGGCCTGCTCGACCCCCTGCTGCTGAGCGAGTCGGTACGGCAGACCCTGCCGCTGCTCTCGCACGCCGCGTACGACGTGCCGCTCGGCCACCAACTGCTCTGGCAGGACTTCCACTGGGAGCTCGACCCCGCCGCGCTGCGCGACGAAGGGCGCGGCGCCGACGTCGAGTTACGGATCACGGCCACCGACGTGAGGTACCGCAGGGGGAGAGCCGCGGACCTGGTCCTCCAGGTACAGGCGTGGCGGGGCGGCGCCCGACTGGCCGAGGCCCGGACGCACTTCACCGTCCAGGACCGTCCCGTGTACGACCGCATACGCGGTCCGTACGCCGACGTCGCCCTCGCCAACGCCCGCGCCCTACCCGCCCCGCCCCCCGCCCCCGCGTCCGTGCTGGGCAGGTCCCGCGACGAGGACGTGGTGCTCTCCTGCGTCGACGGCGAGGACCACTGGCGGCTGCGGGTGGACACCTCGCACCCGATCCTCTTCGACCATCCCGTCGACCACGTCCCCGGCATGCTGCTGCTGGAAGCGGCGCGCCAGGCCGCGCAGTTCACCTCGCGTCCGCGGGCCGCCGTCGTCGTCGGCATGGAGACCCGCTTCATCCGCTACGCGGAACTCGACGCCCCGTGCCGGATCGACGCCCGCCCGCTCCCGGACGCCCCGGCCGGCCGCCAGCGGGTCCTGGTCACCGCCCGGCAGCACGACGAGGAGATCTTCACCGACGTCGTCACCCTGGGCGAAGTCTGAAGGCATGGACACATGGACGCCGCGTTGATCGACCCTTCCTCTCCGGGCTGCGCCACCTCTCCGCGAGCGACCGGCGCGGGCGCCCCGGACCCGTCGGCCCCGCGCGTCCTCGTCGCCGGCGGCGGCATCGGCGCGCTGGCCACCGCGCTCGCCCTGGGCCGACGCGGCCACGAGGTCCTCGTCCTGGACCCGCGGCCGGCCCTCACCGAGAGCGGCGCGGGCGTCCTGCTGGCACCCCGGGACTTCCACCTGCTCGACCGACTGGGCGTCGGCGACGCCGTACGGGACCGGTCGCTGACGCTCGACGCCTTCCGCGTCCGGGACGGCGCGACCGGGGAGCTGGTCACCTCGGTGACGCTGCCCGGATCCCGCCGGGGCTCCGCCCCGCCCCACGCGACGGCCCACCGGCTCGACGTGTACGAGCCCCTGCTGGACGCGTGCTGGGAGCTGGACTCCGTCCAGCTGGCCACCGACAGCCGCGTCATCGGCTACACCCAGCGCGGCGGGACGGTGCGCGCGGCGCTCGCCGACGGGCGCACCGTGACGGGCCACGCGCTGATCCTCGCGGACCGCGCCCGCTCCGGCGCCGACCGCGACGCGGACCGGGCCCACGGCGCTCCCGAGGGGCGGCTCGCCGTCTACCACTCGGTCGTCCCCATGGACTCGGTCGACGACCGGTGGCAGGACGGCGCGGCCACCTGCTGGGTGGGACGGGACTGGCACCTCTCCCACTTTCCGCTGCCCGACCACCGCTATCTGAGCCTGACCGCGACCCGGCTCCGGCACACCGGCGCTCCTCTCCGGGGCGCCCGGGTCGGTCTCGACGAGGTGCTCGACGCCTTCCCCGGGATCGGATACGCCGCCCGCAACGTCTTCACCCTGGGCAGGCACTGGCGGGCGCGGACGCTGCCCGTCCGGCAGACCGCCGCGGACGCCGTGCACGGCCGGATCGCGATGGTCGGTGACCCCGCGCACGAGGCGCGCCGGCCGGAGACTGGCAGCTGTCTGCACCGGACGCTGGACGACGCCGTCGCGCTCGGCGGCTCCTGGGACGTCTCGGGCGGCGGCGTCCTCAGGTGGCTGGCCGACTACGACGCCCGGCGCGGCGAGCGGGTGCGGCAGAGCCACGAGGGGCACGGCCCCGGACACCCGCGGGGCCGCTGGGCCGAGGACCGGGTCCTCGCCGACCACTTCCTGTTCCTGTCGACGGGCTGCGCGGGCTAGGACCGGTCCGGCCAGGACCGGTCCGGCGGACGACGGCCGGACAGGCCCCGGGGCCGGTCGTCCGATGCGCGGACGGGTGGCGGGGCGGTCGTCCGGTACGCGGGCGAGCGGAGGGCGCGCACCCGGCCGGACCGGCCAGGCAGGTCCGACAGGTCCAGCCCCGGCAGGTCCGGCTCCGGCAGCTCCGGCAGGTCCGGCCAGGCAGGTCCGGCAGGTCCGGCCCCAGTAGGTCCAGCCTCGGCAGGTCCAGCCCCGGCAGGTCCAGCCCCGGCAGGTCCGGTAGGTCCGGCCGGGCGGTGCTCAGCCCTGCGGCGCGGCCTCGATCAGGACCTTCCCGGGGTGGTCCGTGCGGCCCGCGGCGATGTCCATCACGAACTCCGGGAGCTCGTCGAGGGTGATCCGCCGCGAGGCCATCCGGTCCAGGGGGAAGTCGGCGGGGTGCTCCGCGCGCAGCCGGAAGCCCTCCTCGTAGTCCTCCTTGAAGCAGCCGTACGCGCCCGAGACGCCGAGCCGCTTGCCGGCGCGCTCCACCCACTCGACGAGTTCGCCGCGGCGGACCGCGTCGACGTCCACCGAGGTGCCGGGGAAGCGGTCGCCCTTGCGGGTGCCGCCGTAGACGAGCACGACCGCTCCGTCCGCGGCCATGCCGGCCGCGGTCTCCAGGAGCTCCGCGGTGGCCACCGTAGGAGCGACGACGACCACGTCGAACGCGTCGGGGTGTGCCCCCGCCTCCGCCAGCGGCCGGATCTCGTCCGCGGTGAGGATCCCCTGCTCGCGGGCGAAGGCGCGGCGGGCCTCGCCGCGGTTGAACACCGTGACGGACGCCCCCAGGTGACGGGCGTACATGGCGAACATGAGCCCGGCGCAGCCGGCGCCGACGATTCCCACCCGCTTGCCGGCGAGGGAGTCGAGCCGTGCGGGTTCGAGCAGCTTCCGCACGGCGTGCACGATGCAGGCGAAGGGCTCCGGCATCCAGACGTCCTGCCGGGGATCCGGCCCGGGGACCCGTACAACCGCCTGCTCGAGCTGCTCCTTGGTGCCACGCACGAAGACGTACTCGGCGAAGCCGGTGGTGCGGGCGGGGGTGATGTTCGGGTTGAGGGTGACGGTCTCCCCCTCCGTGAAGCCGCTGGCGGACCCCGCGAAGAAGACGGAGCCCACGAGCTCGTGGCCGAACAGCGGCCCGCGGTCCTCGGGGACGTCGCGGGAGCCGAGGATCTCCTTCACGTCGGCGCGGCAGATGCCCATGTGGTGGGGCCTGATGACGACGGCGTCGTCAGCGAGCGCCTCGTGCGGGAAGGGGTGCGCACCGAAGCTCACCACGCCCTCCCTCAGCCTGGTCGTCCGGTATGTCGAGGGAACGCTGGACATGTCAACTCCTGGGGTGTGCCGGGTCGGTGGCGAGGCGGGCCGCGCGGGCGCGCTCGACATCGAGCGCGAGACGCCGTGGGTCGCCGTCGCGGTAGTCGTTCTCGAGGACCAGCGCCCGGGGTGCGCCCGCGTGCCCGACGAGGGCGGCGAGGGTCTCCCAGACCCCGCCGTCGCCGTCACCGAGCAGCTCCCGGTCCACGACGCCGCCGGTGCCGTCCTTGAGGTGGACCTGCGGCGCGATCCACTCGTGCGTCGCTTCGATCAGCGCCAGGACGTCGATCCCGTGCGCCACCGGGTTGTAGGTGTCGAGCACCAGCCGGAAGGACGGCTCCGCCACCTGTTCCACCAGGGCGCGCGCGGCGGCCGGCCCGAGGGCGTTCTCGCTGGCCAGGAGCAGTCCGCGGGCCTGCGCCTCGCGCGTCGCCCAGGCCAGGACGTCCGCGGTGCGCCTCAGGTCCTCCGCGTCCTCGATGGCGCTGCGGCGGAAGCTCGGCGCGAACGCCAGCGGTGCGCCCAGGGCCCGCGCGGCGTCGAGGACGCGGACGAGGACGTCCCGGGCGCGCCGCGCGTCCCGGCTGCCGGAGGGTGCCGTGAGCCCGATGTCGTTGAGGGTGTTGCCCGCGACCGCGAGGAGCTGCAGGCCGTGCGCGGCGCAGTCCTCGCGGAGCCGGTCCACGGTGCCCGGCGCGTCGAGCCACGGCCCGCGGCCCGGGCCGCCGAGGTCGAGCTGGAGGCCGTCCGTACCGGCCCGGTGGGCCAGTTCGACGGCGTCGGCGTGGTCCCCCGGCAGCCGCCAGCCGGCGAGCGCCACCAGGGGAGGCCGGGTCACGGCGCCGTCCGCGCGGTGAGGGTACGGCTCTGGGAGACGGGCATCGCCTCGGCGACCGGGCGCCAGCTGCCGTCGCCGTCGACCACGAGGTGGGCGCCGTGCAGTCCGGCGCCGGACGTCGCCGCCAGCTCGCGGGCCAGCGGTCCGAAGCTCGCGGGCGTCATGTAGGCGCTGTAGTCGAAGTCCTCCGGGCGGCGGCGCCGGATGCCGGGGGTGTCGACCATGCCGGCCGGCAGGGCCTGGACGACGCGCAGGGCCTCCGCGCCGGGCGCCTCGGACGTCTGCTCCTGGGCGAGGGAGTCGAGCAGCGCCGCGGCGGCGGCCTTCGAGGCGGCGTAGCCGGACCGGCCCGGCCCCGCGTTGTAGACGACCTCGGAGGACACGCCGAGGAAGACGCCGGGGGACCCGGTACGGCGCAGGGCGGGGAGCGTACGGTCCAGCGTCAGCCAGAGCCCGTGCAGGTTGACGTCGATCTGGCGGCGCCACTCGCTCACGTCGCAGTCCTGGAACAGGGCGCGCCCGGAGCCGTAGTGGACCGCCGAGTAGCAGACGGCGTGCAGGGGTTCGGCGGCGGCCGCGGCCAGCGTCTCGGTGACCCGGTCGGGGTCAGTGAGGTCGGTGGCCGTCCAGCGGAGCCGGTCGGCGCCGGGTCCGGCCGGAGCGGACCGGCTGAGCACCGTCACGTCGAGTCCCGCGGCGGCCCAGGCGTCCGCGACGCCGCGGCCGATGCCCGTCGATCCGCCGACCACCAGCGCGCGGCGGTGGTCCTGTCCTGGTGCTGTCACCATCTCTCCCTGGGTGGGGCCGGCGCCGGGGCGAAGCGCACGGCGAGTTTGAGCAGCCGGTTCCCGTCGACGGTGCGCCGGCGGCCGGCCGCGAGGTCGTTCATGATCCGGGCGGCTTCGGCGGGTTCCACGACATGGGTCACCAGGTCGCGGTACAGCGCCGGTCGGCGGCACAGCTCGGCGGCCGCCTCCAGGAGGTGGCCGTTGGCCACGCCGCGGTGGCCGGTCAGCCGGACCCGCCGGCCCTCGGTCGTGGTGGCCTCGGTGAAGGAGGCCGGCACCGGGTGCCCGGCGCGGTTGGCGGCCCGTACCGCGGTCAGGTCGACCCCGGGCAGCAGGGGGCTGGAGGCGCCCGGCGGCAGGCCGCCGAAGAGGTTGACGGTCAGGTCGCCGCCGCCGAGCCGCAGGGCGGCGTCGAGGGCGGCGAGGGTGCCGTCGCGCGGGGTGGCGAGCAGCGCGGCCACGGGTCCTTCGGCGATCTGCGGCAGCGCGTGCGGCTTCCCGCCGCCCAGCAGTTCCGTGCCGGGAACGGGGTGCCGGGCGCTCCACTCCAGGCCCTCGGGCGTGTGGTGTACGAGCAGGACGCGGACGTCCGCCCCGAGCAGGCCGCGGGCGGCGCGCACGGCGAGCTGTCCGATGTTCCCGTCGCCGTACACGACCAGGGTGCGCGGGCGTGCCGTCGCCAGCAGGCCGAGGGCGTACCGCACGCCGGCCAGCGGCTCGACGAGGGTGCCGAGCACGGCGTCGGGCACCTGCTCCAGCGGGACGACGAGGCCGGCGCCCACCGCGGTGGCGGGGATGCGGGTCAGCTCCTGGAGCAGGCCGTCCACGTTGTGCCCGAGCAGGAAGGACGGGTCGTCCCGGTGCGTCGGGTTGATCACGACGGGGGTCCCGGGCGGCGGCCCGGGCACGCCCGTTCCGGCTGCGACCACCCGGGCGATGCCCTCGTGGCCGATGACGGGTGCCGGGTCGTCGCGCAGCCCGCGCAGCATCTGGATGTCCGTCCCGCACAGCCCGGCCACGGGGGTGGTCACCAGCAGCTCGCCCGGGGCGGGCCGCTGGGTGGGGCGCAGGGCCAGCCGGACCCTGCCCGCCTCGCGGACGAGGGCCCGGTGGCTGGGTATCTCCTCCGGCGCGGTCATGCCGCCGCTCCGGATGCGGCGGTCGCGGCGGCGGCCTGCGCCTTCGCCTCGGCGGCACAGGCCGCTATGCCGGCCCCCACCAGTCCGTCGGCCTCCCCGGGAGCGCTCACGGTGATGCGGCGTTCCCACCAGCCGGGGGTCCGCTCGCTGGTCAGGTACAGCCCCTGCCGGGTCAGGTGTCCCAGCAGGGAACGCCGGTAGTGCTCGCCGAGGCCGTGCACGACGCCGCCGGTCAGCACGGCCTCGTCGATCTCCGGGTCGAGGCACAGGGTGGTGCGCAGCACGTCCGCCACGGGAGCGGTGACCGCGTCGAGCAGTTCGCCCGCGAGGTCGTCCCGTTCGTCGAGCGCCCGGCGCAGCGCCGCGTCGAAGCCGAGGCCGCCGGAGGTCAGCGCTCCGAGCCGGGACGCCGACCAGCTGCCGGGTTCCCGTTCCCGGAGGATGTCCGCGGCGCGCGCGATGCCGGGGCCGGAGGAGTACGCCGCCAGGTGCCCGGTCCGCCCGCAGTCGCAGCTCAGTTCGAGCGGCCGCCCGGCCAGTTCGGCGTGGGCGGGCAGATGGCCGATCTCGCCCTGCAGGCCGCTGCTGTCCACCGGGATCAGGCCCTGCCGCTGGTCGATGACCCGGCAGGCGATGCCCGAGCTGATGGTGGCCAGCAGGACCTTGCGGTGTGCGCTGCGGCCGGGGTGGGCGGCGGCGTGCAGGAGCGCGGCCGTCACGTCGTTGACGATGTGCCAGCGGACGTCGCTCCGGCGGGCCGTGAGCGCGGCCCGCAGGTCGTACGGCTCGCTGTGCGCGCCCCACAGGGGCGCGGAGGCGTAGACGATTCCGGAGCGGTGGTCGAGCGCGGCTCCGAAGGAGATCCCGGCCACCGCGTCCGGCGTCTCCGGAACCGCGTCGCAGAGGTCCTTGACCATCATGGCCCGGAGCTCGGCGGCGCTCGCGTCGGGGAAGCGCCTGAAGCTGGGGGAGGGGCGCGAGGTACGGGCGCGCAGCTCGCCCTCGCGCAGCCACCACGCCTGGCGGATGTGGGTCCCGCCGACGTCGAAGACGGTGACGGCGGTGCTCATATCGCGGCGTCGGCGAGTGCGCCGTCCCTGGCAGCCTGCCAGCCGGCGATGAAGTCCAGCGCGCGGCCGAGCTCTTCGGAGGTGAGGTCGTTGGCGAAGACCACGGAGCCGATGCCCTGCGTGAGGGGCACCCGCTGGAGCCCGTCGCGGTGCTTCACCGCGTCCTCGAGGGCCTCTTCGAGGAGCTCCCGGGTGAAGATCGGGTGGGCGATGGGCAGGTCGAAGCCCTGCATCAGCTTCAGTGCCCGGTCGGTGTCCTCCTCCGACAGGTGTCCGCGCAGGTGGGCGAGCGCGAGGCAGATGGCCATGTCGACGGCGACGGCCTCGCCGTGCAGCAGGGGAGGGTCGGCCCGCAGCTCCAGGGAGGGGCTGAAGGTGTGGCCGTAGTCGACAGATCTCTCCAGGATCTGCTCCCAGAGGTTCGGCTCCAGCTCGTCGAGCATGCCGGAGATCGCCCGGGACAGGACCTCGCTCACCGCGGAGCCGCAGCCGGCGAGGGTGTCGGAGGTGATGGTGCCGACCGTGGCCTCGAGGAGGCCGAAGAGGGCGGCGTCCTTGACCAGCGCCATCTTGATGATCTCGGCCATGCCGTTGGCCACGTGCCGCGCATCGATCGTGCGGAGGAACTCGGGGTCGATCAGGGCGAGTTCGGGCGCGAAGTAGGAGCCGAGGCGGTTCTTGTGGTGACCGTAGTTGATGCCGGTCTTGACCCCGATGCCCGCGTCGATCTGGCCGATCAGCGTGGTGGGGACGCGGATGTAGGGCACGCCGCGGCGGTACATGCTCGCGGCGAAGCCGACGATGTCGAGGACGACGCCGCCGCCCACGGCGATGACCTTCTCGGCGCGGCGCAGGATCCCCATGCGCGACATGGCCTCGGTGACGCGGATGGCCTGTTCCAGGTACTTCGCGTCCTCGTCGCCCCGGACGACCTGCCAGGTGACCTCGATCTGCCAGTGGGCGAAGTACGTCTCGAACCGCTCCCGGTAGAGCGCGTCGACGGCGGCGTCGATCACCAGGAGGGAGCGGAAGGGCCGGCCCCGGCCGCCGCCGCAGGCATGGGCGAGGGTCGGGTTCTCGGGTTCGAGCAGCCCGCGCACCATGCTGACGCTGTAGGCGACGGGCTGCTTAGCCCGGACGTTCCAGTGCAGCCCGGGCGGCTTGGGAAGGTCGGCGACCTGGTCCGGGCCGGCGGGCCGGGACAGAGCGGTACCAGACATGACAGGACCTCCATGAGGGATCGATGGGGACCAGAGATGGCGAACCGGCCGGAGCGGGCTGACCGTCGCGTTCGAACGCTAGAGCGTCACTTGGATGGATTTCAACGTGAGCACGGTCACGTTACATGCATTCAAATGCATGAATCTGCTTCTTGTGAACCCCTGGTTCGGGCAGGACGGAAGGGCGGTACGCCGATGTGGCGGGGGGTCGCCCGGGGGTGGCGCGGCGGTTGGTCCCGGGGGTGACGCAGCGGTTCGCCCCGCACGTGACGGAGCGACCCGTCGCGGGCGTGGTGCCCGCGGCCGGGCCGCTTGCGGGGTTTCGTAGGCCGGTCGTCAGTCCACCGGCATGGCCGGCGCGTACCTGAGCCGGGCGACCAGCGAGGCCGTCGCGTCGTTGACCGCCGCCGCGTCGAGGGCTTCGGCCAGCGCCTTGCGCAGGGTCTGCTCCGCCGCCCTGGCGACCTCCCGGCCGGCCTCGGTGACCTGCGCGTCCACGCCGCGCCTGTCGTCGACGGCGCTGCGGCGCACCACCCATTCGGCTTCCTCGAGCCGGGCGACCATGCGGCTGACGGAGGGCTGGTTGCTGCCCAGCGTCTTGACGAGCTCCGAGATCCGGAGGGTGCCGTCCCGTCGCTCCGACAGGGAGAGCAGGAGCAGCAGCTCGTTCATGGAGATCCCGTGGTTGCGGGCCAGCCGCCGGCCGGCCGCCGCGTTGACCTGCTCCATCAGACGGGCGAGCTGCCGCCAGAGGGTGATCTCGTCCACCCCGCCACCGGGTCCCCAAGTCTCCATTGACGCGGCCCTTCGCTGAGTCTTTCGGACGTTCCGTTCACCCGCCTGTCACGTCGCCCAGCGTAACTCCTTGCGTCGGTTGACCACACCCTCATGTTCGTCCATCCTTTATATGCAATCGGATGCATTGAAGGAATGGTCTCTAGGAAAGGCTCGGTCACCATGCCCCTGCCCCTACTTGCCCTCATGCTCGGGGTCTTCTGCGTGGGCACCGCCGAGGTCGTCATCGCGGGGATCCTGCCCGAGATGTCCGCTGATCTGGACGTGTCCATCCCGACGGTCGGCCTGCTGGTCACCGGCTACGCGCTGGGCGTGACCATCGGCGGCCCGATCATCACCCTGCTCACCACCAAGTGGTCGCGGAAGGGGCTGCTGCTCGGGCTGATGGGCATCTTCATCGTGGGCAACATCGTCGCGGCGCTGGCGCCCAACTACGGGATGCTGATGGGCGCGCGCGTCTTCACCTCGCTCAGCCACGGCACCTTCGCCGCCGTCGCCTGGCACGTCGCCGCTCTCATGTCGCCGCCGGACAAGCAGGCCACCGCGATGGCCAAGATCGCGCTGGGCTTCAACTTCGCCAACGTGCTCGGCTCTCCCATCGGCACGTTCATCGGCCAGCAGTTCGGGTGGCGCTCGACCTTCGTCTTCATCACGGTCTTCGCCGTGGCCTGCATCCTGCTCATCTACAGGTTCGTGCCGAGCGGCCTGTCGACCGGCAACGAGGAAGGCGCCGAGGAGAACACCTCGCTGCGGGAGCAGCTGAAGGTGTTCCGCAAGGGCAGCCTGCAGCTCTCGATGCTGATCACCGTCCTCGCCCAGGGAGCGGTCTTCACCACCTCGACCTACCTGGCGCCCCTGCTGCGCGACGTCGGCCACTTCGTGCCGGCCATGGTCGGCATCCTGCTGATCGTCTTCGGCATCGGCTCGGTGCTGGGCAACATCCTGGGCGGCAAGGCCGCGGACGCCAACGTCATGCGCGGAGTGCTCACCGCCCAGACCGCCCTGCTGGTCTCGCTGGTGCTCTTCTGGGCCGTCAGCCCGTACCAGATCCCCGCGGTCGCCGCGCTGTTCCTGTTCGGCGCCGCCGGCTTCTCCATCATTCCGGCGCTGCAGGCCCGGATCCTCTCCGTGGCCGCCGCGGCACCGGCCCTCGCCCTCTCGGCCAACGTGTCCGCGTTCAACCTGGGCAACGGACTCGGCGCGTGGCTCGGCGGCACGACCATCGACCTCGGCTTCGGCGTCCGGGACGTCACGCTGACGGCGGCCCTGGCCACGACGGTCGCCCTGCTCCTCTCGGTGGCGATGTGGGCGCACTCCCGGCGGACGAGGCCGGAACTCCCCGTCCTCGACACGAGCACGGCCGACGCCGGCACCCCGGTGCGCCAGAAGACCCCCTAGACGGCGCGGGTTTCCCCCGGCCCGCGCACGACGCCCCGCCCGGCGAGACCGGGCGGGGCGTCTTTCCGTGGCGCGTCTTGTCGTGCGGTCGTGCGGGGCGTCTTTCCGTGCCGTCGTGCGGGGCGTCCTTCCGTGCCGTCGTGCGGATGGTCGGTCCGTGGAGCCCTACCCGTCGGACGGGTCACCGGCCGTCCCGTGGCCGCGCACTCCCAGCGCCGCCAGGCGCTCCGTGTCCGCCACGATGTCGATCTGGACGATGCGGGCGCCGACGATCGTGAAGGCCATCAGGCCGACCGGGGCGCCGTTCACCAGGGAGACGAGGCCGGCGGCGCCGTTGACGGTGACCTCGCGGGAGTCGTGGCGGAACTTGGCGAAGGTGAGCGCCTGGGCGGTCACCGCCTCGGCGCCGCGGATCAGCTTGGAGGCGGCCGCCGCGAGGTCGCCGCCGTCGACGCGGAGGAGCACGTCGGGGTCGAGGACGGCGAGGAGGCCCTCGAAGTCGCCGGCCTGGGAGGCGGCGAGGAACGCGTCGACGACCCGGCGCTGGCGGGCCGTGTCGGGCGCGGGGGCCGGGGCCGCCCCCTGGACCCGGCGGCGGGCGCGGCTGGCGAGCTGGCGGGTGGCGGCGGGCGTGCGGTCGACGATGGGCGCGATCTCGTCGAAGGAGACGGAGAACATGTCGTGGAGGACGAAGGCGAGCCGTTCGGCCGGGGCCAGGGTCTCCAGGACGACGAGGAGGGCCAGGCCGACGGAGTCCGCGAGCAGGGCCTCCTGCTCGGGGTCGGCGGCGCCCTCCTCCCGTACGACCGGGTCGGGGACGTGGTACTCGAGCGGGTCCTCGCGCCGGGAGGCGCGCGAGCGGAGCATGTCGAGGCAGACCCGGCCCACGACGGTCGTGAGCCAGCCGCTGAGGTTGCGCACGTCGCTGACGTCGGAGCGGTCCAGCCTGATCCAGGCCTCCTGGACGGCGTCCTCCGCCTCGCTCAGCGAGCCGAGCATCCGGTACGCCACCGCCCGCAGGTGGCCGCGGTCGGCCTGGAAACGTTCCGCCAGGAGGTCCTTGTCCATCGGTCCTTCTCTCCCCTTCGCGTCCGGTGCGACGACGTGCGACGACGTCGCACAGTGATGACGGACGGAAGAGCGGGAACGTGACACGTCCCGGTGCGTGAGATTCCCGCCGCACGTCGGCCAACGCGCGGGAATCCCCGGCCGTACCCCCCGACAAGCCGTGGATCGCCACTTCAGCGCGATGATCATCGTCCCTAGATTGATCACCATGACGACGACAGCGCACCAGGTCAACCCCGTTCTCCGGACGCCCCCGGCCTCCCCGGCCGCCGCCGCGGCCTACTTCTCCGCCAGCCTCGCCTTCCACGCCGACGTCTCCGACGTGGCCTCCGCCCTCGCCGACGCCCGCGCCACCGGCGGCGACCCCGGCTTCGTCGTGATCGACTCCCGCTCGACCGCCTCCTGGGACCAGGGGCACGTGCCCGGCGCCGTGCACCTGCCGACCGCGCTCATCCCCGAGCAGGCCGAGCAGCTCCTCGACAGGAGCGTCCCGGTCGTCACGTACTGCTGGGGCCCCGGCTGCAACGGCGCCACGCGCGCCGCGCTGGCCCTCGCCGAGCTGGGCTTCCAGGTGAAGGAGATGCTGGGCGGCTTCGAGTACTGGGTGCGCGAGGGCTTCGCGTACGAGACCTGGGAAGGGCCCGCGAAGAAGGACGCGGACCCGCTCACGGCGCCGGTCGACGACGAGGACTGCGGCTGCTGAGAAGGGCGAGCCGGGAATGGATTTCCTGACCTGGGCATCCATGCCGTAAGGTGGTGTTCACCGACGCGGGGTGGAGCAGCTCGGTAGCTCGCTGGGCTCATAACCCAGAGGTCGCAGGTTCAAATCCTGTCCCCGCTACTCAGTAGCACGAAGGCCCGGATCGTCTCGACGATCCGGGCCTTCGTCGTGCTCGCCCGTTCTCATCGCTCCTCGTCGCCTCCCCCGCCCTTTCCCTCCACCTTTCGGCGCTTGACCTTTACGCAACGTCAAGATCTAGCGTTCTCGCCATGGAGTGGTCGATCCAGGAGATCGCCAGGAAGGCCGGCACCACCAGCCGCACGCTGCGCCACTACGGCGAGCTCGGGCTGCTGGAGCCGAGCCGGACCGGCGCGAACGGTTACCGGTACTACGACCAGGCGGCGCTCGTCCGGCTGCAGCGGATCCTGCTGCTGCGCGAGCTGGGGCTCTCCCTCGCCGCCATCGCCGAGGTCCTCGAAGGCCAGCGGGACCCCTCGGCCGCCCTGCGCACGCATCTGGCCCTCCTGGAGCAGGAGCGCGAGCGCATCGGGCGGCAGATCGAGGCCGTGCGCACCACCCTCCACAAGACCGAGAGAGGAGAACGGCTCATGGCCGAGGAAGTCTTCGACGGCTTCGACCACACGCGGTACGAGGCCGAGGTGACCGAGCGCTGGGGGCGCGAGGCGTACGAGAAGGGAGACCGCTGGTGGCGCTCGCTCAGCGACGCCGAGAAGAAGGCCTTCCAGGACCGGCAGGCCGGCATCGCCCGTGACTACGGCGCGGCCGCCGCGCGCGGGCTCGCGCCCGAAAGCGACGAGGTGCAGGCGATCACGCGGCGCCACTACGAGTGGCTGTCGATCACGACGACGCCGAGCAGGGAGTACTTCGTCGGGCTCGGGCGGATGTACGTCGACGACCCGCGCTTCACCAGGAACTACGACAGGCACGGGGACGGCACGGCCGTTCTCGTGCGGGACGCCATGGCGGTCTTCGCCGAGCGGAACCTGTAGCCGCAGGCAACCGGTAAGTCGGTACGGCCGCAAATAAAGGGTGGCCAAAAGCGCGCATGTCCTTTTGCGTGGCCCGTGTGTCGCCCGTAACCTCGCGCACACCATGAGTGACCGGGCTGTGACGGTGCGCGAAGCAGGACGGCGGGCGCCCGCCGTCCTGCTGCTGTTCGCGCTCGTCGCCCTGCTCGCCGGCGTCTGCCACGGCGCGGACGGGCACGCGCTGCCCCTCACCGCCGGACCCGCCGGGTCCGCGGGCGTCAGCGCCTCCGCGCCCGTCCTGCCGCACGGCTGCGAGCGGCCTGGCGAGGGCTGGTCCTTCGACGCCCACCTGCCCGCGCAGTCCGCCGGCACCCAGCTGTCGGCGCCGGACGCCACGGGCGCCGTCCTCCTCGCGCACGACGAGGTGTTCCCCGAGGCCCCGCACGCGCGCTGCGTCCGCGGCAGGGCCGGGCCCGGGCCCGAACCGGGAAGTCTGCTCACCGCCCTCGGAGTGAACCGGAACTGAGCCGGGTCGCGCACCACCACGACCACGGCTCCTTCCGTACGCCCGCGCACGCGCGGGACCTCACCCAAGGGACGCAAACCCCCATGACGCACCCCGCCAACCTCCTCTCCGTCGCCGAGCAGACCGTCGGCAACACGCCCGTGCTGTGGATGGACGACGGCTACTGGGCCAAGCTCGAAGGCTTCAACTTCGGCGGCATCAAGGACCGCGCCGCGCTCCACATGGTCGAGCAGGCCCGCCGCCGCGGCGAGCTGCGGCCCGGCGCGCCGATCGTCGAGTCCACCTCCGGCACCCTCGGGCTCGGGCTCGCGCTCGCCGGGATCCTGCACGGCCACCCCGTCCACGTCGTCACCGACCCGGGTCTCGAACCGATCGTGGAGCGGATGCTGACCGCCCACGGCGCGCAGGTCCACGTCGTGCCGGAGCCCAGTCCGCAGGGCGGCTGGCAGCAGGCACGGATGGACCGGGTGGCGGAACTACTCCTCGCCCTCCCCGGCGCCTGGTGGCCCAACCAGTACGGGAACCCCGACAACCCGGAGGCGTACGCCGGGCTCGCCGCCGAGCTCTCCGAGCAGATCGACCGCGTCGACGTGCTGGTCTGCGCGGTCGGCACCGGCGGCCACTCGGCCGGGATCTCCCGCGCCCTGCGCGCGACCTCCAGCCCCGCGCTCGAACTCGTCGGCGTCGACTCCGTCGGCTCCACCGTCTTCGGGCTGCCGGCCGGCCCGCGGCTGATGCGCGGGCTCGGCTCCTCCATCCACCCCGGCAACGTCGACCACGGTGCCTTCGACGAGATCCACTGGGTGGGTCCCGCGGAGGCGGTACGGGCGGCCCGCCGGCTGGCCGCCCGGCAGTTCGCGACCGGCGGCTGGAGCGTCGGCGCGGTCGCGCTGGTCGCCGGCTGGCTCGCCCGCACCCGGCCGCGCGGCACCCGGATCGCGGCGGTCTTCCCCGACGGGCCGCACCGCTACTTCGACACCGTGTTCAACGACGAGTTCTGCGCGGCGCACGGCCTGCTCGACGGTCCGGTACGGGAGGAGCCCGTGGCCTTCGCCGAGGGCGAGCCGGTCAGCGGCTGGACCCGGCGCGTCGTGGAGCGGGCCCGATGAGCCGTCGGACGGCCGGGCCGGCGGGCAGCACCACCGCGGCCCCGAAGGGCGGCATCGGGAAGCGGTCGCGCGGCTTCGAACCGGCCGTGCGGCTGCTGTTCCTCAACCAGCTCACCATCAACCTCGGCTTCTACATGCTGATGCCGTACCTGGCGGCCCATCTGGCCGACGGGCTCGGCATGGCCGCCTGGGCGGTCGGCCTGGTGCTCGGCGCGCGGAACCTCTCCCAGCAGGGCATGTTCCTCGTCGGCGGCGCGCTCGCCGACCGGCTGGGCTTCAAGCCGCTGATCGTCGCCGGCTGCGCGCTGCGGACGGCCGGCTTCGGGGCGCTCGCCTTCGCGCAGTCGCTGCCGATGCTGATCGCCGCCTCGCTCGCGACGGGCCTCGCGGGTGCGCTGTTCAACCCGGCGGTGCGGGCGTACCTGGCGGCGGAGGCGGGAGAGGAGCGGCGCGTCGAGGCGTTCGCCCTGTTCAACACGTACTACCAGGCGGGCATCCTGCTCGGGCCGCTGGTCGGGGTGGCCCTGACGGGGGTGTCGTTCCGGCTGACGTGCGTGGTGGCCGCGCTCCTGTTCGCCGCGCTCACCCTCGTACAGCTGAGGCATCTGCCCGTACGGCACAAGGACGACGGGGCGGCCGGGGCGGCCGGGCAGGACCGGGGGCAGTTCCGGACGGTGCTCGCCAACCGGGTCTTCTGGCTGTTCTCGCTGGCGATGACCGGTTCGTACGTGCTGTCCTTCCAGGTCTACCTGGCGCTGCCGCTCGCCGCGGGCGGCACGGCGGCGACGACCGCCCTGTTCGCGGTGTCGGCGCTGGTCGCGCTCGCCGGACAGCTGCGGATCACCGCCTGGTGCAAGGCGCGGCTCTCCCGGGAGCGGTGTCTGGTCCTGGGGCTCGCCCTGATGGGGGCGGCGTTCCTGGTGCCGGCCGCGCTGGGGCGCTCGCTGCCCGCGCTGCTGCTGTGCGCGGCGGTCCTGGCGGTCGCGAACGCGGTGCTCTACCCGTTCGAGATGGACACGGTCGTCGCCCTGTCCGAGGGCCGCTGGGTCGCCACCCACTACGGGCTGTACAACACGGTCTGCGGGGTCGGCATCACCCTGGGGAACCTGGGGACGGGCGCGCTGCTCGACGTGACGGGCTGGTCGGCGGTGCCCTGGCTGGTGCTGTGTGCGGTCGGCCTCGGCTGCGCGGCCGCCATGGCGGCCCTGGCGCGGGGCGGGCGGCTCGCCGTACGCCAACCGGCCGAGGAGGAGTCGCCGAGCCGTACGGCCTGACGGCACCCTGAGGTGGGCGCGGAACGGTCCGCCGCCGTGGACGGACGGGCGGACCGGCCGACCGACCGGGCAGGAGAGCACAGGTGGGGCGAGCAGCGGCGGCCGGCGGAGCGGGCGGTGAGGTCCCGGGCGGCGGCGCGGGCCCGTACCGCGGTGCCCGGCGCTTCCTGCGGGCCCTGCCTCCGCTGCTGATCCTCGGCGGCGTGGCGTACGACCTGTCCACGCCGCCGACCTACACGGCGGCGCCGCTGTACTCGGCGGCGCCGCTGATCGCGGCCCCGTTCTTCTCCATGCTGACGACGCTGGTCACGGGGCTCGCCGCGGTCCTCGCGAGCATCGGGCTGCACCTCTACAACGGGACCGCGGACAGGATCCCGGCGCTGACGGAGACGCTGACGGTCGTCACGGTCTCGGCGCTCGCCGTGCTGATCAACCGGGTGGTGCGGCGCAGCGGGGAACGGCTCGCCTCGGCGAGGGTGATCGCCGAGACGGCGCAGAAGGCGGTGCTGCCCACGCCCGCCGAGCGGATCGGCGGCCTCCAGATCGCGGCGCGGTACGTGGCGGCCCAGGCGGACGCGTTCATCGGCGGCGACCTGTTCGCGGTGCAGGACACCCCGCACGGGGTGCGGATGGTGGTGGGCGACGTGCGGGGCAAGGGCCTCGACGCGGTGGAGGCGGTGGCGGTGGTCATCGGCGCCTTCCGGGAGGCGGCCGAGCAGGAGTCGACGCTGGAGGGCGTGGCGGCGCGCCTGGAGCGGGCGCTGGCCCGGGAGGGCGCGCGGCGGGCGGGTCTCGACGCCTTCGAGGGCTTCACGACGGCGGTGCTGGCCGAGATCCCGGGCGGCGACCGGGTCGTACGGGTGGTCAACCGGGGGCATCCCGAGCCGCTGCTCCTGCACGCGGACGGCGGTGTCGAGCTGCTGCGGCCGAGCGAGGCCGCGCTGCCGCTGGGCATGGGGGACCTGGGCGTGTGGCCGGACCGGGCGGACGTGACGCCGTATCCGCAGGGCGCGACGCTGCTGTTCTACACGGATGGTCTCTCGGAGGCGCGGGACTCGGCGGGGGTGTTCTACGAGCCGGGGGCGCGCCTCGCGGGGCGGATCTTCCCGGGGCCCGAGGAGCTGCTCGACGCGCTGGTGGCGGACGTGCGCCGGCACACGGACGGGGGTACGACGGACGACATGGCGCTGCTGGCGGTGAGCCGCCGGGCGGCGGGGCAGCCGGAGCGGCGGCGGACGATGCCGGTGGTGCCGCCGGACGGGGCCGGGCCGCAGCATCCGGAGGCCCTCTCGTCGCGACCTCGGGCGGACGGTGACCGGCCGTAGTCGACAGGTGTCCCTCCGATAACAATTGACGTAACGTCAGTTCCGGAGTTTGCTCCTGACGCTTTTCTGAGTGGGGGTCAAATCGGGCGATGCCCTCCCAATTCAGCTAATGATCAAGGGGAACAGCTTGGAATCGGGTGGTCGAGTCTATTAACGTTCGATAACGCAGCGCGGTCGTCACAGCCGTCGCAAGAGACGGCACCGTGCGCGCGCGCCGAATCCCGCAAGGGAACCGGGGAACCACCACTTGGGGTGAATCGGGCCCCACCGCACTCGTCCGCCTCGTGCGACCGTGCGGCACAGCCCGTAGGAGACCTTCCTGCTCCGAACCCGTCAGCTAACCCGGTAGGCGAGAAGGAAGGAAAGGAGAGCGCCTCCGTGGCGTCCAACACCCCGGCTCCGCAAGCCCCCTTCGCCTCCTACGACGCCCCCGGCGCGGCGGGCGCCCTGGACGGGGCCGCGGAGGAGTGGAACCCCACCGAGGACTCCCTGCGGGACCGGAACCGCTCCGGCGGACGCCACCGCGTCGTCAAGCAGCGCTCCAACTTCGCCCGTTCCTCCACCGTGCTCGGTGTCGGCGTCATCGCCGCCGTCGGCGCGGGCGGCCTGGCCACCGCCCAGCAGAAGCCTCCGGTCTCGATAGCGCTGCCGGACCTCGACCTGCCCGACGCCTCCGAACTGCCGGGCGTCGGCGACCTGATCGGCTCGGACGCCGAGAGCAAGGGCATCGCGGACAGCGCCGGCAACAACGCCCAGCCGCTCACCGCGCTCACCTACACCACCGCCGCGAACGAGGGCGCCGGCACCGACGGCGCGGACACCCGGGCCGGGACCAGGACGTCGACCGACGCCGGCGAGGCGCTGCGCGCCCGCATCCTCCAGCAGGCCGAGCAGCAGCAGGCCGCCGCGGACGCCGCGGCCAAGGAGGCGGCGGAGAAGGCCGCGGCCGAGAAGGCGGCGGCGGAGGCCGAGGCCAAGGCCGACGCGGCGGAGCAGGCGGCCGCCGAGGCGAAGAAGAAGGCCGAGGAGGAGGCCGCGGCGAAGGCCGAGGCCGAGCGCCTCGCCCAGCTCGCCGCCAGCTACGCGCTGCCGACCTCCTCGTACACGATCACCTCGACCTACGGCCAGGCCGGCTCGATGTGGTCCTCCGGCTACCACACCGGCCTGGACTTCGCCGCTCCCACCGGCACCCCGGTCAAGGCCGTCCACGGCGGCACCGTGCAGTCCGCCGGCTGGTCCGGCGCGTACGGCTACCGCATCGTCCTGGAGCTGGAGGACGGCACCGAGGTCTGGTACTGCCACCTCTCGTCGATGACCGTCGGCGCCGGCCAGTCCGTCGGCACCGGCGAGACCATCGGCCGTGTCGGCGCCACCGGCAACGTCACCGGCCCGCACCTCCACCTCGAGGTGCACACCCCGTCCGGCGACGGCATCGACCCGGCGGCGTGGCTGAACTCCAAGGGCCTGAGCGTCTGACCTGCGCAACCGCGGATCCTGCCGCACCGCCGGAATACGCCCGGTGGTGCGGGAGGTTGATCGACCCATGACTTCTCTTCGCCAGCTGGGCACCTCCGACCTGCACGTCTTCCCGCTCGCCCTGGGCGGCAACGTCTTCGGCTGGAGCGC
This sequence comes from Streptomyces sp. NPDC012637, assembly GCF_042954805.1. NCBI lineage: Bacteria > Bacillati > Actinomycetota > Actinomycetes > Kitasatosporales > Streptomycetaceae > Streptomyces > Streptomyces sp. NPDC012637. The sequence continues at coordinate 716,836 of NZ_JBIBDS010000004.1, forward strand.
CGACGAGGCGCAGTCCTTCGCCGTCCTCGACGCCTACGCCGCCGCCGGCGGCAACTTCGTCGACACCGCCGACGTCTACTCGGCCTGGGCCGAGGGCAACGAGGGCGGCGAGTCCGAGACCGTCATCGGCCGCTGGCTCGCCTCCCGCGGCAACCGCTCCGACATCCTCGTCGCCACCAAGGTCGGCTCGCACCCGCAGTACAAGGGCCTGAGCGCCACCACCATCAAGGCCGCCGCCGAGGAGTCGCTGCGCCGCCTCGGCACCGACCACATCGACCTCTACTACACGCACTTCGACGACGAGTCGGTCCCGGTGGAGGAGATCGTCACCGCCCTCGACCAGCTGGTGAAGGACGGCAAGGTGCGGGCCGTCGCCGCCTCCAACATCTCCCCGGAGCGGCTGCGCGCCTCCCTCGACTTCGCCGAGGCCGAGGGCCTCGCCCGCTACGTCGCCCTGCAGCCGCACTACAACCTGGTGTCCCGCGAGACCTACGAGGGCCCGCTCCTCGACACCGCAGCGCAGGCCGGGCTCGCGGCCGTGCCGTACTTCGGCCTCGCCTCCGGCTTCCTCACCGGCAAGTACCGCCCCGGTGCCACCGTCTCCAGCGTCCGTGCCGCGGGCGCCGCCAAGCACCTGGAGACCGAGCGCGGCCAGAAGGTGCTCGCCGCACTCGACGCGGTCGCCGAGGCGCACGGCGCCGAGCCCGCCACCGTGGCCCTCGCCTGGCTCGCCTCCCGTCCGACGGTCGTCGCCCCGATCGCCTCGGCCCGGACGGTCGAGCAGCTCCCCGCGCTCGTCGCGGTCGCCGACCTGACGCTGACCGAGGCGGAGCTCGCCACGCTGACCGAGGCCTCCGAGGCGCCCGCCGCCTGATCAGCCGCGGTACGGGTTGTAGCCGCCGTAGTCCAGGTACTGCGGCGGCACCCACACCCGGCCGGTCGCCCGGGCCGCGTACGTCAGGGCGGGCGAGGCCACCTGCCGCCGCTGCCACAGGTGGTGCAGCAGCTCCTGCTCGCGGGCCGCGAAGTCCGGCGCGGCCTGCCCGCGCCGCGCCCGGTGGCGAAGGAACGCCAGCGTCGTCGCGAACGCCTCGTACTCGCCGACGGCCTGCGCGCCCGGCTTGCCGAAGGTCCGGGCCGCATAGCCGCGGGCCATCGAGCGGGCCCGCATCGAGGAGAGCGCGAGCGGTTCGTCGTGAGCGAGCCAGCCGGCCGTCGCGTAGGCCGGGAGCTCGCCGGATATCGTGCGCAGCTCCTTCTGCCGGCTCCATATCGCGAGCCAGGTGAGCAGTCCGAACACCGGCACCATGAACATCCCGTAGACGAGGACGAACGCCAGCGGGTGGAAGGTCGCCGAGCCGTTCCACAGCGCGTGCAGGCCCATCGCGAGGAGCAGGCCGGCGGACGGCAGCAGCCACAGGCGGGTGCGGCGGAACCGGGCACCGGCCGGGAGCAGCGCGGCGAAGCCGAGGCCGAGGCCGGTGAGCGACGTGAACAGCGGGTGCGCGAACGGGGACATGATGACCCGGGCGAAGAAGGTGGCCATGGTGACCGAGCCGAGGCCGTCGGCGCCGAACTCCTGGTCCTCGCCGAAGGCGTTGCCCAGGTAGAGGATGTTCTCGGTGAAGGCGAAGCCGGTGGCCGTGAACCCCGCGAAGACCAGGCCGTCGACCGGCCCCGTGAAGTCCCTGCGGCGGAAGAGGAAGAGCAGCAGCAGCGCCGCTCCCTTGGCGGTCTCCTCCACGACGGGCGCGACGGCGGTGGCGCCGAGTGACTCGGCGGAGCCGGGGTCGGCGGTGGCGCTGCTGATCCACTCCACGGCGAAGGAGTTGGCGAGGATCGCGACCAGGGTGGAGGCAAACGCGCCCCAGGCGAGCGCGAACAGCAGGTTCTTCCACGGGGCCGGCTCGACCCGGTCGAGCCAGCGGAACGCGGCCATGAGCAGCGGCACCGGCAGCACGGCGAGGCCGAGGCCCACGAGGAAGCCCTCGGTGCCGGTCTCCTCCCGCACCATCGCCAGGATCGCGAGCGCGCACAGCGCGAGCGCGGCGATCAGGGCGACGGCCCGGACCAGCCGGCTGCGCCAGAACGCCTTGCGCGGCTTGTAGCGCCACTTGGACCGCTCCGGCACGGCACCGAAGTCCGGCTGGTCGCTCTCGAGCGAAGGCACGGGAGCGGGCGCGGGAACCGGAGCGGGCCCGGCGGCGACCGCTTGGGCGACCGGTGGGGCGACCGGAGGGACGACCGCCTGGGCGGGGTCCGCCGCCTGCGCGGGGACGACCGCCTGTGCGGGTGTGGGGCCGGGCTCGGTGGCAGGTCCGGCTCCGGCGATGGGATTCGACGACACGGAACGACCCTAACCAGCGTCACCGACAGCGGCGAGGGAGTTCCGGCAGCCTGTGGAAAACCCGCCGGAGCGTCAGCGCCTGTGGAAAAGCAGGTCGTGGACCACGTGCCCCTTGTCCAGGCCCTGGCCCTCGAAGCGGGTCAGCGGCCGGAACGCGGGCCTGGGCGCGTAACCGCCGTCGGCCTGGCTGTTCTCGAAGTCGGGGTGCGCGTTCAGCACTTCCAGCATCTGCTCCGCGTACGGCTCCCAGTCCGTGGCGCAGTGCAGCAGGCCGCCCTTCTTCAGCCGGGGCGCGAGCAGGCTCAGGAACTCGGGCTGGATCAGCCGGCGCTTGTGGTGGCGCTTCTTGGGCCAGGGGTCGGGGAAGTAGACCCGGCAGCCGGCGAGGGACTCCGGCGGGAGCATCTCGCGCAGCAGGATGATCGCGTCGCCGTTGGCGACCCGCACGTTGGTGAGTCCGTTGCGGTCGGCGAGCCCGAGCAGATTGCCCTGGCCGGGCGTGTGGACGTCGACGGCGAGAATGCCGGTTCCGGGGTCGGCGGCGGCCATCTGCGCGGTGGCCTCGCCCATGCCGAAGCCGATCTCCATGACGACCGGCAGCCCGTCGAACATCTCGTCCAGGTCGAGCACCCGCTTGCCGTCGATGTCGAGCCCCCAGTCGGGCCACCGCTTCAGCATGGCCTCGGCCTGGCCGGCGGTGACGCGGCTGCGCCGGGGCTGGAAGCTGCGGATCCGCCGCTCGAAGTGGGCGCCCGCCGGATCCGGCGCGGGCCCCTCGCCCGGCGCGAACATCCGGCTGCCGCGCCGCGCGACGGGACGGTCGTCCGCGGCGGCGACGCCGGCGGGGCTGTCGTGGCCGTCGGGGACGGAGTACGGGGAGTTCTCAGGCTGCTCAGACACAATGCCCCGATTCTACGGCGCCGGGCGCAGCGCCCGGCGGGGCCGCAGCCGTCGGAGCGGGGCTCCGCCGGGAGGAGGGGGCCTCGCCGGGGCGGGGCTGCGTCGGGGAGGAGTGCGGGGCCCGCCCGGGCGGGGACGGGACTACAGCAGCGCCAGCGCCCGGCCCGCCCGGGCGGGGACGGGACTACAGCAGCGCGAGCGCCCGGCCCGCGACCTCGCGGCCGATCGGCAGGGAGGCCGTCGCCGCCGGTGAGGGCGCGTTCAGCACGTGGACCGTCCGCACCGACTCGCGGATCAGGAAGTCGTCGACCAGCGTGCCGTCCCTGAGCACCGCCTGCGCCCGCACGCCCGGCGCCGCACGCCGCAGGTCGCGCTCCTCCACGAGCGGCAGCATGCGCCGCACGGCCTCGGTGAAGGCGCGCTTGGACAGGGAGCGGTGCAGCTCGCCCGCGCCGTAGCGCCAGTGGGCGCGGGCGATGGCCCAGCTGCCGGGCCAGGCGAGGGTGCCGGCGAGCTCGCGGGGGCGTACGACCGACCAGCCGTAGCCCTCGCGGGCGAGGGCCGGGACCGCGTTCGGCCCGACGTGGACGCCGCCGTCGATGCCGCGGGTGAGGTGGACGCCGAGGAACGGGAAGGCCGGGTCGGGCACCGGATAGACCAGGCCGCGCACCAGGGACGGGTCGGCCAGCTCGTAGTACTCGCCGCGGAAGGGGACGATCCGCATCTCCGGGTCGTCGCCCGCGAGCAGGGCGACCCGGTCGCAGTGCAGTCCCGCGCAGTTCACCAGGACCCGGCCGCGCACCACGCGCCCGGCGGCCGTGCGCACGGCCACGCCCCAGGTCCGCCGGTCGATCGTCGTGACCGCGGAGCCGTACAGGATCCGCGCCCCCGACGCGTCGGCGAGCTTGGCCGCCACCGCCCCGTAGTCGACGATGCCCGTCGTGCCCACGTGGATCGCGGCCAGGCCGCGCACCCGGGGCTCGTACTCGCTGATCTGCGCCGGGCCGAGCTCGCGCACCGGGATCCCGTTCTCCCGGCCGCGCTGCACGAGCGCGTGCAGCCGGGGCAGCTCCTCGCGCCCGGTGGCGACGATCAGCTTGCCGGTGACCTCGTGGGGGATGCCGTACTCCGCGCAGAACTTGACCATCTCGGCCGCGCCCTCGACCGCGAAGCGGGCCTTGAGCGAGCCGGGCCGGTAGTAGATCCCGCTGTGGATCACGCCGCTGTTCCGACCGGTCTGGTGGCGCGCCGGGGCGTGCTCCTTCTCCAGGACCGTGACCCGGGTGCCCGGCGCGGCGCGCGTGATCGCGTACGCGGTCGACAGACCGACGATCCCGCCGCCGATCACGAGCACGTCACAGTCGTAGCGGTCCGACACGGACACCAGCGCCACCTCCCACCCCTGATAGTGCACTGGCCCACTGACATCCCGGCTAAACCGACCGCACCGTGGGACGAGTGTCACGCCGCGTCATGCCGGAGCCACGAGCAGCGGGCGGGCCCGCTCGCGCAGCTCCATGACCCGGGGCTCGTCCCCGTACGGCTCCAGGCGGTGCAGCAGGTCCCGTACGTACTCGGTGGTCCGGGCGGAGGAGATCCGTCCGGCGACCTCCACCGCGCGCGTGCCGGCGGCGCAGGCAGCGTCCAGGTTGCCGGACTCCAGCTCGGCCACCGCCGACACGACGAGCCGCAGCCCGTGGGAGCGGACGTACTCCTCGGTGGGCTGGGACAGCGCCTGCTCCGTGAAGCGGCGCACCTGCCGGGGCAGCTTCAGGTCGCGGTAGCACTCGGCGGCGTCGGCGCAGAACCGGTCGTACGAGTAGAAGCCGAGCCAGGACGGGTCGGGGTCGCCGTCGCGGGAGCGTTCGAGCCAGCCCTCGGCCGCCTTGAGCGCGGCGGCTGCCGCCGCTCCGTCGCTCGCCTTGGCGTGCGCCCGGGCCTCGACGAGCCGGAAGAAGGACATGGTGCGGGCGGTGGCGAGGCCCCGGTTGCGTTCGAGGGCGGCCTGGGCGAGGTCGACGCCCTCGTCGGCGAAGCCCCGGTAGGTCGCCTGGAGCGACATGGAGGCGAGGACGTAGCCGCCGAGGGGCACGTCGGCGGCGGCGCGGGCGAGCCGCAGCGCCTGGATGTAGTAGCGCTGGGCGGCCTCCTGCTGGCCGGTGTCGAAGGCCATCCAGCCGGCCAGCCGGGTCAGCTCGGCGGTCGCGCCGAACAGGGCGCGGCCGACCTCGTCCGAGTACGAGCCGAGCAGCAGCGGCGCGGCGTCGACCCTTAAGCACTCGGGGACCATGGAGGAGCGCCAGTCGCCCCCGCCGTACTTGGAGTCCCACCGGCGTGCGTCCTCGGCGGCCTCGCGCAGCTTGGCGACGTCGCTGTGCCCCACGCGCGCGTGCTCGACGGTCTCGGCGGCGGCGCTCGGGGTGCTCGCGGCGCCCGAGGGGCTCGTGGCGCTCGCCGGGTCCGCCGTGTCCGTGCCGCCCCCGCCGGCCGGGCGCGGGGCCAGCCGCTCCACCGACGGGTCGGCGGGCGTGATGAGCCAGCGTGAGGCGGGGGTCGCGTAGGCGCTGACGGAGAAGGAGCCGGCGAGCGACTGCCATATGCCGCCGCCGCCCCGTCGGCCGGCGAGATCCAGCCGGTACAGGTCGGTCGCGGAGCGGACCGCCTCTCCGACGTCGCGCGGGAAGGCGAGCCCCACTTCGGGCGCCGGGTCGGCGTCGGCGAGCCCGATCTCGTGCAGCGGCACGGGCCGGCCGAGCTTCTGGCCGATCGCGGCGGCGATCAGATGCGGGGCGGCGCCCTGCGGCACCATGCCCTTGGACACCCACCGGGCCACCGACGTCTTGTCGTAACGAAGCGTCAGGCCCCGTTGCGCACCGAGGTCGTTGACGCGCCGGGCGAGCCCGGCATTGCTGATTCCCGCGAGGGCGAGAACCGTGCCGAGCTTGTCGTTCGGCCCGCGTTGCTCCCTGGACATGACGCCACCCCTCGACACGACACCCAGACGGCCGCCGCACGCCGGGCACAACGCCGGGCATAGGCGTGCGGCATTCGTAAGCACAGCGTAGTTCGCCGGATCCTGACCGTTAAGGGGTGGTGTTCCGTATGGCGAGATTGTTGTGGGATGGAATGAGTGGCGCCCCGCGGTCCGTCCGTCGTGCTCCTGCCGTGTGGCCGTGCGCCCGGCCGTGCGCTCTCGCCCGGGCCGAGGGGGGACGCTTCCATGAGTGCTGCGTGGGTCGGCCCACTTGGCCGAGGACCGATGTCCCGGACCGGGTGGGCTGGGGGACACCGTCGCCCCATTCCCCGCGGGCGGCGGACGGCTCCGGGAGGCGAACGCCTCCCGGGCTGCCGAGGAAACCCCGTCCTGCCGGGCAGTTGAGAATGGCCGAAAGACAGCGGTTCGGCAGCGCTTCGCAACTGGCCCATGCCAGGGGCGCATTCGCGTTGTCGCGAAGCCTCCTGTGACACCTCCTGTGCGCCGTTGTCATGGCAGCATGTCCTCCACTCGACCTTTGTGGAGGCGGCGATGCGGTGGCTGGTGGGCTGGAGCAGTGTCGCCGCGCGCTTCGGCACCTCGCACACGGTGCCGCCCGGTTCGGCCGGCGCCGTCGGCGACCCCGCCGAGGGGCGCACGGTGCATCCGGTGGGAGCGCAGCTCCTGTGGGGCGACCCCGATCCGCTGTGGGCGGTCGGCGACTGGCGGCCCGACGAGGTGCGCCTGGTCGACGTCGACGCCCAGACCCGGCTCGCCGTGCTCGGCTGCTGCGCCGCGAGCGACGAGGAACTGCGGCGCGGGCTGCTGACCGCGCGCGGGGGCGCACTGCGGCACCTGACCGCGTGGGCGGGCAGCTACACCGCCGTCGTCAAGGTCGGCCGCCGCATCACCGTGACCGGTGATCTCGCCGGCGCCCGCCCGGTGTTCCACACGCCGTGGGCGGGCGGCACGGCCTACGGCACCGCCGCCCTGCCCCTCGCCGACCTCACCGAGGCCCAGCTCGACATCGGTCACGTGGCGGCGCTGCTCGCCTGCCCCGAGACCCCGGAGGCGCTGCGCGACTCCACGCCGTACGAGGGCGTGCGCCGGGTGCCGCCCGGCCACGCGCTGATCCTGCGCGAGGGCTCCCGTGAGATCGCCGGCTACGAACCGGTCGCCTCGCTCGCCGTGGCCGCGCCCGAGGCGGATCCGCGGCAGGCCGTGGAGGCCGTGCGGGACGCGCTGGTCGAGGCGGTACGGGCCCGGCTCACCGCACCCCGGCACGCGCCCGAGGTGCCGCTGCCCGACCCGGGGCCCGTGCCCGGCATGGGGCCCGCCGACCGGCGGGCGGCCCGGGGCGTCGCCCCGGCGCCCGGGATCGGCGCCGACCTGTCCGGCGGCAGCGCCTCCGGCACCCTCGCGCTGCTCGCGGCCGGACTGCCCGGCGTTCCCGGCACGATCCTCGGCCACGGCACGGGGGCCGGCGAGCGGCTCCTCGCCGTCACCTTCAACGACCTGACCGGGCCCGGCAGCCAGGAGGAGCTGGCCCGGGCCCGCGAGATCGCCGCGAACCCCCGGCTGCACCACGTGGTCGTCGCGGCCGGCGAGGAGGCGCTGCCCTACACGGATCTCGAAGGGCCGCTGACGGACGAACCCGGTCCTTCCCTGGTGACGGCCGAACGGCACCGCCGACGGCTCGCCGGCGGCAGCGCCGACCACTTCACCGGCTTCGGCGCCCGGCAGGTCCTGGACGCCCATCCGGCGCGCCTCGCCGACCTTCTGATGGACCGCCGGCGCCGCTCCCTGGTGCGCCCGGTGACGGCGCTCGCGAAGGCGACCGGCCCCTCGGCCGGGGCCCTCCTCGTCCCGCTCCAGGTGTACCGGGCGGCGCGCCGGCTCGCCCGTACGCCGTACCGCACGGGCCTGGAGGCGGCCGCCACCCGCGTCCTGGAGGCCAACCGGGCGCCCGCCGGGGCCTACGGGCCCCTGGAGGCCTCGCTGGCCGCCCTCGCCTGGTCCCGGCCGGGTCCCGCGGCGCGCTGGCTGACGGGGGAGGCGCTGGCCGAAGTATCGGTTCGCCTGAACCGGGCGGCGACCCTGCCGACCTCCGTCCAGCGGCCGGGCGAGGCACGCGCGCGTGCCGCCCTCGCCCGCGCGGCCGCCGACCACCGGGTCCTGGAACAGGCCGCGGAGATCCGCAGCCAGCGCCTGCACGCCCCGTTCCTGGACAACCAGGTCGTACGGGCCTGCCGCGACCTGCCCGAGTCGCTGCGGGTCCAGCCCGACGCCCGCGCGAACGTCCTGCGCACCGTCCTCGCGGGCTCCGGCATCCACGACCTGCCGGCGGGCTGGGGCGCCCCGCACCCGGCGGTCCCGGCCGCCGCCACGCGCGCGGGCCTGCGCACGGCCCTCCCCGAACTCATGGCCCTCTTCGACGCCCCGCTCCTCGCCGACGCGGGCCTGATCGAGGCCCGCGTGGTCCGCCGCGCCCTGCGCGCCGCCGCCGACGGCGACCGCGTCCCGCTCGACGGCCTCGCCGACCTGGTCTCCACCGAACTCTGGCTGCGCCGCCTCCTCGCCCGCCGCGGCTCCTGCTGGACGGGCACGGCCGCCCCGAGGCACCGCGCGGTCCCGGGCCCGCTGATCCCGACGGCACGGTCGCTTCCGGCGTGAGGGCGCCCGAGCCGGTCCGGGCCACCGAAACGTCACAGCACGCTCGTTCGAGCGAACGGTCTCCCGTTCCTGTGCGAGGTGTGGGCCTAGGCTGAGAGCGTCGCACCGAGCGAAGGAGGTCCGTCATGGCGATGGCGCTGCCGGTTCCCGGGGACGAGTTCCCGGGCGATGTCGCGCCCGACAACGAGGGTGCGTCTGTCGAGCAGACCTTCGAGCTGTTCAGTGCGCTGGCTCCCAAGGGCTGGCGTGTGGAGCTGATCGAAGGGGAGATCAAGGTCGTACCACCAGCGAATGGTGAGCACGAGGAGATCGTGTCGGAGCTGAGCGGGCAGGTCCGCGACCACGACAAGGGCTTGGGGCGGTACACCGGCATCGGTCTGCACCTGCCTGACGGCTCAAAGGTCATCCCCGATCTCGTCATCGCTCCCAAGGGCAGCTACTCCGACAAGCAGGAGTGGCACGCCACAGCGGCTGTCCGACTCGTCGCCGAGGTGACGTCCGCCTCCACGGCCGGTCGCGACCGGGTCCAGAAGATCCGCGGCTACGCCCGTGCCGGCATCCCCGTGTACCTGTTGATCGACCGCGAGGCAGGCGAGACCGTCGTCTGCTCCGAACCCGTTGGCGACGATTACGTGCACAAGGCCACCCACAAGCTCGGAACCACGGTCCCCCTCCCCGCCCCCCTCGGCTTCGACCTCGACACCGCCGAGTTCTGACCGCGCCCCGCGCCCCGTCCGCGCCCCCCTCTCCGGGGAAACCCCGACGGAAACCCCGAGGCGTACGCCATGCCCACCCGCGACAATGATCCGGTGCGGTACCTCATCCTCGGCACCACGGAGGCCCTCGACCCCCACGGCGCCCGGCTCCCCCTCGGCGGTGCGCGGCTGCGTGCGCTGCTCGCCGCGCTCGCGCTGCGCGGCGGGCGGACGGCGGCCGTCCCGGAGCTCGTCGACGACGTGTACGGGGACGAGCCGCCGCACGACGCCAACGCGGCGCTGCAGGCGCTCGTCGGCCGGCTGCGCAAGGTCCTCGGGAAGGACGCCGTCGCCTCGGCACCCGGCGGGTACCGGCTCGTCGCCGAGCCCGGCGACATCGACCTGTACGCCTTCGAGCGGCACGTCCGCGACGCGGACGCCCGCCTCGACGCCGGCGACCCCGACACCGCCGCCGCACTCCTGCGCACCGCCCTCGCGCTCTTCCGCGGGCCCGCGCTCGCCGACCTGCCCGAGCCCGCGGGCGTGCGCCCCGAGGCGCAGCGGCTCGCCGCGCTCCGCCGCCGCGTCGAGGCCGACCTGCGGCGCGGCGCCACCGCCGGACTCGTCCCCGAGCTGGCCGAACTGACCGGCGCCCACCCGTACGACGAGACCTTCCACGCCCAGCTGATCCGCGCCCTGCGCGCCGAGGGCCGCCCGGCCGACGCCCTCGCCGCGTACGAGAACGCCCGCCGCACCCTCGCCGACGCGCTCGGCGCCGACCCGGGGCCCGAGCTCACCGCCCTGCACGCCGAGCTGCTCGCCGGGGAACGGCCCCCGGGGCCGAGGCCGGCTCCCGTCGCCGAGCCGGGGAACATCCGCCCCCGCCTCACCTCCTTCGTCGGCCGCGAGCCGGAACTGGCCGCGCTCCGGGCCGACCTCGGCCGCTTCCGGCTCGTCACGCTCACCGGACCCGGCGGCTCGGGAAAGACCCGGCTCGCCGAGCAGGCGGCGCTCCAGGCGGTCGGCCCGGCGGCCTGGATCGCCGAACTCGCCCCGCTCGACGACCCCGACGCGGTACCCGGCGCCGTCCTCTCCGCCCTCCGCCTCCGCGAGACCAACCTGATCACCCGCGACGGCGTGCCCCTCCAGGACGACCCCACCGCCCACCTCGTCGAACACCTCGCGCGCCGCCCGCTCCTCCTCGTCCTCGACAACTGCGAGCACGTCGTCGGCGCCGCGGCCGCCCTCGCCGAGACCCTCCTCACCCGCTGCCCCGACCTGCGGATCCTCGCCACCAGCCGGGAGCCGCTCGGCGTGCCCGGCGAGGCCGTCCGGCCCGTCGAACCGCTCCCACCGACGCCCGCGCACCGGCTCTTCGCCGAGCGCGCGCGGGCCGTCCGTCCCGCCTTCCGCCCCGAGGACGACCTGCCGGCCGTCGACGAGATCTGCCGCCGCCTCGACGGCCTGCCCCTCGCGATCGAGCTCGCCGCCGCCCGGCTGCGGCTGCTCACCCCGCGCCAGATCGCCGACCGCCTCGACGACCGCTTCCTCCTCCTCACCTCCGGCTCCCGCACGGCCCTGCCCCGCCAGCAGACCCTGCGGGCCGTCGTCGACTGGTCCTGGGAACTCCTGGAGCCCGAGGAGCGGGACCTGCTCCGGCAGGCCTCCGTCTTCGCCGGCGGCTGGGACCTCGCCGCCGCCGAGGCGCTCACGGCCGACGCACCCGCCACCGCCGACACCCTCGGCGCCCTCGTGGACAAGTCCCTCGTCGTCGCCACGCCCACCGACGACGGCGAGATGCGCTACCGCTTCCTGGAGACCATCCACGAGTACGCGGTGGAGCGCGCCGCCGAGACGCCCGAGCTCCTCGCCGCCGCCGAGGCCGCCCACACCGCCCACTTCACCGCCCTCGCCGAGACCGCCGAACCCCTGCTGCGCACCGGCGGGCAGCTGCCCTGGATCGCCCGTCTCGAGCGCGACCTCGACAACGTCCGCGCCGCCTTCCACCGCACCACCGTCACCGACCCCGACGAGAGCGCCGCGCTCCGGCTCGTCTTCGCCATGGGCTGGTTCTGGTGGCTGCGCAACTACCGCCCCGAGGGCCTGGCCTGGGTGGAGCGCGCCCTGCGCCTCGGCGACGACCCCGAGGACCGGGCCGATCCCCGCTTCTGGCCCCGCATGCAGCTGCGCATGCTGCACTTCTTCCTCGCCGTGGAGAGCCAGAGCATCCCGACGCTGCGCGACGACCCGGTGACCGCCGCCCTCGTCGCCCGGGTGCGGGCCGCGTTCGCGACCGACCCCGGCCCCGAGTCCGCCCGCTTCCCGGGCCTGCTGTGGCCGTTCACCGCCTACCTCACCGAGGAGCCCGCCGACGTCCGCGACCTCCTCGACCTCGCCGTCGCCAACGCCCGGCGCCACGGCGGCGAGTGGGAGATGGGCGTCTCGCTGATGTTCCGCACCCACATGGTCATCGACATGCCCGGCGGCATGCCGGGCGTCGACGAGGACCTCGCCGAGCTGCGCGTGCTGTCCCGACGCGTCGGCGACCGCTGGATGCGCGCCCAGGTCGCCAGCGCCGCCGGCGAGGCCCACATGCTGCGCGGCCGGCACGAGGAGGCCCGGGAGGCGTACGAGGAGGCGCTGGGCCTCGCCCGCGAGGTCGGCGCGCACGCCGAGGCGCCGTTCCTCATCGCCCGGCTCGCCGAACTGGACTTCCGCCTCGGCGACGTGGACGCCGCCACCAAGAGCCTGGACGAGGCGACGGCGGTCGCCGAGCGCCACCACGTGCAGGACACCACGACCTACGTCCGCTTCCTGCGGGCGGGTATCGCGCTCTACGCCGGGGACGTCGCCACCGCTCGCGCGCACATGGAAGTGGCCGGCGCGATGGTCGTCGAAAGCACTCCGCCGCCGCACTTCCAGGCCCTCGTGACGGGCCTCGCCGCACGGATCGAGGCCCATGAGGGCGCGGGTCCTGTGGCCGTCGCGCAGGCCGTCGAGGCGCTCGGCATGGCGCGGGCCGCCCAGTGCGCCGAGTTCTTCACGGCCGCTCTCGCCGAAGGCCTCGCCACCGCACTCGCCCTCGCCGGCGAACTCGCCCTCGCGGTATCCGTCCTGACCGCCGTCGACGGCTGGCGCGGCGAGGTCCCCAGGGCCCGGGACGAGCTGCGCGAGGCGGAGGACGTCCTCGCCCGGGCTCGCGCCGGACTGGACGCGGCGGCGTACGAGGCGGCCCGCGCGGAGGGCCGCGGGCTCACCCTCGACGACATCCTGGCCCGCGCGGAGCCGTTCACCCGCTAGGTCCTGTCGGCAGACTCCCGTCGTCGCCCGGAGGGCGTCGCGGGGCAGGCGGGAGTCCGACGACAGGGTCTGGCGGAGCCGGTCACGCGTGACCGGTCGGCAGGTGCCTCAGGAGCAGCTGATCCGGGAGTTCGCCCAGTCCGCGACCGCGGCCGTGCCGAACGGGGTGTGCTCCTCGACCACCAGGCGGAGCGTGCGGCGGCCGGTGAGGGCGACATGGACCGGGACGGGGGCGTCGCCGCGGCGCATCACCTGCGAGCGCCACAGCTGCTCCCCGTCCCCGTAGACGGAGAAGCGGACACCGCCCGGGCCGATCGGCACGGTGATGTCGTCGATGCCGACGAGCGCGTCGTAGCCGGTGCACTGCCGGTTGAGGTCGATGAGCAGCGAGGACGGGGCGTGGACGCTCACGCCGTGGGCGTAGCGGGTGCCGGCCACGGTCAGGCCGGAGCGCTGCCACATCCAGCTGCTCCGCGCGAGGTTCACCTCCGGCTCGGTGCCGTCGCCGAACACGTCGTACTGGAGCCGGTTGACCTGGTAGACGGTCGGCCCGGGCTTCGGCGTCGGGGACGGCTTCGGCGGGGTGGGCCTGGGGAGCGGGGGCGTGGCCTTCGGCTTCGGGGCCGGCGTCGGGCTCGGCGTCGCCCTCCTCGTCGGCGTCGGCGTGGGCTTGGGGCTGGGCGACGGCGGGGGCGCCTGTACGGGCGGGGGCGTCGGCTTCGGCGTGGGCTTCGGGCTCGGCTTCGGCGCGGGCGGCGGCGTCGTGACGGGCGCGACCGCCGACGGCGTGGCGGCGGGCTGGGCGACCGGCTGAGGCTCGGAGCCGGACAGCGCCCACACCAGACCGGCGGTCGCGGCGACGGCGGCGACCGCCGCGATGCCCGCCTTGGCGGGAATGCCGAGGCCCTCGGCAGCGGCGGCGGACGAGGCCCCGGCCGTCGCGCCGCCGGTCGTTCCCGTGGCGGCCGCCGCGGCACCGGCCGCGCCGGCCCCGGCGACGCCGCCCGCGGCGATCCCGGCGGCCTTGAGCGAGTACCCGGCGGCGAACCAGCCGATGACGGCGACCGGCAGCAGCGCGGGGATCCCGGCGTTCACATGCGCCAGCTCGCCGGCGGCGAGCCGGCACTTGGCGCACTCGTCGAGGTGCTTGCGCAGCCCCCGCTCGGCCCGCATCCGCAGACCGCCGCGCGCGAACGCGCCGAGCCGGTCGGCATAGCGGGCGCAGTCGCCGCCCGCCGTGAGCGACTGGCTCACATGGGCCTGCAGATAGGCCTGCTTGAGGCCTTCGCGGGCGCGGCTGGCGAGCACGGCGGTCGCGTTCGCGGTCAGCCCGAACAGCGGCGCGACCTCGCTCGGAGACTCCTCCTCGACCGTGGTGTGCCACAGCACGGCCTGCCAGCGCTCGGGCAGCGAACGGAACGCCTGCATGGCGAGCGACTGCTCGGCCTCGTGCATGGCGAGGACGTCGGCACCCAGATCGAGGCCGGCGCCGAAGGACGCGCTCTGGTCGGAGGACTCGGCGGCCCGGGCGGCGTCCTCGGCGAACACCGCGAAGTCCTCGACCAGATGCTCGCGCTTCTGGGTCCTGATCCAGGTCGCGGCGACCCGGCGCACGGACGTCAGCAGATAGGCCCGCACGGCCTGCTCGGGCCCGGCCCCGCCCCGCACCGCCTGAAGCGTGCGGGCGAAGACCTCGGCCGTCAGGTCGTCGGCGGTGTCCGCGTCCCGGCAGCAGCTGCGGGCGTAGCGGCGGACGGCGGCGGAGTGCCGGCGGAACAGCTCCTCGTACGCGCTGTCGTCGCCCTCCCGCATCCGCTGCACCAGCTCGGCGTCGGACGGCGGCAGATCGAGCGGCGGCGGCAGTACGGAACCGGAGTCGGCGGCGTCCGCCGTGTACTGCGGTCCGCTCGTGCCGCCCTCGCGCTGCTGCGGGACGCTGGCCTCGGCGGTCCCGGCACCGTCGGCGACACCGTGAGCCGGAGCGGAAGCCGGAGCCGGACCCGGGAGCCCGCCCTGGCTGGGTACCTGTCCGGCGGGCAGACCGCCGGACTCCGCGGTTCCGGCGGCGGCCGGCGTCTCGTCCCGACTGTCACCGCTCATCGCGGAAGCCCCCGTATGCACGCTCGGACCCGAACATCGGCCAACAGCGGCCAAGCCTGCCACAGAGCGCGAGCACGCCGAACCCTCGCGTCCACTTACCACTCGTCCGGGGCGACTTCCCGTCTCCGGGCGTAACCGCTCATCCGTTCGTGTCATGCTCGACGGTCCACCGGACCATCGAGAACCGCGCATCCCTCAGCGGCGCACTACCGCGAGCGCAGCCCCTCCAGAAGGATGTCCAGGAGCCGGGCCGACGCCGCCGCCTGCTGGGCCGCGTCCGGCAGCGCCGGCGCGGCGGTGGCTATCACGAGCAGCACGTCGGACACCGTCACGTCGGTGCGCAGCTCGCCCGCCTCCCGCGCCCGGTCCACCAGCCGGCCCACGACCTCCAGGAGCTCCGCGGCCCCCGCGTCGTCCTGCTCCGCCGCCGGCACCGCGCGCGGCGCGCCCACCCGCTGCTCGGCCTGCTCCCCGTACCCCGCGACACCGTTGAGGCCCGCCGGGACGGACGCCCGCTGCTGCGGCACCCGCGCCGCGTCGTCCGGCGCACCGGCCGGCAGCACCACGTCGTCGACACCCACCCGCAGCACCTGCGGCGGCAGCAGCCGGCCGGCGCCCGAGGCGACCGAGGTGCGCAGGAACCGGGACAGCGCCGACCACGGCTCGTCCTCCTGGCCGAGGGCGGTCCGCGCCTGCTCGGTGAGCCGCGCCGTCTCCTCCTCGGCTATCCGCCGGACCAGCACGTCCTTGCTGGGGAAGCGGCGGTAGACCGTACCGACGCCGACCCGGGCGCGACGCGCCACGTCCTCCATCGGAGCCCCGTACCCGAGCTCGCCGAACACCTCGCGCGCGGCCCGCAGCACGTGCTCCAGATTCCGCTGCGCGTCCACCCGCAGCGGCGCGGACCGGCCGCTCGCCATCGACTGCGCCGTGCGGACCTGGCCGTACGAATCCTGAACCTGCATAAGCGTTCCCCCGCTCACGATGTCTCCCCCCGGAGACTCCCCGCCCTGACACGGGGGCCCGACCTGGCCGCGCCTCTGGTCCACGCACGGCGATCCGACACCCCGATGAGGTACGAACATAGTTGAGTCGGGGTCAATTCAGAAGGGGCAGTTCCGTACGGTGCGCCCCCCGATCGGAGCAAGGACCCGGACCCTCCCGATTCCGACCCCGCACTCCACCCGGCACCCGCACCCTGACCTGCGGACTTCCCCGTACACCGGGCCCTTTCGCCACCCTCCGCCTCCGTACCCCTCCGGTCACACAATTTGCCGGGCCTGTGGACAAACCCCGGACGGCGTTGCCTCATGGGACAGTGACCGAACCTGTGCGCATCCTCGTCGTCGGCGGCGGCTACGTCGGTATGTACACCGCGCTGCGCCTGCAGCGGCAGCTCAAGGCGGAGCTGCGCGCCCGCACGGCCGAGATCACGGTGGTCACGCCCGAGCCGTACATGACGTACCAGCCGTTCCTGCCCGAGGCCGCGGCCGGCTCCATCTCCCCGCGCCACGTCGTCGTCCCGCTCCGCCGGGTCCTCGACCACTGCCGGATCGTCATCGGCGAGGTCCACTCCCTCGACCACGCCAAGCGCACCGCGACCCTCTCCACCCTCGCCACCGAGGAGGAGGGCACCGGAAGCATCCAGCTCGGCTACGACGAACTCGTCATCGCGCCCGGCTCCGTCTCCCGCACCCTCCCGGTCCCCGGCCTCGCCGACCACGGCATCGGCTTCAAGACCGTCGAAGAGGCCATCGGCCTGCGCAACCACGTCATCGAACAGATGGACATCGCGTCCTCCACCCGCGACCCGGCCATCCGCGACGCCGCCCTCACCTTCGTCTTCGTCGGCGGCGGCTACGCGGGCGTCGAGGCCCTCGCCGAACTCGAGGACATGGCCCGCTACACCGCGCGGTACTACCACAACCTCAAGCCCGAGGACCTGCGCTGGATCCTCGTCGAGGCGTCCGACCGGATCCTGCCGGAGGTCGGCGAGGAGATGGGCCGCTACGCCATCCGAGAGCTGCGCGGCCGGAACATCGACGTCCGCCTCGGCACCCGCCTCGACTCCTGCGAGAACCGCGTCGCCGTCCTCAGCGACGGCACCCGGCTGCCCACCCGTACCGTCGTGTGGACCGCCGGGGTCAGACCCGCGCCGCTCGTCGCCGCGACCGACCTGCCCCGCGACGAACGCGGCCGCATCGTCTGCACCGCGCGGCTCGCGGTCGACGGCGTCGAACACGCCTGGGCCGCCGGCGACGCCGCCGCGGTCCCCGACGTCACCGCCGAGGAGCCCGGCACCACGTGCGCCCCCAACGCCCAGCACGCCCTCCGCCAGACCAAGGTGCTCGCCGAGAACATCGCCGCCTCCCTGCGCGGCCGGCCGCTCAAGGACTACGCGTACGCCTACGCCGGGTCCGTCGCGTCCCTCGGCCTCCACAAGGGCGTCGCCCACGTCTACGGCCGTAAGCTCAAGGGCTATCCGGCCTGGTTCATGCACCGCGCCTACCACCTCAGCCGGGTCCCCACGTTCAACCGCAAGGCCCGCGTCCTGGCCGAATGGACCCTGTCCGGCCTGTTCAAACGCGAGATCGTCTCCCTCGGCTCCCTGGAACACCCACGTGCCGAATTCGAACTCGCCGCCGCACCACCACCCGCGCCGAAGGACCCGTCCCCCGACGAGCCCCGGGACGAGCCCGGGGGCTGACATCACTGTCAGTGCACTCGTCCACACTGGACGTGTGACCATAGGTGGGCTCACACCTGCACAGAGTGACTCTGCACGGCAACGACACCACGAGGCATACAGATCCGTGAACTTCACCCGTTGGAGCGCCCGGCTCCCCGGTACGCAGCGCCGCGCGGCGTCCCGCGGGACCGAAGGCTCCGTGCCCGCGGCCCGCGGTGAGTACGGGCCCCAGCCGGACCAGCCCGCCGACGAGGCAGGAGGGTCCGACGGTTCCGCCGAGGGCCCCACCCTCGAGGACTTCACCGTGCGGGAGATCGTCGGCCGCCTCCCCGGCCTGGTCGCGCTCGTGTACGGCCCGGAGCACCGCATCGCGTACGTCAACGACGCGTACGCCGCCGCCTTCGGCCCCCGCCCCGCCGGAGCCACCGTCGCCGACACCTGCCCCGAGGCGGAGGAGCTCGGCCTGCTCCCGCTCCTCGACCAGGTGCTGCGCAGCGGCAAGCCCCGCACCGTGAAGTCCCGCCGCACCCAGGACGGCGGCTCCTACACCGTCACCTGCCTGCCCGTGGACAGCCCGCACCTCGCCGACGGCGGCGTCCTCGTCCACGCCGCCGACGTCACCGACCACGCCGAGGCAGCCGAGCGGCTCCGTGCCAGCGAGCGCCGCCACCGCGAGACCGCCGTCACCCTCCAGCGCTCCCTGCTCCCACAGGAGCTGGAGCAGCCCGACGACCTGCGCATCGCCGCCACCTACCAGCCCGGCGGCACCGACGCCGCCGTCGGCGGCGACTGGTACGACGTCATCACCCTCGGCGCCGGCCGCACCGCCCTCGTCATCGGCGACGTCATGGGCCGCGGCGTGCGCGCGGCCGCCGTCATGGGCCAGCTGCGCACCGCCGTCCGCGCCTACGCCCGCCTCGACCTGCCGCCGCACGAGGTGCTCCAGCTGCTCGACGGCCTCGCCGCCGAGATCGACGCCAGCCAGATCGCCACCTGCGTCTACGCGGTCCACGACCCCAACGAGGGCAAGCTCGTCTACGCCTCCGCCGGCCACCTCCCGATCCTCGTACGGGACGAGGACGGCACCGTCCGCCGTGCGGAGGACCCCACCGGCCCGCCGCTCGGCACCGGCGGCTGGCTCCACACCTCCGGCAGCATCGCCCTGCCTCCGGGTTCCACCGCCGTCCTCTACACCGACGGCCTCGTCGAGCGCCGCCGCGAGGACATCGACGAGGGCGTGAGCGCCCTGGAGCGCGCCCTCGCCGGAGCCACCGGCACCCCGCAGGTCGTCTGCGACCGGCTGCTCCGCTCCCTCGGCGTGACCGCCGAGCACGACGACGACGTCGCCGTCCTCGTCCTCCAGCACCCCGCCCGCAAGGGAGCCGACGCCGAGCTGTTCCACAACGCGGCCCTTGAGCTCCTCGGCGGCGTCGAGGCGGCCCCACGCGCGCGTGCCTTCGCCTCCGGCGTCCTCGCCAGCTGGCGCTTCCCGGTCGAGCTGCGGGACCTGGGCGTCCTCGCCACCAGCGAGCTGGTCGCGAACTCCCTCCAGCACGGCACCCCGCCCATGCGGCTGCGGCTGCGCCGCACCGACCGCCGGCTGATCATCGAGGTCACGGACGGGGACGACCACCTGCCGCGCCGCCGCCGGGCGGAAACAGAGGACGAGGCGGGTCGCGGAATCTCGATCATCGCGACGATCGCCTCGTCCTGGGGAAGCCGCCGCACTCCGGGCGGCGGCAAAGCGGTGTGGTGCGAGTTCGCCCTGCCGGACTGAGCCCGTAAGGAACGGGCCCGTGGGAATCGGGCCCGTACGGGTCAGGCGGCGGCCGTCTCCTTCGCGGGCTGGTGCTGGGCCACCACCCGCGAGGGCTTCACGGCCAGCGACGGCTGGTTCTGCACCGGCGTGAGCCGCTTGCCGAGCCGGACCGCCAGGACGGTGATGCCCAGCGAGAACAGCACGAAGGTCACGATGTACGGCCCGTGCAGCGACGCACCCATGGGCCCGCCGACCGCCGGACCCACAGCGAGGGCCAGCTGCTTCACCAGGGCGAAGGCCGAGTTGTACGTACCGACCATCGACTCCGGCGCGAGGTCGGCCACCAGCGGCGCGACCGTCGGCGACAGCATCGCCTCACCGAGACCGAACAGGGCGTACGTGGAGACGAACGCCGCCGTCGCCATCGCCTGGCTGCCGTGACCCAGGCCCGCGTACCCGGCGAACAGCCACGCCACGGTCCAGATCAGGCCCACCGCGGCGATGACCCGGGTCCGCTTGCGGCGCTCGACGAACTTCAGCACCAGGAACTGCGCGGCCACGATCACCGCGGTGTTCGCGGCCAGGGCGATGCCGAGCGTCGACGGAGCGATCCCGGCGGCCTCGGTGCCGTACGCGGCGAGACCCGACTCGAACTGCCCGTAGCAGGCGAAGAACAGCACGAAGCCCAGCACGCACAGCTGCACCATCGCCTTGTGCCGGAGCAGCGCCTTCACGCCGCCGCCCTTGCCGGCGGCTGGCCGCGCGCCCTGGAAGGCGGGCGAGCCGGGCATCCGCACGGTCAGCACGATGGCCCCGAGGACCAGGAACATCGCCGACTGGATCGAGAACAGCAGCAGGAAGCTGCCGGGCCGGCTCACGTCGACCAGCTGGCCGCCGATCAGACCGCCGACGCCGAGACCCAGGTTCTGCAGGAAGAACTGCCAGGCGAAGGACCGCGTACGGGTCGCTGGCGTCGAGCACCAGACGATCATCGTCGCGAGTGCCGGCTGCATCACGGCCGTACCGGCGCCGAGCAGCGCCGCGGAACCGACCGCCGCGG
Source organism: Streptomyces sp. NPDC012637 (assembly GCF_042954805.1). Lineage (NCBI taxonomy): Bacteria > Bacillati > Actinomycetota > Actinomycetes > Kitasatosporales > Streptomycetaceae > Streptomyces > Streptomyces sp. NPDC012637. Next base: position 737,333 of record NZ_JBIBDS010000004.1, read on the forward strand.
GCACGGACGCCGCGAGGCCCATCCCGAGCGAGCCGAGCGCGGCGAGCAGCGAGGCCACGAGCAGCACGGGCACCGGCCCGCGCCGGTCGATGGCGCGCCCGCTGAAGGGCAGGACCACGAGTGCGGCCATGGCGAAGACGGCCAGGACGACACCCGCGGTGCCCGCGCCCAGATCCCGCACCTGGGCGACGTACACATAGAGGTACGGCACGGTGAAGCCGAGTCCGAACGCGCTCAGCGCGCTGCCTGCCTGAATCCGGCGCATCGCGGCGCCCATCGCCTTGGTCACACTCACCCACTTCGGTCGCGGGTTCAGTGCTGTAGCCCTGAACCCTGAAGACTTCAATCCTAAAGTTCGATCCTTAACGATACACATAGAAGGACTTCAACGCCAACGAGCCGCGTGGGATACTCGCCGCATGTCCGACACCCCCGAGCCGTCCGGCCCCCAGGCCCCCCAGGAGCCGAGCCTCGACGAGCAGATCGCCGCCTACCAGCGCGAGTTCCGCGACCTCGACCCCCAGGTCGAGAAGGTGGTCTCCGCCCTCGGCCGGCTGAACCGCCGGATGAACGTGGCGTACGGCCGCCAGGTCGCCGACCTCGGCATCAGCAACGCCGAGTGGGAGGTCCTGAAGACCCTGGTCCTCTCCGGTGCTCCCTACCGGCTGGGCCCCGGCGAGCTCGCCAAGCGCCTCGGCCTCACGCCGGCCGCCATGACCCACCGCATCGACCGGATGGCGGGCGAAGGCCTGGTCACGCGCGACCGCGACGAGAACAACCGGGTGCGCGTGATCGTCGAGCTGACGGACGAGGGCCGCCAGAAGTGGCTGGAGGCCATGCGCATGGCGACGGACTTCGAGGAGAAGCTGCTCCAGGACCTCTCGTCGGAGGAGCGCGGCAACCTCGGCGAGATGCTGATCCGCCTGCTCCGCCGGGTGGAGCTGACCCAGCCCGACGCGGGCGGCCGGCTGACCGACCTGGACTGACGGACCGGGCCGGCGGAACCGGCCCGAAGGCCTCCCAGGGCGGCCTTGACACGCCCCTCGGGGATGCGTAGTGTTCTCCGAGTTGTCACGGAGCCGGAACGGTTCTTCGACAGCCACTCCCGCCGCAGTAGCGGCACCTCAACTCCGCACGATCTCCCTACCGGGATGAATTTCGGCATGCCGAAATTCATTTCGAATGACTCGATTATGAGTCGCCGGGGAAATCCGCTAGAGTTCGAGACGTCGGAACGGCCCAACAGCCGGGAAGACAACCCCCTCTGACTGGGAATCAGACGCCGAAAGGATCTGATAGAGTCGGAAACGCCGGAAGGGCCC
>NZ_JBIBDS010000005.1:0-225980 GCF_042954805.1 Streptomyces sp. NPDC012637
CGGCATGCAGGCCACCGCCCGCGTGAAGTCGACCAGCGTGCACATCGACCGCACCTGACACCCCTCACGCAGTGACGAACCACCTCGGCCGTCGGGGGGGGGGGGCGCCCCCCGCCCCCCCCCCCCCCCCCCGCGGGGGGGGCCCCCCCCCCCCCCCCCCCCCCCCCACCACCGTCATCTCCGCTTACGTTCTTCCCGCTGCGGGTCGCCGGACCGAACGGTGACCGTCGTCACGGGAGAACGGGGGTGTGCTCATGCGGATCGGACTGCTCACGGAGGGTGGCTACCCGTATGCCGCCGGTGAGTCCGGGCTCTGGTGCGACCGGCTCGTCCGCGGTCTCGCCCCCCACGAGTTCGACCTGTACGCCCTCAGCCGCGACGCCCGGCAGGAGGCCGACGGCCTGCTGCCGCTGCCGCCCAACGTGCGGAGCGTGCGCACCGCGCCGCTGTGGACCGCCGAGGACGAGGGCCGCAACCGCGGGCGGGGCCACGGGCGCGGACCCGCCCGCGGCTACGGGCGGCGCGAACGGCGCCTCTTCGAGGAGGCGTTCCGGGACCTGGCCGAGGGCGTCTGCGCCGACGACGCCCTCCGTGCCGAGCACGACCAGGAGATCCCCGAGCGCTTCGCCGCCGGGCTCTACGGACTCGCCGAACTCGCCCGCGCCCACGGCGGACCGGCCGTCGCGCTCCGCTCCGAAGCCGCCGTCCGCATCCTGGAGTCCGCCTGCCGCGCACCCGGCGCGCGCCGGAGCGTCGCCGCCGCCACCGTCCCCGACCAGCTCGCCTTCACCGAGCAACTGGAGCGCGCCCTGCGTCCCCTCTCGCTCGCCTGGTACGGCGAGGAGGAGGGTCCCGACGGAAGCGGCGGCCTCGGGCTCGTCGACCTCTGCCACGCGGCCTCCGCGGGCGCCGCGGCCCTCCCGGGCCTGCTGGCCAAACGCTTCTTCGGCACCCCGCTGCTCGTCACCGAGTACGGCGTCCAGCTGCGCGCCCACTACCTCGCCGCCGCGGGCGCGCCCCTCGCCACGCCCGTAAGGGCCCTGCTCGCCGCCTTCCACGGCAGGCTCGCCGGCGAGGTCTACCGCCAGGCCGCGCTCCTCACGCCGGGCAACGCCCACGCCCGCCGCTGGCAGGAGAGGTGCGGCGCCGACCGGGCCCGGCTCCGTACGGTCCACCCCGGCATGGACGCCGAGCGCTTCGCCGAGGTCGGCGAGGACGAGGAGAGCGGCGATCCGGCCACCCTCTCCTGGATCGGCCGGGTCGAGCCCGCCAAGGACCTGGTCGCCCTGCTCCACGCCTTCGCCGAGGTGCGGCGGCAGCAGCCCGACGCCCGGCTGCGGATCATCGCCGCGCCGGTGCGCGAACCCGGCGCCGCCGCCTACCTCGCCCACTGCCGGGGCCTCGCCGAGCAGCTCTTCCCCGACGAGGCGGCGGGCGCCCACGCCGTGGGCGAGAACCCCGTCTCCTTCGAGGAGCTCGGCGGACCCGAGGCCCCCACCCTGGAGGAGGCCTACGCCGCCAGCGCCGTCGTCGTGCTCTCCAGCGTCGTGGAGGGCTTCCCGGTCGGCCTCGTCGAGGCCATGTTCTGTGCCCGGGCCACGGTCTCCACCGACGTCGGCGCGGTCGTCGAGGTCATCGGCGGCACCGGGCTCGTCGTCCCCCCGCGCAACCCCAAGGCGCTCGCCGACGCCTGCCTCGCGCTGCTGCGCGACCCCGAGCGCCGGCACCGCCTCGGCGCCGCCGCCCGCGCCCGCGCGCTGGAGCTGTTCACCGTGGAGCAGAACCTGGCGGCGTTCCGCGGCATCTACCTCGAACTCCTCTCCCACTCGCCGGTCCGCCGCCGCACGACCAGCGGCGTGCCCTTCGCCCACCCCGCCGAGGCCCATGTGCCGGGCAGCTGGGCGGACCAGCCGGTCACCGCGGCGGCCGGCGCGGGAGAGCCCGATGCCTGAAGGAGACACACCCATGCGCGGCCCCGCCGCTCCCACCAGCCCCGGCCCCTGGGACTCCCGCTCCGAGGCCCTGCTCGACGCCCCGGCGCTCGCGATGCGGGCCGCCGCCGCGCGGGCCCTCCCGCCCGGCGCCCTCGACCTGTCCTCCGCGCCCGTCACCGAGCCGGTCACCACGCCGGTCGACGGGACGAGCACCGGGTCCGCCGCCGCGCCGGTCGGCGAGCCGGCCCCCGGCCCTCCCGCCGCGCATGCCGAAGCGATTCATCAGCAGCCTCTACGGCCCGCGCGGCGCGGCCCCGCGGACCCGGTCAAGGCCCTGATGCACCGCCACCGCGAACTGTGCGAACGGGCCGTCGACGCGCTGGAGATCGCCGCCGGACTCGAGGCGCACGGCGTGACCGACCGGACCGCCGCCCGCTTCCGGCACCGCGACGTCTTCTCCCTCGCCGAGGAGCTCTACGCGCGCGTCCCGCGCGGCGAGGCCGCACCGCCCCGGACCACGGCGGACCGGGCGGCCGGGACCGGACACGGCGCCTGGGCCCTGGTCGCCTGCGTCCCCGGTGCCGTCGCCGCGCTCGCCACCGCCGCACTCGCCGTCAGCACCGACGGGCTCCACGTCGCCGCCGGTCTCCTCGGGGCGCTCGGCCTGGCCGCCGCGCTCGCCCTCGCCGTACGCGGCGGGCCGCTCCGCGCCACCGGCCGCACCGCGTCCGCCACCGTCCAGGAGACCCTCTGGACGCTCTGGCTGCTCGGGTACGCGGCGGCCGGCGACGGCCTGCTCGGGCAGCTCCTCGGCGGCGGACCCGACGGCGCCCCGGCCGTCGTCACCGTCCTGGACGGCCCGGTCGCCGACGGCGGCTGGGCGTTCGACACCGGCCCGCTGCTCGCCCTCGCCCTGTCCGTCGCCCCGGCCGCCTGGTGCGCCCGGCTCTTCGCGGTCCGCGCCCGCCGCAGACTCGCCGCGAGCCGCGGACTCGCCGACTTCGCGGCCGGCGCCCGCCCGCTGCTCCTCGGCAGCGTCGCCCTCCATCTCGCCGCCCTCGCCGGACTGCTCGCCCTCACCGGCTTCCACCCCGGCGCCCTCGCGCTCGGCGCGCTGCTCCTCCTCGCCCGGCTGCTCGCCGTGCACGGCTTCCCCGAGGCGGCGGCCGGTGCCCTGGCCGCCGCCTGCGCCGCCGAGGCCCTCGCCCTCGCGAGCGTCCTCGCCGCCCGGCTGCCGGGCTGCGACGTCCTCGGCGCCCCGGTCCGCGCCCTCGTGGAACTCGGCGGACCGGCCGCGCTGCCCGTCCTGGTCTGCGGCCTCGCCGCTCTCGCCCTGCTCGCCCACGCCACCGACGCGCTGTCCCGGGCATCCGCCCACGCCTGAACCCGACTCACCCGCGGAGCCGACGCCGCGGGCGCACCCCCTGTGAACCTCCAAGGAGAAGGAAAGAGACATGACACCCCGATCCCACGCCACGGCCGGTCGGCACGAAGGGGCCGCACGATGAGGGTGCTGCTGCTCGGAGCCAACGGATTCATCGGCCGGTTCGTCGCCGACCGCCTCCTCGCCGACCCGGCGGTCCATCTCACCGCCCTCGGCCGCGGCGACGACGCCGACGTCCGGTTCGACCTCGCGACCGGAAGCCCCGGCGCGCTGACCCGGTTCCTCGACGCCGTCCATCCCGGAGTCGTCGTCAACTGCGCGGGCGCCACCCGCGGCGGCGCCCGCGACCTGACCCGGCACAACACCGTCGCCGTCGCCACCGTCTGCGAGGCACTGCGCCGCAGCGGCTGCGGAGCCCGCCTGGTCCAGGTCGGCTGCGCCTCCGAGTACGGGCCGAGCCAGCCCGGCTCGTCCACGGCCGAGGACGCGGTGCCACGGCCCGGCGGCCCCTACGGCGTGTCCAAGCTCGCCGCGACCGAACTCGTCCTCGGCTCCGGCCTCGACGCGGTCGTGCTGCGGGTCTTCTCGCCGGTCGGCCCCGGCACCCCGGCCGGTTCCCCGCTCGGCCGGCTCGCCGAGGCGATGCGCCGCGCCATCCAGGCCGGCGACGGCGAGCTGAAGCTCAGCGGTCTGGGCGTGCAGCGGGACTTCGTGGACGTCCGTGACGTGGCCCGCGCCGTCCACGCCGCCTCGCTCTCCGCCGCCCAGGGCGTCGTCAACATCGGCACCGGCCGCGCGGTGAAGCTCCGGGACGCCGCAGCCGTCCTGGCCCGGGTCGCCGGGTACGCCGGTCAGCTGCACGAGATCGACGGGCCGCCGCCGCGGTCGGTGATCGGCGCCCCGCGCACCGAGGCGACCATCGCCGAACAGCTGGCCGCCGCGCCCTACCCGTACCCCGACGGCTGCGGACCCTGGCAGCAGGCCGACGTCCGCACCGCCCGCGACCGGCTCGGCTGGCGGCCCCGGATCAACCTGGAGGAGTCGCTGGCCGACATCTGGATGGAGGCCGCATGTCGCATCTGACCGCCACCGGGACGGCGACCGGGACGGTCACCGAGACGGGCCTCGGCGTGCCGGGTTACGCCCATCCCCTTCTCGCGCCCGTCGAGTGGGCCGAGCTCACCCGCCCCGGCACACCCGTCCACTGGGCCGTGCTCAACGTCGCCGAGGGGCCGGGCGACCGGCCCGACCCGCACTGCCTGGAGGCGGCGGGCAGGCTCCGCAACGCCGGCGTGCGGGTGCTCGGCCACCTCGGCCTGCGCCACGGTTCGCGGCCCTTCGGCGAGATCGTCTCCGACGCCCAGCGCTACCTCGACTGGTACAAGGCGGACGGCTTCTACCTGGACCGCGCCCCGGCCGACCGGGCCGACCTGCCCGGCGTGCGGCGGGTCGCGGCGACCCTGGAGGCGCTCCGCGAGGGCGAGGTCCACCTGGTCCTCGGCCACGGCACCCACCCGTACCCGGGCTACGCGGAGGTCGCCGACCAGCTCGTCACCTTCTCCGGCCCCTGGGCCGACTACCGCTGGTCGCAGGTGGCGGAGTGGACGGCGGACTACCCGGCGCGCAAGTTCGCGCACCTGGTCCACGGAGTGCCCCGCACCCACCTGGAGGAGGCCCTGCGGATCGCCCGCTGGCAGGGCGCCGGAACGGTGTTCATGACCGACCGCAGAGGCCGGCCGGGACAAAGCGACCAATTCCACACGCTGCCCGGCTACTGGGACGAAATTGTCTCGCGTATCGGACGGGGTGTCTCGGAATGAGGAGGGCCGTGGCAGTGTTGTGCGGAGAACAAGTGTCGTACTGACATCCCGACCATCTGTATTGATGAGGTCTCCGTGTCGCTGCCACCCCTGGTCGAGCCGGCCGCCGAGCTCACCGTAGACGAGGTCCGCAGGTACTCCCGTCATCTGATCATCCCGGATGTCGGGATGGACGGACAGAAGCGGCTGAAGAACGCCAAGGTGCTCTGTGTGGGCGCCGGCGGTCTCGGCTCCCCGGCCCTGATGTACCTGGCCGCGGCCGGTGTCGGCACGCTCGGCATCGTGGAGTTCGACGAGGTCGACGAGTCGAACCTGCAGCGCCAGATCATCCACAGCCAGTCCGACATCGGCCGTTCCAAGGCCGAGTCGGCGCGCGACAGCGTGCTCGGCATCAACCCCTACGTGAACGTGATCCTTCACGAAGAGCGGCTCGAGGCCGAGAACGTGATGGACATCTTCAGCCAGTACGACCTGATCGTCGACGGCACGGACAACTTCGCGACCCGCTACCTGGTCAACGACGCGTGCGTGCTCCTCAACAAGCCCTACGTGTGGGGCTCGATCTACCGCTTCGACGGCCAGGCCTCGGTCTTCTGGTCCGAGTACGGCCCCTGCTACCGCTGCCTCTACCCGGAGCCGCCGCCGCCGGGCATGGTCCCGTCCTGCGCCGAGGGCGGCGTCCTGGGCGTGCTGTGCGCGTCCATCGGCTCCATCCAGGTCACCGAGGCCATCAAGGTCCTCGCCGGCGTCGGCGACCCGCTGGTCGGCCGTCTGATGATCTACGACGCCCTGGAGATGCAGTACCGCCAGGTCAAGGTCCGCAAGGACCCCGACTGCGCGGTCTGCGGCGAGAACCCGACCGTCACCGAGCTCATCGACTACGAGGCCTTCTGCGGCGTCGTGTCCGAGGAGGCCCAGGAGGCGGCGCTCGGCTCCACGATCACTCCGAAGCAGCTCAAGGAGTGGATCGACGACGGCGAGAACATCGACATCATCGACGTCCGCGAGCCGAACGAGTACGAGATCGTCTCGATCCCCGGCGCCCGCCTGATCCCGAAGAACGAGTTCCTGCTGGGCAACGCCCTCCAGGACCTCCCGCAGGACAAGCGGATCGTCCTGCACTGCAAGACGGGTGTCCGCAGTGCGGAAGTCCTCGCCGTGCTCAAGTCCGCGGGCTTCGCGGACGCGGTGCACGTCGGCGGCGGCGTGATCGGCTGGGTCCACCAGATCGAGCCCGCGAAGCCGGTCTACTAGCCGCGAGCGGCCGACCGGCCGAGTCGTACACGAGGCAGGCCCCCGGACCCGGTTTCAGGTCCGGGGGCCTTCCCGCGTTCCGCGCGCAGGCGTCCGCTACGAGCAGGTCGTGCCGTTCGCCGGGACCTCGGCCTTCAGCAGGTACGCGTCGATCGTCTTCGTGACGCACGCGCCGGAGCCGTACGCGCCGTGGCCCTCGCCCTTGTTGGTGACCAGGACGCCCACGCCCGGGCCCAGCGCCTTCGCCATCTTCTCGGCGCCCTCGTACGGGGTGGCCGGGTCGCCGGTCGTGCCGACGACCAGGACCGGGGCCGCTCCGGGAGCGCTCGCGTCCATCACCTCGTACTCGCCCCTCACCGGCCAGTCGGCGCACCAGCCGGCGGTGTCCCAGGCGAGGAAGGCGCCGAAGACGGGGGAGAGGCGGCGGAACTCGGGGAGCAGCGCCCGCGCCTGGTCGAGGGTGGGACGCTCGGCGGTGTCGGCGCAGGAGATCGCCCGCTGCGAGTGCGACTGGGTCGAGTAGTGGCCGGTGGCGTCCCGGTCGTTGTACCAGTCGGCGAGCGAGAGGAGTTCGGCGCCCGATCCGTTCTCCGCCTTGGCCAGTGCCGAGGTGAGCAGCGGCCAGCTCTGCTGCGAGTACAGCGGCATGACCACGCCGGTCAGGGCCAGGGAGTCGGTGAGCCGCCGGTCGCCGACCGCGAGCGGGCGGCGGTCGAGCTTCTCCAGGAGCCGGACGATCCGCGCCGTGCCCTGCTTCGGGTCCTGCCCGGTGGACTTCAGGTAGTTGTCCAGGGCCCGCTGGAAGCCGACGGTCTGGTTGCGGGCGTGGCCGACCGAGTCGGCGGTCGGGTCGACGACCGCGTCGAGCACCATCCGTCCCACGTTCCGGGGGAAGAGGTGCGCGTAGGCGGCGCCCAGCTGCGTCCCGTACGAGATGCCGAAGTAGTTCAGCTTCGCGTCGCCGAGGACCCGGCGGATCAGGTCCATGTCGCGGGCGGTGTTGCTGGTCGTGGTGGCCGAGATGATCGGGCCGGAGCGGCGTTCGCAGCCCTTGCCGAAGGCGACGGCGTCGGCGCGGAAGGCGCGCTCCTCGGCGGCCGTGTCGGGCGTGTAGTCGACGGTCCGCTCGGCCGTCGCCTGCTCCTTGTCGTCCCGGCAGACCACGCCCGCGCTGCGCTGGACGCCGCGCGGGTCGAAGGAGACCAGGTCGTAGCGGCTGCCGAGGGCCGTGTACTCGGCGGCGCCCCGCGGCAGGATGTCGACGCCGGAGCCGCCGGGACCGCCGAAGTTGAAGAGCAGCGAACCGAGCCGGGCGTCCTTGGACCCGGCCTCCTTGCGGATCAGCGCGATCGGGATGGTCGGGCCGTCCGGCTCGGCGTAGTCGAACGGCACCTTGACGGTGGCACAGCGCCAGGCGGAGCCGGGGGCCTCGCTGCCCTCGGGAGCGGTGCAGCGCCGCCAGTCGGGCCGCTGCCCGGTGAGCGCGGCGGGCAGCGCCGGGCCGTCGGCGGGGCCGTTCGCGGAGGCGGACGGCCCGGCGGACGGGGTGGTCGCCGAGGACTTGGGGTCGTCACCCGGGGCGGCGGTGCCGGCACCGGAGGCCGTACAGCCGGCCGCGAGCAGTCCCCCGAGGGCGAGAGCCGCCCCCGTGCGTATGCCGCCGCGTATGAACGAACGCCCCATGCGCCACCCCCTGATCCGTCCCGGACCGCCATCGTAGGCGGCGCCGGGGGCGCTACGGGCAGACGGTCCCGGAGGCCGGCACCTTCCCGTCGAGCAGATACGCGTCCGTCGTGGTCTTCACGCACGTGTCGCCGCTGTTGTAGGCGCCGTGGCCCTGACCCTTGTACGTGAGCTCCACGCCGACACCCTTGCCGAGGGCCTCGGCCATGGAGCGGGCCCCTTCGTACGGTGTGGCCGGGTCGCCGGTGTTGCCGATGACCAGGATCGGGGCGGAGCCGGCGGCGGAGACGTCCGGGTGTTCATGGGCCCCGGGCACCGGCCACTGGGAGCAGCCGGCCAGCGCCCACCCCATGAAGTCGCCGAAGACCGGGGAGGTCTCGCGGAACTCGGGGAGCTGCTCCTTGGCCTGGCCGAGGGTGTAGCGCTCCTTGAAGTCGACGCAGTTGATGGCGGCGTTCGCGGCCTGGATGTTGCTGTAGCTTCCGGTCTGGCTGCGGCCGTTCATGGAGTCCGACAGGGCGAGCAGCAGCGCGCCGTTGCCGCCGTCGGCCTCGTCGAGACCCTGCTCCAGATAGGGCCAGAACTCCTTGGAGTACAGCGCCTGCGCGATGCCGTTGGTGGCCTGGGTCTGGGTGAGCTTGCGGTCGCCGATGCCCGCGATCGGCTTCTCGTCGAGCTCGGCGAGGAGGCCGATGACGAACTCCTCGATCTCGGCGACCGTCGAGCCGGGCAGGACGCACTCCTCGGCGCGGGCCACGCAGTCCTTCGCGAAGTTGTCGAGCGCGAGCTGGAAGCCGCGCGCCTGGCCGAGGGCGCCCGCCTCCACGCCCGCCTCCGGGTCGACGACCGCGTCGAAGACGGCGCGGCCGACGTTCCGGGGGAAGAGGTGGGCGTAGACGCCGCCGAGCTCGGTGCCGTACGAGATGCCGAAGTAGTGGAGCTTGTCGTCGCCGAGGACCCGGCGCATCAGGTCCATGTCGCGGGCCGCGTTCTCGGTGCCGACGTACGGGAGCCGGCTGCCGGAGTCCTTCTCGCAGCCGGCCGCGTACTTCTTCTGCGCGTCGGAGAGGGTCTGCTCCTCGGCGGCGTCGTCGGGCGTGAAGTCGAGCGCGTAGTAGGCGTCGAGCTCCTTGTCGCTCGCGCACTCGACGGGCGCGCTGCGGCCGACTCCGCGCGGGTCGAAGGAGACCAGGTCGTAGCGGGAGCGGAGGGTCTCGAAGTCGGTCGCGAAGCCGGGCAGGCCGGTGACGCCGGAGACGCCGGGGCCGCCGAAGTTGAAGAGGAGCGAGCCGATCCGCCGGTCGCGGTCGGCGGCCTTGACGCGGATCAGGGCCAGGTCGACGGTCTCGCCGTCGGGCTTGGCGTAGTCGAGCGGCGCCGTCATGAAGGAGCACTCCCACGGCGTGCCGCCGGGCAGTGGGGTGGGCGCGGGACCGCCGCCCTCCGCCGGGGACGGCGGCAGGCACGGCGTCCATTCGAGCCGCTGCGCCGCGAGCCGGTCGAGCCCGGTCGGACCGCTGGACTCGGCGGGCGTCGCCGAGCTCCCGTCGTCGGAGCACCCGGCGGTCGTGGCGAGCAGAGCGGTCGCGGCGAGGAGCGCGGCGCTCCGGGCAGCGCGCCGGGCGGTGCACTGGGCGGCGGAGATCGGCATGCCCCCATCGTGGGCCGCCCGCCGGGGCCCCGCCCGGGGCGGAGGGCCATGTGGGTGGCAGCCGGGCGGCCGGGGCGGCCGCCGCCGCGGGGGCGGTCGCTTCCGGACGCCGGTCGTCTCGGGGGTGCCGTCGGCCTGCCGCTCGGCGCCCTCCACCCGTGGCTCGCCGTCCCCTTCGGGCTGTACCTCGCACGGGCCGCCGTGCTGCCGGGGCGCGGACCGAGGGTGCCGGCGGTGGGCGCGGTGGGGCTCGTGGAAGGTCCGGCTTCCGGAGGGTCCGGGTTCTGGGAGGTCCGGCTTCCGGAGGGTCCGGGTTCCGGGAGGTGCGGGTTCCGGGGAGGCCCGTCGTCCCTCGTTCCGCGGCTTCTAGAGGGCTTCCCGCTTCGTCAGCCAGTTGAAGCAGATCCAGCCCGGCAGGACGGGCAGCCACAGGGTCAGGAGGCGGTACAGCAGCACGGCCGGGGTGGCGACCTCCAGCGGGAGGTTGCCGATGGTGACCAGGCCGACGGTGAGCGCGCCCTCGACCGCGCCGACGCCGCCCGGAGTCGGCGCGGCGGAACCGAGCGCGTTGCCCGCGAGGAAGACGACGGCCACGCTCGCGTAGCTGATCGTCGCGTCGCCGTGCCCGAAGGCGCGGATCGACGCGTCCAGACAGAAGACGAACGAGCCGGTCAGCAGCAGCATGCCGCCGATGCCCGTGATCAGCTTCAGGGGCCGCTGGAGCACGTCCAGCATGCGCGGCACCACGCCCGCGAACAGCGAGCGCAGCCGGGTCGACACGAACTTCCGCATGAACGGGATCGCCGTCACCACGAGCACCAGCACCGCGACCGTCAGCAGGCCCGCGATCACCGTCCTCGACGGCGTGAACGACTGCGACTTCTCCGTACCGGTCAGATAGCCGAAGGCCAGCAGCAACAGGATGTGCGCCCCGAGACCGAAGAGCTGCGAGGCCCCGACGCTCGCGACCGCGAGCCCCGGACGGACGCCCGAGCGCTGCAGGAAACGGGTGTTCAGGGCCACGCCGCCGACCGCCGCCGGGGCGACGATCTTCACGAACGACCCGGCGACCTGCGCCACCACCGTCCGCCAGAACCCCACCCGCTCCGGCACGAAGCCGAGCAGGCTCATCGCCGCCGCCAGATAGCTGATCGCCGAGAAGAGCACGGCCGCGGCCACCCACCGCCAGTCCGCCTCGCTGACCGTCGACAGCGGCGTACGGGCGATCTGCGAGAGCAGGAAGTACGCGGCGACGGCGCCCGCGATGAGACTGACGAGCGTCCGGGGCTTGATCCGCTCCAGACGGACCGGCTCCACCGGGGCCTGCGGCCGGATCAGCAGCACCTGCTGGCGGATCTGCGCCAGCAGATCCTCCTCGCGGGCCTCGTCCAGGGCCTCGTCGAGCGCCCGCTTCTCCGCCTTCTTGTCGGCCTGCTTCTCCGCACGCGCGACCTTCCGGTCCGGTGCCAGGTTCGCCTGGGCCCGCGCCTCCGCCCGGGCCCCCTTCGCCGCCTCGGAGGCCGCGAGCACCGCCTCGCGCTCCCGCTTCGACCGCTCGCGGGCCAGCCGCCGCAGCTCCGCACGGGTCGACCGGCTGAGCGCGATCGGCTGGAGCAGCGGCAGGCAGTCGGCGATCGCGTCCGGCCCGAGCACCTCCACGGCCGCCGCCACCGCCCGCTCGGCGCCCACCCGCAGACCGAGCGTGGTGAGCAGCTGGGCGATGTCCATCCGGAGCACCAGATCGCCCGCGGCGATCTCCCCGCCCCGCAGATCCGTGAGGATCACCCTGCCGGAACGATCCACCAGAATCGCGTCCCCCGCGAGCCTCCGGTGCGCGATCCTGCGCGACTGGAGCGCCTTCACCTGCCGCCAGGCGCTGCGCACCAGGTCGTCGGTGATCTCCTCGTCGTCGAGCGAGTCCAGGGTCCGGCCGCCCAGGTGCTCGTACACGAGCATCACCGCGTCGGGGCCGAGCTCGGAGGTGGCGATCAGCTTCGGCGCGTTCGCGCCCGCCGCGATCGCCGCGTACGCGAGCAGCGCCTCCTGCTCCAGGGCCTGCCGCAGCGACACGATCGAGCGGCGGGTGGTGACGGCGCGCAGGGTGATGCGGCGCCAGGCCCGGTAGAAGAAGCCGTGCGCCTGCTGCTCGCGGTCCACGACCGTCACGTCGAGCGGCGGCCCGTCCTCCAGGGTCACGATGTAGCGGCGGCCCCGGTCCCCGCTGTCCGCCGACTCCGGTACGCCTTCGGCGCGCAGGGCCGTCACCGGTTTGAAGCCCACCCGGCGCAGACCGGCGAGCAGCGTCTGCCCGGTCGGCCGCACGTTCGGCGAGCCGACCGCGTAGAGCGTGCCGTACGCCACGGTCCAGCCGATCAGCACGGTCAGGATGATCGAGAAGGCGGTGGTGTAACCGGCGACCAGCATCGTGAACGCGTCGAGCAGCAGCACCACCCACAGCACCACGCGCCAGCGCGGTCTGCGGGCCATGCCGACGGCGGTCATGTACGCGATGACCGGTGCGAGGTAGTTGTGCACGGGGTCGGTGAGGCCGCCGCCGGACTGCGGCTGGGTCAGCGCGTCCTGGATGGTGCCGGGCGCCGCCCGCGCCACCCACAGGTCGGTGGCGAGGGTCACCCCGTGCGCGAGAACGGCCGCGAGGACGCCGTCGGCGATCCGCAGTCCGTCCCGTTTGACCAGGCGTTCGATGGCGAAGGCGACCGGCACGAGCAGGACGGCGATGGACGAGGCGAGACCGGCGATCTTGACGAAGACGTCCGGGGCGCCGCCGGCGCCCTTGTTGATGTCCTGCTCAAGGCCGGAGGTGGTGCCGTGGGCGAAGGCGGCGATGGCGAGGACCAGGGCGATGGCGAGCACGCCGATGAGCAGCCGCATCAGGTCGGACGGCCGGTGCACCCGCGCGGCGAGCAGCGGCTCGTCGCCGGATACGCGCTCGGGCAGGTTGGGCGTGCCAGGCCCGGCCTCCCCGGGAGGCGGGATGTCGTGCGCCATCACCATGTCCGTCTCTGCATGCCGTTCCGTCGTTGTCGCTTCTTCTTGCCGTCGTGCGTGTTCTTGTTCTCGTATCACCAGTCACCGCCCGGACGATGGTGGCACGAAGAGGGGCCGTTCGGAGGCATCAGGGGGTTGTCGGTGGGGTGAGGCAGGATGGGCCGAATGGAGAATCAGGAGCTGCCCGAGCTGCCCGAGTATGCGGAACGGGTCCTTCAGGTCGCCGAGGAGATCCCGCCCGGCCGGGTGATGACCTACGGGGACGTCGCGGAGTGGCTCGGCGAGGGCGGCCCACGGCAGGTCGGCCGGGTCATGGCGCTCTACGGAGGCTCCGTGCCGTGGTGGCGCGTGGTGCGCGCGGACGGCGCCCTGCTCCCCGGCCACGAGCAGCGCGCCCTCGGCCACTACCGCGCGGAGAACACGCCGCTGCGGGACCCCAAAGGCGGGGGCCGGATCAAGGTGGACATGCGACGGGCCCGCTGGGACGGCGCCGAGGGCTGAGGGCGCTGCCGGGCGCGGCCGCCGAAGCTCGGCGGGCGCCACGCCTGACGGCGCGTGACACGGCGGCCGGGTGCCGGCGGGTGCCGGGCCCGCGGGCGTGGGGCGGGCGGGCGCCGCGCCTGACGCTGTGGGGTGGGCGGGTGTCGGAGGAAGCCAGGGTGCCGTGCTCGAGGGTGCGGGACCGGCGAGTGCCGGACGGGCTGCCACGCCTGACGGCTCGGGGCGGGCGGGTGCCGGAGGGCGGGGTGCCGGAGCGGCGGGCGCCGCGACCGACGGCGCGGGCCGGGCGGGTGCGGGACGGCCGGGTGCCACGCCTGACGGCGCGACACGTGGGGTACGGCGCCGGGATCGCGTAACGTCGAAGCTCGCGTTTCTCACCGGAGACCTCCGAGAGCGTCGGGGGATCCGGTGAACTCCGGGAACCCGGCCGACCCCGAGACCCCGGCGAACCCGAGCACCCCGCACACAGACCAGCAGGACCGGCGACCCACGTGACTTCCTCCTCCACCCTCGCGTCCACGCGGGGCCCCGGCGCGTACCGGCTGGTGCGGGCCGTGCCGGCACCGGTGCGGCCCCCTGTGCTTGACGCAGCGCAGCGGGCGGTGGTTGAGCACGCGGACGGACCGCTTCTGGTCCTCGCCGGACCGGGCACCGGGAAGACCACGACGCTGGTCGAGGCCGTCGCGGCGCGCATGGAGCGCGGCGCCGACCCGGAACGGATCCTCGTCCTCACCTTCAGTCGCAAGGCCGCGGTGGAACTCCGTGACCGGATGGCGGCCCGGCTCGGCGGGAGCCGCCCGCCGCAGGCCACCACCTTCCATTCCTACTGCTACTCCCTCGTCCGCGCCCACCAGGACGCCGACCTGTTCGCGGAGCCGCTCCGGCTGCTGTCCGGCCCCGAGCAGGACCTGGCCGTACGCGAACTGCTGGCCGGCCAGATCGACCTGGAGAAGCTCGGCCTCGGACACGTCCGGTGGCCGGACGAACTGCGCGCCTGCCTCACCACGCGCGGCTTCGCCGACGAGGTGCGCGCCGTCATCGCGCGCTCCCGCGAACTGGGCCTCGGGCCGCGCGCCCTCGACGCCTTCGCACGCCGGGTCGGCCGCCCCGACTGGCGGGCCGCGGCCGGCTTCCTCGCCGAGTACCTGGACGTCATGGACCTCCAGGGCGTCCTCGACTACACGGAACTGGTCCACCGGGCGGTCCTCCTGGTGGAGTCCGCCACGGCCGGCACGCTGCCGCCCTACGACGCGATCTTCGTCGACGAGTACCAGGACACCGACCCGGCGCAGGTGCGGCTGCTGCGCGGGCTCGCCGCCGGGTCGGCCGCGCCGGTCGTCGCGTTCGGCGACCCCGACCAGTCGATCTACGCGTTCCGCGGCGCCGACGTGAACGGCATCCTCGACTTCCCGGCCGCGTTCGGCGGGAGCGTCCGCGTGCTCGGCACCTCGCGCCGCTCCGGCGCCGCGCTCCTGGGCGCCACCCGGCTGCTCACCCAGCGGATGCCGCTGCCCCGCCTGCCCGCCGACCGGGTCCGCGCCCACCGCGACCTCGCGCCGGTACGGGACGGCGGCCGCGCCGAGGTCTACACGTACCCGACCCCGTCCACCGAGACGGACAACATCGCCGACCTCCTCCGCCGCGCCCACCTGGAGGACGGAGTCCCCTGGCACGACATGGCCGTCCTCACCCGCTCCACGGCCCCTCTCACCACCCTCCGCCGCGCCCTCACCTCGGCGGGCGTCCCGGTGGAGACCGACGCCGCGGACACCCCTCTGCGCCACGAACCGGCGGTCGCACCCCTCCTCCTCGCCCTCCGCGCTGCGGCAGCGGCGGCAGCGGCGGCGGGAACGGCACAGGCAGGGCCGGAGACCGCCGACGGCGGGGCGCTGGGCGGCGGCGCCGCCGCTGATCCGGCCGGTCCGGTGGCCGAGGACTCCGAGGGCGGGGAGCGTTCCGGGTCGTCCGGGCAGGCCGAAGCCGCTGCGGGTGCGTCGGCCGACGCGCGCGGCGCGGCTGGTGCCGCCTCCGGCGTTGCCCCCTCTGGCGCGGCCGCGGCCGGCCCGGCGGCCGAGGCCGCGGAGGCCGTGCGGTCCTCCGAGGCCGCGGAAGCCGTGCAGGCCCCCGAGGACGAGGAGTCAGGCCGGGCCGCCGAGGCAGGCCAGGCCCCAGGGGACGCCGAGGCAGGCCAGGCCTCCGAGGCAGGCCAGGCCTCCGAGGCAGGCCAGGCTCCCGAGGGCGGCCCCGCCCCCGAGACCGCGCAGCCCTCCACCACCTCCACCTCCACTCCCACTTCCACTTCCACCTCCACCTCCACCTCCACCTCCACCTCCACCGGTATCTCCTGGCTCGACACCGAGACCGCCGTCGCGCTGCTCGCCTCGCCGCTCGCCGGGATGGATCCCGCCGACCTGCGCCGGCTCGGGCGGGCGCTGCGGGACGAGGAGCGGGCCGGCGGGAACAAGGTGCCGGCGCCCTCGGACGTACTGCTCGCGCGGGCGCTCGCCGAGCCGGAGCGGCTGGTCGCGCACGACCAGTCGTACGCGCGTGGGGCGCGGCGGCTCGGCGAGCTGCTGCGGGCCGCGCGGAACAGGCTGGCCGCGGGCGGCACCGCCGAGGAGGCGCTGTGGCTGCTCTGGAACGGCACGCCGTGGTCCGGCCGACTCGAGCGGGCCTCCCTGCGCGGCGGCACCGCCGGGCGCAACGCCGACCGGGACCTGGACGCGGTCTGCGCGCTGTTCGAGACCGCCGCCCGGGCCGAGGACCGGGTCGGCGGGCGCGGCGCGCTCAACTTCCTGGAGGAGCTCGACGCCCAGGACATCGCCGCCGACACCCTCACCCGCCGCCACACCCGCCCCGACGCCGTCCGCCTCATGACCGCCCACCGCTCCAAGGGTCTGGAATGGGGCCTGGTGGTGGTCGCCGGTGTCCAGGAGGGCCTCTGGCCCGACCTGCGCCGCCGCGGCTCCCTGCTCGAAGCCGACCGGATCGGCCGTGACGGGCTGGCCGAGCCGCTCACCGCCGGCGCCCTCCTCGCCGAGGAGCGCCGCCTCTTCTACGTCGCCGCCACCCGCGCCCGCGACCGGCTCGTCGTCACCGCCGTCAAGGCCCCCGCCGAGGACGGCGACCAGCCCTCCCGTTTCCTCACCGAGCTCGGCGTCGAGCCGAAGGAAGTGACCGGACGCCCGCGCCGCCCGCTCGCCGTCGCCGCCCTCGTCGCCGAGCTGCGCGCCACCACCGTCGACCCCGACGCCTCGCCCGCCCTGCGCGCCGCCGCCGCCGAGCGCCTCGCCCGGCTCGCCGCCCTCGCGGACGAGGACGGTCACCCGCTCGTCCCCGCCGCGCACCCGGACCGCTGGTGGGGCCTCGCCGAGCCGACCCGCAGCGCCGTGCCGCTGCGCGACCGGGACCGCCCGGTGGCGCTCTCCGGCTCGGCCCTCGACCAGCTCGCCAACACCTGCGCCCTCCAGTGGTTCCTGGGCCGCGAGGTCAAGGCCGACGCCCCGGCGACCGCCGCCCAGGGCTTCGGCAACGTCGTGCACGTCCTCGCCGACGAGGTCGCCTCCGGCCGTACTCCCGCCGACCTCGACGTCCTCATGGCCCGGCTCGACTCCGTCTGGGACGCCCTCGCCTTCGACGCGCCGTGGAAGTCCGCGCAGGAGAAGCGGAACGCCCGGGCCGCCCTGGAGCGCTTCCTGCACTGGCACGTCATGGACCGGGCCGGCCGAGCCCCCGCCGCCACCGAGCACGACTTCGACGTGACGCTGGGCGCGGGCGAGTACCAGGTCCGCATCCGGGGCTCCATGGACCGCGTCGAGGCCGACGAGCAGGGCCGCGCCTACGTCGTCGACTTCAAGACCGGCAAGTCCGCGCCCACGAAGGACGAGGTCGCCCACCACCCGCAGCTCGCCGTCTACCAGCTCGCCGTCCGCGAGGGAGCGGTCGACGAGGTCTTCGGCGGCCGCACCCCCGAACCGGGCGGCGCCGAACTCGTCCACCTGCGGCAGGCCGCCCCCAAGAAGGAGGGCGGGGACGCGCTGCCCAAGGTCCAGGCACAGCAGCCGCTCGACGGCGAGTGGATCGGCGACCTCCTCGCCACCGCTGCCGGCCGCGTCCTCGACGAGCGCTTCACCCCGACGACCGGCCAGCACTGCACGACCTGCACCTTCCGCGCCTCGTGCAGCGCCCGCCCCGAGGGCCGCCACATCGTGGACTGAACACCCGCGGCACCCGGCCCGGGCCCCGGTCCCCGGGCCCGGTCTCCGGCCTTGCCCGCCGGGGCCCCGGCCCCCGGCCCCCGGCGCCCGGCCTCCGACTCCCGCTCCGGCTCCAGCTCCGGGCTTCCGGCCCCGTGCCCCGGCTCCGGCCCCCGGCTCCGGCCCCCGACCCCGGCTCCGGCCCCTGGCTCCGGCTCCGGCCCCTGGCTCCGGCTCCGGCCCCGACCCCGGCCCCGCCCCCGGCCCCCGCCCCCGGCCCCCGGCCCCAGCTCCGTGCCCCGGCACCAAGCCCGGGCCCTGTGCCCCGCCCCCCGCCCCCCGCCGCGGAGTCGCGCCCCTCCGCCCCCTCCGGCAGGCTGGAGTATCGGGGAGACCGCGAGGAGGCTCGCATGGCGTCCACCACACTTCGCGCCGCCACCGTCGCCTGCACCGTCCTGGTCGCCGGCGCCGCCGCACCCACCGCCCTGGCCGCCGCCGCCCAGTCCCCACCCGTGGCCGCCGTGCGGGCCGCCCCCAGCCCTTCGCCCGACCCGTTCAAGGACCTCACCGCCGACCAGATAGGCGACAAGGCCGTCACCGCCACCCAGTCCGCGACCTCGCTGCGCATGACCGGCAGGGTGCTCTCCGGCGGCCAGCCGCTGGACGTCGACTTCGCCGTCAACGACAAGAGCGAGTGCACCGGCGCCATCAAGCTGCGGGGCGGCGCCGCCGAACTCCGCCAGACCGACCGCGTCACGTACATGAAGGGCGACGAGAAGTTCTGGCGGGCCTCCATGACCTCCCAGGGCATGCCGCCCGCGCAGATCGACGCGACGATCGAACTCCTCAAAGGGCGCTGGCTGAAGATCCCCCAGGGCCAGCCCGGCACCGAGGGCCTCAGCGGCGTCTGCGACCTGAAGGCGTTCCTCGCCGACCTCGGCAAGAACAAGGAGGACCGCACCGGCCTGGTCCGCGGGCCCGACGGTGAGGTGAACGGCACACCCGTCGCCACCCTGGTCAAGAAGAAGACGGGCGGCGAGACCACCACCGTCTCCGTCTCCGAGCGCGGCAAGCCGTACATCCTGAAGACGGTCAAGAAGGGCGGCGCGGAGCCGGGATCCGTGACGCTCTCCGACTACGACAAGCCCGTGAAGGTCGTCGTCCCGCCCGCCGACGAGACCGTCGACCTGTCCAAGCTGGACCCGGGCACCGCGGCCTGACCGGAACGCGCTGTCGGTGGTCCCCGTTAGCCTCTTTCGGGTGACCGCACGCATCACCGACCCCGAGCAGCTCAAGGAGCTGCTCGGCATTCCGTTCACCCCGGAGCAGACGGCCTGCATCACCGCGCCGCCCGCCCCGCAGGTCATCGTGGCCGGAGCCGGCTCCGGCAAGACGACGGTGATGGCCGCCCGGGTGGTCTGGCTGGTCGGCACGGGCCAGGTCGCGCCCGAGCAGGTCCTCGGTCTCACCTTCACCAACAAGGCCGCCGGCGAGCTCGCCGAGCGCGTCCGCACCGCCCTCGTCCGCGCCGGCGTCACCGACCCCGACGTGATCGACCCGGACGACCCTCCGGGCGAGCCCCGCATCTCCACGTACCACGCCTTCGCCGGCCAGCTCCTCACCGATCACGGCCTGCGGATCGGCCTCGAGCCCACCTCACGCCTCCTCGCCGACGCCACCCGCTACCAGCTGGCCGCCCGCGTCCTGCGCGAGGCCCCCGGTCCGTACCCGGCGCTCACCCGCTCCTTCCCGACCCTCGTCGGTGACCTCCTCGCCCTCGACGCCGAGCTCGCCGAGCACCTCGTACGGCCCGAGCGCCTCCTCACGTACGACACCGAGCTGCTCGCCGGCCTCGCCACGGCCAAGCTCACCAACGCCGACCTGCGCAAACTCCCCGAGGCCGCCACCGCGCGCCGTGAGCTCCTCGACCTCGTCGTCCGCTACCGCGCGGCCAAGCGCTCCCGCGACCTGCTCGACTTCGGCGACCAGATCGCCCTCTCCGCCGAGCTCGCCACCACCCGGCCCGAGGTCGGCGCGATCCTCCGGGACGAGTTCCGGGTCGTCCTCCTCGACGAGTACCAGGACACCTCCGTCGCCCAGCGGCTGCTCCTCTCCGGCCTCTTCGGGCAGGGCACCGGGCACGCCGTCACCGCCGTCGGCGACCCCTGCCAGGCCATCTACGGCTGGCGCGGCGCCTCCGTCGCCAACCTCGACGACTTCCCGGAGCACTTCCCGTACGAGGACGGCCGCCCCGCCACCCGCTTCGCCCTGTCCGAGAACCGGCGCAGCGGAGGACGTCTCCTCGACCTCGCCAACGGCCTCGCCGCCCCGCTGCGCGCCATGCACGCGGGCGTGGAGGCGCTGCGGCCCGCGCCGGGTGCGGAGCGGGACGGCAGCGTCCGCATCGCGCTGCTCCCCACCCACGCGGAGGAGATCGACTGGCTCGCCGACTCCCTCGCCCACCTCGTCCGCACCGGCACCGCGCCCGGCGAGATCGCCGTCCTGTGCCGCACGGCCACCGACTTCCCGGCCGTCCAGGCCGCCCTCGTCGCCCGTGACGTCCCCGTCGAGGTCGTCGGCCTGTCCGGCCTGCTCCACCTCCCCGAGGTGGCCGACCTGGTCGCCGTCTGCGAGGTCCTCCAGGACCCCGGCGCCAACGCCTCGCTCGTGCGGCTCCTCACCGGCCCCCGCTGGCGCATCGGCCCGCGCGACCTCGCCCTCCTCGGCCGCCGCGCCCGGCTCCTCGTGCACCGGCCGGGCGAGGGGAGCGACGACGCCGACCAGCGGCTCGCCGCCGCCGTGGAGGGCGTCGACCCCGCCGAGGTGATCTCCCTCGCCGACGCGCTCGACACCTTCCTCGACTCCGGCGGCGGAGAGGACGACGGCCTGCCGTTCTCCGCCGAGGCCCGGGTCCGGTTCGCCCGCCTCGCCACCGAGCTGCGCGCCCTGCGCACCTCGCTCGCCGACCCGCTGATGGACGTCCTGCACCGGGTCCTCGCCGCCACCGGCCTGGAGGTCGAGCTCTCCGCCTCGCCGCACGCCCTGGCCGCCCGCCGCCGTGAGACCCTCGGCAACTTCCTGGACGTCGCCGCCGGCTTCGCCTCCCTCGACGGCGAGGCCACCCTGCTCGCCTTCCTCGGCTTCCTGCGCACGGCCGCGCAGTACGAGAAGGGCCTGGACAACGCGCTGCCCGGCGGCGAGAACACCGTCAAGGTGATGACCGCCCACAAGTCCAAGGGCCTGGAGTGGGACGTCGTCGCGGTGCCCGGCCTGGTCACCGGCCAGTTCCCGTCCACCCGCGCCCGCGAGTCCTGGGCCGCCCAGCCCCAGGTCCTCCCGCACGCGCTGCGCGGCGACGCGGCGACCCTGCCGCAGCTCGACGCCTGGGACGCGAAGGCGCTCACGGCCTTCAAGAACGGCATGCGGGACCACCAGCGCACCGAGGAGCTGCGCCTCGGCTACGTGACCTTCACCCGCCCGCGCTCCCTCCTCCTGGGCTCCGCCCACTGGTGGGGCCCGGCCCAGAAGAAGCCGCGCGGACCCTCGGACTTCCTCCAGGCCCTGTACGAGCACTGCGCGGCCGGCCACGGCGAGATCGAGGCCTGGGCGGACGCCCCGGAGGAGGGCGACGCCAACCCGCTCCTGACCGCGGACCTCGCCGACCAGGCCTGGCCGCTGCCCCTGGACAAGGAGTCCCTGGAGCGGCGCCGGGAGGCCGCGCGGGCCGTCATGGCCCGCCTCTGGGCCCAGGAACCGACCGCGCCCGCCCACGCCGCGCCCACCCAGGCCGACTTCGCGGGGGTCCCGGATGCGGACCCGGGCGACCTCTGGTTCCCGGAAGACCTGGAGGACCCGGAGGACCCGGAGGCCCTGGACGGCCTGGAGGAGCCGCACGGGGAACCTCCGTACGACCAGGAGTGGGGGGAGCCCCACGTGCCGGCGCCCCGCGCCGAGGCCCGCCCGGCGGAGCCGGCCCTCACTCCCGAGGACGCCCGCACCATCGCCTCCTGGGACCGCGACCTCACCGCCCTGACCGCCGAGCTGCACCGCTCCCGCGCCACCACCCGTGACGTCCTGCTGCCCGCGTACCTCTCCGCCTCCCAGGTGCTGCGGCTCGCCGCCGACCCCGAGGGCTTCGCCAAGGAGCTGGCCCGGCCGATGCCGAAGCCGCCGCAGCCGGCCGCCCGGCGCGGGACCCGCTTCCACGCCTGGGTGGAGTCACGCTTCGAGGAGCTGCCGCTGCCCATGCTCGGCCCGGACGAGCTGCCCGGCGGCGAGGACTTCGCGGGCGAGCCGGAGATCCTGGACGAGCGGGACCTGGACGTCCTGAAGGAGGCCTTCGACCGCACCCCGTACGCCCGCCGCACCCCGTACCGCGTGGAGATCCCCGTCCACCTCTCCCTCGCGGGCCGGGTGGTCCGGGGCCGGATCGACGCCGTCTACCGGGACCCGGACACCGGCGCGTACGAGATCGTCGACTGGAAGACCAGCCACCTGCGCAACGCCGACCCGCTCCAGCTGGCGATCTACCGCCTGGCCTGGGCCGAGCAGCACGGCCTCGACCCCGAAGAGGTGGCCGCCTCCTTCGTGTACGTCCGCACCGGGGAGGTGGTCCGTCCTGCCCGGCTGCCCGGTCGGGCGGAACTGGAGGCTGTGCTCCTCGGCACACCGGCCGACGACGGGACGGGTTCCGGCGCCGGATAGGCTCGGGGCCATGAGCGAGACCCCGGACAGCGCCGTCCACGCCGCGGACACCCGTGCCGTGCGCGCGTACATCGAGCAGCACCGGTCCGCGTTCCTCGGCGAGCTCGCCGAGTGGCTGCGGATCCCTTCCGTGTCGGCGCAGCCCGAGCGGGCCGCGGACGTCCGGCGCAGCGCCGAGTGGCTCGCCGCCAGGCTGACCGGCACCGGCTTCCCCGTCGTCGAGGTGTGGGAGACCGATGGCGCGCCGGCCGTGTTCGCCGAGTGGCCGTCCGGAGAGCCGGACGCCCCGACCGTCCTCGTCTACGGCCACCACGACGTGCAGCCCGCCGCCCGTGAGGACGGCTGGCACACCGAGCCGTTCGAGCCGGTGGTCGTCGACGGCCGGATGTACGGGCGGGGCGCCGCCGACGACAAGGGCCAGGTCCTCTTCCACACCCTCGGAGTCCGCGCGCACCTCGCCGCGACCGGGCGCACGGCGCCCGCCGTCAACCTCAAGATGATCGTGGAGGGAGAGGAGGAGTCGGGTTCGCCGCACTTCCGCGCCCTGGTGGAGGAGCGCGCCGACCGGCTCGCCGCCGACGTCGTGATCGTCTCCGACACCGGCATGTGGTCCGAGACCACGCCGACCGTGTGCACCGGGATGCGCGGGGTCGCGGACTGCGAGATCGACCTGTACGGCCCCGACCAGGACATCCACTCCGGTTCCTTCGGCGGCGCCGTGCCCAACCCGGTCACCGTCGCCGGCCGGATCGTCGCCGCCCTGCACGACGCCGACGAGCGCGTCGCGATCCCCGGGTTCTACGACGGCGTCACCGAGCTGACCGACGCCGAGCGGGCCCTGGTGGCCGAGCTGCCCTTCGACGAGGGCGCCTGGCTGAACACGGCCAAGTCCCACGGGACCCTCGGCGAGGCCGGCTTCTCCACCCTGGAGCGCGTCTGGGCCCGCCCCACGGCCGAGGTCAACGGCATCGGCGGCGGCTACCAGGGCCCCGGCGGCAAGACCATCGTGCCCGCCTCCGCCCATCTGAAGCTCTCCTTCCGACTGGTCGCGGGCCAGGACCCGGCGCGGATCGAGACGCTCGTACGGAAGTGGCTGGCCGAGCTGGTGCCGGCCGGCGTCCGGCACGAGATCGTCTTCGGAGCACCGACCCGGCCCTGCCTCACGCCGCTCGGCCACCCCGCCCTCAAGGCGGTGGCCGGCGCCATGAGCCGCGCCTTCGACGGCGCCAAGATCCGCTACACCCGTGAGGGCGGCTCGGGACCGGCCGCCGACCTCCAGGACGTGCTGGACGCCCCGGTGCTGTTCCTGGGCATCTCGGTCCCCTCCGACGGCTGGCACGCCCCGAACGAGAAGATCGAGCTGGATCTCCTCATGAAGGGCGTCGAGACGACCGCGCACCTGTGGGGCGACCTGCCTTCGGCCCTTCACGCCGCGCGCTGAACCCACACATCGAACCGGGGGAGTTGGAAGCACCTGTGAGCACCTTGAACAACGCGTTCGCGGACCGCCCGATCTCGCTCACCGCCCCGAGCGGGATCGACCGCGCCGCCCACCACCGCCTCGACGAGGCGTGGCTCGCGGCCGCCTGGAGCCACCCGACGACCCGGGTCTTCGTGGTCTCGGGCGGTCAGGTGCTGATCGACGACACGCCCGACGGCCGGACCGAGCTGGTCATGACCCCGGCCTTCGAGGCCCCGGTCACCGAAACCCACCGCTACTTCCTGGGCACGGACGCCGACGGCGTCTCCTACTTCGCGCTCCAGAAGGACAGCCTGCCGGGCCGCATGGACCAGTCGGCGCGGCCGGCCGGGCTGCGCGAGGCGGGGCTGCTGCTCTCGCCGCGGGACGCCGGTCTGATGGTCCACGCGGTGGCGCTGGAGAACTGGCAGCGGCTGCACCGCTTCTGCTCGCGCTGCGGCGAGCGCACCGTCATCGCCGCGGCCGGGCACGTCCGCCGCTGCCAGGCCTGCGGCGCCGAGCACTACCCGCGCACCGACCCGGCGGTGATCATGCTGGTCACCGACGAGGAGGACCGCGCCCTCCTCGGCCGCCAGGTGCACTGGCCCGAGGGCCGCTTCTCGACCCTGGCGGGCTTCGTGGAGCCGGGCGAGTCCATCGAGCAGGCGGTGGTGCGCGAGGTCTTCGAGGAGGCGGGCGTCACGGTCGGCGAGGTGGAGTACGTGGCCAGCCAGCCCTGGCCCTTCCCGTCCAGCCTGATGCTGGGCTTCTTCGCCCGGGCGACCTCGGCGGAGATCACGGTGGACGGAGAGGAGATCCACGAGGCCCGCTGGTTCTCCCGCGAGGACCTGGCCGCGGCCTTCGAGTCGGGCGAGGTGCTGCCGCCGTACGGGATCTCGATCGCCTCCCGGCTGATCGAGCTCTGGTATGGCAAGCCGCTGCCCAAGCCCGGCGACGTGGTCTGAGCCCGGCCCCGCACCCGTAAGCGGAACGCGACAGCCCCCGTCCGGCAGTGCCGGGCGGGGGCTGTTTTCGGCCAGTAGGCGCTCGGGTCAGGCGGCGAGGGCCTGCTTGACCTGGGCCAGGCTCGGGTTGGTCATGACGACCTCGCCGCCGCCGGCCTCCGGGACCACGCGCACGGTCGGGACGGTCTGGTTGCCGCCGTTGGCCTGCTCGACGAACTTCGCCGACTCGGGGTCCTGCTCGATGTTGATCTCCGTGTACGCGATGCCCTCACGGTCCAGCTGGCTCTTCAGCCGGCGGCAGTAGCCGCACCACGTGGTGCTGTACATCGTCACAGTGCCCTGCATGGCCAGGCGCTCCTCTGTTCGCGGGTGGATGCCGAGAGGAAGAACGTACGCCCCCGGCCGGCCATTCCCGGAACCGCGTTCGTATGACCGGCGCCACCCGCCTGTGGACAACGCGCCGCATCGATCCCGCCGGACCTGGCAGCATGGCGGGGTGACAGCAGCAACGCACTCCACTCTCTTCCCGCAGGTCCCCGAGTCGGCCGACGCGGTGCTCGACGGGCTCGACCCCGAGCAGCGCGAGGTCGCCCTCGCCCTGCACGGACCGGTGTGCGTCCTGGCCGGTGCCGGTACGGGCAAGACGCGCGCTATCACCCACCGCATCGCGTACGGCGTGCGGGCCGGGATCGTCGCGCCCGCCAGCGTGCTCGCCGTCACCTTCACCAACCGCGCCGCGGGCGAGATGCGCGGCCGGCTCCGCCAGCTGGGCGCGGGCGGCGTCCAGGCCCGCACCTTCCACTCCGCGGCCCTCCGCCAGCTCCAGTACTTCTGGCCGAAAGCCGTCGGTGGCGAGCTGCCCCGGCTGCTGGAGCGGAAGGTCCAGCTGGTCGCCGAGGCCGCCGCCCGCTGCCGCGTCCGCCTCGACCGGAACGAGCTGCGGGACGTCACGAGCGAGATCGAGTGGGCGAAGGTCACCCAGACCGTCCCCGCCGACTACCCGGCCGCCGTCGCCAAGTCCTCCCGCGACTGCCCCCGCGACCCCGCGGAGATCGGTCAGATCTACGCGATGTACGAGCAGCTCAAGCGCGAGCGCGACGTGATCGACTTCGAGGACGTGCTGCTGCTCACCGTCGGCATCCTCCAGGACCGGCACGACATCGCCGACCAGATCCGCCGGCAGTACCAGCACTTCGTGGTCGACGAGTACCAGGACGTCTCCCCGCTCCAGCAGCGGCTGCTCGACCTGTGGCTCGGCGACCGGGACAGCCTGTGCGTGGTCGGCGACGCCAGCCAGACGATCTACTCGTTCACCGGCGCCACCCCGGACCACCTGCTGAACTTCCGCACCCGCCACCCGAACGCGACCGTGATCAAGCTGGTCCGGGACTACCGCTCCACCCCGCAGGTCGTCCACCTGGCCAACGGGCTGCTCAGCCAGGCCCGCGGCCGGGCCGCCGAGCACCGCCTGGAGCTGGTCTCCCAGCGCGAGCCCGGCCCCGAGCCCGCCTACACGGAGTACGCGGACGAGCCCGCCGAGGCCGAGGGCACCGCCCGGCGCATCCGCGACCTCATCGCCGCCGGCGTCCCGGCCGGCGAGATCGCCGTCCTGTACCGGATCAACGCCCAGTCAGAGGTCTACGAGCAGGCCCTGGCCGACGCGGGCGTGCCCTACCAGCTGCGCGGCGCCGAGCGCTTCTTCGAGCGCCAGGAGGTCCGCGAGGCGGGCGTCGCCCTGCGCGGCGCCGCCCGTGCGGGAGGGAACGACGCGCTGCTCGACGACGCCGAGGACCTGCCCGCCCAGGTCCGTGCCGTGCTCTCCACCAAGGGCTGGACCGGCGAGCCGCCCGCCGGCTCCGGCGCCGTCAGGGACCGCTGGGAGTCGCTGGCCGCGCTCGTCCGGCTCGCCGAGGACTTCGCCCGCGCCAAGCCCGGCGCCACCCTCTCCGACCTGGTCGCCGAGCTCGACGAGCGGGCCGCCGCCCAGCACGCCCCCACCGTCCAGGGCGTCACCCTGGCCTCGCTGCACGCCGCCAAGGGCCTGGAGTGGGACGCCGTCTTCCTGGTCGGCCTCACCGAGGGCATGATGCCGATCACCTACGCCAAGACCGACGAGCAGGTCGAGGAGGAGCGCCGGCTGCTCTACGTGGGCGTCACCCGGGCCCGGGTCCACCTGTCGCTGTCCTGGGCGCTCTCGCGCTCCCCGGGCGGCCGCGCCTCCCGGCGCCCCAGCCGCTTCCTGAAGGGCCTGCGGCCCGGCTCCGGCCCGCTCGGCCCGGTCGGCGCCGGCGGCACGGGCGTCGGCGGAGGCATCGACCGGGGCAGCGGCCCGGGGCGGCGCAAGCGGCGCGGACCGGTGCTCTGCCGGGTCTGCGGCGCCACTCTCACCGAGGCCGGCGAGATGAAGCTCATGCGCTGCGAGGACTGCCCCTCCGACATGGACGAGGGACTGTACGAGCGGCTGCGCGAGTGGCGCATGGAGCAGGCCCGCGAGCTCGGCCAGCCGCCCTATTGCGTCTTCACCGACAAGACGCTCATGGCGATCGCCGAGCGCGTGCCGGCCTCCGACGGGGAGCTCGTCACGATCTCGGGGGTCGGGGCCCGCAAGCTCGATCGTTTCGGCGCCGACGTACTGGCCATCTGCGCAGGTGAAGAGCCCGGAGGAAGCCACGAGGAGGCCTGAGAAAAACTCGTGGGAAAAATAGTTTGCGCCCGCCCCGTCAAGCCCCATAGGTTCTTAACCACGACACAGCGGCTTCTTGGAAGCCCTGTCTTCGTGCTGTACTTGTCCAAATGAACATGAGGGTCCGGCTCACACCGAGCCCTCCGAGACGCCGAGAGGAGGCGATTCCAGTGATCAGCATCAAGAACGTCAAGACCAGCACCGCCAAAATGACCGATCTCTCGGTCGTCGTCTCCGCATGCTCGCTCGGCCTCGCCGCCTCCGCGTCCTCCGCGCTCTTTGGCACCGGTCTGTCCGGCGCCGGTCTGCCTCTGGGCATGTCCGGTCTGCTGATGGACCGCCTCGAGCGCAATGAGCGACCGACCAAGGCACTGGAAGCAGCAGCAGTAGTGGGCAAGGCCAAGGCCGCTGCCTACGGCTTCGCGGCGACCGGTGCCGGCATTCAGCGGACGACGCAGCAGCACCACACGATGTGGGCCTTCCGTGGGCTCGAACCCTGGAGTGATCCAGCCTGATCGACGATCAGGCCGGCGCCTTCAGGGCCGCGGAACCCCATCAGGGATCCGCGGCCCTTCTGTTTGTCCCCGAACGGGGCTGACGGAGCGAGGGGGCCTCGGGACCAGCAGTGACCGGTACCAACAGAAAACCCGGCCAACAGGCCGGAACGACAGACGAGGAAGACAAACCCGTGCAACTCGAAGCGCACGCCCCGTCCGTACCGCCTTCCGAGACGATCCCCCCGCCCTGCCTCACGGAGGACTCCACCTTGACCCCCCTCACCGCGCTCACCGCGCTCGACGACGCCATCGAGAACCTCGGCGTACCCGTCCCCTGCCGCTCGTACGACCCCGAGGTCTTCTTCGCCGAGTCCCCGGCCGACGTCGAGTACGCCAAGTCGCTCTGCCGGACCTGCCCGCTCATGGAAGCCTGCCTCGCGGGCGCCAAGGAGCGGCGCGAGCCCTGGGGCGTCTGGGGTGGAGAGCTCTTCGTCCAGGGCGTGGTCGTCGCCCGCAAGCGGCCCCGTGGCCGCCCGCGCAAGAACCCGGTTGCGGCATGAACGCCCTCGGAACCGTCGACCGCCCCCTCACGCACGATCCCCAGAAGCAGGCCCCGATGACCTCGTCCGCCCACGAGCCCTCCGGCTCCGCGACTCCAGACGTTTCGATCAGTGGCGCGAAGCGCTCGCGCCAGAACAGGACCCGTGAAATGCAACTCATCCCAGAAGCCCTGGCCCGTGCCCATATGCACGACCGCCTGCGGGAAGCCGACGCGGTACGCCAGGCCTCGCGCCTGGTCGCCGCCCGGCGCATGCAGCGGCGCGCCGAGCGCGTGTCGATGCGCGCCCGCCGCGCGATCGCCATGGCCGTCATGCACTGAGCCAGGCAGACCCTGAAACCGCGGGGGCCGGTCCGAACGGACCGGCCCCCGCGGTGCGTTGCCCCGGACACGGGCGCTCGGCGGGTTATCGTCACCAAGGTGAACGACGCCTCTGCCGACGAGCCGCTCATCGTGTGCGCCCGCTGCGGCAAAACCGCCCCGGAGCTGCCCGTCACCTGGACCTGCTCGGTGGAGAACGGCACCCGCCAGTACTTCTGCGAGGACTGCGCCCGCGCCAACATCAGGGCCATCGAGGGCCGCCTCGACTCCTCCTGGTGGTGACCCGGCCGGGGCCGAAGCCCGGCCAGGCCCCGGGGCCTGGCCGGCCCTACTCGTCCTCGGCGACGAAGCCCGGCAGCCACTCCTCCAGCTCGTCCCGCAGCCGCACCGTCGCCCCCAGCTGACACAGCACCCCGATCGTGCTCAACGTCACACGGTGTATCAGCAGGTACGAGGGCGGCAGATTGAGCTGCTTGCCCAACTGGTGGGCGGGGGAGCGGGGATCGGCGATCCTCGCCGCCTGGGCGCGCATCCAGCCGCGGGTGAAACCGAAGGCCTCCACCTCGGCCGGCTCGATGATCGGGAGCAGGTACTCCAGGACCTCGTCGGGGTCCAGAGCGATGGACTTCTTCACGAAGCCCTCCGCGCACAGCAGCTCGTAGACCGGCTCTGCCTGCCCGGACAGCGTCATCCGCAGACAGGCGCCGATCGTCTCCGGCAGCCCGCCCGGCAGCCGGTCCACCGTGCCGAAGTCGAGCACGCCGAGCCGCCACGAAGCGGACGAGTCGTCATCCTCCCCCTCCGGCCCCGGCAGCAGCCGGAAGTTGCCCGGATGCGGGTCCGCGTGCAGCAGACCCGTGCGCGCCGGCCCCGAGAAGAGGAACCGGGCAAGGAGCTGTCCGGCCCGGTCGCGCTGCTCCGGCGTGCCGTCCGCGATCACCTCCGACAGCGGGACGCCGTCCATCCACTCCGTGACCAGCACCTGCTCCGACTGGTGCACCACCGCCGGGACCACCACGTCCGGGTCGTCCGCGAACTCCTCCGCGTGCTCCCGCTGCGCCTCGGCCTCGAGCCCGTAGTCCAGCTCCTCGGAGACCCGGTCCCGCAGCTCCGTGATCAGCGGCTTCACGTCCATGCCGGGAACCAGCGGACCCAGCAGCCGGGCGAACCGGCTCAGCTGCGTCAGATCCGAGAGCAGCGCCTCGCCCGCGCCCGGATACTGCACCTTCACCGCGACCTCGCGGCCGTCGTGCCACACCGCCCGGTGCACCTGCCCGATCGACGCGGCCGCCGCCGGCTTGTCCTCGAACTCCAGGAACAGGTCCCGCCATCCCTCGCCCAGCCGCTCCTCGAGCACCGCGTGCACCGTCCGCGTCGGCATCGGCGGAGCGGCGTCCTGCAGCCGCGTGAGCGCCGCACGGTAGGGGCCGGCGATCTCCTCCGGCAACGCCGACTCGAAGACGGACATGGCCTGCCCGAACTTCATCGCCCCGCCCTTGAGCTCGCCGAGCACCTTGAACAACTGCTCGGCCGTGCGCTGCTGCAGCTCGCGCGCCACGAGCTCCGCCGACTTCCCGCCGATCCGCTTTCCCAGACCCCACGTGGCCCGCCCGGCGAAGCCCAGGGGCAACGCGGCCAGCTTCGCGGTCCGGGTGACCGCCTTCCGGGGAAGATCAGACATACGCCCTCCAAGTCCCAGACTGCAGTTCCACACGGAGCCAGGGCCCTCGGGGCAGGCCCTACCCCGCCATTGTGTCGTGCGCCGCTCGAGCCGCCGTCGCATGCTCCCCCTCCCCGCCGCGGCGCGCCCCGCACGGACACGCCGGGTGCGCCCGGACCGGCGCCGAGCGCCACTCGAGCAGCGGCAGCGACACCTCCCAGCGCGCCCACGTGCTCGACGGCAGGTCGCCGTCCAGGAACGCCAGCGCGTGCGCCGCGGCGAGGCCCGCGACCGCCGACGCGAGCGTCACGTCGCACGCGGGCAGCGGATGCGGCCGCCCCGAGCGCCACTGCGCCGGAAGCCGTGGCCACACCGGCTCCCGGTCGGCCAGCTCCCGCTGCATGCAGCCCGCGCAGGCCGTGCCGCCCGGCAGCACCAACGGACCCACCACACCGGTGGCTTCGAGCACTCCCGCATAGAGGTGGGGCGTGCCGGTGGCGATCCAGGCCTCGGCCGGGAGCGGGTCGGGGACGTAGGCGCCGAGGCCGTCGCGCGGGGCGACCACCACGAGCGAGACCCCGGCTTCCCCGCCCCCGCCCCCTCTCCGGCCCCGTCCCTCTCCCTCCCGGCCTCCGGGCGGGCCGGGGCGGTGCGGGCGGCCGCCCGGGGCGGTGCGGGTCACCAGACGGCGGGCCGCCACCGCGCGGCGCTCGCCGACCGACTCCGGCGGCAGTCCGCCCGGCGACACCTCCCACGGCGCGACCGTGCCCGCGTCCAGGACCTCGACCCGTCCGACCCCCGCCGCCGACAGAAGCGCCGCCACCGCCGCGCCCACCCGTCCCGCCCCGCGCACCTGCACCCGCAGCGCGCGCCGCGCGGCAAGCGCCCGCGCCGCCCCGTCCGGCGCCCGGTGCACCACCGACAGCGAGGCCAGATCGGCACGCACCGGATCGAGCGCCGGGTCCGCCCGGCCGCCGGGCTCGCCGTCCTGGCCCCCGTCCAGGCAGCCCGGCGGCCCGCCCGGTGGCCGTACCGAGGCGTCGGCGATCAGCCCGGCCGCGGCGAGCCGGGCGAGCAGGGCGTCGAGACGGCCCTCGGGCAGGCCGAGCGCCGCCGCCTCCGCCCGCAGCAGATCCATGCCGCGCGTGCCGTCGAGCAGGCCGATCAGACTGCCCGTCGTCGTGTCCACCGGTCCCAGGACCACCGCGTGCGCCGGCGTCACCCCGAACTGCACGTACCGCATGTTCCGCCAGGCGCGCCGCAGCGCCGGCTTCACCATCGGATGCATCAAGCCACCCCCCGAACTCGGTTCCCCACCGTGTCCCATCGGTTCCACGAGTCAGGTTGCCCGGACGGCGCGAGCGGTGCGGAGAGTTGTCCACAGGACTGAGGCATTAATCATTCGAATGCGATGGTGCGGGACTTCCCCCGCCGCCGGCGGGTAACGTCGGGGCCGTGTCGGCCGACCCACAGCCCAGCGTGACAAGCAGCCCGCCCCGCGGCTCGGGGACGAGCGCGGTCGAGGTCCGCAGGAGCTCCCGCCGGAGGAGAACGGTCTCCGCCTACCGCGAGGGCGACCGCACCATCGTGCTCATCCCCGCCCGGATGTCGGAGGCGGAGGAGCGGCGGTGGGTCACCGTCATGCTGGACAAACTGGCCGCCCAGGAGAGCCGGAGCGTCCGCGGCGACCGGGAACTGACCGAACGGGCGGCGCAGCTCTCGGAGCAGTACTTCGACGGCCGGGCCCGCCCCGCGTCCGTCCGATGGGTGACGAACCAGAACACCCGCTGGGGCTCGTGCACCCCTTCCGAGGGAAGCATCAGGCTCTCCCACCGGCTCCAGGGAATGCCCGAGTACGTCGTCGACTACGTCCTCTGCCACGAGCTGGCGCACCTCCTCGTGCCGGGCCACGGACCCCGCTTCTGGCGGCTCCTGGAGGCCTATCCGCGCACCGAGCGCGCCCGCGGCTACCTGGAGGGCGTGGCCGCGGCCGGCCGGCTGCCGCACCTGTCCGACGCCCGCGAGGACTGAGCCGCGTATTGCTCCGGTTCTGTACCGAACGGGTACGGGCCTGCCGCAATGTCTCGGCCACCCGTTAGCCTGGCGCGACGCATTCGTCATTTCGGGATGGGGGACGGTCGTCACACATGGCCAGGGAATTCCAACGCGGCCACAAGGCCAAGATCAGTGATCTCACGGCGGGGACGGATCTGTACGTGGGCGTGCAGATCTCGGCGCCCGGTCTGACCTTCGACATCAGCTGTTTCGGCCTCGACGCCGACGAGCGGCTCTCCGACGACCGCTACTTCGTCTTCTTCAACCAGCCCAAGTCGCCGGAGGAGTCCATCCAGTTGCTCGGCGCGCAGGCCGGCGACACGGAGTCCTTCCGCGTGACGCTGGACCGCGTCCCCGCGCACATCCACAAGCTGTCCTTCACCGCGACCATCGACGGCGCCGGGCAGATGTCGCAGGTGGGTCCCGGCTGGATCCGGATCGTGGCGGGCGGCGAGGAGGTCGCCCGGTACGCGTTCACCGGCGCGGAGTTCTCCACCGAGCGCGCCGTGATGCTCGGCGACTTCTACCTGAAGGACGTGTGGCGGTTCGCCGCCGTCGGCCAGGGCTTCGACGGAGGCCTGGAAGCGCTCCTGAAGAACTTCGGCGGCGAGGTCGCCGAGGAGGAGCCCGCGGCCCAGCAGCCGCCCGCCGCCGCGCCGGGCTTCGCCCCGCCGGCCCAGGCCGCCGCGCCGCCCGCCTTCGGCGCCCCCGCCGCCCCGGCCCCCGCGGCCCCGGCTCCGGCCGCCCCGGCCCCCGCGCCCGCGTTCGGCGCCCCGCCCGCTCCCGCGCCCGCCCCGGCCCCCGCGCACGTGCACCACGCCCCGACGATGGCCGCGCCCATGGCACCTCCGGCGCCGCAGGCGCCTCAGGCACCCGCCCCGGCCCCCGGCCCGTACGGCCAGCCGCCGCAGCAGCCGCAGTACGGCCAGGTCCCGGGCCAGACGCCGCCGCACGGCGCGCCCGCGCCCTACGGGCAGCCCGCCCCGGCCCCGTACGGTCAGCAGCCGCAGTACGGCCAGGCCCCCGGCCAGTTCCCGCAGCAGCCCGGCGTGCCGCAGGGCGTGCCCCAGGGCGTGCCGGCCGGTGGCGCCGGGCTCGCCGCCGCGCTCGCGCCGTACAAGGAGACCGCGACCGGCGCCCGCTGGACGCCGCAGAACCAGCAGCTCATGCGGGTCGACCTGGCCATGGGCGGCGTTCCCGTCCTCGCCCGGCAGGGCTCCATGGTCATGTACCAGGGCAAGGTCGAGTTCGCCCACAAGGGAGCCGGGTTCACCGGCCGGATCGTCGGCAACGCCACCGGCCAGGAGATGCAGCTGATGCGCTGCACCGGCCGCGGCCAGGTGTTCCTCGCCGAGGACGGCGCCCACCTGCACCCGATCGAGCTCCAGGGCGACGCCATCTGCGTCTCCGCCGAGAGCGTGCTCGCGTTCGACGAGTCGCTGCAGTACGAGGTCCGGCGCATCGAGGGCCACGGCATCCCCGGCGGCGCCCTGTTCACCATGCAGTTCCAGGGCACCGGCACCGTCGTCGTGAAGACCCACGGCATCCCGGTCGTGCTGCCCGTCACGCCGACCACCTTCGCCGACTGCAACGCCGTCGTCGCCTGGTCGGCCGCCTCCCAGGTCATCCTCTCCAGCCAGGTCAGGCTGCGCCGCAACGCGTACCCCGGCCACAGCGGAGAGACCGTGAACCTCCAGTTCCGGGGCGCGCCCGGCAACTTCATCGTCGTCCAGCCCTACGAGGTCTGAGGGAGCCCGGAACCATGAACCAGCAACTCGCGGGCTACGCCCCGACCCCGATCACGGCCCGGATGGAGAACCACGGCCGTTCCATGCTGAAGGTCGCCATGGCCTCCGGCCAGGACCTGTACGCCCGCACCGGCTCGATGGTCGCCTACGAGGGCTTCATCAGCTACGAGCCCAACCCGCCCGCCATCCGCCAGGTCGCGCAGGCCTGGGCCACCGGAGAGGGCGCCCCGGTCATGAAGTGCTCCGGCGACGGGCTGCTCTACCTCGCCGACTACGGCGCCGACGTCGTCGTGATCAACCTCCAGAACGACTCGGTCTCCGTCAACGGCACCAACGTGCTCGCCTTCGACGCCCACCTCCAGTGGGGCGTCGAGCGGGTCAAGGGGCTCGCCAAGTTCGCCGGACAGGGCCTGTTCAACGTGGAGATCGCGGGCACCGGCTGGGTCGCCCTCACCTCCCGCGGCACGCCGATCGTCGTCGACTGCGGCCGTGGCGAGGACGAGACGTACGTCGACCCGGACGCGCTCGTCGCCTGGTCGCCGGCCCTCAAGGTGAAGGGCAAGCGCAGCTTCAAGGCCGGCTCGCTCATCGGGCGGGGCAGCGGCGAGGCGTACCAGATGGCCTTCTCGGGCCAGGGCATCGTCGTCGTACAGCCGAGCGAGGACAGCACCGACCGCCTGCGGGTCCGGGGCTGAGGGGGAGCGAGAACACACCATGCAGAGCCCGCTTTTCAACCACGCCGAACAGCAGAGCCAGGACCGCTACGTCATCCAGAACCCGCAGCTGCTGCGGGTCACCCTGGGCGGCTCGGACGACATCCTGGCCCGCAAGGGCGCGATGGTCGCCTACCAGGGCCTCGTCGACTTCGACGGCGAGTACCAGACCCCGAACCAGCGCCGGGCCCGCGCCCGCACCGGTGAGGGCCTCGACCTGATGCGCTGCTCCGGTCAGGGCACGGTCTACTTCGCCAACCTCGCCCAGTACATCCACGTCGTGGACGTCGAGCAGGAGGGCCTGACCGTCGACAGCTCGTACGTCCTGGCGCTCGACTCGACGCTGCACACCGAGGTCATCGCCGTGGACAGCCAGTACGGCATCTCCGGCACCGGCAAGTACCAGCTGAACATCTCCGGCCGCGGCAAGGTCGCCCTGATGACCTCGGGCCAGCCGCTGATGATGCAGGTCACCCCGGAGAAGTACGTCAGCGTCGACGCGGACGCCATCGTCGCCTGGTCCACCGGACTCCGGGTGCAGATGCAGGCCCAGACGGTCAACAGCAGCGTCATGCGCCGGCGCGGCAACACCGGCGAGGGCTGGGAGCTCAGCTTCCTCGGCCAGGGCTTCGCCCTCGTCCAGCCGAGCGAGGTCATGCCGCCGCAGAACGCCGCCCTCGGTCAGGGCGTCGCCGCCCAGTTCGGCGTCGGCCAGCACGGCTCGCGCGCCCAGAACCAGAACAACGCCTGGAACTGAGCCGCGACGGACACGGGTGAGGGGCGGTCGCCGTGGCGACCGCCCCTCACCCGTGTGTCACAGGCGCTTCAGCGTGCCCTCCAGGAGCCGCACCACCGACGTGTCCGCCACGCCGGCCACCTCGTCGTAACCGAACCAGCGCAGGTCCAGCGACTCGTCGCTGATCTGCGCCGCGGCCCCGGCCGGGGCCAGCGCCGCGTACTGCACGTCCAGGTGCCAGTGGCACGGCGCCGGGATCGGATGCCGGTCGAGCCGCACCGGACCGCCGGGCAGCAGGCTCAGCCCCGCGATGCCGGACTCCTCCGTCGCCTCGCGCAGCGCCGCCGCCTCGACCGTCGGGTCACCCTGCTCGCAGTGGCCGCCCATCTGCAGCCACATGTTCAGCTTCCTGTGCAGGGTCAGCAGCACCCGTCCGCGCGTGGGGTCGATCACCAGCGCGCTGCTGGTGAGGTGACCGGCCGTGCACGGCTTGTACATGCCGTCCTCGTGCTCCGCCAGGTGCTCCAGGTAGACGTCACGGAGCTCCGGCTGGTCCTCGTACCCCTTCAGGACGAGGATCGCGTCGTCGCGCAGGCTCACTTCTCGTCGTCCCCGTCCCGGGAACCGTCGGAGTCGCCCTTCGCCGCCTCGCCCAGCATCCTGTCGAGCTCGGAGAAGTCCATGTGCTCGCGGTGCACGAAGCCGTCCGGGTCGTCCAGGTCGGTCGCCGTCGGCAGCATGTCCGGGTGCTCCCACAGACCGTCCCGGCCGTCCACGCCGCGCGCGTCGGTGAGCGAGGCCCACAGCCGCGCGGCGTCCCGCAGCCGGCGCGGACGCAGCTCGAGGCCGATCAGCGTGGCGAAGGTCTGCTCGGCGGGACCACCGGTCGCCCGACGCCGGCGCAGCGTCTCGCGCAGCGCGTCCGCCGAGGTCAGGCGGGACTTCGCGGCCTCGTGGACCACCGCGTCCACCCAGCCCTCGACCAGGGCGAGCGCCGTCTCCAGACGGGCCAGGGCCGCCTTCTGCTCCGGCGTGTCCTCCGGCTGGAACATGCCCTGCTGGAGCGCCTCCTGCAGCTGCTCGGGGTGGGTCGGGTCCAGCTGGCCCACCGCCTCCTCCAGCTTGGAGGTGTCGACCTTGATGCCCCGGGCGTAGCCCTCGACGGCGCCGAACAGGTGCGAGCGCAGCCACGGCACGTGCGCGAAGAGCCGCTGGTGGGCGGCCTCGCGCAGGGCCAGGTAGAGCCGGACCTCGTCCGCGGGCACGCCCAGGTCCTTGCCGAAGGCCTCGATGTTCAGCGGCAGCAGCGCCGCCTTGCCGGCCGGGCCCAGCGGCAGGCCGACGTCCGTCGAGCCGACGACCTCGCCCGCGAGCACGCCCACGGCCTGCCCGATCTGCTGGCCGAACATGGCGCCGCCCATGGAGCGCATCATGCCGATCAGCGGGCCCGCCATGGCCTGCATCTCCTCCGGCAGCACGTCGCCCATCGCCGCGCCGACCCGCTCCGCGACCGGGTCGACCAGCTGCTTCCAGGCCGGGAGGGTCGCCTCGACCCACTCGGCGCGGCTCCAGGCCACGGCCGTGCTCGCGCCGGAGGGCAGCGAGGTCACCTGGTCGAGCCACAGGTCGGCCAGGCGCACCGCCTCCTCGACCGCCGCCTTCTCGGCCGGGCCGACACTGGCGTCCTTGGTGCCGTCGGCCGTGCCCTGGGCGACCACCTGGCGCGCGATCTGCTTGGCCATGTCCCAGTTGACCGGGCCGCCCTCGTAGCTGAGCATCTGGCCGAGCTGCTGGAAGGCCGCACCCAGGTCCTGGGGGTTCAGGTTGCCGAACATCGCGGCGAACGGATTGTCCGCGCCGCCCTGGCCGCCCATGCCCGGCACGCCGAAGCCGAACGGGTTCGCCCCGAAGGGGTTGCCGCCCTGGCCACCGGACCCCTGGCCACCTCCGGCGGGGTCCTTCTTCTTGCCCTCGTCGCCGTTCTCCGGCTCCTCCGGCGGAAGGCCGAATCCGAATGGGGTGTCACTCACAGGTTTCCTCGGCTCGTCAGGCCGCCGGCTCCTGCCGACGGCGGGCTCTCGGCTCGGCTCGCCTCCCCGACTCCACACCACCAGCGTAGGTGGTGGCTCGCCGGTCGGGCCGGGCTCGCGACCGGCCCGACCGGCGAGCCACCACATGACATCCGCACCGGATCCGGGCTCGGTGCTCCGCCGGGCCGTGGCCTGGGGCAGGATGGACGCCACCTGGTACGTACGCGTCATTCGGGTACGTACTGAAGACAACCGCTGGAGACGCCCGGTGAGTTCCCCTGACCCTCAGGTTCGCGCAGCGCGAAACCACTCAACCCGGTCCGCCGCGCGCGGCCCCGTCGTCGCGGTCACCGGTGCCGCGTCCGGCATCGGTGACCTGCTGACCCGGCGCCTCGCCGAGTCCGACGAGGTCAAGCAGGTCATCGCCATCGACGAGCGCCGCGGCGAGGTGTCGGAGGCGCAGTGGCACATCCTCGACGTGCGCGACCCGGCCATCGCCGAGAAGCTGCGCGGAGCGGACGTCGTCGTGCACCTCGCGGTCGACCTCGACCTGGAGACCGACCCGGCCGCGCGCACCGCGTACAACGTGCGCGGCACCCAGACCGTGCTGACCGCCGCGGCGGCGGCCGGCGTGCACCGGGTGGTGCTGTGCACCTCGGCGATGGTCTACGGCGCGCTGCCCGACAACGACATCCCGCTCTCCGAGGACGCCGAGCTGCGGGCCACCGCCGAGGCCACCGGCGTCGGCGACCTCCTGGAGATCGAGCGGCTCGCCCGCCGCGCCCCGCGCGCCCACCCCGGTCTCAACGTGACGGTGGTCCGGCCCGCGGTCCTGGTCGGCGGCACGGACACGGCGCTGACCCGCTACTTCGAGTCGCCGCGGCTGCTGGTGGTCGCCGGATCGCGCCCCACCTGGCAGTTCTGCCACGTCGACGACCTGGTCAGCGCGCTGGAGTACGCGGCCCTGGAGAAGGTCGACGGCGAGTTCGCGGTCGGCTGCGACGGCTGGCTCGAGCAGGAGGAGGTCGAGGAGCTCTCCGGCATCCGGCGCATGGAGCTGCCCTCGGCGGTCGCCCTCGGCGCGGCGGCCCGGCTGCACCGGATCGGCCTGACCCCGTCCCCGGCCGGCGACCTCGCGTACACGATGTACCCGTGGGTGGTCAGCGTCGGGCGGCTGCACGACGCCGGCTGGCGGCCGCAGTGGACCAACGAGGAGGTGCTCGCCGCGCTCCTGGAGGAGGTCCAGGGCCGGCACACGGTCGCCGGCCGTCGCCTCGGCCGCAAGGACGCGACGGCGGCGGGCGCCGCGGGCGCGACGGTGGCCCTCCTGGGCACGGCGGCCCTGGTCCGGCAGATGCGGAAGCGGCGCGGCCTGTAGGACCCTCCTACGGAGGGCCGCGCGCCACCGGCGGAAAGCGCTATTCCGCGCTGTCCGTGCCGTACGGCACGATGGAGCCATGGCAGAGAACCACGCCCACGGCGACCACCCCGGCGAGCGGGCCGCGGACGACCCCATCAAGCTCCTCGCGATCCGGGACACCCCGCTCTCGGTCGACGAGGTCTTCCGAGCGGTCGGCGACGACGCGGCGGGCGGCACGACCCTGTTCGTGGGCACGGTGCGCAACCACGACGGCGGCGCCGACGTGGACGCGCTGGGCTACTCCTGCCACCCCAGCGCCGAGGCCGAGCTGCGCCGGGTCGCGGAGAAGGTCGTCGCGGACTACCCGGTCCGCGCCCTGGCCGCCGTCCACCGGGTGGGTGACCTCCGTGTGGGTGACCTCGCGGTCGTCGTCGCCGTCTCCTGTCCCCACCGCGGCGAGGCCTTCGAGGCCTGCCGCAAGCTGATCGACGACCTGAAGCACGAGGTCCCGATCTGGAAGCACCAGAAGTTCTCGGACGGCACGGAGGAGTGGGTCGGCGCCTGCTGAGCGCTCACCCCTTGCCTGGGGCTCCCGGCCGAAGGCCGGGGGAGGGCCGGGGCCTGCTGAGCGTTCACCCCGGGGGTTCGCCATGCACGGTTCCTGGCAAGGCGCCACGCCGACCACCCGTAGTCGAACGCCCCGATTTGCGTAACCGGCCCCCGCGCGTGAGCGTTGGTTCCGCGGATGAATAATCTGCTGATCAACTCACTCGTGACCCTTGGGGATGGGAGGTCGAGATGGCAGTGCTGGCTTGGTTGCTGATTCCGCTTTTCGCCGTCGTCGGCGCGGCGATATGGGGAAGCTGGGCTTCGCGGAACAAGACGATCGGTGACGTCGCCGAGCTCGCGGGATACGCGCGCTTCCGTGACGCCATGGAGCGGTCCCACACCGGTACCGCCGGCCCCGCGGCAGTCGCTTCCGCTTCGGCGCTGCCCGAGCGTGAGGCCGCCCCGGTGACGACCACCGGCTGATCCCGTACGGACCGCCCCAGGGGTGCACTCACAGACCAGTCCCGTACTGTCGTTCCATGCCACGCCGCACCGCGACGATGCTCGCCTCCACCCTGGTCCTGATCACGCTGCTCTGCGTCGGCGTCCTCATTCCGGTCCCGTACTCGGAGATGAGCCCCGGCCCGACCGTGAACACCCTCGGCGAGGCGCGTGGTGAGCCGGTCCTGCAGATCTCGGGCCGCAAGACCTACCCGACCGACGGCCATCTCAACATGACGACGGTCCGGGTCACCGGCGCGGACTACAGGATGAACGCGGTCGAGGCCGTCTACGGCTGGCTGGCCCACGACAGCGTCGTCGTCCCGCACGACACCCTCTACCCGGACGGCAAGACCGAGGAGGAGTCGAGCCAGGAGAACGCCGAGGAGTTCAGCCAGTCCCAGGAGAGCGCCAAGGTCGCCGCCCTCAAGGAGCTGAACATCCCGGTGACCACCCGGGTGGTCGTCGCCACCGTCGTCAAGGGCACCCCCGCCGAGGGCAAGCTGCACGCGGGCGACGTCATCCGCGCCGTGGACGGCGTGGCCGTCAAGGAGCCCGGTGACGTCGCCAAGCAGGTCACCAAGCGCGATCCCGGCCAGGACGTGGTCTTCACGATCGTCCCGGCCAAGGCGGCCGCCGCCGCGGAGAAGGCCCACAAGGACGCCACCGCGACCGAGAAGGTGGTCATCAGGACCGCCAAGTCGGAGGAGGGCGACCGGGCGATCGTCGGCATCCAGGCCGGCACCGACCACGTCTTCCCGTTCACCATCGACATCAAGCTGGCCGACGTCGGCGGCCCCAGCGCCGGCCTGATGTTCGCGCTCGGCATCGTCGACAAGCTCACCCCGGACGCGATCACCGGCGGCAAGTTCGTCGCCGGCACCGGGACCATCGACGACAAGGGCAAGGTCGGCCCGATCGGCGGCATCGAGATGAAGCTGGTCGGCGCACGCCGGGCGGGCGCCGAGTACTTCCTGACGCCCGCCGACAACTGCGCGGCCGCGGCTTCGGACACGCCCGCCGGTCTCACCCTCATCAAGGTCGACACCATCGACGACGCGACGAAGTCGCTGGAGAAGCTGCGCAAGGGCGACACGAAGTCGCTCCCCAGCTGCTCCAAGAGCTAGGCCGTCTGTTTCGGATCAGGGCCGGAC
This sequence comes from Streptomyces sp. NPDC012637, assembly GCF_042954805.1. Lineage (NCBI taxonomy): Bacteria > Bacillati > Actinomycetota > Actinomycetes > Kitasatosporales > Streptomycetaceae > Streptomyces > Streptomyces sp. NPDC012637. The sequence continues at coordinate 41,127 of NZ_JBIBDS010000005.1, forward strand.
GGACCGCGGCGTCCGGCCCTGATCCGAAAGAAACGGCCTGGGGGCCGGGACGGGCCGGGCCCAGGGCGGGTCTTCCGGATCTTGCCGGTGTCCCGGGCCCGATCCGGAGGACACGTCCTGGCCGCTACGACTCGAAGGTCGCCGCCAGCGCGTCCGCGAGCCCCGGAACCAGGTCCGGTCCGGTGAGCACCTCGTTCGGCGAGTCCTTCTCGCGCAGCCGGATCGCGGCCTCGCGGGCCCCGTTCCGCAGCACCGCGACCGTCATCCGGACCTCCTGGCGGTCCGGGTGCCGGGCCACCCACTTGGCGAGCTGGGCCTCGCTCAGGTCCTTCGGCACGGCGGCCTCGGCCGACGGCGGCAGCATCTGCCGCTCGACCGTGAGGGCACAGCCGGCCACGGCGTCGGGCCAGGCGATGGTGCCGAGGAACTCGTCGAGCGGCTTGCCGGGCGGCAGCTCGTCCTGCTCGATCGGCGTGTAGGTGGTGGTGGCGTCGTCGCCGCCGACGCCCAGCTGGGAGGCGAGGGCGGGCTCCTGGGCGCGCAGCCGGGCGGTGTCGACCAGGGCGAAGAGCCGGGCCGGCCGGTCCCAGCCGAGGCCCGACGCGTACTCGTCGATCTCGAGCACGGCGCGGGTGAGGGGGCTCGCGGCCATCGGAGGGCCGGAGGGGGAAACGTTGGACATGGGCAATATCCTGCCTCCTCTTCCCCCGGAGACGGGAACTAGGTAAAGCCTCAGTAAGTTGCATCAGTGGGCTCTACGATCGCGGAGCCTGCTTATCGACGCATTCGACGCATCAACCTCGAGGGGCGCACGTTGGCTTTCCAGATGCCGGACCGCGGAGGCGGCACAGGTCCTTCCGGGCCAAGGATCAGAGTCGGCCGGCCGTCGCGGCGCGCCCGTACGCTGCTGATGACGCTGGGCGTCCTGGCGGTTCTCGGCATGGCGTTCGTGATGTTCGCCGGGTTCTGGACGGACTGGCTGTGGTTCCGCTCGGTCCACTACTCGTCCGTGTTCACCACCACCCTGTGGACCAAGATCGGGCTGTTCCTGGTCTTCGGTCTGCTGATGGCGCTGGCCGTCGGCCTGAACATCTGGCTGGCCTACCGGCTGCGGCCGCCGCTGAGCGCGATGTCGCTGGAGCAGCAGAGCCTCGACCGGTACCGGATGGGTCTCGCGCCCTTCAAGAAGTGGGTGCTGCTCGCGGTCACGGCCCTGATCGGCCTGATCGCCGGCGCCTCGGCCTCCGGGCAGTGGCGCACCTGGCTGATGTGGGTGAACGGGGTCCAGTTCGGCGAGAAGGACCCGCAGTTCCAGCTCGACGTGGCGTTCTACGCGTTCGACCTGCCCTGGTACCGCTTCCTGCTGGCCTTCGGCTTCGCCGCGGCCGTCCTCTCACTGATCGCCGCCGCCCTCACGCACTACCTGTACGGCGGGCTGCGGATCACCAGCCCGGGCGCCCGCGCGACCGCCGCCGCGACCGGCCACCTCTCGGTGCTGCTCGGCGTGTTCGTCTCCCTGAAGGCCGTGGCGTACTGGCTCGACCGGTACGGCCTGGCGGTGAAGTCCAGCGACTTCAAGGCGACCGGCAACTGGACCGGTCTGCGCTACGTGGACGCCAACGCCTATCTGCCGGCGAAGACGATCCTGTTCTGCATCGCGGTCATCTGCGCGGTGCTGTTCTTCGCGACGCTGTGGCGGCGCACCTGGCAGCTGCCGGTGATCGGCTTCGGACTGATGGTGCTGTCGGCGATCCTGATCGGCGGCCTCTACCCGGCGATCGTGCAGAAGTTCCAGGTCCAGCCGAACGAGCAGGCCAAGGAAGCGCCGTACATCCAGAAGAACATCGACGCGACCCGCAAGGCCTACGCAATCGACTCCACCAAGGCCGAGGACTACTCGGGCAAGTCGACGGTGAAGGCGAAGGACCAGCTGCGCGCCGACGCGGACACGGCGGCCAGCTACCGCCTGATCGACCCGAACGTCGTGTCGCCGACCTTCCAGCAGCTGGAGCAGAAGCGGAAGTACTACCAGTTCCCGCTCACCCTGGACGTGGACCGCTACAACGGCAAGGACACCGTCGTCGGCCTGCGTGAGCTCAACATCAAGGGCATCCCGAAGCGGAACTGGATCAACGACCACTTCACCTACACGCACGGTTACGGCGCCATCATGGCGACCGGCACCCAGACGGACGCCAACGGCTCCCCGGTCTTCACGGAGCAGGGCCTGCCGACCACCGGCATGCTCCCGAAGTACGAGCAGCGCATCTACTACGGCGAGAAGACCGACCAGTACTCGATCGTCGGCGGGCCCCAGAAGGAGCTCGACTACGAGGACAACGGCGAGAAGACCACCAGCTACCAGGGCAACAGCGGGGTCAGCCTCTCCAACACCTTCAACCGGGCGGCGTACGCGGTCGCGTTCAGCGAGCCGCAGATCCTCTACTCGGGGGCCATCGGCGACGGTTCGCGGATCCTCTACAACCGCACTCCCAAGGAGCGGGTCGAGGCCGTCGCGCCGTGGCTGACCATCGACGGCGACGCCTACCCGGCGGTCGTCGACGGCCGGATCCAGTGGATCGTCGACGCCTACACCACGACCAACGGCTACCCGTACGCCTCGCGCACCACGCTGGGCGAGAGCACCGCGGACGCCCTGACGGTCGGCAACCAGCAGCGCGCGGTCGTCGCCCAGCAGAACCAGGTCAACTACATCCGCAACTCGGTGAAGGCCACCGTCGACGCCTACGACGGCACGGTGAACCTCTACCAGTGGGACACCGAGGACCCGGTCCTGAAGACCTGGATGAAGGCCTTCCCGGGCACGGTCAAGGAGCGTTCCGCGATCAAGCCGGACCTGCTCGCGCACCTGCGCTACCCGCAGGACATGTTCAAGGTCCAGCGCGAGCTGCTGACCCGCTACCACGTGCAGGACCCGGCGCAGTTCTACAGCGGCTCGGACGCCTGGCAGGTGCCGGACGACCCGACCAACAAGGACGGCAACGCGGTCCCGCCGTACTACCTGAGCATCAAGATGCCCGGGGACACCTCGCAGCAGTTCTCGCTGACGACGACGTTCACGCCGAACGGGCGGCCCAACCTGGGTGCCTTCATGGCGGTGGACGCCGACGCCAACAGCAAGGAGTACGGCCGGATAAGGCTGTTGTCGGTCACGGAGGACGTGCCGGGACCCGAGCAGGTGCAGAACAAGCTCAACAGCCTGCCGTCGGTGGCGACGTTCGTCCGTGACATGAAGGGCGCCGACTCCGACATCATCTACGGCAACCTGCTGACGGTCCCGCTGGACGGCGGCTTCCTCTACGTGGAGCCGGTGTACGCGCAGGGCCGCAACGCGCAGTACCCGCTGCTGAAGAAGGTCGCGGTGTCCTACGTGGACGCGGACCAGCCGAAGGGCGACACCACCAAGGACACCACGGTGTTCGAGGACAACCTGACGGCCGCGCTGAACGCGGTGTTCGGGGTCAAGGGCGCGGAGCCGCCGGCCACGCAGCCGCCGGGCACCAAGCCGCCGACGCAGCCGACCACGAACGACGCGGCGCTCAAGCAGGCCATCGCGGACGCGCAGAAGGCGTTCGACGACGGCGAGGCGGCGCTGCAGAAGCAGGACTGGGCGGCCTACGGCAAGGCCCAGGAGGCGCTGCAGGACGCGCTCCAGCGCGCCGCGGACGCGGGAGCGAAGCTCCAGACGAGCCCGGGCGGCACGGGCGGTGCCAAGCCCACGCCGCAGGCGAGCGCGAGCCCGTCGGCGACCCCGAGCCCGTCGGCGAGCCCCGGGAGCAGATAGCCGGTCAAGGCTCCACCCCGCGTCGTGATACGGTTGCGTTACCGACGCGGGGTGGAGCAGCTCGGTAGCTCGCTGGGCTCATAACCCAGAGGTCGCAGGTTCAAATCCTGTCCCCGCTACTCAAGACGAGGGCCCGAATCCATAAGGATTCGGGCCCTCGGCGTGTGTCCGGAGGCGTGAGGGGCGCGAAGAGCGGTATGGATGGGGGGAGTTGGAGCGATACGTGTTTGACTTGTCTCTCTGTGGGCATGTCGACAAAACGCTGAAGTGACCTCACTGGCTGCGGTATACCAGGTGTACGCGGGTTGCAGGTGGTGCGACGATGGTATTTATGGGGGACAGGGCAACTCTGTTGGAGACAGGGCGGTTTGTGCAGCGGCATGCCGGAAACGCCGCAGACGAGATCATCGAGGCCGCCGAGGCCGTCGATGCGGCCGTCGACACCACCGCCGAGCAGGAGACCGAGGCCGAGACCGAGGCCCGCCACCGCCTCGCCGCCGAGAAGGGCGACGCTGCGTCCATGAGCGTCCTGGGCGCGCTGCTGCTGCGCCGCGGCGACCTGGACGGCGCCGAGCCGTACCTGCGCGGCGCCACCACGCAGGGAGACCGCGCCGCCGCCAACAACCTGGGCGTCCTGCTGCACCAGCGCGGCTACCCGGACGAGGCCGCCGGCTGGTGGCGGGTCGCCGCCGTCGCCGGCTCCGCGCCGGCCGCCCACGCGCTCGGCCGGCACCACCGGGAGCGCGGCGACGAACCCGCCGCCGAGTACTGGCTGCGCCAGGCCGCCGAACAGGGCCACGCCCTCGGCGCGTACGCCCTCGCCGACCTCCTGGAGCACCGCAGCGACGTCGGCGCCGAGCGCTGGCTGCGCGCCGCCGCCGAGCAGGGCCACCGCGAGGCCGCGTACCGGCTCGCGCTCGCCCTGGAGCGGCGGGCCACCGAGCCGTCCCGCGGGCCCCACGCGTACGACACGGGCACGGGGCTGCGCCCGGGCGCCCGCACCGGCGGGGGCCCGGTGGCCGGCGGCGAGGGACCCCTCGTGGCCGCGGGAGGCGCCCCGGCAGGCGACGCCGACGGCCTCGCCGAGGCCGAGCAGTGGTTCCGGCAGGCCGCCGCGCGCGGTCACCGGCGGGCCGCCCTGCACCTCGGGGCGATCCTGGAGAAGCGAGGCGAGCTCAAGGAGGCCGGCCGCTGGTACCTGAGCTCCGCCAAGGACGGCGAGGCCAAGGCCGCCTGCGCGCTGGGCTTCCTGCTGCGCGACGCGGGCGACGAGGAGAGCGCCGCCGTGTGGTGGCTGCGGGCCGCGCAGGACGGCGACGGCAACGCCGCCAACGCCCTCGGCGCGCTGCACGCCGCCCGCGGCGAGCAGCAGACCGCCGAGCGCTGGTACCGCGCCGCCATGGACGCGGGCGACGTGAACGGCGCCTACAACCTCGGGCTGCTCTGCGCCGCCCAGGAGCGGACCGCGCAGGCCGAGCAGTGGTACCGGCGCGCCGCGTACGCCGGTCACCGCGAGGCGGCCAACGCGCTCGCCGTGCTCCTGCTCCAGGCCGGCGACGCCAACGGCGCCGAGCCGTGGTTCTCCAAGGCCGCCGAGGCCGGCAGCGTGGACGCCGCGTTCAACCTGGGCATCCTCTACGCCGGCCGGGACGACGACCGGACCGCGCTCACCTGGTACGAGCGCGCCGCCGCCGCCGGGCACACCGAGGCCGCCCTCCAGGTCGGCATCGCGCGGCTCCGCGACGGCGACGAGCAGACCGCCGAGCGCCATCTGCGGTGCGCGGCGGGCGGCGGCAGCGCCGAGGCCGCCTACCGGCTGGCCACCCTCCTCGACGCGCGTCGCCCTGCCCCCGGCCCGGCGGTCCTCGGCGCCCCGCGCGAGGAGAAGAGCGAGTGCGAGGAGTGGTACGAGCGGGCCGCCGAGCAGGGCCACCGCCGCGCCCAGGTGCGGGTCGGCATGCTCGCCGCCGGCCGCGGCGACGTGGCGGAGGCCGCCCGCTGGTACCGGGAGGCGGCCGAGGCCGGCTCCCGCAACGGCGCCTTCAACCTGGGCCTGCTGCTCGCCCGCGAGGGCGCGGAGCGGGAGGCGGCCCTGTGGTGGACCCGCGCCGCCCACGCCGGTCACGGCCGGGCCGCGCTGCGCCTCGCGCTGCTCGCGGCCCGGCGCGGGGAGCTCACCGAGGGGCGCCGCTGGTGCGACCGCGCGGTGGAGCTCGGCCCGGCGGAGGTGGCGGAGCGCGCGGCGCGGCTGAGCGAGGCGCTGCACCAGGAGCTGACGGCGTGACCCGCGCCAGGAGCTTGCCGCGTGAACCGCACAGAGCTGACGCCGTGGGCCGGACGCACCGGTTCCACGGCGTGCCCGCGGCGTAACGCGGCTCACATGGTTCACCCGTCTAACTGATTTGCTCTGCTCCGAACGGTCCCGTAAGGTTGGGTTCACCGACGCGGGGTGGAGCAGCTCGGTAGCTCGCTGGGCTCATAACCCAGAGGTCGCAGGTTCAAATCCTGTCCCCGCTACTCAGTAGCACGAAGGCCCGGATCCTCAGGATCCGGGCCTTCGTCGTTCCCGTGTGCGGCTGTACGCGAAAAAGCCCCGCCGCAGGGCGGGGCTCTTCACGGAGACGTCAGGCGGTCGTCGCGCAGCTCGGGCAGATGCCCCGGTACGTGACCTCGACGTCCGAGATCGTGAAGCCGAAGCGCTCGGTGTCGGGCAGGTCGGCCAGCGGGTCGCCCGCCGGGTGGACGTCACGGATCGCACCGCAACGGGCGCAGACCAGGTGCTGGTGCGGCCGGTGCGCGTTCGGGTCGTACCGCTTGGCGCGGCCGTCCGTGGCGACCTCCAGCACCTCGCCGAGCGTGACCATCTCGCCCAGCGTGTTGTAGACGGTCGCCCGCGAGATCTCGGGCAGGCGCTCCACGGCACGGGCGTGGACCTCGTCGGCGGTCAGGTGCACGTGGTCGCCGTCCAGCACCTCGGCCACGACGCGGCGCTGCGCGGTCATCCGCCAGCCGCGGCCGCGCAGTCGTTCCAACAGGTCACTCATGGGAGTCAGGGTAACAGCCGCCGCGGGGGAGTCCCGAATACGTGTGACTTTGGATGAGAGCTCGACTTGGACAAAGTCCACTGCGAACTCGGCCCTGGCCAGCTGGTGCAGCGGGAGGCCGAGACGCTCGAACCGACCGAACTTCAGCTCCTGGTCCTTGCCGTTGCCGCGTTGCTCGTCACCGGCGGGCGGTTCTCGAAGCCGGCCGCCGAGTGGTACTGAGCTGGCCACTGCCATTGTCTGCGCGTGTACGCCATGGAAAGGAAGGTCGAGTGGAACCAGAATTCTCTCCGGCGGCAGTGCCATGCACCGACCTCGCCCCGAGATCGGGTGGCTGTCGTATCTGTGCAGCAATGCCGTCCTACGGCCCAGACGCCGCCGAGCTCCTGACCCGGCGGGCGATCGAGTTCCTCGGTGAGCGCCGGGTTCGTTGACCCGCAGCGTCGCATTGACGCCGCAGCCGCGCTCTGACCCACTCGAACCGATCCAAGGAGAAACATGCGTCTGACCAAGGCCCTCGCCACCGGTGCCGTCGCGCTGAGCGCGCTCGTCACGCTGACGGGCTGCGGGGACGACGGCACGGCCGCCTCCGACGGTCCACTGGACGGCCTGCCGAAGGCGAACACCATGGCTGACGTGCAGAAGGCCATCATCGAGCGCGGAGAGGACTGCAGCCCGCTCGAGAAGAGCCGCGAGGGCAAGACCTACATGAAGGACGAGGCCGAGGACCCCGCCTGGGGCATCAAGGAGCGCGCCGTCTGCTCCGACAAGGGGGGTAACCCCGTCACTGTGCTCCTCATCGGTGACATGACCAAGTTCCAGGAGTCCTTGGCCAAGGACGGCAGCAGCTTCACCATCGGCCAGAACTTCGCGCTCGCCGGCGAGAGCAGCAACTTCGGCGCGACCCTGAACCAGAACGGTCTGCGCACGTTGTCCTGCGACCCGGACGACCGGAAGGACGTGCCCAGCGGCTACGAGATCCATGAGGGCCAGGTCAAGGGCTGCTTCACCACGAACTACGACGCGTAGCCCCTCCCCGCTCCGGCGCCTATGGCACCTTCACGGTGACCGCGCGACCCGTAGAAGGGCCGGCGGGTCGAGAACCCGGCCGGTTTCATCGCGCCAAGGCAACTTCCGCAAGGCGGACGAAGACTTCGGCAAGCGGCTCGACGCCGCGGTCCAGGCCCTGCGTGGCTGAGGGTCGCTGCCGTAGGTGAAGAGGGCCGGACCTCCCGTATCCGTACGGGGGTCCGGCCCTCTCGCACGTCGTGCGTCGGGAGTCGTGCGTCGCTCCCGGTCCGTCGTCAGGCGGCGCTGTGCACCGGGAGCCAGCAGCGGATGATGTCGCGTACGGAGACGATGCCGACCGGCCCGTGGTCGTCGAGCACCACGAGATGGCGGAAGCCGCCGCGGGTCATCGCCTCCGCGGCCTCCTCCAGGGTCCAGGTCGGTGCGGCGAAGACGACGTCCCGGGTGGTGTGGGCGTCGGCGGTCTCGTGGTCGGGATTCCGGTCGGTGCCGAGGGCGTTGAGGATGTCGCGTTCGGTGAGGATGCCGAATCCGCCGGCATCTCCGTCCTGGACGACGGCCGCGCCGACGCGGCGCGCCGACATCAGCCGTGCCGCCTGACGGAGCGTATGGGCCGGGCCGATGGTGAGGATCACGGTGCTCATGGCGTCGCGGACGAGCATGGAGGGGACCACCTCCGATTCGGTGACTTCGAGAACTCTTTCACAAGTTCACAAAGGGGGGAGTCTCAGAGTGACACCGGGAGCGGCGCTCAACAAGGGGGCGCGCGTGGTGCGCGGGGGTGCACACGGGTGCCACCGGCCCGTGGTGGCAGCTCGGCTGACGCCGTGTCGGTTCCGGTACGGCGGCCGCTCAGCCGCCGAGGTAGCTGAGCAGCTCCCCGTGCAGCAGCCCGTTGGAGGCCGCCGCGTTCCCGCTGTGCGGGCCGTGGCGGCCGTCCAGGCCGGTGTACGTGCCGCCGGCCTCCTGGACGACGATCGCGACGGCCGCCATGTCCCACAGCGACAGTTCCGGCTCCGCGCAGATGTCCACCGATCCCTCGGCGACCATCATGTACGGCCAGAAATCGCCGTACGCCCGGGTCCGCCACACCGCGCGGCTGAGGTCGAGGAAGCCGTCGAGCCGGCCGCGCTCCTCCCAGCCGGTCAGGCTGGAGTACGCGAACGAGGCGTCCTCCAGGCGGCCGACCTTCGACACCCCGATCCGGGTGGCCGAGGCCAGGCTGCGGCCGGTGTACGCGCCGAGACCCTTCGCCGCCCACCAGCGGCGGCCGAGGGCGGGCGCCGAGACCACGCCCACCACCGGCTGGAAACCGGTCTCGCCGGCCTCCATCAGCGCGATCAGCGTCGCCCAGACGGGCACTCCGCGCACGTAGTTCTTGGTGCCGTCGATCGGGTCGACCACCCAGCGGCGCGGGCCCGTGCCCTGCACGCCGTACTCCTCGCCGAGGATCGCGTCCCGCGGCCTGGCGCGCTGCAGCTGTCCGCGGATCAGCTCCTCCGCGGCCCGGTCCGCCTCGCTCACCGGCGTCATGTCGGGCTTCGTCTCGACCTTCAGGTCGAGCGCCTGGAACCGGTCCATCGTGGCCGCGTCCGCGGCATCCGCGAGGACATGGGCGAGACGAAGATCGTCGTGGTAATCGGCCATGGTCGAAACTCTATCCCCCGAAGAAGCGTCGGCCCGCGGCGGCCCTTGACAGTGCGTGTCCGTCCGTCAACGCTGAGCGCAGAACCGATCCGGCTGGGAGGCGACGATGCCGACTGCCCGAGAGACCCTGCTCGACACGGCCCTCGCGGCCCTCGCCACGCTGCCCTGGTCCGCCGTGCGGATGGTCGACGTGGCCGCCCGCGCCCGGGTCTCCCGGCAGACCCTCTACAACGAGTTCGGCAGCAAGGAAGGGCTCGCCCGCGCCCTCGTACGGCGCGAGGCCGACCTCTACCTCAGGGGCGTGGAGGCCGCACTCGCCCGGCCGGGGCCGCCCGCGCACCGGCTCGTGGCCGTCGCCGAGTGGACCGTCGCCGCGGCCGCCGCCCGGCCCGTCATGCGCGCCCTGCTCACCGGCGCCTGGGGCGAGCGGCTGCCCGTGCCGCGACCCGCGCGCACCGGGACCCGCGCCGCCGCCGTACCCGAACAGCGGCGGGCCGACGCCGGAGTACCGTCACCGGGCGAACTGCTGCTCCAGGCCAGGGACCGGGCCGCGGCCCTGCTCGCGGAGGAACCCGGGACCGCCGCCCGCGGCTGCGAGCTGACGCTGCGCCTCGCCCTGTCGTACGTGGTCGCCTCGACGGCCGTGCCGCGGGGTCAGTGCGCCGAGCCGGACAGCTGGAGACCGATGACGCCGACGATCACCAGCGTGATCGAGACGATCTTGAGGGTCGACACCACGTCGCCGAGGAAGATCATCCCGTAGATCGCGGTCCCCGCGGCGCCGATCCCGGTCCACACCGCGTACGCCGGCCCCACGTCGAGCTTGCGCAGCGCCAGAGTCAGCAGACCGAAGCTGCCGAGCGCGAAGGCCGCGAAGGCGATGGTCGGCCACAGCCGGGTGAAGCCGTGGGAGAGCTTCAGGCACACCGCGAATCCGGTCTCCAGCAGGCCGGCGACCACCACCAGCAGCCACGCCATCGTCAGTGCCTCCCACGCCCTCGGTGACTGCTTCGTCTTACTTGGTGCGATTATGCACTTACCAGCAGCCGGCGCCCGCAAACGTGAGCGAGACGGGTGAACGCGCCGTCAGCCCCGCGGGCCCGGTCGGCCCCTTCGCCCCGTCAGTCGCCCTCACGACGCTCGCGGGTCGCGAGAAGCCGGCGCAGCGACACCAGCCGGGCCGGGTCCGCGTGACCCTCCGCCACCCACGCGTCGAGCGCGCAGTCCGGCTCGTCGTGGCTGCACGCGCGCGGGCAGTCCTCCGTGCCGGACTCCAGGTCCGGGAAGGCGTGGATGACCCGGGCGGGGTCGACGTGGTGCAGCCCGAAGGACCGCACGCCGGGCGTGTCGATGACCCAGCCGTCCGCCTTGTCCAGCGGCAGCGCGAGCGCCGAGGTCGTGGTGTGCCGGCCGCGGCCCGTCACCGCGTTCACGTGACCGGTGACCCGCCGCCGCTCCTGCGGCACCAGCGCGTTCACCAGAGTCGTCTTGCCCACGCCCGAGTGCCCCACGAACGCGGTCACCCGGCCGCCCAGGTGCTCGCGCACCCGGTCCGCCGCCCCGCCGTCGTACAGCTCCTCGCGGTTCACGACGACGTACGGGATGTCCAGGTCGCCGTACAGCTCCAGCAGCGCCGACGGCGGAGCCAGGTCCGACTTCGTCAGGACCAGGAAGGGCGAGAGCCCGCCGTCGTAGGCCGCCACCAGACAGCGGTCGATCAGCCGCGGGCGCGGCTCGGGGTCGGCGAGCGCGGTCACTATCGCCAGCTGGTCGGCGTTGGCGACGACCACCCGCTCGTACGGGTCGTCGTCGTCGGCGGTCCGGCGCAGCACCGAACTGCGCTCGCCGATCCGCACGATCCGGGCGAGCGTGTCCTTCTCGCCGGACAGGTCGCCCACCAGGGAGACCCGGTCGCCGACCACGGCGGCCTTGCGGCCCAGCTCGCGGGCCTTCATCGCCAGCACGACCCGGTCGTCGACGAGGCAGGTCAGCCGGCCCCGGTCGACGGTGAGGACCATGCCCTCCTCGGCGTCCTCGTGCTTCGGACGGATGCTGGTACGGGGACGGCTGCCCTTGCGGTTGGGCCGCTGGCGGATGTCGTCCTCGTCGGTGTGCTTCCCGTAACGCCGCATGGCTCAGGCTCCGAGCATTTCGGTCCACATCCTCGGGAAGTCGGGCAAGGTCTTCTCGGTCGTCGCCACGTTCTCGATCTCCACGCCCTCGACGGCGAGGCCGATGATCGCGCCCGCGGTCGCCATCCGGTGGTCGTGGTACGTGTGGAAGACGCCGCCGCGCAGCGGGCGCGGGACGATCCGCAGCCCGTCCTCGGTCTCCGTGACGTCGCCGCCGAGACCGTTGATCTCCTTGGTCAGCGCCGCCAGCCGGTCCGTCTCGTGGAGCCGCAGATGGGCGACGCCGCGCAGGGTCGAGGGGGAGTCGGCGAGCGCGGCGACGGCCGCGATGCCCGGGGTCAGCTCGCCGACCTCGCCCAGGTCCACGTCGATGCCGTGGATCCGGCCGGTGCCGGTGAAGGTCAGGCCCCGCTCGGTGAGCTCGCAGGAGCCACCCATCTCGGTGAAGATCTCCCGCAGCGCGTCACCAGGCTGGGTGGTCCGCTCCGGCCAGTCGGGCACGGTGACCCGGCCGCCGGTGACCAGCGCCGCGGCCAGGAACGGCTGGGCGTTCGACAGGTCGGGCTCCACCACCAGGTCGCGGCCGAGCAGCGCCGACGGCGCCACCCGCCACACGTCGGGGCGGCCGCCGTGCTCGGGCTCGTCGACCTGGGCGCCGACCGCACGCAGCATGTCTACGGTCATCCGGATGTGCGGCAGCGAGGGCAGCCGGCCGCCGACGTGCCGTACCTCCACGCCGTGGTTGAAGCGGGCCCCCGAGAGCAGCAGGGCGCTGACGAACTGGGACGACGAGGAGGCGTCGATCTCCACGACACCGCCCTCCAGACCGCCGGCCCCGTGCACGGTCATCGGCAGCGCGCCGCGCCCGTCGTCGTCGATGCGTGCGCCCAGCGCGCGCAGGGCGTCGATCACGCCGTGCAGCGGGCGCTCGTGGGAGCGCGGGTCGCCGTCGAAACGGACCGCGCCGTCGGCCAGGGCCGCGACCGGCGGCAGGAAGCGCATGACCGTGCCCGCGTTGCCGACGTCCACGGTCGCCGGGCCGCGCAGCCCGGCCGGGATGACCCGCCAGGCCTCGCCCGTGCCGTCCGGGCCCACGCCTTCCTCGATCTTGACGCCGAGGGTGCGCAGGGCCTCCGCCATGAGCACGGTGTCGCGCGAGCGCAGCGGGCGGCGCACCCAGCCCGGCTCGGCGGCCAGGGCGGCGAGCACCAGGGCCCGGTTGGTGACCGACTTCGATCCGGGCACGGTGACGGTGGCGTCGACGGCGCCGCCCGCATGAGGGGCGGGCCAGAGGCCGGTAAGGGGATCGGTGGACGCGGAGCTTTCGGTCATGCCCTCACTTTACGGGGGAGTCACGACGCCAGGAGCCAGCGGAAGCCGCCGATCAGGGCGCTCAGGGAGACCGCATGGAAGAAGAACAGCCACAGCGCGGCAGGCACGTGGGTGAGCCGGGAGAGCTGGTCGGCGTCGGAGTCCCCGGCGCCGCCGTGCCGCCGTTTGGCCTGGAGTTCGAACGCCGGACGGACCCCGCCGAGCAGCAGGAACCACACCACCGCGTAGGCGAACACGCCCTGGACGTCCGGGCCGGCCAGCCAGGACACCAGGAGGAACAGGGCCCCCGTCACCAGGACGGTGAAGATCCCGTACGCGTTGCGCACCATCACCAGGAGCGCGAGGAGCAGGGCCGTGGCCAGCCAGAGCAGCAGCGTCACGTGGTGCGAGGCGAGCAGCGCGGCGCCGCCGAGGCCGAGCAGCGGGGCCGCGGTGTAGCCCGCGGCGGCCGTCAGGATCATGCCGATGCCGGTGGGCCGGCCGCGCGAGACGGTGAGCCCGCTGGTGTCGGAGTGCAGCCGGATCGACTGGAGGCGGCGGCCGGTGACGAGCGCGACCAGACCGTGGCCGCCCTCGTGGGCGATGGTGATCGCGTTCCTGGACAGCCGCCATATGGGGCGGGGCACGACCGCCGCGAGGGCGGCGACCGCCGTGGCGACCACGATCCACGTCGCGGGCGCGGGCTGGGTGCCGAGGAGGTCGAGTTCAGGGCTCATTTTGCGGACGGGCTCCTCGGTGGGAAGGGACGTCGGGGAAAGGGGCCGGTGCGTCGCACCGTCGTCTCGGGGTGGCGGTCGGGTGACGGGTGTGACGTGGCAGTGTGGCACTCATGTGCGGACGGTATGCGGCGAGCAGGCGACCCGAGGACCTGGTGGACGCCTTCGGGGTCGAGAAGTGGGAGCCGGAGGAGACCCTGGCGCCCGACTGGAACGTGGCCCCGACCAAGGAGGTCTACGCGATCCTGGAGCGTCCTCTGAAAGACGCGGAATCGCGGCGGCCGGTTCGCCAGATGCGGGTCCTGAAGTGGGGGCTCGTGCCGTCCTGGGCGAAGAACCCGGAGGGCGCCGCCCGGATGATCAACGCCCGCGCGGAGACCGTGCACGAGAAGCCCTCCTTCAAGAAGGCCTTCGCGGCCCGCCGCTGCATCCTGCCCGCCGACGGGTATTACGAGTGGGTGACCGCGGCCGACGAGCGGGAGCTGGAGGTCGAGGGCAGGAAGAAGCGCCCCCGCAAGCAGCCGTACTTCGTGACCCCCGCCGACGGCTCGGTCTTCGCCATGGCCGGGCTCTACGAGTTCTGGCGGGACCGCACCCTGCCCGACGACCACCCGCAGGCCTGGTGGGTGACCTGCTCGGTGGTCACCACCGAGGCCGAGACCGGCCCGCTGGGCGTGGCCCCGGCCGAGGGGCCGGGCTCGCTGGCCGACATCCATCCCCGGATGCCGCTGATGCTGACCCCCGACCGCTGGGACGCCTGGCTCGACCCGTCCCGCACCGGCCTCGACGAGCTGCGCTCGCTGCTCGCCCCGCCGACGGAGGGCCTGATGCGCGCCTACCCGGTGGCGACCGCCGTCAGCAACGTACGCAACAACGGGCCCGAGCTACTGACGGAGCTGGAGGGCCCGGAGGTGGCGACGCTCTTCTGACGGGCGGGAAACGCCCTGAGGCCCCGGCTCCGATCCGCCGGACCGGCCGCGGGCCGGGGCAGGATGGGCGGGTGACCGTGACGAAGAGCGAGACCGTTCCGACCGACGCCGGGGACGCCCGGATCACCTGGCACGCCGCGAAGAAGCCGTGGACCGTGCTTGCCGTGAGCCATGGCGCGGGCGGCGGCATCGAGGCCCGCGACCTGCGGGCGCTGGCCGCGGCGCTGCCCGCCGAGGGCGTGACCGTGGCCCTGGTCGAGCAGCCCTGGCGGGTCGCGGGCAAGAAGGTCGCGCCCGCGCCGAAGACCCTGGACACCGGGTGGCGCGGTCTGTGGCCCGCGCTCGCCGCGCCCGGCCTGCCGGTGATCGCCGGCGGGCGCAGCGCGGGCGCCCGGGTCGCCTGCCGCACGGCCGCCGAGCTCGGCGCGAGCGCCGTCCTCGCGCTGAGCTTCCCGCTCCACCCGCCGGGCAGGCCGGAGAAGTCCCGAGGTGACGAACTGGGCGGCTCCGGCGTGCCGACCCTCGTCGTCCAGGGCGGCAACGACCCGTTCGGGAAGCCCGCCGAGTTCCCGCCCGGCGACCACACGCTCGTCGAGGTCCCGTACGGCGACCACGGCTTCGCCGTGCCCAAGCGGGCCCCGATCACGCAGGACGAGGCCCTGGACATGATCGTCCGCGAGGTCGCGGGGTGGATCGCGTCACTTCGCTGACCGTCCGGCCGCACCGGGAATGTGGAGTGCGGGACCACTGTTGTGACGGACGTCGGTACAGGAGAGCAAGGAAAGAGGGAGTCCGTCGCATGGGTTCGACCATCTGCCCGCAGCGCCCGCAGGCCGCTGACCTGGACTGGACGGTACTGCCTGCGCCCAAGGGCACGCCTATTCGGGCGGCGGACGGAGCGGTTCCTCGTCTATCCTCCGAAGCGAGCGGGTCCGCGTTCGGGTTCGCCGCAGCGCTGGAGGAGGTGGGTCCGGTCACTGGGACCGACACAGGGACCGACGAAGGCCCCGAGGAGACGACCGAGGAGCGCAACGCGCGCTTCGAGCGGGACGCCCTCGGCTACCTCGACCAGATGTACTCGGCCGCGCTGCGCATGACGCGCAACCCCGCGGACGCCGAGGACCTGGTGCAGGAGACCTACGCGAAGGCGTACGGCTCCTTCCACCAGTTCCGCGAGGGCACGAACCTGAAGGCGTGGCTGTACCGCATCCTCACGAACACCTTCATCAACTCGTACCGCAAGAAGCAGCGTGAGCCCCAGCGCTCGGCCGCCGAGGAGATCGAGGACTGGCAGCTCGCCCGCGCCGAGTCGCACATGTCGACCGGACTGCGGTCCGCGGAGTCCCAGGCCCTCGACCACCTGCCGGACTCCGACGTGAAGGAAGCGCTGCAGGCGATCCCCGAGGAGTTCCGCATCGCCGTCTATCTCGCCGATGTCGAGGGCTTTGCGTACAAGGAGATCGCGGACATCATGGGTACACCCATCGGTACGGTGATGTCCCGACTGCACCGGGGCCGCCGCCAGCTGCGCGGCATGCTCGAGGACTACGCCCGCGACCGCGGGCTGGTTCCCGCGGGCGCCGGTGAGTCGTCGCACGATCTGAAAGGCTCGGGCTCATGAGCTGCGGAGACCCGCACGAGACGGACTGCTCAGAGGTCCTGGACCATCTCTACGAGTTCCTCGACCGAGAGATGCCCGACGGTGAATGCACCAAGTTCGAGGTGCACTTCGAGGAGTGCTCCCCGTGCCTGGAGAAGTACGGCCTCGAACAGGCCGTGAAGAAGCTGGTCAAGCGCTGCTGCGGCAGTGACGACGTGCCGGTCGACCTGCGCGCCAAGGTGATGGGCCGGATCGAGCTGATCCGCTCGGGACACCTGGTGCCCGAACAGGACGTGGCCGCACCCTCCCCGACCCCGCAGGAGCAGTAGCCGCAGCACGCGAACCGGGAGCCGGGCGAGCACCTCGCCCGGCTCCCGGTCTGTCTATAGGCCCATCGGCTTGTATCACCCGATGGTGCGAATCGCCCGCGCCCGGCCGCTCCCCGGAGCCCAACTCGCTAGCGTGGCGGGCGTGATGGTGGTCCCGCGAACGGCACGCGTGTTCATCGGCTGTGCCCTGCTGGCCGCCGCCGCGGCCGCCCTGCCCGCCTTACGCCCCGGCACGCCCTGGCAGACGGTGCTGCTGCTCGCGGCCCTCCACCCGGTCTGCGAACTGCCCGCCCGCTGCCGGCTCACCAGCCGGATCCTCGGCGGCGGCCCCGACGGCGAGCGCGGTCCCGCGCCGCTCGGCACGGGCTCCTTCTTCCCCGTCCTGCTCGCCGCCGCGCTGCTGCTGCCGCCCGCCGCCGCCGCGCTCACCGCCCTGCCCGGGGCCCTGCTCGCCCGCGTGGAGCGCCCGCCCTTCGCCCTGCGCCGGGCGTGGCGTGCCGCCCAGCTCGTCCTCGCCGTCTGGGCCGCCGCCCGCACCGGCCAGGCCCTGCGCTGCCCCGACGCGCTCGGTCTCGGACCGCACACCCCCGACTTCCCCTACGTCCTGCTCCCGGCCGGAGCCACGACCCTCACCTTCTGCCTCGTCCTCACCGCCCTCGACGGCGGCATCCGCGCCACCGCCGAGCAGTTCCCGCTGCGCACCGCGTGGCGCGGGCTGTTCGGCCGCGCGCTCGCCCCGCACACCGTGCACGGCCTGGCAGGCCTGATGATGGCCGTCCTCTGGCGCAGCAGCTACGGCCCGCCGGCCGCCCTCTTCGTCCTGCTGCCCATGTACATCTCCTGCTGGGGCTTCGCCCAGTACCACCGGGAACGCGCCGCCCACCAGGCCACCATCCGGGCCCTCGTCCAGGCCGTCGACATCAAGGACCGCTACACCCGCGGCCACAGCGAGCGCGTCGGCCACGCCTCCGTCCTCATCGCCCGAGAGCTCGGCATGGACGAACCCCGCCTGGAGGTCGTCCGCTTCGCCGGCATCCTCCACGACGTCGGCAAGCTCGGCGTCCCCACCCGCGTCCTGCGCAAGGACGGCCCGCTCACCCCCGACGAGCGCCGGGTCATCGAACTCCACCCCGAGTACGGGCACGAGATGGTCCGCGGCATCGGCTTCCTCGGCGAGGCCCGCACGGCGATCCTCCACCACCACGAACGCATGGACGGCTCCGGCTACCCGTACGGCCTCAAGGGCCACCAGATCCCCGAGTACGCGCGCGTGGTGGCCGTCGCCGACGCCTTCGACGCCATGACCTCCACCCGCTCCTACAGCCGCGCCCGCCCCGTCGCGACGGCCCTGACCGAGCTGCAGCGCTGCGCGGGCACCCAGTTCGACCCCCGCATGGTCGACGCCCTCGCCCGCGCGCTGCACCAGCACGGCTGGCAGACGGAGGTCACGGCGGACGAGCCCGCCGTCCCGGCCCCGCGAGAACCGCGGGCGCCGACGGCCGGAAGGGATCCGGGGCCGGAGTGTGGCAGGGAGGCGTCCGGCCGTGGCGGCGTCCTGAACGAGCGGAGCGATGCGGAGGTCGCGGACCGG
The DNA here is from genome assembly GCF_042954805.1 of Streptomyces sp. NPDC012637. Taxonomy (NCBI): domain Bacteria; kingdom Bacillati; phylum Actinomycetota; class Actinomycetes; order Kitasatosporales; family Streptomycetaceae; genus Streptomyces; species Streptomyces sp. NPDC012637. Next base: position 59,281 of record NZ_JBIBDS010000005.1, read on the forward strand.
ACGCCGCCCTCCGCCGCGGAGGTCGCGGACCGGACGCCTCCCTCCGCCGCGGAGGCCCCGGGCCCCGCGGACCGGCGGGGCCACTCCGATCGGCGGCCGGCATGAAGACCGCCCGCACCACCACCACGGCAGTTCACGGTGCCGCCCTCCTGCTCACCCTCACCGCGCTCGGCTTCACCCTCTGGCACGGCCTGGACGAGCCCGCCAACGCCCTGGCCTTCGGCGTCCTCATCGCCTTCGGCGAGCTGGCCCGCTGGGGCGCCCAGCCCGGCGAGCGGGAACCGGCCCCGCTCGCCACCGCCGGAGCCCTCGCGTACGCCCTGCTGGGCCAGAACGCCGGCGAGGCCACCACCCACGGCGTCCTCCAGACCGTCGCCGTGGCCGTCGCGGCCGGCCTCGTCGGCACCGTCCCGCACCTGGCCCGCGGACGTGATCCCGACCTCGACCACCTGGCCCGCCGCGTCCTCACCGTCGCCTTCACCGCCGCCTGCTTCCAGCCCCTCTACAACGCGGGCGCCGTCACCGCCCACCTCGGCCAGGGCCCCGCGCACGCCCTCTTCCTGCTCCTGCTGCTGCTCCTCACCGCACTGTGCGACGCCGTCCTCGCCGCCCTGCTGCACCGCGCCCGCAACGGCCACCCCTACGGGCCGCTGCTCCGCGACGAGCTGCGCGCCCTGCCCGGCATCGGCTCCGCCGTGTGCGCCACCGGCGCCGTCATGGCCCTCGCGGTGGCCGTCGCCGGACTGTGGGCGCTGCCCGTCTTCGCCGTACCGCTGCTGCTCACCCAGGTCTCCTTCCGGCGGTACGCGGCCGTGCGCACCACCAGTCGGCAGACCATCGCCTCGCTCGCCCGCGCCACCGAGATCGCCGGCTGCACCCCGCCCGGCCACGCCCACCGGGTGGCCGCGCTCAGCCGGGCCGTGGGCCGGGAGCTCGGGCTCTCCGGGCCCGAGCTGACCGTCCTGGAGTCCGCGGCGCTGATGCACGACATCGGACAGCTCTCCCTGGTCGACCCGGTGGCCGGCGGCGCCACCGCCCCGCTGCCCGCCGAGGAGCAGCGCAGGATCGCGCTGCTCGGCGCCGCCGTGGTGCGGCAGACCGGGGTCCCCGAGGCCGTCGCCCGGATCGTCGAGCGGCAGGCCGACCCGTACGTCGAGCAGCCGCTCCCGGCCCGGATCGTGCGGGCCGTCAACGCCTACGACGACCTCGCCGCGGGCAGCCCGGGCGGCGGCCTGGGCGCCCTGGAACGGCTCCGGCTCGGCACCGCGCACGACTACCACCCCGACGTCGTGGAATCCCTCGCCCGCGTTCTCGCGCGGGGCGGCGTCACCCCAGCTCCTCCGGGGTAACCCATGGGTAATGAGCGCGTGTCCGACCGGGCATGGTTGGATGCGAACAAGAGGGTGAAGCGACCGGCAGGCGGGAATCGTGAGGATCTTCGGGAAGGTACGGCATCGGCCCTCCGCCTCGTGGCGGCAGGCCACCGACCGCGCGTTCACGCTGATCGGCGACGGCCGGTACGAGGACGCGGGCGCGCTGCTCACGCGCGCGGCGGACCTGGAGCCCTGGCTGTCCGAGTCCTGGTTCAACCTGGCCCTGCTCCACAAGTTCCGGCACGACTGGGAGCAGGCCCGCGCCGCGGGGCTGCGCGCCGTCGCCCTGCTCGACAAGGAGACCGGCGCCCCCGACTGGTGGAACGTGGGCATCGCCGCCACCGCCCTGCAGGACTGGCCGCTGGCCCGCCGCGCCTGGCAGGCCTACGGGCTCAAGGTCCCGGGAGCCGCCTCGGGCACCGGCGAGCCGGCCGGCATGGAGCTGGGCAGCGCGGCCGTGCGGCTCTCCCCGGAGGGCGAGGCCGAGGTCGTGTGGGGCCGTCGCCTGGACCCGGCGCGCATCGAGGTCCTCTCCATCCCGCTCCCGTCCTCGGGCCGCCGCTGGGGCGAGGTCGTGCTGCACGACGGCGTCCCGAACGGCGAGCGCACCACCAGCGCCGGCCCCTCCTACCCCGTCTTCGACGAGATCGAGCTGTGGGCGCCCTCGCCCGTCCCCACCTGGGTGGTCCTCCTGGAGGCCGCCACCGAGGCCGACCGCGACGCCCTGGAGCAGCTCGCCGCCGACGCGGGCTTCGCAGCCGAGGACTGGTCGTCCTCCGTCCGGCTGCTCTGCCGCGCCTGCTCCGAGTCGACGATGCCCAGCGCCGAGGGCGAGGGCGAGCACCTGGACCCGCACGACCACAGCGAGCCCGGCCACCCCGGCCCGCTGGGCCACCGCTCGCCCGGCGAGCTGTGGGTCCCGGAGCGCGAGTGCGGCATCGCGGCGCCCGCCGGGCTGGTCCGCGGGCTGCTCGACGGCTGGGTCGCGGACAGCCCGGACAGCCGCGAGTGGCGCGATCTGGAAGAGGTCTGCTGAGCCGGGTGGGCTCGGGCCCGTAGGCTGTCCTCCGACGGAATCGGGTTTTCAGAAGGGCGCGGCCGGACATGGCGCAGCAGGAGACGGACGAGCAGATCAACGACGGCTTCGTCGTGGACACGGAGGACTGCGAGGAGCGCGAGCTCGCCCACCGCGAGCGGGGCACCTCGCGCCCGATCACGGTCGTCGGCAACCCCGTGCTCCACCGCGAGTGCAAGGACGTCACCGAGTTCGACGACGAGCTCGGCCGGCTCATCGACGACATGTTCGCCAGCCAGCGGACCGCCGAGGGCGTCGGCCTGGCCGCGAACCAGATCGGCGTGGACCTGAAGGTCTTCGTCTACGACTGCATGGACGACGAGGGCGTCCGGCACGTCGGCGCCGTCTGCAACCCGGTCCTGGTGGACCTGCCGGCCGACCGCCGCCACCTCGACGACTCCAACGAGGGCTGCCTCTCGGTGCCGACCGCGTACGCCTCGCTGGCCCGCCCGGACTACGCCGAGGTGCACGGCCAGGACGCGCAGGGCAACCCCATCAAGGTGCGGGGCACCGGCTACTTCGCCCGCTGCCTGCAGCACGAGACGGACCACCTGTACGGCTTCCTGTACATCGACAAGCTGTCGAAGCGGGACCGCAAGGACGCCCTGCGCCAGATGGAAGAGGGCACCCCGCGCTACCCGGTCGTCCCGAACGACTGACGTTCCCGTACGTACGGACGCGGGTGCGCACGTACGCCGAAGGGCCCCGCTCCCCCCGTGGCAGCGGGGCCCTTCCTCGTGGGCCGGAGCGGGGACTAGAAGTCCTCGTCCAGGTCCACCGAGCCCTCGACCGCCACCTGGTACGCGGACGGCCGGCGCTCGAAGAAGTTGGTCAGCTCCTGGACGCCCTGGAGCTCCATGAACGCGAACGGGTTCTCCGAGCCGTACACCGGGGCGAAGCCCAGGCGGGTGAGCCGCTGGTCGGCGACGCACTGGAGGTACTCGCGCATCGACTCGGTGTTCATGCCCGGCAGGCCGTCACCGCACAGGTCCCGGCCGAACTGGAGCTCCGCCTCGACGGCCTCCTTCAGCATGTCGGTGACCTGCTGCTGGAGCTCGTCGTCGAAGAGCTCGGGCTCCTCCTTGCGGACGGTGTCCACGACCTCGAAGGCGAAGTTCATGTGCATCGTCTCGTCGCGGAACACCCAGTTGGTGCCGGTGGCCAGGCCGTGCAGCAGACCGCGGGACCGGAACCAGTACACGTAGGCGAAGGCACCGTAGAAGAACAGACCCTCGATGCACGCGGCGAAGCAGATCAGGTTCAGCAGGAAGCGGCGGCGGTCGGCCTTCGTCTCCAGACGGTCGATCTTCTCGACCGAGTCCATCCACTTGAAGCAGAACTGCGCCTTCTCGCGGATGGAGGGGATGTTCTCGACGGCGGCGAACGCGGCGGCGCGGTCGTCCGGGTCGGGCAGGTAGGTGTCGAGCAGCGTCAGGTAGAACTGGACGTGCACGGCCTCCTCGAAGAGCTGGCGCGACAGGTACAGGCGCGCCTCCGGGGAGTTGATGTGCTTGTACAGCGTCAGGACCAGGTTGTTCGCCACGATCGAGTCGCCGGTCGCGAAGAACGCGACCAGACGGCCGATCATGTGCTGCTCGCCCGGGGACAGCTTCGCGAGGTCGGCGACGTCCGAGTGGAGGTCGACCTCCTCCACGGTCCACGTGTTCTTGATCGCGTCGCGGTAGCGCTCGTAGAAGTCCGGGTAGCGCATCGGACGCAGGGTCAGCTCGAAGCCCGGGTCGAGCAGGTTGTTGTTACGGCTGGTCACTGGCAGGCCTCGCAGGACTCGGGGTTCTCAAGGGAGCAGGCGACGGCGTCGGCGTCGGGCGTCGCCTGCTGGACGGGGATGGTCGTGGCCTGGGCGGCGCGGGCGATCCGGGTCGCCGGGCGGGAGCGCAGGTAGTACGTGGTCTTCAGGCCCTGCTTCCAGGCGTACGCGTACATCGACGACAGCTTGCCGATGGTCGGCGTCTCCATGAACAGGTTCAGGGACTGCGACTGGTCGAGGAACGGGGTGCGGGCGGCGGCCATGTCGATCAGGCCGCGCTGCGGGATCTCCCAGGCCGTGCGGTACAGCTCGCGCACCTCGGCCGGCACCCAGCCGAAGCCGGCCACCGAGCCGTTGGAGTCGCGCAGCGCCTCGCGGGTCTGCGCGTCCCACACGCCGAGCTCCTTCAGCTCGTCGACCAGGTACGAGTTGACCTGGAGGAACTCCCCGGACAGCGTCTCGCGCTTGAAGAGGTTGGAGACCTGCGGCTCGATGCACTCGTAGACGCCGGCGATCGAAGCGATCGTCGCGGTCGGCGCGATCGCGAGCAGCAGGCTGTTGCGCAGGCCGACGGCGGCGATCCGCTCGCGCAGCGCGGCCCAGCGCTCCGGCCAGTTCAGCTCCACGTCGTAGTGGTCGGGGTGCAGCACGCCGCGGGCGGTGCGGGTCTGCTCCCAGGCGGGCAGCGGGCCGCCGCGCTCGGCGAGGTCGGCGGAGGCCTCGTACGCGGCGAGCATGATCCGCTCGGCGATCCGGGTGGACAGCGCGCGGGCCTCGGCCGAGTCGAAGGGCAGCTTCAGCTTGAAGAAGACGTCCTGGAGGCCCATGGCGCCCAGGCCCACCGGACGCCACTTGGAGTTGGAGCGGCCGGCCTGCTCGGTCGGGTAGAAGTTGATGTCGACGACGCGGTCGAGGAAGGTGACCGCGGTGCGGACGGTCGCGTCGAGCCGCTCCCAGTCGAGGTCGCCGGAGGCCGTGTCGACGAAGGCGCCGAGGTTGACCGAGCCGAGGTTGCAGACGGCGGTCTCGTCGTCGTTGGTGACCTCGATGATCTCGGTGCAGAGGTTCGAGGAGTGGACGACCGTGCCGGGCAGGGCGGTCTGGTTGGCGGTCCGGTTGGAGGCGTCCTTGAAGGTCATCCAGCCGTTGCCGGTCTGCGCGAGGGTGCGCATCATCCGGCCGTAGAGGTCACGGGCCGGCATGGTCTTGCGGGCCAGGCCCGCCGCCTCGGCCTTGCGGTAGGCGGCGTCGAACTCCTCGCCGTACAGGTCGACGAGCTCGGGCACGTCGGCCGGGGAGAACAGCGACCACTCGGCGTCCGCGTTGACCCGGCGCATGAACTCGTCCGGGATCCAGTGCGCCAGGTTGAGGTTGTGCGTACGGCGGGCGTCCTCGCCGGTGTTGTCGCGGAGCTCAAGGAACTCCTCGATGTCCGCGTGCCAGGTCTCCAGGTAGACCGCGGCGGCGCCCTTGCGGCGGCCGCCCTGGTTCACGGCGGCGACGGAGGCGTCCAGCGTCTTCAGGAACGGGACGATGCCGTTGGAGTGGCCGTTGGTGCCGCGGATCAGCGAACCACGGGCGCGGATGCGGGAGTACGACAGGCCGATGCCGCCGGCGTGCTTCGACAGGCGCGCGACCTGGTGGTAGCGGTCGTAGATGGAGTCCAGCTCGTCCTGCGGGGAGTCCAGCAGGTAGCAGGAGGACATCTGGGGGTGGCGGGTGCCGGAGTTGAACAGGGTGGGGGAGGAGGGCAGGTAGTCGAGCCGGCTCATCAGGCCGTACAGCGCCGCCACTTCGTCCAGCGCTCGCGCGGAGTCGTCCTCGGCCAGGCCGGAGGCGACGCGCAGCATGAAGTGCTGCGGGGTCTCGATGACCTTGCGGGTGATCGGGTGACGCAGCAGGTAGCGCGAGTAGAGGGTGCGCAGACCGAAGTAGCCGAAGCGGTCGTCGGCGGCCGGGTCGATGGTCGCGTCCAGCCGGGCGGCGTGCGCGGCGACGAACTCGGCGGTGCGGTCGGCGATCAGGCCCTCGCGGTGGCCGACGGCGACGGAGGCGGAGAAGGACACCGCGCCCTGGCCGGCCGCCTCGTCGGCGATGGTGATCGTCAGCAGCCGGGCGGCGAGCCGGGAGTACGCCGGGTCCTCGGCGATGAGTCCGGCCGCGGCCTCCGTGGCCAGTTCGCGCAGCTCCGCCTCGTCCGAGCCGGGGTGCCGGCCGCGGAGCGCGGCGGCGGCGACCTTGCCGGGGTCGGTGTCCGGGAGGTCGGCGGTGAGATCGGTCAGGGTGCGCAACAGCGCGGTCCCGGGGCCGTCGTTCTCGATCGCTGCGGCCGGATCGGCGGGCGCGATGGTCACGTGGGGGCTCTCCCTCGCTCGGCTCGGGGCCAGGGCGGGGAGGCGGGAACGGGCGGCCGTACGCACGGCGGCGCCGCGTCCACCGGCCCACTCCGCGAGGCCCGGACGTCTGTGGCACCCGGAACGGACGGACCGGGTGCGCCGTCGGCAGGTCCTCGGACTCACGTCACACGAAAACGCACGAAGCACACCGTTGCGGGACAGTTCCGGATTTCCACCGGATTCCCCTGCGGCGACAGCGAGGATGAGCATACATGTGGGGGGCGCCTCTGTAGGCACCCCCCACATGTTGTGTGTCGTTTGCGCCCTTACAACTCCAGCGTGTAGCAGAGCAGGGTGAATTCGGGCCGGTCAGGGATGGGGCTCCAGTCCCGTTCCGGGGCGCGGTGGAAGCCCAGGCGCTCGTAGATGCGGTGCGCGGTGCGCATCTCGGGCTGGGTGGACAGGACGATCCGCACACAGCCCGGGACGGCCCGCGCCCGGTCCGCGCAGGCCCGGACGAGAGCTTCGCCGATACCGCGGCCGCGCGCCGAGTGGTCGACGGCCAGCATGCGGATCTCGGTCTCGCCGGTGGTGGCGCGGTCGCCCATCACTCCGGGAGCCGGGACGAAGGTCACACCGCCCAGGACGGTGCCGGCCGTCTCGTCGACGGCCACGAGCACGTCGGCCACCTCGGCCCGCCCGGCCACGTTCTTCAGATGGCCGAAGTACCAGTCGTCCTCGCCGTGGATGAGGAACCCGTCGGCGAGGTAGACGCGCCCGGTGATCTCGCCGAGGGCCTCGTACTCCTCCGGCCGTACCTCTCTGATCATGAAGTCCATGGCACAGTCTCCCCCTTGGACGGCTCCGCCCGCCGGCCGGGGTCCCGGTCGGCGGGCGGAGAGGGCGGTGCGGTCGGGATCAGTGCCCGGCGGCACCGACCTTCGGCAGCTCGGTGGCGACGCCCGCGTCGCCGGCGTCCGCCGTGTAGTCCCCGGGCGCGGTCTCGTCGACGCCGTCCGGCGCCTTGACGGCCTTCAGGACGAAGGTGAGGACCACGGTGACGAGGACGTTGAGGACGAAGGCGGTGAGGGCGATGTAGCCCATCTCGCCGATGCCCGGGATCTCCGCCGAGGAGCCGCCGAAGTGCTTCTGCGTGGGGCTCGCGACCCCGTAGGCGGTCCAGGTGCCGTAGATCATGCCGACGGCCCAGCCCGCGAGCAGTGCCCAGCGGTGCATCCAGCGGGTGAACAGGCCGCCGACCAGGGCCGGGAAGGTCTGCAGGATCCAGATGCCGCCGAGCAGCTGGAAGTTGATGGCGACGGTCTTGTCCATGGTGAGGACGAAGACCAGGGCGCCGACCTTCACCAGGAGCGAGACCAGCTTGGAGACCTTGGTCTCCTGGGCCGGGGTGGCGTCCTTCTTGATGAAGTCCTTGTAGATGTTCCTGGTGAAGAGGTTGGCGGCGGCGATCGACATGATCGCGGCGGGCACGAGCGCGCCGATGCCGATGGCGGCGAAGGCCACGCCCGCGAACCAGGCCGGGAACATGTTCTCGAACAGCTGCGGGATGGCCAGCTGGCCGTTGGTCACCTTCACGCCGGCCGCGATCGCCATGAAGCCGAGCAGCGCGAGCAGTCCCAGCATCAGGGAGTACAGCGGCAGGATCGTGGTGTTGCGGCGGATCACCTCACGGCTCTTGGAGGAGAGCGTCGCGGTGATCGAGTGCGGGTACATGAAGAGCGCGAGCGCCGAGCCGAGCGCCAGCGTCGCGTACGTCCACTGGCCCGCCTCGCCGGGCACGAGCGCGCCCTTCGGCTTGCCGGTGGCCGGGTTGACCGTCGAGTACGCCTCGCCCGCCTTGGCGAAGATCTCGTCGAAGCCGCCCAGCTTGATCGGGATGTAGATGATCGCCACCGCGATGACGATGTAGATGAGCGTGTCCTTGACGAAGGCGATGAGCGCCGGGGCGCGCAGGCCGGAGGAGTACGTGTACGCGGCGAGCACGCCGAAGGCGATGAGCAGCGGCAGGTCCTTGACGAACCAGTTGGTGTTCTCGCCGCCGCCGACGCCCATCACGTCCAGGACGGCCTGGATGCCGACGAGCTGGAGCGCGATGTACGGCATGGTGGCGAGGATGCCGGTGACCGCGACCGCGAGCGACAGGCCCTTGGAGCCGAAGCGGCCGCGGACGAAGTCGGAGGTGGTCACGTAGCCGTGCTTGTGGGACACCGACCACAGGCGGGGCAGGAAGGTGAAGATCAGCGGGTAGACCAGGATGGTGTACGGCACGGCGAAGAAGCCGGCCGCGCCCGCGGCGTAGATGGCCGCCGGGACGGCGACGAAGGTGTACGCGGTGTAGAGGTCGCCGCCGAGCAGAAACCAGGTGATCCAGGTGCCGAACGAGCGGCCGCCCAGGCCCCATTCGTCGAGGCTGTGCTCGTTCTCGGCCTTGCGCCAGCGCGCGGCCATGAAACCCATGACCGTGACGGCCAGGAAGAAGAAGACGAAGACGCCGAGCGCGACGCCGTTCACGCCGTCGTTCACTTCGACGCACCCCCCTTGCGGGCGCGCTGGTCACGCTGCCACAGCTTGTAGGCGACCATGGTGAGCGCGGTGGACACCACGACCCAGAGCATCTGGTACCAGTAGAAGAACGGGACGCCGATGAAGGTGGGTTCCACCTTGGCGTACGACGTCACCCAGAGCATCGCGACGAAAGGCGCGAAGAGGCAGAGCGCGATCACCACTCTGAGTGGCGTGATGACCGGTTGTTTCCCTTGTGTGGCTTCTGACATGGCGAAACCGTCCCCTCGCTGATCACCTCGTAATGCCGAGGAAATCTAGGGGACGGTTTCGTTTCTAGGAACCCCTGTCCGTATAACGGATCAGCCGTCAGAGCGGAATGACGGATCAGCCGTCAGAGCGGATCGGCGGATCAGCCGTTGGGGCGCTGCAGCCGGGCGACGAACTTGTAGCGGTCGCCGCGGTAGACCGAGCGCACCCACTCCACCGGCTCGCCGTTGGCGTCGAGCGAGTGGCGCGAGAGCATCAGCATCGGCAGGCCCACGTCCGTGCCGAGCAGGCCGGCCTCGCGCGGGGTGGCGAGGGAGGTCTCGATGGTCTCCTCGGCCTCGGCCAGGTGGACGTCGTACACCTCCGCGAGCGCCGTGTAGAGCGAGGTGTACTTGACCAGCGAGCGCCGCAGCGCGGGGAAGCGCTTGGCGGACAGATGGGTGGTCTCGATGGCCATCGGCTCGCCGCTGGCGAGCCGCAGCCGTTCGATGCGCAGGACCCGTCCGCCGGGGGAGATGTCGAGGAGGCCGGCGAGGGTGTCGTCGGCCGTGACGTACCCGATGTCCAGGAGCTGCGAGGTGGGCTCCAGGCCCTGGGCGCGCATGTCCTCGGTGTACGAGGTGAGCTGCAGGGCCTGGGAGACCTTGGGCTTGGCCACGAAGGTGCCCTTGCCCTGGATCCGCTCCAGGCGGCCCTCGACGACCAGCTCCTGCAGGGCCTGGCGGACCGTGGTGCGGGAGGTGTCGAACTCGGCGGCGAGCGTCCGCTCGGGCGGGACCGGGGTGCCGGGCGGCAGGGTCTCCGTCATGTCGAGCAGGTGCCGCTTCAGTCGGTAGTACTTGGGCACGCGCGCGGTGCGGGTGGCGACGCCGCCCTCTGTCTCGGTGTTGCCCGCGTCCGTGGCCATGGCCTGCCTTTCCGACTCCTGTGCTGCTGCCGTCACCGGCTCCTCCGTCTGTCGCGGCTCACATGGTGGCACGGACCGGTCACAGGTCGTCGCCCTCCCTCAGGTGTCGGTCCGATAACGGACGCGACTGCCCTTCTTATACACCCTTGACACCCCTAAAGGTCTAGGCCAAGCTCCGGGTACTGGTCTAAACCATTAAAGACCAGGTCCCAGCCCCACAGCATTACTCGACGTATGTCTTCGCGCGGTGGTGGGGGGAGCAGGCATCCCTGAGGAGGGTGGCGTGAAGCGCAAGCTCATCGCGGCGATCGGCGTCGCGGGCATGATGGTCAGCATTGCCGCGTGTGGTTCCGACAGCGGCGACAAGGGGGACAAGGGCAAGGCCGACGGCGGAGCCAAGACCCTGACCGTCTGGGTGATGGACGGTTCCGCGCCGGACGCCTGGACCGCCGAGGTCAACAAGGCCTTCGAGGCCAAGCACCCGGGCGTCAAGGTCAAGGTCGAGAAGCAGCAGTGGAACGGCATCCAGGAGAAGGTCACCACCGCCCTCTCCGAGGACACCCCGCCGGACGTCCTGGAGCTCGGCAACACCCAGACCGCCGGCTACGCGGTCACCGGAGGCCTCGCCGACCTCACCGGTGACAAGGCCAAGCTGGGCTACGACGGCTGGAACAAGGGCATGCTCGCCTCCAACGAGCTGGACGGCAAGCTCTACTCCGCCCCGTGGTACGCCACCAACCGCGTCGTCGTCTACGACAAGGCCGCCTTCAAGAAGGCCGGCGTCACCCCGCCGAAGACCCGCGCCGAGTGGATCGAGGGCCTGAAGAAGCTCAAGGCCTCCGACCCGAAGAGCCAGCCGATCTACCTGCCCGGCCAGAGCTGGTACGTCCTCGCCGGCTTCATCTGGGACGAGGGCAGCGACCTCGCGGTCAAGGACGGCGACAAGTGGAAGGGCAACCTGTCCTCCCCCGAGGCCGCCAACGCCATGAACTTCTACAAGGAGCTGGCGTCCTACTCCACCGCTCCCAAGGACAAGGACGAGGCGACCCCGCAGCAGTCCACCGACGTCGTGCCCAAGGGCGGCGTGGCGTCCTGGGTCGGTCTCGGCTGGGAGGCCGGCGGCGCGATCGAGGCCATGAAGAAGGCCGGCAAGACCGCCGACTTCGGCTACTTCCCGATCCCGGGCAAGACCGCCGACAAGCCGGGCTCCGTGTTCTTCGGCGGCTCGAACCTCGCCGTGGCCGAGCGCTCCCAGAACAAGGACCTCGCCAAGGAGTGGCTGGCCCTCGCCGCCGGCAAGGAGTACATGGCGAAGTACGCCGCCGCCACCGAGGGTGCCCTGCTCCCGAACAACGACGCCGCGCAGTTCACGCCGGCCGCCGGCTCCTTCGCCGAGGCCATGAAGCTGTCCGCCTCCGTCGGCAAGATCACCCCGGTGACCCCGGGCTGGGCGAACGTCGAGACCGCCCCGAACCCGATCAAGGACTACATGACCAAGGTCCTGAAGGGCGAGGACGCCAAGGCCGCCGGTGAGGCCGCCGACAAGGTCATCAACGAGCGCATCAACCAGCAGTGATCACAGCCCGGCGGTGCGGCCCGGTGACCCGGACCGCACCGCCGGTGCTCCGCAGTTTGCAGCGGCCCGCTCCCCCGGGCCGCTTCCCGGTGGGCACGGGAGCCCTGGGGCCTGCCCGGCGGATCATGGCCGGGCCCGCGACCCCTGGCGCGGCACCTCGCCGCGTTGCCGGAGCGCCCCGATAGCTCCGCTATCGCGATGCTCCGGCGCCTTGCGACGCACCGCACCAGACCCCGCGGCCTGTCCGGCCCTGATCCACCGGACAGGCCCCAGAACCGCGAGGAAGAAGATCATGACCGTGGACTCCCCGGGGACGGCGACCGCCGGTCCCCAGGACGCGCCCGGGAGGGCGGCAGGGAAGTCTCAGACCCCGCCGGCCCCCGCCAGCCCGAAGGAAGTCCGTCAGCCCTCGCGAGGGAGACGCTCCCTGCCTGGCGGGCTGCTGCCGTACCTGCTCGTCGCCCCGGCCCTGCTGTCGATGGCGCTCCTGCTGCTCTACCCGCTGGTCCGCAACGTGGTCCTCTCCTTCCAGGAACTGAACCGGAAGGAGTTCATCACCCGCGAGACGGTGTGGACCGGCTTCGACAACTACACCGATCTGCTCGGCGACTCCGACTTCTGGACCGTCGTCGTCCGCTCGGTCCTCTTCACCGCCGTCAACGTCCTGCTGATCATGGCCGTCGGCACCGGCATCGGCCTGCTCCTCAACCGCCTCGGCAAGAAGATGCGGCTGGTGCTCTCGCTCGCCCTGGTCTTCGCCTGGGCCATGCCGATCGTCGCCTCCGTCACCGTCTTCCAGTGGCTCTTCGACGAGCAGTTCGGCGTCGCCAACTGGGTGATGCGCACGCTCGGCTTCTCCGGCTACGACCAGCACAACTGGTTCGAGACCGGCTTCTCCACCCTGGTGATCTCGCTGCTCCTGCTCGTCTGGGGCTCGGTGCCGTTCGTGGCCCTCAACATGTACGCCGCCCTCACCACCATCGGCGGCGAGCTCTACGAGGCCGCCAAGATGGACGGCGCGAACGGCTGGCGCACCTTCTGGGCCGTGGTCTTCCCGAACCTCAAGCCCTTCTTCCTGATCACCACGTTCCTGGAGATCATCTGGATCTTCAAGGCGTTCACGCAGGTCTACGCGATGAACAAGGGCGGCCCCGACCGCGCCTCCGAGACCCTGCCGGTCTTCGCGTACATCGAGGGCGTCGGCCAGTTCCACTACGGCGTCGCCGCGGCCATCTCCGTCCTGACGATCGTGATGCTCGTCGCGATCATGTCCTTCTACTTCCGCCTGATCCTGAAGCAGGAGGAGCAGCTGTGAGCGCCACCACCAGCCCGGCCCCGAAGAAGTACCGCGCGAGGAAGCGGCTCACGGTCGGAGCCGTCGTCAAGAACCTCTCCGCCCTCGTGATCGCGGCGGTGTTCGTCTTCCCGGTCTACTGGATGTTCTCGTCCTCGCTGAAGCCGCAGCACGAGATCCTCACGAAGGACCCGGTCTTCGTCTTCACGCCGACCTTCGAGAACTACTCGACCGCCACCGGCGTCGACCTTTTCTGGACCTATGTCACCAACAGCCTGGTGGTGACCCTCGGCGCGGTGCTCCTCGCCCTCCTGGTGGCCCTGCTCGCGAGCTTCGCGCTCGCCCGGATGAAGTTCCGCGGCCGCAAGGGCATCGTCCTCGTCGTGATGATGGCGCAGATGGCCCCCTGGGAGGTCATGGTCATCGCGATGTACATGATCTCCCGTGAGAACGACATGCTGAACAGCATCCCGGTCCTCACGCTCATCTACTTCGTGATGGTCCTGCCCTTCACCATCTGGACCCTGCGCGGCTTCATCGCCGCCGTCCCGGTGGAGCTGGAGGAGGCCGCCCAGATCGACGGCTGCACCCGCGGCCAGGCCTTCCGCAAGGTCATCTTCCCGCTGCTCGCCCCGGGCCTGATGTCGACCTCGATCTTCGGCTTCATCACGGCCTGGAACGAGTTCGCCATGATCCTCATGCTCAACAAGGACAAGGAGACCCAGACGCTGACGCTCTGGCTGACCCAGTTCCAGACCGCGTTCGGCAGCGACTGGGGCGCCACCATGGCCGCCTCGACCCTCTTCGCGCTCCCCGTCCTGATCGTCTTCCTCTTCCTCCAGCGCAAGGCCGTCGGCGGCATGACCGCCGGCGCGGTGAAGGGATAACGGCGCCTCATGACCACGCTCGCAACCGCCCCGGACACCCTGACCAGGGACGCGCTCACCGTCCTCCAGCCGGGCTTCGTCGGCACCACCGCCCCCGACTGGCTGCTCCGCCGGATCGGCGAGGGACTGTCCTCGGTCGGCCTCTTCGGCCGGAACATCGTCGCCCCCGGGCAGCTCGCCGCGCTCACCGCGCGACTGCGCGCCGAGCGCGAGGACGTCCTGGTCGCCATCGACGAGGAGGGCGGCGACGTCACCCGCCTCGAGGTGAAGGAGGGCTCCTCCTTCCCCGGCAACTACGCCCTCGGCACCGTCGACGACGTCGAGCTCACCCGGGCCGTGGCCCGTGAGCTCGGCCGCCGGCTCGCCGAGTGCGGGGTCGACCTCAACTGGGCGCCGTCCGCCGACGTCAACTCCAACGCCGACAACCCGGTCATCGGCGTGCGCTCCTTCGGCGCCGACCCCGGGCTCGTCGCCCGGCACACCGTGGCCTACGTCGACGGCCTGCAGTCCGTGGGCGTCGCCGCCTGCACCAAGCACTTCCCGGGGCACGGCGACACCAATGTGGATTCGCACCACGCGCTGCCCCGGATCGATGTGGACCTCGACACACTGCACGCCCGTGAGCTGGCACCTTTCCGCGCGGCCATCGCCGCCGGTACCAAAGCCGTGATGAGCGCGCATATCCTGCTCTCCGCGCTCGACCCCGACCGGCCGGCCACCCTCAGCCCGCAGATCCTCACCGGACTGCTGCGCCGGGAGCTGGGCTTCCAGGGGCTGATCGTCACTGACGGGATGGAGATGCAGGCCATCTCGTCGACGTACGGCATCGAGCGCGGATCCGTCCTCGCGATCGCCGCGGGCGCCGACGCCATCTGCGTCGGCGGCGGGCTGGCCGACGAGGACACCGTACTGCGACTGCGCGACGCGCTGGTGAACGCGGTACGGACCGGTGAACTGCCCGAGGAGCGGCTGGCCGACGCCGCGGCGCGTGTACGCGCGCTGGCGGCCTGGACCCAGGCGCACCGGGCCAGGGGGGTATCGGGGCCGGGCGCGGCACAACAGGAGGGGACCGCGCCCGGCACCGAGGTCGGCCTCGTCGCGGCTCGCAGGGCCCTCGAGGTGACGGCGGGGGAGCGGGCCCACGAGCCGCTGACCACCGCGCCCTACGTGGCCTCCTTCACCCCCGTCGCGAACTTCGCCGTCGGCGACGAGACGCCCTGGGGGATCGCCGCCGAGCTGGAGCGCCTGCTGCCGGGCACCACGACCGGCTCCTACGGGGCCGAGGCCTCGGTGGACGCCGTCCTGGCCGCCGCGGGGGACCGGCGGGTGGTCGCCGTCGTCCGCGACGCCCACCGGCACCCGTGGATGGCCGGCGCCCTGGACGCCCTGGTCGCGGCCCGCCCGGACACGGTCGTGGTGGAGATGGGCCTGAACGAGTCGGCGCCCCGCGGCGCCCTCCACATCGCCACGCACGGCGCGGCCCGCGTCTGCGGCCGCGCGGCGGCCGAGGTCATCGCGGGCAGGTAGCGGTACGCGCAAGGGCCCGGCACCTGGAATCAGGTGCCGGGCCCCTTGCGCGTGGGCCCCGGGGTCCCGGGGCGCCGGTCAGATGCCCTGCCAGGACGGCTTGTTCGCGTACGTGTGGCGGAAGTAGTCCGCGAGCTTCAGCTTGGAGGCGGCGGCCTCGTCCACGACCACGGTCGCGTGCGGGTGCAGCTGGAGCGCCGAGGCCGGCACCAGCGCGGCGACCGGGCCCTCGACCGTCTGCGCCACGGCCTCGGCCTTGCCCTCGCCGGTGGCGAGCAGCACCAGGTGACGGGCCTCCAGGATGGTGCCGATGCCCTGGGTGATGACGTGGTGCGGCACCTGCTCGATGTCGTCGTCGAAGAAGCGCGCGTTGTCGACCCGGGTCTGCTCGGTCAGCGTCTTGATCCGGGTCCGGGACGCGAGCGAGGAGCAGGGCTCGTTGAAGCCGATGTGCCCGTCGGTGCCGATGCCCAGGATCTGGAGGTCGACACCGCCCGCCTCGGCGAGCGCCCGGTCGTAGGCCTCGCAGGCCGCCTGGACGTCCTCGGCCGAGCCGTCCGGGCCCATGAAGGCCGCCTCGGAGAGCCCGAGCGGCTCGACGACCTGGCGGAGCACCGTGGCCCGGTACGACTCCGGGTGCCCCGTGGGCAGGCCCACGTACTCGTCCAGCTGGGCGATCCGGGCCCGGGAGGCGTCCACGGAACCGGCCTTGACCTGCGCGATCAGGGCGTCGTAGATGGGCAGCGGGGTCGAGCCGGTGGCCACGCCGAGCAGCGCGTCGGGCTTGCGGCGCAGGAGGCCGGCGATGCCGTCCGCGATGAGCTCGCCGCCCGCCTTGGCGTCCTTGACGATGACAACTTCCACGCTGAGCCTGCCGATCTGGTGAGGGGCTGGAAAGAACCGAGGTGGTATAGACCAATCTAGGTTCAAATCTAGCAGAGCGCTGGCCGTCCGCCCATGCCGTTCCGCCCCGCGGACGGGCCTCATCTCATCGTCGGCCGCACCGGTCCCAGCAGCCACTCGAACCCCTCGGCTGCCCCTCTCGCGTCAGTCCAGGGAGCCACCCGTCGCGTCGATCCACTGCCCCGTCACCCAGCGCCCGTCATGGGAGGCCAGGAAGGCCACCACGTCGGCTATGTCCTCGGGGGTGCCGACCCGTCCGAGGGCCGCCATCGCCGCGGCACCCGCCATCGCCTCCTCGTTCCCCCGCAGCCAGTGCGCGTTGATGTCGGTGTCGACGATGCCCGGCGCCACCGCGTTGACCGTGATCCCCCGCGCGCCCAGCACCTTCGACAGGTAGCGGGTGAAGACGTCCAGGGCGCTCTTCGACATCGCGTAGGCGATGAGGTCCGGCATCGCCGCGGCGTGCGACAGGCCCGTCGACACGTTCACGATCCGGCCGCCGTCGCGCAGCCGCTCCGCACCCAGCTGTGCCAGGAAGAACGGCGCCTTCGTGTTGACCGCGAAGATCCGCTCGTATTCCTCCTCGCCGATCGTGGCGAAGGGCGCCGAGGCCCCGATCCCCGCGTTGTTCACCAGGATGTCCAGGCCGTCCGCATGGGCGTCGAAGGCCGCCCACAGCGCCTCCGCGTCCCCGGCGACCCCCAGCTCCTGGCCGATCGCGAACGCGTCGCCGCCGGCCGCCGTGATCGCCGCGACCGTCTCCTTCGCCGCGGCCTCGTTGCTCCCGTAGTGCACCGCGACCCGCGCGCCGTCCCTGCCGAGCCGCTCGGCGATCCCGCGCCCGATGCCCCGGCTGCCGCCCGTGACCAGTGCCGTCTTTCCCTTGAGCACGCCCATGACGACGCCCCCCTCGCATTCCCTAGCGGTCGTTACAGAAAGAACCGTACCCCACGTTCCGTAGTGCTCGCTATAGAATTTCCGTCATGACGACCAAGCAGCGTGGCCGCCCCCGCTCCTTCGACCGCCCGACGGCGCTGGAGCAGGCGACGATGGCCTTCTGGGAGCACGGGTACGAGACGACCTCCGTCTCCGACCTCACCCGGGTCATGGGGATCAGCGCGCCCAGCCTCTACGCGGCCTTCGGCGACAAGAAGACCCTGTTCGAGGAGGTCGTCGAGGGGTACGCGGGCTCGTACGGGGCCTTCGGCGGGCGGGCCCTCGCGGAGGAGCCGACCGCGCGCGGCGCCATCGGCCGGATGCTCCGGGAGGCCGCGGGGCTGTACACCGACCCGGCCCACCCGCGCGGCTGCCTGATGATCTCGGCGGCGGTCAACTGCTCCACCCCCGAGGTCGAGCGGCTGCTCCGCGACCGGCGGAACGGCAACATCGCGCGGTTCGAGAAGCGGATCCGCCAGGACGTCGACTCGGGCGAGCTCCCGCCCGGCACCGACCCGGCCGCTCTGGCCCGCTTCAGCGGCGCCGTCCTCCAGGGCATGTCCCAGCAGGCCCGCGACGGGGCGACGGCGGAGGAGCTGGAGGCGCTGGCCGAGCTGGCGATGCGGGCCTGGCCCGCCTCGCGGGCGTAGACGCGGGCCCGGCCGGCCCGGCGCACGTAGGGGAGGGGCCCCGGAAAACCCGCGGGCCGCGGCGCCGGGACGGGACCCTCAACCCGTCCGGCACCGCAGCCCGGAGTAGCCCGGCCGGGGGTGTGCGGTCCCTCGGCCGTGATGGGAGGTCTCGGCGCAGTCAGGGCAGAGAGCGCCGGGTACCTCGTCCGTCCTCCTGTGCGGGGAGGACGGAGGCTCTGTGGAAAACATTGTGGACTAGACCATTCTCGTCTGTCCATCCATGGGAACGCGGTGGTTCCGGGCCCATCCTCCAACACGAACGCCGGGAACTCCAGGTTCACCGCCGTCGAATTCCACGGGTACGCTCGCACACGTGCCCTCCATGAACGACCTCGTCCGCCAGCACACCGCGCTGAGCGAGTCCGACCTCGACTGGCTCCACATGCTGGTCTCGGAGTGGCAGCTGCTCTCCGACCTCTCCTTCGCCGACCTGGTCCTGTGGGTTCCCACCCTGGACGGCACCCGCTACGTCTCCGTCGCCCAGATGCGGCCCAACACCGGGCCCACCTCCTACCAGGACGACATGGTCGGCCACCTGGTCCCGCGCGGCCGGCGCCCGCTGCTCGACGCCGCCCTCGACGAGGGCCGGATCGTCCGCGAGGGCGACCCCGAGTGGCGCGAGGAGGTCCCCGTCCGGGTCGAGTCGATCCCCGTACGGCGCGACGGCCGCGTCCTCGGCGTGATCGCCCGCAACACCAACCTGCTCACCGTGCGGACCCCGTCCCGCCTGGAGCTCACCTACCTCCAGTCCGCCTCCGACCTGGCCCAGATGATCGCCGCCGGTTCCTTCCCGTTCCCCGGCGAGCAGGTCGACATGGACTCCTCCCCGCGGGCCGGCGACGGGCTCATCCGCCTCGACGCCGAGGGCGTCGTCCAGTACGCCTCGCCCAACGCCCTCTCCGCGTACCACCGCCTCGGCCTCGCCGCCGACCTGGTCGGCCAGGACCTCGGCCAGATCACCGCCGAACTCGCCCCTTCCCGCGGTCCGGTGGACGAGGCCCTGGCCAAGATGGCCTCCGGCTACGCCCCGCGCGAGTTCGAGGTCGAGGGCAACGGCGGGGTGATCCAGCTGCGCGCCATCCCGCTCAAGCCCAAGGGCACCCGCATCGGCTCGCTCGTCCTGCTCCGTGACGTCACCGAACTGCGCCGCCGCGAGCGCGAGTTGATCACCAAGGACGCCACCATCCGGGAGATCCACCACCGGGTGAAGAACAACCTCCAGACCGTGGCCGCCCTGTTGCGCCTCCAGGCCCGCCGGATGGACTCCGACCGCGGGCGCGAGGCCCTCAACGAGGCGGTGCGGCGCGTCGGTTCGATCGCCATCGTCCACGAGACGCTGTCCCAGAACCTGGACGAGCGGGTCGAGTTCGACGAGATCGCCGACCGGGTGATCGCGATGGTCGCCGAGATCTCCCCGGGCAAGGTCACCTGCCGCCGCAACGGCCGCTTCGGCATCCTCGACGCCGAGGTCGCCACGCCGCTCTCCATGGTCCTCACCGAGATCCTGCAGAACGCCCTGGAACACGCCTTCGCGCCGGGCGAGCACGGCACCGTCGAGGTCACCGCCGTCCGCGGCGAACCCCGCGCCGACGCCCGACTGCTCATCACGGTCAAGGACGACGGCCGCGGACTGCCCGAGGGCTTCGACCCGCAGCGCGCCGGCAACCTCGGTCTGCAGATCGTGCGGACGCTGGTCGAGGGCGAGCTGGGCGGCACCTTCGACATGCAGCCCGGCGCCGGGCGCGGCACCCGCGTCGTCCTCGACATCCCCGTACAGCCGCAGAAGTAGCGCGGAAGCGGCGCGGGAGCGGCCGCGGGGCCAGAGCGGAAGCGGCGCGATCCCAGAGCGGGACCAGAGCGGGACCAGCGCGGGACGGGCACAGAAGCCGCGCGGATGTCCCGCGGGAAGTCGCGCGGAAATCCCGCGGGAGCAAAGTCGCGCGGAAGTCCCGCGGGGGCAAACGGAGTTCACCGCCCGGCGGTGGCCCCTGTTCACAGCAGCGAGCCCCGGACCGAAGGGAATCGGTCCGGGGCTCGAATGCTGTGGGTTACTGCTGCGCGGCTGCGGCTCGGGGGGCGGTGATGACGTACGCGATGTACGCGCCGCGTGCCTCAGGCTGTGCAGGTGGCTCAGGCGCTGGCGTTGCGCGCCCGGTTGCGGGCGGCGCGGCGCTTCATCGCGCGGCGCTCGTCCTCGCTGAGGCCACCCCAGACGCCGGAGTCCTGGCCGGACTCGAGCGCCCACTGCAGGCACTGCTCCATCACGGGGCAGCGGCGGCAGACGGCCTTGGCTTCCTCGATCTGCAGCAGCGCAGGACCGGTGTTGCCGATGGGGAAGAACAGCTCGGGGTCTTCCTCACGACAAACGGCGTTGTGACGCCAGTCCATGGCTGCTACCTCTCTCAGGTGTTGCGTGCAAGTTGCTTGTGAATGTGAACGCTTTCACGAATCCCCCCGCAGGGGAAGGGCCGACTGCCAGGTGAACTGGCGTGGTCCTTGTCACTGGGGTGGGGTTCTGGCTCTCAGTGGAGGCCGGTCCTGCGGGCCGTCCCGATCGCCAAGAAGAGACTCCCAAACCCCAGCAACGGATACAACCCCTTCTGGAAAGTTTTTTTTGATTCCTCGGTGTCGGCTCCGTCACAGCCGTACTTCTAGGGGGTGGAGGGCAGCCTAAACGTTCGAGTAGAAGGACTTTCGGTCCTTCTGGTCACACAATCACACGCAGTGCACGGCGAACGCCTGTGAACGTCACGCTCGTACGCAGCCCCAGGTGGTCTCCGTCCATCTGGAGGGGGAGCGGCACCTTCGAATGCAAGGTGAAGTCGGTCAGATCGTGCAGGGTCACCGCGTGCTTGCCGTGCGGCCCGCGCTCCGGGGTCGAAGTGAGCAGCTGGGTCGCGTACCGGGCCACCGAAGGCGCCGAGAGCCGGCTCAGTCCGAGCACGTCGAGCGCCGTCTCGAAGGACGCCTCCGGCGACGCGTACACCGGACGATTCCCCAGGTAGGTCCAGGGAGAGGTGTTGCAGATTATGGACAGGACGAGATCCTGCACGGGATCCTCACCCGGCCGCTCCAGGGTGATCGTGCCGTGCCGCCGGTTCTGCTCGCCCAGGAACTGGCGCACCACCTGACGCAGATAGAGCGCGTGGGTCGAACGCTTGCCGCGTTCGCGCTGCTGTTCGACCCGGCCGATCACGCTCGCGTCGAAACCGAATCCGGCGCAGAAGGTGAACCAGCGCTCCGGCACGCCCTCGTCGTCCGTGCCCGGCGTCCCGGACGCGAGACCCAGGCTCACCGTCCGTGTCCGCCGCTCACGCAGCGCGTCGAGGAGTGCGCCGGTCGCCTCCACCGCGTCGTTCGGGAGTCCGAGCGCCCGGGCGAAGACATTGGTCGATCCGCCCGGCACCACCGCGAGCCCCGGCAGCCGCTCCGGATCGGGCCCGGCGTGCAGCAGCCCGTTGACCACCTCGTTGACCGTGCCGTCGCCACCGAGCGCCACCACCAGGTCGACGTCGTCCGACTCGGCGGCCCTGCGCCCCAGGTCACGGGCGTGGCCCCGGTACTCGGTCGTCACCGCCTCCAGCTTCATCTCGCTGGCGAGCGCGTGGATCAGCACGTCCCGTGTGCGGGCACTGGTGGTGGTTGCTGCCGGATTGACCACGAGAAGCGCGCGCATGACCGCCAGCGTACCTACCCGGCGGTACCGGGCCCAGTCCCGGCCTGCCCGGGACCGCCCCCGGCCGCCCCGGCTACCCTGCCTTGCATGAGCAGTGCGAGCAGTGCCGACACCAGCAGTCCCGAGCAGCGTGCGGAGCCGGGAATCCGGCCCGGGCGGCTCACCGCCGCCGCGGCGGTGGCCGGCGTCGAGGGCCTGGCCCTCGTGGCGGGCGGCCTCGTCATGCTGGTGACGAGTCTCACCGACCGCGCCGGCGACCTCGCCTCCGCCCTCATGGGCGCGGCCACCCTGGTCGCCCTCGGGCTCATCCCGCTCGTCGCCGCCCGCGGCCTGTGGCTGCGCCGGTCCTGGAGCCGCGGCCCCGCGGTGATCACCCAGGTCCTCGCGCTGCCCGTCGCCTGGCAGCTCCTCCAGGCGGACAGCGTCATGATCCCGGCCGGCATCGCCCTCGCGGTCCTCGCCGTGACCGGCCTCGTCCTTCTGGCGAGCCCGTCCACGACCGAGGCGCTCGGCATCAAGCGCCCCGGCCAGGACTCCGCGTAGGCCGTCTCCTTCGGCTCAGGGCCGGGCAGGCCCGGACCGGCGGCTCACTCCTCGACCGGCTCAGGGCCGGGCAGGCCCGGACCGGCGGCTCACTCCTCGACGAGGAGCTTCTCCCGCAGCTGCGCCAGCGTGCGCGCCAGCAGCCGGGAGACGTGCATCTGCGAGATGCCGACCTCCTGGGCGATCTGCGACTGGGTCATGTTCCCGAAGAAGCGCAGCAGCAGGATCCGCTTCTCGCGCGGCGGCAGGTCCTCCAGGAGCGGCTTGAGCGACTCCCGGTACTCGACGCCCTCCAGCGCCTCGTCCTCCGCGCCCAGCGTGTCCGCGACCGCCGGCGACTCGTCGTCCGTGTCGGGCACGTCAAGGGAGAGCGTCGAGTAGGCGTTCGCCGACTCCAGGCCCTCCAGGACCTCCTCCTCGGAGATCCCGAGGCGCTCGGCAAGCTCGTGCACGGTCGGCGAGCGGCCGTGCTGCTGCGACAGCTCCGCCGTCGCCGTCGTCAGCGAGAGCCGCAGCTCCTGGAGCCGCCGAGGGACCCGTACCGCCCAGCCCTTGTCACGGAAGTGGCGCTTGATCTCGCCGACCACCGTCGGCGTCGCGTACGTGGAGAACTCCACCCCGCGGTCCGGGTCGAACCGGTCGACCGACTTGATCAGACCGATCGTCGCCACCTGGGTCAGGTCGTCCAGCGGCTCGCCCCGGTTGCGGAAGCGCCGGGCGAGGTGCTCCACCAGCGGCAGGTGCATCCGCACCAGCCGGTCGCGCAGCGCCGCCTTCTCCGGCGAACCCTCCGGAAGGCCGCGCAGCTCGACGAAGAGCGCCCGCGCACCGCTGCGGTCGTGCGGGTCGGGCACCTCCTGCGGCGGCACCTCCCGCGGCCCGGCCGCGTCAGGGACCGCTTCGTGCTGCTCGTGCTGCTCGCTCATCTGGTCCGCCTGCTCCGTAGCGACCTCGATCTCGACCTCGGTACCGGCCACCCCCTGCGGCCGTGCCTGCTGCTCAGGGATGCCGGCCGTCGCGTCCCCGCTCCTCACGCCGGGCCTGGCCCCGCGCCGCGCTGTTTGTACAGGCTGATGGAGACCGTCCGGTCCTCGGCCACCGACGACTCCACCTTCCCGGCCAGCGCCGAGAGCACCGTCCACGCGAAGGTGTCCCGCTCCGGCGCCCGGCCGTCGGTCGTCGGAGCAGAGACCGTCACGTCGAGGGAGTCGTCGACCAGTCGGAACACACAGCTCAGTACCGAGCCCGGCACCGCCTGCTGGAGCAGGATCGCGCACGCCTCGTCGACGGCGATCCGCAGGTCCTCGATCTCGTCGAGGGTGAAGTCCAAGCGCGCCGCGAGACCGGCCGTGGCCGTACGCAGCACGGACAGGTAGGCACCCGCAGCGGGCAGCCGGACTTCCACGAAGTCCTGGGTCCCGGGCTCGCCTGCGATCTGGGACACCCTCACCTCCAAGGTGGCACAAGCTCTTTCGGGGTCCGGGAAGGAAGCCCCCCGGACCTGGCGGTACGCAGTCGGTTTGCGCAGTCCGCCGAGACGCTATCGCGATCCGTCCCGCCGTGTCGCCGGGGGTCCGGCAGGACCGCCCCCCGCGAGGGCCCGGACCGATGGACCCGCCGTACGCACCGGCGGCCGCGGAGAACCCGCGGAGGGGTGACGTACCCAGCCGTCAGACGATCGAACCGTCCACGAAGCACCACCGCCAGCGTTCGTTCGGCTCGAAGGTCCGCATCACCGGGTGCCCGGTGCTGTGGAAGTGCGCCGTCGCGTGCCGTCCCTCCGACGAGTCGCAGCACCCCACGTGCCCACAGCTCAGACAGAGCCGCAGCTGGACGGGGTGCGTGCCGTCGGCAAGGCACTCCGGGCAGGTGTCGTGCAGCGGCACCGGTTCGGGGCGCGGCATCTCGGCAACGTGCGGGCACTCGCTCATGATGGCCAGGTTACGTTGTGGCGCGAGTGACACGAGGGGAGATGGGACGGCATGGACGCACTGCAACTGGTGGCGCTGGTCGCGGCGAGCACCGCGGTGGCGGGCTTCGCCCGCAGGACGCCGGTACCCGCCCCGCTGCTCCTCGTCGCGGTGGGCCTCGCCGCCGCGTACGTGCCCGGGGTGCCCGACTACACCCTCGACCCGCACATCGTGCTGCCGCTGATCCTGCCGCCGCTGCTCTACACGGCCGCCGTCGAGTCCTCGTACCTCGACCTGCGCGCCAACATCCGGCCGGTCGCGCTGCTCTCCGTCGGCTACGTGCTCTTCGCGACCGTCGCGGTGGGCTGGCTCGCGTACGTCCTCGTGCCCGACCTGCCGCTGACCGCCGCCCTCGTGCTCGGCGCGGTCGTCGCCCCGCCGGACGCGGTCGCCGCCACCGCCATCGCCCGCAGGCTCGGCCTGCCGAACCGCATCACCACGATCCTCCAGGGCGAGTCCCTGGTGAACGACGCGACCGCGATCACCGCCTACAAGGTCGCCCTCGCCGCCGCCGTGGGGGAGGGCATCAGCTGGGCCGGCGGCCTGGGGGAGTTCGCGCTCGCCGCGATCGGCGGCATCGGCGTCGGCCTCGTCCTCATGGTGCCGATCCACTGGCTCCGCACCCACCTGCGGGAGGCCCTCCTCCAGAACACCCTCTCCCTGCTCATCCCCTTCGTCGCCTACGCCGCCGCCGAGCAGGTGGGCGCCTCCGGCGTCCTCGCCGTCGTCGTGGTCGGCCTCTTCCTCGGCCACAAGAACTGGCAGGTCGACTTCGCCACGCGGCTCCAGGAGGAGGCGGTGTGGCGGATGGTCGCCTTCGTCCTGGAGTCCGCCGTCTTCGCGCTGATCGGGCTCCAGCTGCCGTTCGTCGTGCGGGACCTCGGCCGGTACGGGATCGGCGAGGCCGCCTGGTACGCGGTCGGGGTCTTCGTCTTCGTGGTCGTGGTCCGCTTCGTCTGGGTCTTCCCCGCGACCTTCCTGCCCCGCGCGCTGTCCGCCCGCATCAGGCAGCGGGAGCAGGGCGTGGACTGGAAGGCGCCGGTGATCGTCGGCTGGGCCGGCATGCGGGGAGTGGTCTCGCTCGCCATCGCCTTCTCCATCCCGGTGGTCTCCGGCGGCGTCGAGTTCCCGGCCCGCAACCTGGTCCTCTTCCTCACCTTCACCACCGTCATCGGCACTCTCGTCGTCCAGGGCCTGACCCTGCCGCCGCTGATCCGGGCCCTGAAGCTGCCCGGCCGCGACCGCGTCCAGGAGACCCTCGCCGAGGCACAGGCCCAGAGCGAGGCCTCCCGGGCCGCCGAGGCCCGGCTCGACGCACTCCTCGCCGACGAGCACAACGCCCTCCCGGGCCCGCTCGCCGACCGGCTGCGCACGGTCATGGAACGGCGCCGCAACGCCGTCTGGGAGCGTCTCGGCACCGTCAACGAGATCACCGGCGAGACCGTGGACGACACCTACCGGCGCCTCGCCCGGGAGATGATCGACGCCGAGCGCGAGGTCTTCGTGAAGCTCCGCGACGCCCGCCGCATCGACGACGAGATGATGCGCACCCTGCTGCGCCGGCTCGACCTCGAAGAGGCCGCGGCCTACCGGGAGGAGGCGGACTGAGGCTCCGGCGCACCCGTGACCACCGCGGCGATCCGGGTGCCCGGCGCGAAGGCGCCCTCCTCGGCGAGCGTCACCAGTCCGTAGAGCATTTTGGCGACATACAGTCGCTCGATGGCGAGTCCGTGCCGCGCTCCGTGACGCGCCTCGAAATCCCGTGCGAAGGCGTCGAGTTCCGGTGTCGTACGGGCGTATCCGCCGCCGTGGAAGCGCTCGTCGAGGCTCCACGCGCCCCGGGGACCGCCGAACGCGGACTCCTGGAGCGCGGTGATCTCCCCGCCGAGGAAGCCGCCCCTGAGCACCGGGACGCCCAGCGTCCGGCCGTCGAACCCGGCCGCGAGGCCCGCGAGCGTGCCGCCGGTGCCGCACGCGACGACGGCCACGTCCGCGGCCCCGCACAGCTCGCCGCCGAGCTCCGCGCAGCCCCGGACGGCGAGCGCGTTGCTGCCGCCCTCGGGGACGGCGTACACGTCCTCCGGGGCCCGCTCCAGGATCCGGGCGAGGACCGCGGGACCGTCCTTCGCGCGGTACGTGCCGCGGTCGACGAACACCAGCCGCATGCCGTCCGCCGCGCAGCGCGCCAGCGAGGGGTTCAGGGGGCGGTCTTCCAGCTCGTCGCCCCGTACGACCCCGATCGTGTCGAAGCCGAGCAGCCGGCCTGCGGCGGCCGTGGCGCGCAGGTGGTTGGAGTAGGCACCGCCGAAGGTCAGCACCGGGCGGCCGTCGGCCTCCCGGAGATTGAGCGCCAGCTTGCGCCACTTGTTGCCCGGCAGGTCCGGATGGATCAGGTCGTCGCGCTTGAGCAGCAGCCGCAGGCCACGCCGGGCGAAGCGCTCGTCCTCGACCGGCTCCAGAGGGGACGGCAGCCGGGGCCGCAGCCGGGACAGAGCGAGGTCGAACGCGTTCACCCGGCCATTGTCCACCGGCTGCCGAAGGCCGGCGGCTGCCGGGCTGCCCCCTGCCGTCGGCCCCCGGGCTACCGCAGGCGTTCCGCGATCCGCTCGCGCATCGACGCCATGGTGAAGCCGCGCGGGTCGACCTTGCCCGGCTGCCACTCCAGGTGGCCGATGACCGAGCGGTGGGTCCAGCCGTGCACCCGGCACAGCGCGGCCGCGGCCTTGGCGATGGCCTCCAGCTGGACCTTGGGCCACGGGTCCTTGCCGTCGCCCAGGTTCTCGCACTCGAAGCCGTAGAAGTGGCGGTTGCCGTCGGTCGTGGCCTCGTCGTCGCGCGGGAGGCGCTTCTCGGCGATGACCGCCCGCAGCACCTCGTCGTCGCCGAGGCCGGCGTGGTTGGCCCTGCCGTAGCCGACCAGGTGGACGCTGCCGTCCTTGGCGATCACGCCGTGGCACAGCGGCCCGGGCAGGGCGTCGTGGCCGTCCCGGCAGATACGGACGGTGTTGCTGGTGCCCCGGGTGACGGTGTGGTGGATCATCACGCCGTGCACGGGACCCCAGGGGCCCTTGTGGTTGCGGTTGTGGGTGCGCCACTCGCCGACCTCGACGACCGTCAGACCCTCGTCGCGCAGGGCGTCGAGGAAGCGGCTCGCGGACATGGGTGTGGCCATGACCGGCTCCTTTCGGGACGGGGGGACCCGGCTTCTTCCGGTTCTCCTCCAGTCCCACGGAGTACCGGAGGGATCGGCTCCACTGCCATCCGTTCGGACGGTGTGCGAGTCGATCCGGCCGAGTGCGCGGACCGGGTGGGGCGTCCGGAAACCGTGCGCCATGCCCAGCCCCGCGCCGTCGACTCCCACTCTTTTGTGTAATGGCGCGGGCACGCTGCGTGCTGAAAGGCTTTCTCTCGCAGGTTTGTCGTATCGAGAGGGAGTTCCATGTCCGTTGGTTCGGTTGGCGACGAGGTGCGCGAGGGCACGCCCGCGCAGCAGAGTCTCGGCACCGCCGCCGCGCGGAACCTCGCGAGCACCACCAAGTCGGCCCCGCAGATGCAGGAGATCACCTCCCGGTGGCTGCTGCGCGCGCTGCCGTGGGTGCGGGTGCAGGGAGGCACCTACCGGGTGAACCGGCGGCTGAGCTACGCGGTGGGCGACGGCCGGGTCACCTTCGTGCAGACCGGCGAGCGCGTCGCGGTCGTCCCCGCCGAGCTCGGCGAGCTCCCCGCCCTGCGCGACTTCGAGGACCAGGGCGTCCTCACCGAGCTGGCCGCCCGCTGCGTCCAGCGGGAGTACGCGGCGGGCGAGGTCATCGCCACCCGGGGCGGGACCGCCGACCGGGTCCACCTGCTCGCGCACGGCAAGGTCGAGCAGCTCGGAGAGGGGCCGTACGGGGGCGAGACCGTGCTCGGCGTCCTCGCCGACGGCGCCTACTTCGGAGCGGACGCGCTGGTCAGCGCGGAGGCCACCTGGGCGTGGACCGCACGCGCCGCCACCGCCTGCACGGTCCTCGAGCTCGGCAGGGCCGAGGTCCTCGGCGTCGCGGCGCGGGCCGGCGCGCTCGCCGGCCACCTCGCCGAGTACGCGGCGCTGCCCCACCGGCCCGCCAACGGGTTCGGCGAGGCGGCCATCGAACTCTCCGCGGGCCACGTCGGCGAGCCCGTCGTCCCGCACACCTTCGTCGACTACGAGATCTCCCCGCGCGAGTACGAGCTGAGCGTCGCCCAGACCGTGCTGAAGGTCCACACGCGCGTGGCCGACCTCTACAACCACCCGATGGACCAGACCGAGCACCAGGTGCGGCTCACGGTCGAGGCACTGCGCGAGCGCCAGGAGCACGAGCTGGTCAACAACCGGGAGTTCGGCCTCCTCGCCAACTGCGACTACGGCCAGCGTCTCCAGCCCCACGACGGCGTGCCGGGCCCGGACGACATGGACGAGCTGCTCTCCCGCCGACGCGGATCCAAGCTGTTCCTCGCCCACCCGCAGGCCATCGCCGCCTTCGGGCGCGAGCTCAACAGGCGCGGCCTGGTCCCCGACACGATCGACGCCGACGGCACCCGGATCATGACCTGGCGCGGCGTCCCGATCTACCCGTGCGACAAGATCCCGGTCTCCGGCGCCCGCACCACCTCGATCATCTGCATGCGCACGGGCGAGTCGGACCAGGGCGTGATCGGCCTGCACCAGCCGGGCCTGCCGGACGAGATCGAGCCGGGCCTGTCCTGCCGCTTCATGGGCATCGACGACCAGGCGATCGTCTCCTACCTGCTCACCGCCTACTACTCGGCGGCCGTCCTGGTCCCCGACGCGCTGGGCGTCCTGGAGAACGTCGAGATCGGCCGCCGGCACTGACCGAGCACCGGGCCGATCCTCCGCGGGCGGGACCCGGCCGACGGGCCTCCGCCCCCGGTGCCCGCTCCGCCGCCCGCCGCAGACCCGTCAGGAAAGTGACCGAGAACAATGACCACGACCAGCGCGGACGCCGCGACCGGGGGACGGAGCGCCGTGCTGCTCCTCGACCGGACGCGCAGCGTCGTCGACCCCCAGCTCCGCACGACCGTCGCGTCCCTGCCCGGCTCCATACGGCGTATCGCGGCGTACCACTTCGGCTGGGAGGAGGCCGACGGCAGTCCGGCCGCGGACGGCCAGAGCGGCAAGGCCATCCGCCCGGCCCTGGTGCTCGCCGCCACCCGCGCGCTCGGCGCGGACCCGGCCCCGGCGGTGAAGGCCGCCGCGGCGGTCGAGCTGGCCCACAACTTCACCCTGCTCCACGACGACATCGTCGACGAGGACCCGACCCGCCGTCACCGGCCCACCGCCTGGAAGGTGTTCGGCATCCCCGACGCGCTGCTCGCGGGTGACGCGATGAACGCGCTCGCGCTGCGGCTCCTCGCCGAGGATCCCCACCCGGCCGCCGTCCCCGCCGCCGCCCGGCTCGCCGCCTGTGTCATCGAGCTGTGCGCGGGCCAGCAGGCGGACTGCGCCTTCGAGCAGCGCGGGCCGTACGAGGTCTCCCTGGACGAGGTGGTGGCGATGGCCACCGCCAAGACCGGGGCGCTCCTCGGCTGCGCCTGCGCGCTGGGCGCGCTGTACGCGGGCGCCGACGAGGAGGCGGTCGCCGCGCTCGACGCGTTCGGCCGGGAGGCCGGGCTCGCGTTCCAGCTGATCGACGACCTGATCGGCATCTGGGGCGACCCGGGGCGCACGGGCAAGCCGGCCGGCGCCGATCTCGTCGCCCACAAGAAGTCGCTGCCGGTGGTGGCCGCGCTCACCTCCGGGACCCCGGCGGGCGAGGAACTGGCGGAGCTCTATGCCCGCCCGGTCCTGGACGCGGAGGCGGTGCGGGCGGCGGCGGACGCGGTGGAGCGGGCCGGTGGCCGGGACTGGGCGCAGGGCCAGGCGGCCGAGCGGATGGCCCGCGCGGTCGAGCAACTCTCGCGGGCGGTGCCGGACTTGTCGGCGGCGGGGGACCTGCTGGCGCTCGCGGAGTTCGTGACGCGGCGCACCCGCTGACGCCCGCGGGGCGCACGGGGCGGCGGCGGGGACCGGTGGGGCGAATCGATGTGCGAAAGGGGCTTGCGCAACCACTACGGGTGGAGCACTATGGATGCAGTGGTCAACGGCCACTGCCTCCTAACGGAAAGAGTTCCGGCTTGCGCAAGCTCACGTACTACGTCGCCTGCTCCCTCGACGGCTTCATCGGCGACCCCAAGGGCGACGCCTCCTCCATGTTCCAGTTCATGGACGAGGAGTACGCCGCTTTCATGAAAAGCGAATACCCGGAGACGATCCCGTCCGTCGCCCGGGAGGCCTTCGGCGTCGCGGGCGTGCCCAACAAGCGGTTCGACACCGTGATCCAGGGCCTCGGCTCGTACCGCCTCGCCCTGGACACCGGCATCACCAGCCCGTACGCCCATCTGCGCGAGATCGTCGCGACCAGCTCGCTCACCGAGTCGCCCGACCCGAACGTCGAGCTGGTGGCCGGCGGCCTGGTCGGCCGGGTCCGCGAGCTCAAGGCCGAGGACGGCCCGCTGGGCATCTGGCTCTGCGGCGGCGCGAACATCGCCGGTCAGCTCGCCGACGAGATCGACGAGCTGGTCATCAAGAGCTACCCGCAGGTGTACGGCTCCGGAATGCCGATGTTCGGGACGGACTTCGCCGTGCGCGACTTCGCGCTCGAGGACGTCCGGACCTTCGGGAACGGGGTCGTCGTGCGGACGTACACCAGGAAGCGGTGACGGGGGTCGCGCCCTAGTCTGGAGACATGACCGAGCCTGCGCCGTTCACCACACGGGACCCCCAGGCCGAGCATCCCTGCCCGGCCTGCGGGGAACACCGCCAGGTCCTGGCGAAGCGCCACAAGGTCCTCGGCGCCTGGGTGCCGGAGTGGGAGGTGCAGCCCTGCCGCAACCCGCGGTGCAAGCTGTACGTGCCCGACGACGGGGAACCGCGCGGCGAAGACGGCGCGGAAGCCACCAGCACGCACGTGACCGGCAAGAACGGCGAGACCGGGAGAAGTCCGGCCGCCGGGTGACCGGGCGCGCGCCGGAGCCGGTCATACCGCTACAGTCCGCGCATGTCATCGGAGTCGACAGAAGTCTGGACCGGTTGGTACCGGGACCGCCGTGGTGCGGAAGCGATCGTCATCACGGCCGACGGGAGCCGTGTGGTGACCCGCATCAGGGGAATCGAGTACACGGGCGCGAGCTTCGCCGCGCTCAGCGCCGCGGACGAGGGCGGGCAGGCCCTCACCGGGTGCGTGCTGGAGTGGGATCTCCCGCTCCCCGTCGTCGCGGACGGGGTCACCCAGCAGGCGACGCTCAGCTGCCTGCTGACCCTCGGCGAGCGCGCCGACCTCAGCCTCACCCTCCACTACGGGGGAGCGGCCTTCGAATCCGGCATCGCCGGCGGCGACTTCGAGGAGGCGCTGGGCCGGGTACGGCGTCAGCTGCCGCCCGGTACGGAGTTCGGACGGAGGCTGCTGCAGGCGGCCTGAGGCCGCCGCCCCCGCCCGTACCGCAGACCGGGGCAGAACGCACTCAGGCGAGGCCGTCCCAGCCCCAGCGCGGGGTGGGCCCGGGCTCGCCCAGGTCCGTACCCGGCGGAGAGGCCGAGACGTCCTTGGCGATCCGGGTTCCCCAGTCGAAGTACTCGATCACCCGGCGGCGCAGCAGCGCGTCGTCCGGAAGCTCCTTCTCCACGGCCGCGGTCATCAGCTCCATCCAGCGCAGCCGCTGCTCCTCGGTGATGGCCAGACCGAGGTGCGCCGTGAGGAGGGCCTGATGACCGCCGTGCTCCGCCGTGAAGCCGGCGGGGCCGGAGAAGACCTCGGCCAGCCACACGGCGACGTGCTCGACATGGGCCGGGGTGAAGTCGGCGAAGACGGGGGCGAGGAGGGGATCCGCGAGGACCGCCTCGTAGAAGGTGTCGGAGAGCCGGCGCAGCGCCTCGGCGCCTCCCACGGCCTCGTACAGGGTGGTGCTCCGGTCGGTGTCGGTGCTCCGCTCTTCGGGCATGTCCGCCACGCTACCAACCCCGCGCCCCCGTCAGGGTCGGTCAGGACGTCTTGAACGCCGACGCGAGCCCGTAGCGCCACAGCTGGTCGACGCGGGCCCGCTCCTGGGAGTTCGGGTAGGCGTTCTGGCAGGACGTGCCGGGCCCGCCGCCGGACATCAGCTCGCTGCACGGGCCGCTGTAGTGGTCGGGGAGGCCGAGCACGTGGCCGGTCTCGTGGGCGGTGACGCGGGTGGAGTTGTACTGCTGGTTCTGCCGGTAGTCGAGGAAGATGTAGCCGTTGCCGTGCCCGTCGGTGCTCGCGTACGAGCCGCGGGAGTCGTTCCCCTCGTAGTACGCGAAGTCGGCGTTGGAGCCTTCCACGAGCCGGACGTTGACGACGGAGCTGTTCCATATCTGCGCCGAGCGGGATATCTGGGTGCGGAAACTCGGTGCGTTGGCGGCGCTGTAGACCACGGTGACGGCGGTGGCACCAGGCGTGGCGGCCCGCTTCTTCGCGACCGACCTGAGGACGGCGTCGAAGAACGCCTGGTTGGCCCTGGCCTCCTCGGCGGAGCCGGCGTACGCCACCGTGGGCGCGGAGCCGGCGGGAGAGGCGGAGGCCGGTACGGCTCCGAGGGAGAGGGCGAGGCCGGCACCGACGGCGGTGGCCAGTAAGGACGTGAGGATCTTCGGGTGTCGCATGGGGGGCTCCTCCTGTGGGGTTGAGGAGAGTGTCGGGGGAGCCGGGGCGCGTGGGGATGATGTCATCCGCCGATAACCCGATGGCATCACGTCGACACCAACTCCCCTTCCTTCAGCGAGGGTTGACGTCGTGAAGACGGTCTGGCGCGGCAGCCGAGCGGCGTCCTAACCTCGGACCATGGAGCTGGAGGTGAGGCACCTGCGGGCGCTCTGCGCCATCGCGGACACCGGCAGTCTGCACAAGGCCGCCCGCCGGCTCGGCGTCAGCCAGCCCTCCCTGACCACCCAGCTGCGCCGCATCGAGAACGCCCTCGGTGCCGAGCTCTTCACCCGCGGCCGCACCGGCTGCCACCCCACCCCGCTGGGCCGCTCCGTCCTCAGCCGGGCCCGCCCGCTCGTCGACGGCATGACCGCCCTGGTCGCCGAGACCCGCGCGGCCGCCGCCCGCGCCGAAGGCCCCGCGCTGCGCGTCGGCTCCACCGCGAGCCGCGCCCTGCCGGGCTGGCTCCGCCGTCTCCGCCAGGGGCTGCCCGGGAGCGACATCGCGCTGCGGGTGGACGTCTCCGCGAACACGCTGCTGAACGCGGTCGCCGCCGGCCGGCTCGACCTGGCCTTCGTCCACGAGGTCGAGGGCTGCCCGTTACGGCTCCCGGACGGCCTGCGGGGCCGCGTCCTGGTCGAACGCGAGCCGCAGTTCGTCTCCATGGCCCGCGACCACCCGGCGGCCGGCCACGAGGTCGTCGACCTCGCGGACCTCGCCCACGACCGCTGGACGGTCGACCCGGCCGTCGACGGCGAATGGGACGGCCTGCGCCGGGTCCTCGCCGCGGCCGGCCTCGACCCGCCGGTGCTGCACGCGGACTACCACACGGCGGCCTCCCTCATCGCCCTCGGCGAGGCCGTCGCCCCCTGCCAGCCCACCTCGGGCCCGCGCGAGGACATGGCGATCCGTCCGCTCCGCGGCGACCCGCTGGCCGTCCGCCTCTTCCTCTTCGCCGCCCCGGGCGTCCCGCTCGACCGCCCGTACGCCGAACTGGCCGCCGCCTACCGCGAGGCCGCCCTCCGCGCGGCCCCGTACCGCACCTGGCTGCGGGCGGGCGGGACCGCGGGGCCGTGCATGATGGCGGTATGAGCGAACACGGGGACTGGGACGCCGTCATGGCGCTGTCGAAGGAACACCACGCGCGCACGGTAAGGCCGTTGGGCACCCGGGAGGTGGCCGGCCACCTCCTGAAGGCGTACGGGATCGAGGCCCCGGGCCGTACGGTCGGCGAGGCGGAGGCCGAGTCCGCACTGCGACTGGCGGCCGGCCATCTGGCGCTCGGGCGCCACCGGGGCTCGCTCGGGCTCGCGGTGCTGCTCGTGCACGCGGGCGGGGACGGGGACTACGTGCTCGTCCACAGCTGGATCGAGGGACACATGTCGGACCTGGGGATCTGGACCGGACCGGCGGGCCGCCCGGAGGAGCTGCGCCCGGGCCGCGCCGGCCTCGCCCCGTGCGTCTGGGAGGCCGCCGTCCTCGCCCACGAGCGCGAGGCCTTCGTCCGCCACGTCCTGGACGGCACCGGCGCGGCCGGGAACCGCCTGGCGGCGTGGTCGGCCGACACGTTGGAGGGCGAGGTCCGATGACCGACGCCTTCGTCCGCCACGCCCGCCCCGAGGACCTGGACCGGGTCGCCGAACTGGCGGCCGAGCACGCCGCCTACGAGAAGGCCGCGCCCCCGCCCCCGGACCTCGCCGTCCGCCTCCGCCGGCTCCTGTTCGGGCCCGCCGCGCCACGCCTGCGCTGCCTCGTCGCCGAACTCCCCGACACCACCCTCGCCGGCTACGCCACCTGCGCCCCGGAACTCTCCACCTGGTCCGCGACCGAGTACCTGCACATGGACTGCCTCTACCTCACCGAACGCTCCCGCGGCCACGGCCTGGGCCCCCTCCTCGTCGCCGCGGTCCGCGCCGAGGCCCGCTCCCTCGGCCTCACGGAGGTCCAGTGGCAGACGCCTGTCTGGAACGACGGCGCGATCCGCTTCTACGACCGCCTGGGCGCCACGTCGAAGGAGAAGCGCCGCTACTCGCTCGCGGTGGACTGACGAA
Source organism: Streptomyces sp. NPDC012637 (assembly GCF_042954805.1). NCBI lineage: Bacteria > Bacillati > Actinomycetota > Actinomycetes > Kitasatosporales > Streptomycetaceae > Streptomyces > Streptomyces sp. NPDC012637. Next base: position 94,326 of record NZ_JBIBDS010000005.1, read on the forward strand.
CGCCGAAGGGGCCCGCCCGCTGCCGCGGACGGGCCCCTTCAGGGCAGGTGAGGAGGAAGGTCAGGCCTTCTTCGTCTCCCAGAAGATGCGGTCGATCTCGGCGATGAGCTCCAGCGCCTTCTCGCCCGTCTTCGGGTCCGTCGAGGCCTTCGCCGCCGACAGGGCCTTCAGGGTGTCGTTGATGAGCACGTGCAGCTCGGGGTACTTCTCGAAGTGCGGGGGCTTGAAGTAGTCGCTCCACAGGACCGAGACGTGGTGCTTGGCCAGCTCGGCGCGCTGCTCCTTGATGACCGTGGCGCGAGCGCGGAAGTGCGGGTCCTCGTTCGCCTGGTACTTCTCCTGGACGGCCTTGACCGACTCGGCCTCGATGCGGGCCTGGGCCGGGTCGTAAACGCCGCAGGGGAGGTCGCAGTGGGCGCTGACCTTCACCTTGGGGGCAAACAGGCGGGAGAGCATGCTGCTGTCCTTCCTCGTGATCGTCTTCTCAGGTGGGACATTACTCGGTGAGAAGCGCGATTTCGCGAGTGCCCCCTGGTGCTTAGGACAAAAGTCCAGGGTCACCATGGGACTCGTGGACGATCGGACCGGGAGGTGCCGGATGGTGGAATCGGGGCGAGAGCCGGGGCGGGAGACCGGGGCCCCGTTCGGGATCGCCGAGGTGACGGGGGTTTCGATGGTGCCCACCCTGCTCCACGGTGACCAGCTGTTCGTGCGTTACGGGGCGCGGCTGCGGGCCGGGAACGTGGCCGTGCTGCGGCACCCGCTCCAGCAGGATCTCCTCATCGTGAAGCGGCTGGCCGAGCGGCGCGACGGCGGCTGGTGGGTGCTGGGGGACAACCCCGGCACCGAGGGGGACAGCCGGGTGTTCGGTGTCGTCCCCGAGCAGCTCGTGCTCGGGCGGGTGCTCGCGCGGTACCGGCCCGTCACCCCCGGTCGTCAGCGGTCGGTCGGAGTGGTCGTCTCCTGGCTGCTGTCCGCCGTGCGGCCGGTGCGTTCGGCGTCGAGGGCCTCCTGGCGCTTGCGGGCGCGGTAGGCGGCCACGTTGGCGCGGGTGGCGCAGCGGTCGGAGCAGTAGCGCCGGGAGCGGTTGGTCGACGTGTCCAGGTAGGCGTTGCGGCAGGGCGCCGCCTGGCACAGGCCGAGGCGGTCGGCACCGAACTCGGTCAGGTGGAAGGCCAGGCCCATGGCCGCGATGGCGGCGTAGCCCGCGGTCGCGTTCGACGGGTGATCGGCGAGGTGCATGTGCCACCGCGGCCGGCCCTCCTCGTCGAGGTAGTCGTGGCCGGAGATCTGCGGGCTGACCGGGAACTCCAGCAGGAGGGAGTTGAGCAGGTCCACGGCTCCCGTGTGGTCGCCCTCGTCGGCCGCCGTGAAGACGGCCCGCAGCCGGGACCGCACCGAACGGAAGCGGGTCACGTCGGCGTCCGTCGCCCGCCGCGCCATCTGGGACGCCGCGCCGAACAGTTCGCGGACCACCTCGACGGAGGTGAGGGAGTCCTTGCCGCGCGCCGGTTCCTCGGTGTTGACCAGGCGCACGGCGTAATCCGAGTAATAGGCGAGTTCCACTTGTAGTCCTTACTCCGGCGGGCTAGGGTCGGGGGCGGGGAAGGGTAAGCGACGCTTGCCCTTCGAGGGTATTACGAAGCGGGTGGAGGAAGAACCATGTCGGACGACACCGCGGGCCGGACGGGCACGGCGACGACCGGGACCGACTGGGCGGCCTGGCAGCGCAGCTGGGACCGTCAGCAGGAGTGGTACATGCCGGACCGCGAGGAGCGGTTCCGGGTCATGCTCGACATGGTCGAGGCACTCGTGGGACCGGAGCCCCGGGTGCTCGACCTCGCCTGTGGTACGGGAAGTATCACGGACCGGCTGCTCCGTCGGTTCCCGAAGGCCACCAGCACCGGCGTCGACCTCGACCCCGCGCTGCTCGCCATCGCCGAGGGCTCCTTCGCCGGGGACGACCGCGTCACCTTCGTGACCGCCGACCTCAAGGACCCGGCGTGGACCGAGGCGCTGCCGTACGACTCGTACGACGCCGTCCTCACCGCCACCGCCCTGCACTGGCTGCACAGCGAGCCCCTGGCCGCGCTCTACGGTCAGCTCGCCGGGCTCGTCCGCGAAGGCGGCGTCTTCATGAACGCCGACCACATGATCGACGAGACCACCCCGCGCATCAACGCCGCCGAGCGCGCCCAGCGGCACGCCCGCATGGACCGCGAGAAGGCCGCCGGCGTCCTCGACTGGGCCGACTGGTGGGCGCTCGCCGCCGAGGACCCGGTCCTCGCCGGGCCCACCGCCCGGCGCTTCGAGATCTACGGCGAGCACGCCGACGGCGACATGCCCGCGCCCCGCTGGCACGCCGACACCCTGCGCGCCGCCGGCTTCGGCGAGGCCCGTGCCGTCTGGGCCTCCCCGTCCGACACGCTGCTCCTCGCCGTGCGCTGAGGCACCAGGAAGGGGCGGTACGGGCCTCCTGCCGCCCGTACCGCCCCTTCCGGTGTTCCTTTACAGCACCTTGGACAGGAAGGCCTTGGTGCGGTCGTGCTGCGGGTTGGTGAGGACGTCGCGCGGGTTGCCCGACTCGACGACGACGCCGCCGTCCATGAAGACGAGGGAGTCGCCCACTTCGCGGGCGAAGCCCATCTCGTGGGTGACGACGATCATCGTCATGCCGTCCTCGGCGAGCTGGCGCATGACGTCGAGGACGTCGCCGACGAGCTCGGGGTCGAGGGCGGAGGTCGGCTCGTCGAAGAGCATGAGCTTGGGTTCCATCGCCAGTGCGCGGGCGATGGCGACGCGCTGCTGCTGGCCGCCGGAGAGCTGGGAGGGGTAGTTGCCCATCCGGTCGCGCAGGCCGACCCGGTCGAGCAGGCGCTCGGCCCGTTCGCGGGCGACGGCCTTGGACTCGCCCTTGACCTGGATGGGTGCCTCCATGACGTTGGCCAGGGCCGTCATGTGGGGGAAGAGGTTGAAGCGCTGGAAGACCATGCCGATGTCGCGGCGCTGGGCGGCGACCTCGCTGTCCTTCAGCTCGTAGAGCTTGTCGCCCTTCTGCTTGTAGCCCACCAGCTGGCCGTCGACGGACAGGCGTCCGCCGTCGATGCGCTCCAGGTGGTTGATGCAGCGCAGGAAGGTGGACTTGCCGGAGCCGGAGGGGCCGACCAGGCAGAACACCTCGCCGTTCTGCACCTCCAGGTCGATGCCGCGGAGGATGTGCGCCGCGCCGTAGGACTTGTGGACGCCTTCGGCCTTGACCATGGGCTCGGTCATGCTGCCGCCTCCGGGGAACGCTTGAACGTGATGAGGTTCTTCTTGACCCGCTGCCAGGGGGTGGGCGGCAGGTTGCGGGTCGAACCGCGGGCGAAGCGGCGCTCGAGGTAGTACTGGCCGACGCTGAAGACGCTGGTGAGGGCCAGGTACCAGATGGAGGCGACGAAGAGCATCTCCATCACGGCGCCGGCCGTGCTGCCGATGTTGGACGAGGCCCGCAGGAGTTCGGTGTACTGCACCGCCGAGACCAGGGAGGAGGTCTTCAGCATGTTGATGAACTCGTTGCCGGTCGGCGGCACGATGACCCGCATGGCCTGGGGGAGGACGATCCGGCCCATGGTCTTGGTCTGGGACATGCCGAGCGCGTGGGCGGCCTCGGTCTGGCCCTCGTCGACCGACTGGATGCCGGCGCGGACGATCTCCGCCATGTAGGCGCCCTCGTTGAGGCCGAGGCCGAGGAGGGCGACCATGAACGGCGTCATGACGTCGACGGTCTCGTTCTTGTAGATCGGCCCGAGGTTGATGTACTCGAAGATCAGCGACAGGTTGAACCACACCAGCAGCTGCACGTACACCGGGGTGCCGCGGAAGAACCAGATGTAGAGCCAGGCGACCGCGCCGGTGACCGGGTTCTTCGACAGGCGCATCACGGCGAACACGATGCCGAGGACCAGGCCGAGGGCCATGGAGGCGACGGAGATGATGATCGTGTTCGCCAGACCGTCGAGGATCGACGGGTCGAACACCTTGTCCCACACCGTGTCCCAGATGATGTTGCCCTGGGAGAAGGCGTAGAGGAGCCACCCGAGGAGAACCACGACCACCACGCCGCTGATCCAGCGGCCGTAGTGGCGTACGGGGATCGCCTTGATCGCCTCGTACGGGGTGCCCGAGGGGCTGGAGCCGGCCGGCGTGGCGTCGGCCGGTTCCTTGGAGATCTTGTCAGTCACGACGACTGCCCTTCAGTGGAGCGAGGAGATCACTTGCCGGCGTTGACGGTCGCCTGCTTGACGGCGCTGTCCTCGACGTCCCACTTCTTCAGGACCTCCGCGTAGGAGCCGTCCTTGATGATCGCGTCGAGCGCCTCCTTGACGGCGTCGCGCAGCTGGGTGTTCTCCTTGGAGACGCCGATGCCGAAGAGGCCGACGTCGCTCTGGCTGCCGACGACCTCGAAGTCGTTGCCGCCGCCCGAGGTCTTCGCGATGTACGCGGCGACCGGGTAGTCGTTCAGGTCGGCGACGGCGCCGCCGGCCTTCACGCGGGTCTGGGCCTCGGCGTCGGTGTCGAAGGCCTGGATGGTGAGCTTCTTGTCACCGCACTTGGTGGCCTGCGCCTTGAAGGTGTCCTCGTAGATCGTGCCGCGCTGGACGGCGACGGTCTTGCCGCACAGGTCGTCGAGGGAGTTGATGCCCTGCGGGTTGCCCTTCTTGACGAGGAGGGAGACGCCGGAGGAGAAGTAGTCGACGAAGTCGATGCCCTTGCCGATCTTCTTCCCGTTGTCGTCCAGGCCCTCCTGACGCTTCTTGTTGTCCGTCATCGAGGACATGATCAGGTCCTGGCGGCCGGTGTAGATCGAGGTGATCAGGCCGTCGAAGGTGCCCGAGGTGAACTGGAACTTCACGCCGAGCTGCTTGCTCAGGGCCTCGGCGATGTCGGGGTCGACGCCGACGATCTTGCCGCCCTCGGTGAACTCCATGGGGGCGTACGAGGCGTCCGTGCCGACCTTGATGACGCCGGCCTTCTGGACGTCGGCCGGGAGCTTCGAGAAGAGCGGGGCCTTGCTCGCGGCGGCCGTGGACTCGCCGCCCTCCTTCGTGGAGCCGCCCTCGGTCTGGTCGCCACAGGCGGTCAGCAGCATCGAGCCGGCGACCGCGATGGCGGCGACCGCGGCAAGACGGGAGGTGCGGGTCTTGGCGGTCGTACAGCGCGTGGAGCGTGCGGTCATGGTCGGGTTCCTCCGGCGTGTGAGGGAGTTGCCTTAGGTCGCGCACGCACCTTCGAGTGCCGCGACCTCGTGTGATTACGGCATCTTGCCATTCGGACCCCCTCAATCCGACGGCCACGGATGTCAAAATCGGATAACGGGTCGTGGCCGAATCCCGGTGGCCAGTCCTCCCAAGGCGAAACCTTCTGCGGAGAGGTCCGGCCGACACCGTAAATTCTCCTGCCCATCTCGCCATTCGGACGACATGAAGGCCGCTATTCGGGTGTCGGGTGCATCTATCCGGACATCGAGTGACGAGTCGTTCTCTATCCGTGCTCCATCCGGGGCGTGTAGCACTCGGTATGAGTCGCATCACCGAGGAGGTATGGACTCGTCTCCGGAGCCTTCTGTCCGGTAAGAAGGATCCTTACACCCCTCATCCGGGGCTCAGGGCGCGTTGTGCGGCGCGCCCGCGCGGCTGCCAGACAGGGCGGCCGCGGGACCCACCCACCCCTCCTCAACAAGGAGTGGCCACCCTCAAATGAAGAAGACTTAAGGGGTCAACCCAATGGCAGCGGAGATCGTCAATCCTCGCAGCGAGAGCGGTACGGAAGGGGCTCCCGGCGAGCCCTTCGATCCGGTGTTCGCGCTGCACCGCGGCGGCAAGATGGCCATCCAGGCCACGGTGCCGCTGCGCGACAAGGACGACCTGTCCCTCGCGTACACGCCCGGCGTCGCCAAGGTGTGCACGGCAATCGCGGAGCAGCCCGAGCTGGTCAACGACTACACCTGGAAGTCTCAGGTCGTCGCGGTCGTGACCGACGGCACGGCGGTGCTCGGCCTCGGCGACATCGGCCCGGAGGCCTCGCTTCCGGTCATGGAGGGGAAGGCCATCCTCTTCAAGCAGTTCGGCGGCGTGGACGCGGTTCCGATCGCGCTCGCCACCACCGACACCGACGAGATCGTCGAGACCGTCGTCCGGCTCGCCCCGTCCTTCGGCGGCGTGAACCTGGAGGACATCTCGGCGCCCCGGTGCTTCGAGATCGAGCGCAAGCTCCAGGAGCGCCTGGACATCCCGGTCTTCCACGACGACCAGCACGGCACGGCCATCGTCACCCTCGCCGCCCTCCGTAACGCGGCGAAGCTGACCGGCCGGACGCTGGGCGACCTGCGCGCGGTCATCTCCGGCGCCGGTGCGGCCGGTGTGGCGATCGCGAAGTTCCTGCTGGAGGCCGGCATCGGCGACGTCTGCGTGACCGACCGCAAGGGCATCGTCAGCAGCGACCGCGAGGACCTCACGGACGTCAAGCGCGAGATCGCCGGGCTCACCAACAAGGCGGGCCTCAGCGGCTCCCTGGAGGCCGCGCTGGCCGGCGCGGACGTCTTCATCGGCGTCTCCGGCGGTACGGTCCCGGAGGAGGCTGTCGCGTCCATGGCGCCGAACGCCTTCGTGTTCGCCATGGCCAACCCGAACCCCGAGGTGCACCCGGACGTCGCGCACAAGTACGCGGCGGTCGTGGCCACCGGCCGTTCGGACTACCCGAACCAGATCAACAACGTCCTCGCGTTCCCCGGCATCTTCGCCGGCGCGCTCCAGGTCCGGGCCTCCCGGATCACCGAGGGCATGAAGATCGCCGCGGCCGACGCGATCGCGGGCGTGGTCGGTGACCAGCTGTCCGCCGACTGCGTGATCCCGTCGCCGTTCGACGAGCGCGTCGCCCCGGCCGTCGCGGCCGCGGTAGCCGCCGCCGCCCGTGCGGAGGGCGTCGCCCGCCGCTGACGCGCGCAGCACCACGAGGGGCCTCGCCCGGGTTCGGCCGAACCGGGCGGGGCCCTTCGCCGTACGCGGGCCCTTCCCCGGCGGGCACGAGGGACATGCGTCACAGCGGTGCGTGGTTCCGTGACTCACCGTCGGGCCCCTAGGGTCGGGGCCATGTTCGCCGCCTACGCCGCCCGAATCGACCGCGACCAGCCGCTGAACGGCCTCGAACTGGGGGAACGCCCCGAGCCCGAGGCACGGCCCGGCTGGACCACCGTCACCGTCAAGGCCGCCTCGCTCAACCACCACGACCTGTGGTCGCTCCGCGGGGTCGGGCTGCCCGAGGAGAAGCTGCCGATGATCCTCGGCTGCGACGCCGCGGGCATCGACGAGGACGGCAACGAGGTCGTCCTGCACTCCGTCATCGGCCAGACCGGACACGGTGTCGGCCCCGACGAGCCGCGCTCCATCCTCACCGAGCGCTACCAGGGCACCTTCGCCGAGCGGGTCACCGTGCCCAGCTGGAACGTGCTGCCCAAGCCGAAGGAGCTCTCCTTCGAGGAGGCCGCCTGTCTGCCGACCGCCTGGCTCACCGCGTACCGCATGCTCTTCACCAACGCCGGCGTGCGGCCCGGTGACTCGGTCCTCGTGCAGGGCGCGGGCGGCGGTGTCGCGACCGCCGCCATCGCCCTCGGCAAGGCGGCCGGACTGCGCGTCTACGCCACCAGCCGGGACGAGGCCAAGCGCAAGCGGGCCGTCGAGCTGGGCGCCGTCGAGGCGTACGAGCCCGGCGCGCGGCTGCCGCGGCGCGTGGACGCGGTCATCGAGACGGTCGGCGCCGCGACCTGGTCCCACTCCGTCAAGTCGCTGCGCCCCGGCGGCACGCTCGTCATCTCCGGTGCGACGACCGGCGACCGCCCGTCGCACGCCGAGCTGACCCGGATCTTCTTCCTGGAGCTCAAGGTGGTCGGCTCGACCATGGGCTCCAAGGACGAGCTGGAGGACCTGCTGTCCTTCTGCGCCGCCACGGGACTGCGGCCGGTGATCGACGAGGTGCTGCCGCTGGACCGGGCCCGTGAGGGCTTCGAGAAGATGGCGTCGGGCGAACTCTTCGGGAAGATCGTCCTCACCAACCCGTGACGACCCCTTGATGACTCGTCAGGAGGACTGATGGGATCTCCGGCACACGAAACGTGAACAACGCTCACCATCGTCGTGCCGGAGGTCTCCTTGTTGCGAACCACCCTTGCGGCGGGCGCCGTCCTCGCCTCGCTGCTCGCCCCGACCGCCGCTCACGCGGACACCGGCGGGGACGCGATACCCGCCCTCACCGACTCCCGCGGCCGGGTCCTCACGCTGCGCGGCTGGAACCTCGCGGACAAGGCCCACAGCGGCGAGCAGGCGCTCAGCGGCATCACCGAGAAGCACTTCCGCGACATGCGGGCCAAGGGCTTCAACTTCGCCCGCCTGGTGGTCTTCTGGGACGACCTGGAGCCGGAGAAGGGCCAGTACAGCCAGGCGTACCTGCGGAAGATCGAACGCGTCCTGGACTGGGCCCTGAAGTACGACGTGCAGGTGGTCCTCGACGCCCACCAGGACGTCTTCGGGCCCGCGTTCGGCCACCGGGGCATCCCGGCCTGGGCGACCCGGACGGACGGGCTGCCGTTCACCCCGCACCCCGACGACTGGTTCTCCGAGTACTTCGAGCCGGCCGTGCAACGGGCCTTCACCCACCTCTACGAGGACGAGGACCTGCGCCGGGCCCAGGCCCGCATGTGGCGGGTGCTCGCCGAGCGCTTCGAGGACCACCCGGCCGTCCTCGGCTACGACCTCATCAACGAGCCGATGGGCGAGCTGCGCGAGGGCGAGGACCTGCCGACCGCCGCGCGGCGGATCGAGAGCGAGCAGCTGACCGCCATGTACAACCGGCTCGCGGACGCGGTCCGTTCGGCCGACCGGGACGGCTGGATCTTCGTCGAGCCCACCCCGATCGTGGGCGAGGGCGTCCCGACCGGCCTCGGCCGCATCGACGACCCCAAGGTCGTCTACGCCCCGCACTTCTACAACAGCGGCATGGAGGCGGGCGCCGACTACGACCCCGCGGCCCGCTGGATCGAGAACTACGAGCAGGCCGTGACCGCCTACCCCAAGAAGTACGGGGTTCCCGTGCTGGTGGGCGAGTGGGGCCCGCTCAACAACTCGCTGCCGAACATGAACCGCTTCTTCCGCGAGGCGATGGCCTCCCTCGGCCGCTACAGCACCGGCTGGGCGGGCTGGGAGTGGTGCTACGGCGGCGGCTACTGCGCGGTGGACGCCACCGGCGCGTTCCGTACGAACAAGGAGCTGACCGCCGAGCCCTACGCGGAGGCAGTCGCCGGCACCGTCCGGACCTCCTCCTACGACCCGGCCACCGGTGTCTACCGCCTCGAGTACGACGCCGCCCCGCGCCGCGGCTCCCGCGCCACCGAGCTCTCCCTGCCCCCGGGCACGTGGCAGGTCGGAACCGGGGGCACGGCGATCGTGCTCCGCCCGAAGGCGGGCCGGGCCGTCGTCCTCGCCGCCCCCGGCGCGCGGGTGACGGTCACGGTGACGGCGACCGGCCGGGGCTGAGGACGGCGGCGGGGCGGGACGGCGCTGAGGACCGCGGCGGGCGGGGCGGGGCGCCGCGGAGGTCTGCCCCGCCCGGTCCCTGTCCGACCTTGGCCCTGTCCGGCCCCGCCGTTACGGCTTCCTGTGGTTCGGGGACAGGAGGTCGAGGATGTGGTCCGCCGCCGTCGACAGGTGCCGGCGGGCCTCGGCGAGCTGGGTGCGGGACACCCCGTGGTCGCGGGCGGCGTCGCGGACGTCGTCGCGGAAGCGGTCCAGGAGGCGGTCGAGCTCACGGGCCGGCTCGGCCGCGCCGTCGATGTCCTTGGCCCAGTCGGAGACGGCCTGCTCGGCGGAGGCCGGGCGGGCCGATGGCGGGCCGTGGACGGTGCCCGTCACCAGGTTGCCCAGCTGGGCGGTGATGTCGGAGATGCCTTCCCAGACTCCCGTCGGCCAGTCGCCGTGCTTCACGCGGTCCTGGACCTGTTCCTGGACCTGCTTGGCGATCCGCTGGAACTCCTTGGCCTGGCGGCGTGCCGACAGCGCCTCGGCGCGGGCCTGGCGGGCCTGCTCCTTCCACTCCTGCTTCGCCTTGCGCAGCTCCTCCTTGGCCTCGGCGAAGGAGGGCGAGCTCGTCGTGGAGCGCGAGGCGCTCGCCGCCGCCCGCATCTCGCTGCGCAGCTTGCCCGCGGCGCCGCGCACGTCGTCGCGGATCTCGGCGGCCAGCTCCGAGACGGACTCGCGGATCTCCACTTCCAGGTCGGCCAGTTCGCCGCCGCGTCCGGCCAGTTCGGCGCGGCCGGCGTCGGTGATCGAGTAGACCTTCCGGCCGCCCTCGGTGGCGTGCGTGACCAGGCCCTCCGCCTCCAGCTTGGCGAGCCGCGGGTAGACCGTGCCCGCCGACGGGGCGTAGAGGCCCTGGAAGCGCTCCTCCAGGAGCCTGATCACCTCGTACCCGTGGCGGGGCGCCTCGTCGAGCAGCTTGAGCAGGTAGAGCCGGAGACGGCCGTGGGCGAAGACGGGCGGCATGTCAGAGGACCTTTCCGGGCGTGGGGGAGGTGGCGGCCGGGCCGTCGCCGTGACCGTCGTCGTCCGGCTCGGGATCGGGGCGGCGCAGCAGGGCGATGGAGCCGGAGACCGTGGTGGCCTTGAGCGCGCCGCGTCCGGCGCCGAGGGTGCCGGTGATGGACTTGGCGCCCCACTGGCCGCCGACCCGCAGGTCCTCGAAGGCGTTGGAGACGGAACCGCTGGTGGTGCTCGCCTCGACCTTGGCGTCGGCGGGGTGCGGCAGCCGGATGGCGACCTCGCCGGAGACGCTGGTGAGCCGGATGTCGGCCGGCGGCCCGTCCAGGTCGGCGGCCGGGTCGAGGTCGATGACCATGTCCCCGCTGACCGTCTCGGCCTTCACCGCGGACCCGGCGCCGTCGATCACGGTGATGTCCCCGGTCACCGAGTTGAACTGCAGCGCTCCGGTGACCGACTGCGCCTCCAGGTTCCCCGAGACGGTCTCGGCGCGGACCGGGCCGCGCAGGCCGACCAGCGTGGTGTCGCCGGTGACGCAGCGGACCGCCGTGCGCCCCTGGATGCCGGAGACCACGGTCTCGGCGGCGACCGAGCCGACCTCGACGTCGGCACCCGCCGGCACCGCGACCGAGACCACGACCCGGCGCCGGTGGCCCTTGGGGTCGAGCCACTTGAGGAAGCCCTTCCAGTGCAGGTCCTCGTAGGAGACCGTCAGGGTCGAGCCCTCCTGCGAGACGATCAGCGGCGGGCCCTCGATCTCGGAGATCTCCAGGCGGGCGGAACCCTCGTCGGTGCCCACGACGTTCACCGCTCCGTTGACCACCCGCACCTGGACCTGGGTCACGGGGCCGGCCAGCGGGATCTTTCCGGGCTCGGTGACGGTCCACTCTGTCATGGTGCTGACCTCCCGTGTCACGAACATCGACGCAACATATCGCGTCTTCCGATAGACACGATATATCGCGCTCTCGTCAAGTCAACCCCGACTCACCCCTGACAGGGGCGCATCGGGGGAGGGAGTCGCGGGTGGGGCATTCGCCGCCATATCCAGGCAATTGCCCTAGCGTGGGGGCATGATTGCGACATCGGGATCCCGCTCCGCCGGAGCGCTGCTGCTCTGCCGTGCCGAGCTTCCGGCGGTGCGCCCGCCGGCCAAGCTGCTCCGGGAGCAGCTGCTCCTCGCGCCCGCGGGATCCGACTGGAGCGTCCTCGTCCCCGAGGGCAGGCCCTGGCTCGACGACGGCGAACCCGTCGACCGCGTCGTCACCGGCTGGGCCACGGCACTCGCCGTCTCCGCCGCCACCTGGCCGGTTCTCGCACTGTGGTGGGACGCGGACCGCGCCGGGTTCACGCTCGCCGCCGGCTTCCGCCGTCCCGTCGGCTACACCTGGCTCGCCGACGGGACCCCGGCCGGCGAGGACGAGGCGATGCGTACCTTCGCCGCCCGGCTCGCCCTCGACCCGGTGCTCGACGTCCAGGCCCTCGAACCCCTCACCCGGCCCGACCCGGACGCCGACGCCCGCACCCGGATCATCGGGCTGACCGCGGTCCTCGCCCGTACCGGCCTCGATCTGCCCACGGGTCTCGCGCCCGGCGACAGCGCCGACCGGCTGCGCTCCGCGGCCGGCGCCCAGGGCGCCGAACCCCTCGAACGGCCCGGCCGGGGCGACGCCCCACGCGCCGAACTCGACCTGGTGACGGGCGGCCGGCTCGGCCCGTACCTGCACGGTCCCCGGGCCCGGCTGCTCGGCGCGGCCCAGCTCGCGGCCGGAGCGCCGCTGCTCGCCTGGGGGATCGGCCGCCGCAGCGGCGGCTGGACGACGGCCGGCGTGCTGCTCGTCGCCCACGGGGTGTTCGGCCTCGCCTACGACCGGCTGCGCGAAACCCCGTCATGACAGGCCTCAGGCCCTGTCCCCACCCGTCGTCACTCGTCGTCGTCCTCGTCGTCGAGACGGGCCAGCCAGGTCGCGAGGCGCTCGACCGGCACCTCGAAGTCGGGGTTGAGGTCGACGAACGTCCGCAGCTGCTCGGCGAGCCACTCGAAGGTGACCTCCTCCTCGCCGCGCCGCTTCTCCAGTTCCTCGATGCCACGGTCGGTGAAGTACATGCGATCAGAATAGGCCGTGGTCGGCGGACCCGACCGCGTCCCCTGTTCCTCTACCGCCCCACGGTCTAGCCTTTTTCATCATCGTTTCGGGGAGCGGGGGCCGCTGTGACGCATGGGATCGCTCGGATACGGCTGGACGACGGCACGCCCGTCTGGGCCCGCATCAGCGGGGCGGAGGAACTCGGCCGGGGCGGCGGGTTCCAGGACACCGGCATCGGCGACCGCGTGGTCTCGATGGCCGGCGGCCTCACCGACGTGGTCCGCGGGGTGGTCGGCTCGCTGCGCGCCGGACTCGACCCGCAGGGCTCGGTCGAGGTCGCCGTCAGCTTCGGCATCGAACTCTCCGCGCAGGCGGGCAAGGTGATCGGCGTGCTCGCCGACGGCGGCGGCAAGGCCTCGGTCAACGTCTCCCTGACCTGGACCGAACCCGGCCGCGAGCCCGCCGCCGCGGCCGGTACCGCCGCCGCGGCCGTTACCGACTCCACGGCCGGCCCAGCAGGCACCTCCGGCCCCGCAGGGTCGGCCTCACCCGCCGCCTCCGCCGGGACGGCCTCACCCGCCGGACCTCCGCCCGGCGGAGCCCCGTCCGCGCACCGGGTCCCGCCGGCCGCGCCCACCCTGCCCTCGCCCGCCGTCTCGCCGGAGAACGGCCCTGGCGCCGTATGAGCGCCTTCGACGCTCTCGTGCGCCCCGCCCTCGTGCGCATCGCCGCTCCCGGTGGCGGGTATGACCCGCACGGCGACCCGTTCTGGGGCACGGGCTTCTTCATCGCCCCCGGCTGGGTGCTGACCTGCGCCCACGTCGTGGCCAAGGGGGGAAGCGCGGTGTGGAGGGAAGAACCGGCCGTCGGCGTCACCTGGGAGGGCGGCCGGACCACCGGCAGGGTCGTGCTGGCCAAGCCGCGCCCCGCGACGCCCGACCAGGAGCTCGCCTCCTGGGACTTCCCCGACCTCGCGCTCGTCCGCGTCGAGGGCGCCGAGCACGCCGACTGCGTACGGCTCAGCGAGCGGCCTCCCACCACCCCCAGCCGGGTCAGCCTGCACGGCTGGGCCCTCCAGACCGGCGAGCCCGGCGTCCGTGACGTGGAGGGAGAGGCGTTCGGCGCCGTGGGCAAGGCCCTGCTGGTGCGCGACGCCGTCTTCATCGAGGGCTGCTCCGGCGGCCCGGTCGTCGACCTCGGGCGCGGCGCCGTCATCGGCGTCATCAAGGGCCGCGGCGACGGCGAGGGCGCGGTCGTCCCGCTGACCTCGCTGCGCGAGCTCCACGACCTGTCCGACGCCCCGGTGCTCCATGACGCGCTCCGGGCCCACGACCGCCACCACCGTCGTCGCGCCGGCCGCCCCGGGCGCAGCTGGACCGCCGCCCAGACCGCTCTGTGGTCGCCCACCGCGCGCGGGGTGAGCCCGCGCCGCCGGGCCCACCTCTACGGCCACTTCGCCGAACTCCCGCCACCCGACGGCCCCGGCGAGGTCATGGCCCTCGTCGACGCGGTCAAGCGCCGCGTCCTGCACCCCGACTACCAGGCGGTCCTGGAGACCGACGCCCGCACCTGGCGGGACGGCGTGGGCCTCCTCCACGAACTGCCCGCCGGCCGCCTGGAGGGCGCGGACCTCGGTCTCGACGCCGTCCTGCTGTACGCGGCCCACGTCGTGCGCCACATCACCGGGCGGTACGGCGAGGAGGCCGGCCTGCCCGGCCTGATCGACTGGATCGCCGACGAGTCGGGCGAGGCCCACCCCGCCGTGCACGAGGAGATCACCGCCCTGCTCGAACCCGGGCCGCCGCCCGCCGCGGCCGCGCCGGGGCGGGAGCCGGGCGCGCGCGCCGACGTCCGCGTCGAGGTCGACGCCGTCCCGTACAGCACCCCGCAGCGCTACGCCTGGCGCGTGATGCTGCTCTTCGACGGCCGCACCGTCAGCCCGCTCAGCGGCGACGACGCGGGGGTCGCCCGCGACCGGCTCCGCGAGACGCTCCGCGGCCCGCTCGCCGACGCGCTCGGCCTCGGCGACAGCGGCGACCACCTCGCCGCCGTCGAAGTGGTGCTGCCGCGCGAGCTGTTCGACGAACCGCTCGACACCTGGCGGCTCTCGCCCGAGGACGAGCCCTTCGGCGAGCGCTCGCTGCCGCTCGGCCAGCGGCGCGCCGTCGTCATCCGCGACCGCTACCGCAGCCACCATCCGCCGTCCCCGGAGTGGCGGCGGCGCTGGCGGGGCAGCGAGAGCGGCCCGCTGCGGGCCGTCCCGCTGCGCGCCGAGGTCCTCACCCAGGGCGCCGAGGGGCACGCGCCGCAGCTGCGCAGGGAGACCCGGATGGCCGCCTTCATCCGCCTCGACGCCGCGGCCGACGGCAGCGTGCCGGTCTACTGCGGCCCGGCGGGCGGCGGCGACGGCCACCGGGCCATGGAGGCCGCGCTGGCCGCCGGCCACCCCATCGCCCTGTGGCGGCACTCGGCACGCGAACACGCCGACTGCGCCGACTTCCACAAGCGGGCCGGCATGTTCCTCGAAGGAGTCCGGGGCGCCGAGGGCCTGCACCGGCCGGTGCGCACGCTGCGCCGGATGCGGGCCGACGACGCCGAGGCCGGCCCCGAGGAGCGGTCCGAGCACGCCTGGGCCGAGGACCTGGCCGTCCTCTACGACCCGCCGGACCGCCCCCCGTACGAGGCGCCGCTCCAGGGGCCGCCGATCCTCGGCGAGGGCGACCGGTGAGCCGCGCGGCCGGCCCGCCGGGCCGACCGTCAACTCGTGTGCAACCGGGCCGGTTTGGGAGTCGGCAGAGCGGGCCGTCGAGCGGTACCTTCGTCGGGGCCGGCACAGTCATCACAGCCAGGAGGAGTCAGGCGTGAACGATTGGCGGATCTACCGTGGGGCCGGCCATCCGCACGAGGAGATACGGCGGCTCCCCCCGCCGCCGCCCTGGCGCGACTTCTCCGCCGGCGGTGCCGACGACACGCTCGCGGGTTCCGACCGGCGGCTCGGCGTGCGCCGCAGGCTCGTGCAGAACCACCACCCCAGGCCCGCGGAGACCGACGCGGTCAACGCCGCGCTCTACCTGCGCCGCCCCCTCCTCGTCACCGGCAACCCCGGCACCGGCAAGTCCACCCTCGCCCACGCCGTCGCCCACGAGCTGGGCCTCGGCCGGGTGCTGCGCTGGCCCATCGTCAGCCGCTCGACGCTCCAGGACGGCCTCTACCGCTACGACGCCATCGGCCGCCTCCAGGACGTGCAGCTGGAGCGCGCCCGCGCCGACGCCGAAGGGAGCGCCGCGAGCCCGGCCGGCATCGGCTCGTACCTCCGGCTCGGACCGCTCGGCACCGCGCTGCTCCCCTCCGAGCTGCCCCGGGTGCTGCTCATCGACGAGCTCGACAAGAGCGACCTCGACCTGCCCAACGACCTGCTGAACGCCCTGGAGGAGGGCGAGTTCGCGATCCCCGAGCTGGAGCGGCTCGCCGACCGCGAGCCGATCGTGGAGGTGCTCACCGACGACGGCCGCAAGGTGCCGGTGCGCGGAGGGCGGATCCGCTGCACCACCTTCCCGTTCATCGTCCTCACCTCCAACGGCGAACGGGACTTCCCCGCCGCCCTGTTGCGGCGCTGCATCCGCCTGGAGCTGGAGCCGCCCGGCGAGGAGCAGCTGAACGCCATGATCGAGGCCCATCTCGGCGCCGGCGCCGCGGCGTCCGAACCCGGGCTCGTCGCCCGCTTCCTCGACCGGGAGCCCGGCGAGGTCATCGCCACCGACCAGCTCCTCAACGCCCTCTACCTGACCCAGCACGCCCCCCGCACCGAGCGGGTGACCCGGGACCGCATCGCGGACATGCTCATGCAGCCGCTCGATCAGCCGAGGTGATGGCCGGATGCACCGGATGCATCTGGAAGAGCTCACCCGCAGACTCCGGGCCGGCGGGCAGGACCCGACCGCCGAGGAGCTCGCGGACGCCGTCTGGCTCGCCCAGTGGCTGCCGCGCGCCGATGGCGACGGCTCCGGAGGGAGACTCGAGGAGGACGGGGAGGCGGACCCTCCGCCGGGCCGGCCTCCCTCCGCCGGCGCCGATGCGTCCGACCCCTCCGGCACCCCCGACGCTTCCGGGGACCGTCGGGATCCGGCCACCGGCGATCCCGTCACGACCGCACCATCCACCCCACCCGACACTCCCGCATCGCCGGCCCGCCCCGGCGAGACCGTCGACCTCCTCATGCCACCGCCCCCCCGCACCGCAACCACCACCAGAGACGGACACCGGTCCGGAGGCGGGAGCGCGCGCGGCCTTCCGGGTGCCGCCCTGCCCGTCCGCGCCCCCGGCGCCAACGCCCTGCCCGGGCTCCTCGGACTGCAGAAGGCCCTCCGGCCGCTGCGCCACTACGCCGCCCACCTCCCCGCCCGGCCCGGCGAGGAACGCCTCGACGAGGAGGCGACGGCCGAACGCAGCGCCGCGTCCGGCATCCTCACCCCCGTCCTGCGCCCCGCGGCCGGCCAGCGCCCCGACATCCAGCTCCTCATGGACACCGGCCCCGCGATGGTCGTGTGGACCCGGATGGTCGAGGAACTGCGCCAGGCCTGCCAGCAGTCCGGCGCCTTCCGCGACGTCCAGGTCCACCGCCTCCACGACACCGGCGAGGGCCCGCCGCTGGTCACCACCACCTCGGGACCCGACGGCCGGCCCCGGCTCCGGCCCGGCGACCAGCTCCACGAACCCACCGGCCGCCGCCTCACCCTCGTCGTCAGCGACTGCGTCGGCCCGCTCTGGCAGCGCGGCGCCGCCCAGCGGCTGATCCACCAGTGGCCACGGCACTCCCCGCTCGCCCTCGTCCAGCCCCTCCCGCCACGGCTGTGGCAGCGCACCGGGCTGCCCGTCGAACCCGGCACCCTCGTGCGGCCCGCGACCCCCGGCGGCCACGTCCGCTTCGAACCCGACGAGCAGGCCTGGGAGCCCGTGGCCACCGACCTGCGGGCCGTCCCCGTGCTCACCCCGACCCCGGAGGCCTTCGCCTCCTGGGCCCGGCTGCTCACCGGCCACGGCGGCGGAGCGGTACGCGGCTGGGCCGCGCGCATCGGCCCGGACACCGGCGCCACGGCCGCCGCCGCGGCCCTCGCCGTCGCCGGGGCCGGTCCCGGGCGGTCCGTCCGGCGCGCCGACGAGGAACTGCTGCGCGCCTTCCGCGCCGGAGCCTCACCAGGGGCCGTGCGGCTCGCCGTCCACCTCGCCGCCGCCCCGCTCGCCCTGCCCGTGATGCAGCTCGTGCAGCGCGCCATGCTCCCCGACACCGGACCCATGGAGCTCGCCGAGGTGCTGCTCAGCGGCCTCCTGCGCCGCCTGCCCGAGCCCACCCCGTACCCCTGCTTCAGCTATCCGCCGGCCGTGCAGGAGCACCTCCTCGGCTCGCTCGACCGGGGCGCCGCCGCGCTCGTCCTGAAACACTGCTCCGAGTTCGTCGAGCGCCATTTCGGCCAGGGCATGCGCAACTTCCCCGCCCTCGCCGCCGCCCGGCTCGCCGGGCACGGCACCGACGAGGAGGAGCGCGCGCCGGGCACCGCCGGACACGGGCCGGGAGAGGAGCAGGAGGAGCCGGCCGGCGCCGCCTCCGAGCTCTTCGCCCGCATCCCGGCGCGCGTGCTGCGCTTCTACCACCCCGACCTCGTCACCCCCGAACCGCTCGCCGCCGCCCGCCGGCTGCTCGGCCAGTGGCGCGCCCAGTCCGACCCGTCACTCCTCGACTCCGCCCGCGAACTCGTCGAGACCGCGCTCGCGGCCGAAGGACCGCCCGGCAGCCCCGAGGAGGTCGCCGCCGCCCGGCTGGTCCTCGGCCAGGTCCTGTACGCGCAGTCAGGCACCGCCGCCGTACGGGACCGGGGCCAGCGCCGGGAGCTGCTCGACCGGGCCGTGACCGAGCTCGTACGGGCCGCAGAGCTCGCCGGACCGGGCAGCACCGACCGGGCCGAGGCCCGGCTCGAACAGGCCGCCGCCCAGTACGCCCTGTGGCGTCACAGCGGCGACGACGGCATGCTCGACGCCGCCCTCGCCGCGCTCGCCGGCGACCCGGCCGACTGGCCCGAGAGCCACCGCCACGCCCTGCTCGTACGGCGCGGGCGGCTGCTGCTCGCCCGGGGCGAAGGCGCCGCCGCGGCGGCCGCGTTCACCGAGGCCCTGGCCACGGAGGAGACCGGCCCGGTGCTGCTCGACCTCGCCGACGCCCACCAGCTCGCGGGCTTCGCCCCCGCGTCCGTCGCCGACGCCCTCGACCGGGCCGAGGCCCTGCTCGGCGACTCCGTCGCGCTGCGGCTGCGCTGGACCACGGCGCGGGCCCGGCTGTACGAGAGCACCGGCGACGGTCCGGCCGCCGACGAGGCGTACGAGAGTGCCACGCTGCTCACCCCGGCCGAGGGCGAGCAGCGCGGCCGGCTGCTGCTGACCTGGGGCGAGTCGCTGCTGCGCCGGGCCGCCGCCGGCACCGGGACCGCGCCCGTCGACCGCGCCGAGTCCGTCCTCCGCGAGGCCCTGACCTGTCTGCCCGCCGCCGCGGACGTCCGCTCCCGGGCCGTCGTCCTCATCGGCAGCGTCCTCGCGCTGCGCTTCGACCGCGCGGGCTTCCTGCCCGACCTGTTCGAGAGCCGTCACCTCCTCGAGCAGGCCGTACGGACCGCGCGCGAGCCCGCGGCCCGGGCCGAGGTGTGGCTGCAACTCGGCTGGGTGCGGGCCCGGTTGAGCGAGGTGGCCCTCGACGCCTCGCTCGCCGACGCGCTCGCCGCGTACGAGAACGCCGCCGCCGACTCCCGCGCCGCCCACGGCGACACCCCCGGCACGGTCACCCTCGCCCGCGCCCTGCACGCGCAGGGAGCCGTGCTGCACCTGATGGACCGCCGCGCCCGCGCAACCCAGCTCCTGGAAGCCGCCGCCGAGCAGTGGCGCCGGCTGGACGCCTCGCTGCTGACGGTGGATTGGACGGACGTGGAGCGGACCCGGACCCTGCTCGCCGAGGTGGGCGCCGACTCCCGCCGGCTGCCGCAGCGCCTCTCCCGGGACGAACGGCGCCGGATCGCGCCGCCCTGGTGGGAGTGGCGCGAAGGGAAGGCGGAACGGCCGGATAACGGGGGCGCGCATGGGCGCAGTTGAGTCGAACGGGTTTCCGGCTTTCAGGCGTCGGGAAGAACCGCTCCGCCGCTACGACCGTGGGGGACAAGGGTCGGTGAGGAGGAGCCGAGGGTGTTGGAGCACACGAAGCGGGTCGCAGGCGTCGACCGGGCCGGTGCACGGCCACGACGCCTGCCCGATCTCACCGGCGTGGACCTGCGGACCTTGCGCTTCATGGACGATCCCGACCTGGCGGCCGCCGTCGAGCGGGTGCTCTGGCGCACGCAGGACCTGGCCGACTCCTGGTTCGAGGACTAGGCCGCCTCTTCCGGATCCGGCCGGTGTCCCGACGCCCGGCCTGATCCGTAAGACACGCCCCGGCCTCCGGCGCACCGGTCGCGCCGACCGGCCGTTTCCGGCCAGATGCCGCCCGGCCGCCGACCGTCCCGGGAGGCGGGAGTGAACGTCGTGCCCCTGCCCGCGCCCGCCCTCGCCCGGCTGGCCCGGACGAGCCCCGACCCGGCCGGGCTCACCTTCCTGGGATCCGCCCTGCACACCCGCCGGCTGCTGCTCCTCAAGGCGCTCCTGGTCCGCGTCCACCGGCACCGCGCGGCCGTCGAACCGGGCGCGCTCGGGCGCTTCGAGCGTTCCTGGGAGCTGGTCGAGCGGGTCGACCGGCACCGGCCCGCCGTGGTCCGTGAGGTCCTCGACTACCCGACGACCGGCGCCTGGCTGGCCGGCGCACTCGCCGAACCCTTGGGCCCCGGCTTCGACCGGCTGCTCGCCCGCCTCGACAGCATCGCCGCCACGGCCGCCCTGCGCGGCGGCGGCCCGCTCGACGTGACCGTCGAGACCCCCGACGGCCTGCTCTCGCTGCCCGGCGTCGGCCGGCTGCCCGTGGCCGCCCCGCGCGTCCGGATCAGCGCGGGCGAGCGGATCGTACGGTTCCACCCGGACGGCGCCCGCCACGCCGCGCCCGCCGTCCTCACCTTCAGCGGCGTGCGGCACGGCCTCCTCACCGGCCACGGCCCCGGCTGGCGCCAGGTGCACCCGCTGCCCGGAGGCGCCGCCTGCCTGGACGACCTCGACCCGTACCGGGCCGGCGCGGGCGGCGGCTCCGTCGGGACCGCGGCCGACCACGCCGACACCGACCACGCGGCCTGGTCGGCCCGCTGGCGCGCCGCCCAGGACCTGCTGCGGCGCACCGACCCCGGCCGGGCAGCCGAGATCGCCCGGGCCGTCCGCGTCGTCGTCCCGCTCGTCCCGCGCGGGCCCCGGCACCGCGGCGCCACCCTGAGCGCCGCCCCCGGAGCCGTACTGACCTCGCTGCCCGCCGGTGCCCACGGGATGGCCGAGACGCTCGTCCACGAGCTGCACCACAGCAAACTGGCCACCCTCCACGAACTCGTGCCGCTCTACGGCCACGGGCGGGACACCGTGCACCGGGTCGGCTGGCGGCCGGACCCGAGGCCCATCGCCGGCGTGCTGCACGGCGCCTACGCGCATCTGGCCCTCGCCGATCTGTGGCGGCGCGCGGCCACCGCCGACGAGGTGCCGAAGTCCTGGCGGTCCCGTGCCGGGCAGCAGTTCGACGACATCCACGATCAGGTGGGCGACGCACTGGAGATCCTGCTTGAATCCGATGAACTGACTGCGGAGGGACGGGAGTTCGCGGCCCAAATGAGGCAGCACCATGCGAGCCTCGGCGCGACTCCCCTCGCCGCTGGGTAACACTGTGCCTACGGCACATGACACTGCGTTGCGTGCGGGAGCGGGACGGGAGACACGACAGATGGCGGAACAGCGGTCGGGCGGTGCGGTGGACCACGGAGCCAGGAGCGCGCCGGGGCACGTCCTCGTGGTCTTCCCCGGCTATCACCGCCCGTGGGCGACCTGGATCAACCAGCGGCTCGACGCCCACGGGGTGCGCGCCAGCCTCCAGCGCTGGGACCCGCCCCGCGACGTCCCCCTGGAGGACTCGCTCGGCGACCTGCTGCTCGCCCGCGGACACGTGCTGCTCGTCCTGGACGACTGGTTCTTCCAGCTCGGCCCGCGCCAGGCCGGCGAGTGGAACGACGTGCTGCGCGGCTTCGTCGCCGCCCACGCGGAGCGGTTCGCCGCCGTCAACCTCACCAACCGGACCCTGCTCCCGGCCACCGCCGTCCTCGAACCCGTCAGCCTGTGGGGCGTCGGCGAGGAGGAGGCCGAGGCCCGGCTGCTCAGCCGGCTCGGCGTCGACCCCGGCCGCACCACCGGCCGGCGGCTGCCCGCCGGCGCACTCGTCCGCTTCCCGGACACGCCGCCCGAGGTCTGGGGCGAGGTCCCGCGCCGCAACCCGCGCTTCACCGGCCGCGACGACCTGCTCACCGAGCTCCAGGAACGGCTCATGGACGCCGAGCGCGGCAACGCCGCCTGCACCCTGCTCGGCATGTCCGGCATCGGCAAGACCCAGATCGCCGCCGAGTACGCCCACCGCTTCAGCTCCGACTACGACGTCGTGTGGTGGGTCAGCTCCGACGACCGCAACGTGCAGCGCGACCGCTTCGGCGAGCTCGCCGCCCAACTCGGCCTCTCCACCGGCAACGAGCCCGGCGAGCGCATCCGCGCCGTCCGCGAGGCCCTGCGCCGCGGCGCCCCGCACTCCCGCTGGCTCGTCGTCTTCGACGGCTGGGACGACACCGACGGCGCCAACGTGATGCTGCCGCACGGCCCCGGCCACGTCCTCATCACCTCGCGCAACCGCGGCTGGGGCGACTACACCGACATCCTCGAGGTCCCCAGCTTCGACCGCGCCGAGTCCACCGCCTACCTCATGCGCCGCGCCCCGCACATCACCGCACCCGAGGCCGACGAGGTCGCCGCCGAGTTCGGCGACGTGCCGCTGCCGCTCGTCCAGGCCGCCGCCTGGCTCGGCGAGTCCCGCATGGAGGTCCCCGAGTACCTGCGCATGGTCCGTGACGGACGGCTCTCCACCGTGGACGAGCCGTCCGGCGGAGAGGGCTTCCCGCACGCGTCCCTCACCTCCTGGTCGATACTGATCAACCGGCTCCGGCTGTCCCAGCCCCAGGCCATCGACGTGCTCAGCCTGTGCGCGTCCTTCGCCCCCGGCCGCATCCCGCTCGGTCTCATCCGCGCCTACCCGCAGGCCGACCTCCCCGAGGACCTGCGCTGGATGGTCAACGACCTGGCCGCCTGGTCCCGGGCCCTGGACACCCTGGTGAACTTCTCCGTGCTCAGCCGCGAGTCGCGCGGCTCGGTCGTCAGCGGCGAGGTGGGACCCCACCAGGAGTCCGTGCACATGCACCGGCTCGTCCACGACATCGTCGCCCGGCTCACCGACGGCGAACACCGCACGGCCCACCGCAAGGCCGTCCGTACCCTGCTCGCCGAGGCAGATCCCGGCGACCCCATGGACAGCCGGAACTGGCCCCGGTACGCCGAACTCCTGCCGCACCTGGAGCCCTCGGGGGCGCTGGCCAGCCGCAACCCGCGCGTGCAGACCGCCGTGCTCAACTGTCTGCGCTACTGCTACCGCAGCGCCGAGTACCGGGCCGGCATCCGGCTCGCGGAGAAGATCCGGGAACAGTGGTCCGGCTTCATGGACCCGGTGAGCCCCGAGATGCTGGAGCTCACCAACCAGGAGTGCGACATCCTGCGCAAGTACGGGCGCTTCCGCGACGCGTACCAGCTGGACCTCGCCGTGCGCGCCCGCCTCGACGAGGCGCCGGCCCCCGACCCGCTCGGCTCCCTCCGCTCGGACATCTCCATCGCCAGCGACCTCCGCTACCTCGGTCAGTACCAGGAGTCGGAACGGATGCAGCGCGAGGCGCTCGCCGAGGCCCAGCGCCTGCTCGGCGAGAACGAGTACCTCACCCTCGTCGCCGGCAACAACCTCGGGGTCGTGCTGCGGAACCTCGGACGCTACAAGGAGGCGTACGAC
Organism: Streptomyces sp. NPDC012637; assembly: GCF_042954805.1. NCBI lineage: Bacteria > Bacillati > Actinomycetota > Actinomycetes > Kitasatosporales > Streptomycetaceae > Streptomyces > Streptomyces sp. NPDC012637. Next base: position 118,007 of record NZ_JBIBDS010000005.1, read on the forward strand.
CAGGACATCGCCTCCCTCACCCGCGCGGAGAGCGCCCTCGGCGCCCTGCACTCACAGACCCTCATCACCAGCAACAACGTCGCCCACGACCTGCGCCTGCTGGGCCACTACCGCGAGGCGCTGGCCCGTCAGGAGGCCAACGTCCGCGTACAGGTCCGGATCCTGGGCTCACAGCACCTGCAGACCCTGTACGCCCGGGCGCAGCTCGCCCTGTGCCGCCGGCGGGAGGGCAGCTTCCCGCAGGACCTCGGCGCCACCATGGCCAGCCTGCTCGACCAGATGCAGCAGGTGCACGGGCGCGACCACTTCATCACGCTGTCGTCCATCAACAACTACGCCAACTACCTGCGCGAACACGGCGACCTCGACCAGGCCCGGGAGCTCAGCCACGAGGCCGAGGCCGGCTACCGCGCCCTCCTCGGCCCCGCCCACCCGATCGCCACCGGTGTGCTCGCCAACACCGCGCTCGTCATGCAGGCGTCCGGCGAACGGACCAGCGCGCTGGCCATCCTGGAAGCCGCACTCGCCGGTCTGACCTCCTCGCTCGGACCCGACCACCCCTGGGTCCTCGGCTGCGCCCTGAACACCAGCGCCGCCCGCAACTTCAACGGGCGGGTGGCCGACGCCGCCGAGCTGAGCCGCGACACCCTGCGCCGGGCCCGGCACACCCTGGGCAACGAGCATCCGCTCACCCTGTCGGGCCAGGTGGCGCTCGCCACCGACCTGCGCGGCCTCCGGGAGAACGAGGAGGCGGCCAAGCTGGAGGAGGACGCCCTGCTCACCCTCACCCGTACGCTCGGCGCCCAGCACCCGCACACCCTGTCCGCGCGCCAGCGGAACCGGCCGTACTGGGACTTCGAGGCCAACCTGTGAGGCCCCGTAAGGCCCCGTGACGCGGAGACGCCGGAGGCCCGGCACCCCGAGTGGGGTGCCGGGCCTCCGGTCGTACGAGCCCGGTCCGACGATCAGGCGTCGAAGACCTCCGCGACCAGCTGGGCCTGCTCGGCCTGGTGGCGCTTGGCCGAGCCGACCGCCGGGGACGAGGAGTGCGGGCGGGAGATCCGGCGCAGGCGCTCGCCCGCCGGGATGTCCGCGCCGACCGCCAGGTCCAGGTGGTCGATCAGGTTGAGCGCGATGAACGGCCAGGCACCCTGGTTCGCCGGCTCCTCCTGCGCCCAGATGTACTTCGCCGCGTTCGGGTACTTGGCGATCTCGGCCTGCAGCTCGGCACCCGGCAGCGGGTACAGGCGCTCCAGACGGATGATCGCGGTCTCCGTGTCGCCGCGCTTCTGACGCTCGGCCTCCAGGTCGTAGTAGACCTTGCCCGCGCAGAAGACGACCTTGCGGACGTTCGCCGCGTCGACGGTCGTGTCGCCGATCACCGGGCGGAAGCCGCCGGTGGTGAACTCCTCCACCTTCGAGGCCGCGGCCTTCAGACGCAGCATCGACTTCGGGGTGAAGACGATGAGCGGCTTGTGGTGCGGGTTGTGGACCTGCCAGCGCAGCAGGTGGAAGTAGTTCGACGGCAGCGTCGGCATGGCGACCGTCATGTTGTCCTGGGCGCACATCTGGAGGAAGCGCTCCGGGCGGGCGGACGAGTGGTCCGGGCCCTGGCCCTCGTAGCCGTGCGGCAGGAGCAGGGTGACGCCGGAGGTCTGGCCCCACTTCTGCTCGGCCGAGGAGATGAACTCGTCGACGACGGTCTGCGCGCCGTTGACGAAGTCACCGAACTGGGCCTCCCAGACGACCAGGGAGTCCGGGCGGGCCAGCGAGTAGCCGTACTCGAAGCCCATCGCCGCGTACTCGCTGAGGAGCGAGTCGTAGACGTTGAAGTGGGCCTGCTCCTCGGTCAGGTAGAGCAGCGGGGTGTAGTCCTCGCCGGTCTCCTGGTCCACGAGCACCGCGTGACGCTGGCCGAAGGTGCCGCGACGGGAGTCCTGGCCCGACAGGCGGACCGTGGTGCCCTCCATCAGCAGCGAGCCGATGGCGAGGGTCTCGCCGAAGCCCCAGTCGATGGTGCCGTCGTCGATCGACGCCGCGCGGCGCTGCAGCTGCGGCAGCAGACGCGGGTGGACCGTGACCCGGTCCGGAACGTTGACCTGCGACTCGGCGATCCGCTTCACGACCTCCTGGGAGACCGCGGTGGTGACGGCGACCGGGAACTCGGGCCGGGCGTCCGGGACCTGGGTCGGCGCCGGGGCCGAGGTGGCCTCGCGGACCTCCGCGAAGACCTTCTCCAGCTGGCCCTGGAAGTCCTGGAGGGCCTGCTCGGCCTCTTCCAGGGTGATGTCGCCGCGACCGATGAGCGACTCGGTGTACAGCTTGCGCACCGAACGCTTCTTGTCGATCAGGTTGTACATCTGCGGGTTGGTGAACTGCGGGTTGTCGCCCTCGTTGTGACCGCGGCGGCGGTAGCAGATGAGGTCGATCACGACGTCCTTGTTGAACGTCTGGCGGAACTCGAAGGCGAGCCGCGCCACGCGGACGCAGGCCTCCGGGTCGTCGCCGTTCACGTGGAAGATCGGCGCCTCGATCATGCGGGCCACGTCCGTCGCGTACATGGAGGAACGCGAGGACTCGGGGGCCGCGGTGAAGCCGACCTGGTTGTTGATGACGATGTGGACCGTGCCGCCGGTGCGGTAACCGCGCAGCTGCGACATGTTCAGGGTCTCGGCCACGACGCCCTGGCCCGCGAAGGCCGCGTCACCGTGCAGGGCGACCGGCAGGACGGTGAAGTCCGTGCCGCCCTTGTTGATGACGTCCTGCTTGGCGCGGACGACACCCTCGAGGACCGGGTCGACCGCCTCCAGGTGGGAGGGGTTGGCGACCAGGGAGACCTTGATCTGCTCGCCGTCGAGGCCGGTGAACGTGCCCTCGGCGCCCAGGTGGTACTTCACGTCGCCGGAGCCGTGCATCGACTTCGGGTCGAGGTTGCCCTCGAACTCGCGGAAGATCTGCGCGTACGACTTGCCGACGATGTTCGCGAGGACGTTCAGGCGGCCGCGGTGGGCCATGCCGATGACGACCTCGTCGAGGCGGGACTCCGCCGCGGAGTCGATGACCGCGTCGAGCAGCGGGATGACCGACTCGCCGCCCTCGAGGGAGAAGCGCTTCTGGCCGACGTACTTGGTCTGCAGGAAGGTCTCGAAGGCCTCCGCCGAGTTCAGCCGGCGCAGGATGCGCAGCTGCTCCTCGCGCTCCACGCGGGCGTGCGGGCGCTCCACGCGGTCCTGGATCCACTTGCGCTGCTTCGGGTCCTGGATGTGCATGAACTCGATGCCGGTGGTGCGGCAGTACGAGTCGCGGAGCACGCCGAGGATGTCGCGGAGCTTCATCATCGACTTGCCGGCGAAGCCGCCGACCGCGAACTCGCGCTCCAGGTCCCACAGGGTGAGGCCGTGCTCGGTGATGTCCAGGTCGGGGTGCTTGCGCTGCTTGTACTCCAGCGGGTCGGTGTCGGCCATGACGTGGCCGCGGACCCGGTAGGAGTGGATCAGCTCGAAGACGCGCGCGGCCTTGGTGACGTCGTCGTCGTGCGAGGCGTCGATGTCCTTGAGCCAGCGGACCGGCTCGTAGGGGATGCGCAGCGACTTGAAGACGTCGTCGTAGAAGCCGTCCTCGCCGAGGAGGAGGTTGGAGACGATGCGCAGGAACTCGCCGGAGGCGGCACCCTGGATGACCCGGTGGTCGTAGGTCGAGGTCAGGGTCATGACCTTGGAGATGCCCAGCTTGTTCAGGGTGTCCTGGGAGGTGCCCTGGAACTCGGCCGGGTAGTCCATGGAGCCGACGCCCATGATGACCGACTGTCCGGGCATCAGGCGCGGCACGGAGTGGACGGTGCCGAGGCCGCCGGGGTTGGTCAGGGAGACCGTGACGCCGGTGAAGTCCTCCATCGTCAGCTTGCCGACGCGGGCGCGCTTGACGATGTCCTCGTAGGCCTGCCAGAACTCGAAGAAGTTCAGGGTCTCGGCCTTCTTGATGCCGGCGACGACGAGCTGGCGGTCGCCGTTCGGCTTCACCAGGTCGATCGCGAGGCCGAAGTTCACGTGCTCCGGCTTGACCAGGGTCGGCTTGCCGTCCTTCTCCGCGAAGGAGTAGTTCATCGACGGCATGGCCTTGATCGCCTGCACCATCGCGTAGCCGATGAGGTGCGTGAAGGAGATCTTCCCGCCCCGGGCGCGCTTCAGGTGGTTGTTGATGACGATCCGGTTGTCGAAGAGCAGCTTCACCGGGACGGCGCGGACGGACGTGGCCGTCGGCATCTCCAGCGAGGCGTTCATGTTCTTCGCCACGGCGGCGGCCGGGCCGCGCAGGGTGATGAGCTCCGGGCCGGCGGGGGCCTCGGTCGCGGGGGCCGCGGCGGGCTTCGCCGGGGCGGGCGCGGGCTTCGCGGCGGCCGGAGCGGCGGCGGGCTTCGCCGGGGCCGGAGCCGGGGCGGCGGGAGCCGGAGCCGGAGCGGCGGCCGGAGCGGGCACGGAGGCCGCAGGAGCGGCAGGCGCGGCCTGTGCGGGGCCCGCCTGCGGCGCGGCGGGCGCGCTCGGCGTGGTGGCGGCCGGGGCTGCGGGGCTCTCCGCACCACCCGGCTTGTAGTCGGCGAAGAAGTCCCACCAGGCACGATCGACCGAATTCGGGTCCTGGAGGTACTGCTGGTAGATCTCGTCGACGAGCCACTCGTTGGCACCGAAGGCGGCTGCGGGGCTCACGCCCTGCCCGTCTTGGTCGGCCGGGGAGCTCGGGGTACTGGGGGACTGAGACGACACGGCGGCAACCGCCCTCTTCCGCTTCGCAAGGTGATGGACAGCGGAAATAAAGGCTACGCCTCCCTGGCCGGGAGGTGCAGGCCGGGCGCTCCAACGTCGCGCAAGTCACACTTGACGAGGTGTTTCGGTGCCGTGAATGGCGGGAAACAAGCGGGGTTCCGGTTCTGTGAGGGTACGGGGAACCGTGGCTGCGGCCCAGTTGGCCGCACCCCTGACCGGATCCCACGGGTATCCGCTACGAGCACTCGTGTGAGCAGTCGTACACGTACACGCAGAACGAGAGCTTCCGGTTCGAACCCTACGTCAACGGCGCGGCGGAAGGCTCCCCGGAAGGGTGAGCTGGATCCGGCAGCCACGTGCGGATTCGGCCACTCCGATGTGACCGCCGTGGAGATCCACCGCCCAGCGGGCGATGGCCAGGCCGAGACCGGTGCCGCCGTCGCTCCCCGGGCCCTGCTGGGCCGGGACCGTGCCGCGGTTGAAGCGCTCGAAGACCTTGTGCCGCTCCGACTCCGGGATGCCGGGGCCCTCGTCCTCGACCTCGAGCACCAGCGAGTCGGGACAGGGCCCGCGCCGCGCCCGCACCGTCACGCGGCCGTGCGGCGGCGAGTGCTTCACGGCGTTGTCGATCAGGTTGGCCATCACCTGGTGCAGCCGCTCGGCGTCCGCGTGCGCCGTCAGCTCCGGCGGCGACACGTCCAGGTGCAGATGGACGTCCGTGCGGTTGTGCAGGCCCGAGGTGGAGGACAGGCCGCGCTGGGAGGCGGCGAGATTGGCCTCCCGCAGCACGCCGGACAGGTACGGCCAGACCTCGAAGCGGCGTGCCTTGAGCGTGACGACACCGTTGTCGAGCCGTGACAGGTCGAGCAGGGTCTCCACGAGCCGGCCCAGCCGTTCGGTCTGCTTCAGGGCGGTCCGCATGGTCTCCGGATCGGCCTCGGAGACGCCGTCCACCACGTTCTCCAGGACGGCGCGGAGCGCGGCGATGGGGGTGCGCAGCTCGTGGGAGACGTTGGCGACCAGCTCCTTGCGGTGCCGGTCGACCGCCTCCAGGTCGTCCGCCATGCGGTTGATCGTCGAGGCGAGGTCGCCCAGCTCGTCGCGGCGGTCCGCGCCGCGCACGCGCCGGCTGAAGTCGCCGCGCGAGATCGACCCGGCCACGTGGTTCATCTCGTCCAGCGGCGCGGTCAGGGACTGCGCCACGAACTGGGTGATCAACAGGGTCGCGATCATCGCGAAGATCGTGATGTAGCGGAACTCCGTGGAGGTCCGGATCGCCACCAGCGCGAGTCCCGAGGTGAGCAGGACCGCCCCGACGACCAGAGCGCCCAGCTTGGTCTTGATCGAGATGACGATCCGGCGCCTGCGGCGGCGCTCGGGGTGCGGCCCCCGGCGGCTCACGGCGCCGGGGTCTCCAGCGCGTACCCGACCCCGTGGACCGTACGGATCCGCTCGGCGCCGATCTTCCGGCGCAGGGCCTTGATGTGGCTGTCCACGGTCCGGGTGCCGGAGGCATCCGCCCAGTCCCACACCTCGGCGAGCAGCTGCTCGCGGGAGAGCACCGCACGCGGGGTGTTCGCCAGGCAGACCAGCAGGTCGAACTCGGTGGGCGTCAGGTGCACGTCCTCGGCCCTGACCCGGACCCGGCGCTGCGCGTGGTCGATCTCCAGCTCGCCGAGCCGCAGGATCCCGCTGCGCGGGGTGACCGCCGCGAGCGCGGCCCGCTCCACCCGGCGCAGCAGCACGTGCACCCGGGCGGCCAGCTCGCGCATCGAGAACGGCTTCGTCATGTAGTCGTCGGCGCCGACGCCGAGGCCGACCAGCATGTCCGTCTCGTCGTCCCGCGCGGTGAGCATCAGGACCGGGACGGGGCGCTGGGCCTGCACCCGGCGGCACACCTCGAGCCCGTCGAAGCCGGGCAGCATCACGTCGAGCACCATCAGGTCCGGCTGCCACGCCTCGGCGGCGTCCACGGCGGCCGGGCCGTCGGTCGCGGTCTGGACGAGAAAGCCCTCGGCCCGCAGCCGCGCGGAGATCGCCTCCACGATGGTGGCGTCGTCCTCGACGACCAGGACACGGCGTTGGGCTCCCGGAGTCGTCGCCGCACCCTGGTTCGTGGTGTGTGTCTGCTCCATTGCCCCGCCTCGCGTCGCCGATGTCGGTGCAGCAGCCTAGAGGCACCGGCGGCGTCAAGGCTACGCAGGTGATCAGGCGGGCCGGACGGCGAGGTGGACCACGTCGGGGACGCCCCGGGCAACGGGGACCTCTTCGGTCCGTACCCCGCTGAATCCGGCATTCCGCAACGAGTCTTCGAAATCGGCGGACGGCCGCGCCGACCACACGGCGAGGATTCCGCCCGGGACGAGCCGCTCCGCGCAGGCGGCCAAACCCTCGGCGGAGTAAAGGGATTCGTTGTCCTCGGTGACCGTCCAGTCCGGCCCGTTGTCGATGTCGAGGCAGAGGGCGTCGTAGTGGTCGGAGGTGGTGCGGAGGTACTCCATCAGGTCCGTGTGCAGGATCACGGTGCGCGGATCGGCGAGCGCCCGGCCCGAGACGGCCGAAAGCGGCCCCTGCCGGTGCCAGTCGATGATCGCCTCCTCACGCTCGGCGACGGCGATCCGCCCCCAGCGCGGGTCGGCGGCGGCGTGCGCGAGCGAGAAGCCGACGCCGAGGCCGCCGATGAGGACGGCGGGGCCGGTCCGCCGGTCCCCGGGCAGCGCGTCCATCGCCGCGTCGACGAGCAGCCGTTCCGAACGCCCGTCGGAGGTGTCCATCAGGAAGGTGCCGTTGGCGATGATCTCGTAGTGGGTGCGGTCCTCGGCGTCCCGGCGGCGCAGGACGACTTCTCCGTACGGGCCCTCACGGCGGTCGAGGGTGACGGGGCTGCTCATGCTCACTCCGTGGCTCGATGTGCTCGATGTGTACGCGTTCGTCCCGGCCATCCTGGGCGTCCTCGGACGGCCGGGACAAACGGTTAACGAGCCTGCCCGACGAGCCGCGGGGCGGTCTCACGGGCGCGGGGCCTCGTGCGTCACGTAGTGCTCGATCCGGTGGAGCGTGCGGCGGGCGTCCACGGGGGTGCCGTAGGTGCGGTCCCAGGTGACGGGCGCGACCCGGGCGCCTCCTGGGGCGCCGTCGGGCTCAGGGCGCGGTCGGCGGGTGGCCCTCCGGGAGCGCCTTGAAGACCCGCTCCAGCGCGGGCGGGCGGTCCTCGCCGTCGCGGGTGACGACGAGCCGGTAGGCGTACGTGACGTAGTACTCGAAGCCGTCCGGGGCGGGCGCGCCGGTCGGACGGTCCGGGACCCTGGCGTACGCCGGGTCCTCCAGGGCCGCGCGCAGCTCGGCGACCTGGGCCTTCGTCATCCGGCCCGAGGCGGGCTCCCCGGTGCCCTTGCGGAGTTCGTACGAGCCGTCGTGGCGGACGACCAGCTTGTTGCGCACGCCCGCGAAGCCGCCGTTCACGACGACCTCGACCAGCACCTCCCGGGGCGCGGGCCGGTCCGTCCCGGCCGTGGGGGTGGCCGGGGCGCTCGGGGCCGGCGGCACGCTCAGGCCCGAGTCGTCGGGAGGCGCCGCCGGGGACCGGCCGCAGCCCGCCACGGCGACGACCGCGGCCAGCACCGCCGCCGTCCCGTACCGCTTCGCGTACTCCATGGCCCGAGCATGCCCCTTCACCCGGCGTCCGCGCAGCCGGAACGGCTCAACCGCGCGGACGGAACGGCTCAAACGCGCAGCCGGAACGGCTCAACCGTGCGGACGGAACGGCTCAACCGGTGCGGACGATCCCGGTGAGCGGGCCCCGGTAGTGCCAGTCGAGCGAGTCGTAGAGCGCCATGCCGTCGGTCGTGGCCGACAGGACCCCGGTCTCCGCGCCCGCCTGGGCGGCGGCGGCCTCCAGGGTGCGCATCACGTTCGCGCCGAGGCCGCGGCGGCGGTGGGCCGGGTCGGTCTCGATCTGGTCGGCGACGGCGGTCGGCCCGGTCGGCGCGATCTGGCCGCGGGCGGCCAGGGTCCCGTCGGGCGCGAGGATCCGCACCCGGATCACCCCGTCCCTGGTCTCCGTGGTCCGCGCGTACCCCTCGGGCGGCGCGGGCCGGACCGAGGGGTCGAGCCGCTTGGTCATCATGAAGCCGGGGTCGTCGGGGATCGTCCAGCCCTCGGTGATCCAGGGCGCCACGTCCTCGGGCGCCGCCATGACCTTCAGCCAGGCGCCCGGTTCGGTGATCGCCGCGCACAGCTTGCCCACGGACACCTCGTCCGGGTACGGCAGCACGTGCCGGAAGACGTGCCCGGGCAGTCCGACATCGATCCGGTAGCCCCAGGGCTCGGCGACGGCGGGCGGCGTGCCGCGGGAGGCGGTCCAGCCGGCCACCCACGCCGCTGTAATGGCTGAGATATCCATGGAGGCATTACAGCCGCTGTTCACGGCCTGCGGATGGCTGATCGCTCAGAGCGAACACGCGTCGGGGAACATTCGGCGGCGCAGGTGCATTGAGTCCACATAGCTCAACTTGACTGCCGAAGGGGAGATCATGGCATCTGAGTCCATGGCGTCCGCGCCGCTCACTCTGCCTGTGCTGCCGCTCGACGACGAGGTCGTGCTGCCCGGAATGGTGGTGCCGCTGGACCTGTCCGACCCGGACGTACGGGCCGCGGTCGAGGCCGCGCAGGCCGCCGCGCGCAGCGGGGCCGGCAAGCCGCGCGTGCTGCTCGTGCCGCGGGTGGACGGCACCTACGCCGGGACCGGTGTGCTCGGCACCGTCGAGCAGGTCGGCCGGCTGTCCGACGGCGACCCCGGCGCGCTGATCCGCGGCCGGGGCCGCGTCCGGATCGGCGCCGGGACGACCGGGCCCGGCGCTGCCCTGTGGGTCGAGGGCGCCGCCGTCGAGGAGATCCTGCCCGACCCGCTGCCCGGCTCCGTGACCGAACTGGTCAAGGAGTACAAGGCGCTGGCCACCAGCTGGCTGAAGAAGCGCGGCGCCTGGCAGGTCGTCGACCGTGTCCAGCAGATCGAGGGCGTCGGCGCCCTCGCCGACAACTCCGGCTACTCGCCGTTCCTGACCCTGGACCAGAAGGTCGAGCTCCTGGAGACCGCCGACCCGGTCGCCCGCCTCAGGCTCGCCACCGCGCAGCTGCGCGACCACCTGGCCGAGCAGGACGTCGCCGAGACCATCGCGAAGGACGTCCAGGAGGGCGTCGACAAGCAGCAGCGCGAGTTCCTGCTGCGGCGTCAGCTGGACGCGGTCCGCAAGGAGCTGCGCGAGCTCAACGGCGAGGGCGAGGGGGACGAGTCCGACGACTACCGCGCCCGCGTCGAGGCCGCCGACCTGCCCGAGAAGGTCCGCGAGGCGGCCCTCAAGGAGGTCGAGAAGCTGGAGCGGTCCAGCGACCAGTCGCCCGAGGGGTCGTGGATCCGCACGTGGCTGGACACCGTGCTGGAGCTCCCCTGGAACGAGCGGACCGAGGACGCGTACGACATCCAGGGCGCGAAGGCGGTCCTGGACGCCGAGCACTCGGGCCTGGAGGACGTGAAGGAGCGCATCACCGAGTTCCTGGCGGTGCGCAAGCGGCGTGCCGAGCGCGGGCTGGGCGTCGTGGGCGGCCGGCGCGGGGGCGCCGTGCTCGCGCTCGTCGGACCGCCCGGCGTCGGCAAGACCTCGCTCGGCGAGTCCGTCGCGCACGCGATGGGACGCAAGTTCGTCCGGGTCGCCCTCGGCGGCGTCCGTGACGAGGCGGAGATCCGCGGCCACCGGCGTACGTACGTGGGCGCGCTGCCCGGCCGTGTCGTCCGCGCCATCAAGGAGGCCGGGTCGATGAACCCGGTGGTCCTGCTCGACGAGATCGACAAGGTCGGCTCCGACTACCGGGGCGACCCGGCGGCGGCGCTCCTGGAGGTCCTGGACCCGGCGCAGAACCACACCTTCCGCGACCACTACCTGGAGGTCGAACTCGACCTGAGCGACGTGGTGTTCCTCGCCACGGCGAACGTCCTGGAGGCCATCCCGGAGGCCCTGCTCGACCGCATGGAGCTGGTCCGCCTCGACGGCTACACCGAGGACGAGAAGGTCGTCATCGCGCGTGACCACCTGCTGCCCCGGCAGCTGGAGCGGGCCGGCCTGGAGAAGGACGAGGTGGTCCTGGAGGAGGCGGCGCTGCGCAGGCTGGCCGGCGAGTACACCCGGGAGGCGGGCGTCCGCACCCTGGAGCGTTCGATCGCCCGGCTGCTGCGGAAGGTGGCCGCCCAGCACGAACTGGGCGAGCGGGAGCTCCCGTTCGTCATCGGCGCGGACGACCTGCGCGCCCTGATCGGCCGTCCGCACCACGTGCCCGAGTCCGCCCAGGACCCGGCGGAGCGCCGCACCTCGGTGCCCGGCGTGGCCACCGGGCTCGCGGTCACCGGCGCCGGCGGCGACGTCCTCTACGTCGAGGCCTCGCTGGCCGACCCGGAGACGGGTGCGGCGGGGCTGACCCTCACCGGCCAGCTGGGCGACGTGATGAAGGAGTCCGCGCAGATCGCGCTCTCCTTCCTCCGCTCGCACGGCGCGGAGCTGGAGCTGCCCGTCACCGGTCTGAAGGACCGCGGCGTGCACATCCACTTCCCGGCGGGCGCGGTCCCGAAGGACGGTCCGAGCGCGGGCATCACGATGACCACGGCCCTGGCCTCGCTGCTCTCCGGCCGGCTGGTCCGCACGGACGTCGCGATGACCGGCGAGGTCTCCCTGACCGGCCGGGTCCTGCCGATCGGCGGCCTGAAGCAGAAGCTTCTCGCCGCCCACCGCGCGGGCATCACGACGGTCGTGATCCCCAAGCGGAACGAGGCGGACCTGGACGACGTGCCGGCCGAGATCCTGGAGAAGCTGGACGTCCACCCGGTCACGGACGTCCGCCAGGTCCTGGAGCTCGCCCTCGCTCCGGCGGAGGTCGCGGTGAGCGCGGCGGCCTGACACACCCCCGGGCGCGGCGGCGGGGCGTCCTCCTCCGGGAGGGCGCCCCACCGCCCGTACCCAGGCCGCCTCTGCCGGGTCTCGCGCGGCCTTGTCCGGCCCTGATCCGAAAGAAACGCCTGGGCCGGTAGGACCCGGCGCACGGCGTCTAGGCCGGGAGGGTCCGGCGTACGGCGTCGGCGACCACCGAGGCCAGTCCCGGGTCGCCGTCGTGGGCGGCGCGCTGGAGGTCCGCTCCGGTGCCCCGGGCGAGCAGCTGCTCGACGCCGCGCACCGCCAGGTCCCGGTCGCCCGCGGCGTCCAGGGCCGGGGCGACGTGGTCGAGCAGGGCCTGCAGCACCTCCGCCGCCCGGGCCGGCTGCCAGGTCAGCGGGTGCAGCAGCTCGTCAGCGAGGCCGTGCCGGCTGGCCCGCCAGGCGGCCAGGCGCAGGACGGCGGTCGGCACCGGGTCGGCCTCCAGGCCGGCCCGCCAGGACCGGGCCTCGGTCTCCACCAGCGCGCGGACGAGGACGGCGAACAGCACACCGTCCTCGACGTGCTGGCACACGTCCCCGACCCTGACCTCCACCGTCGGATAGCGGCGGGACAGCCGGGCGTCGAAGTAGACCATGTGGTCGTCGACGAGCACCTCGCTCGCCAGCATCGCCCGCGTGGTCTCCTCGTACGCCTCGACGTCGCCGTACAGCTCGCTCGGCCCGGCCATCGGCCAGCGCGACCAGAGCTGGTGCCGCCAGCTCGCGTAGCCGGTGTCCCGGCCCTGCCAGAACGGCGAGTTGGCACTGAGCGCGAGGAGCGGCGCCAGCCAGGGCCGGATCCGGTCGAGGACGCCGACGCCCTCCTCGGCGGAGGTGAGGTGGACGTGGACGTGACAGGCGCAGGTGAGCTTGTCGTCGACGAGCCGGGCGAACCGGTCCTCGATGCGCCGGTACCGGTCGGCCGGGTTGAGCAGCGGGTCGAACCGCACCGGCGCGGTCGCGAGGGCCGCCACCGCCGCACCGGCCTCCTTGGCCGCGGCCGCGGCCGCGATCCTGGCCTGCCGCAGCTGCTCGTCGAGCTCGGCCGAGGTGACGCAGGGCCGGGTGCCGATCTCCAGCATCTCGCAGAACAGCTCGGCCTTCGCCGGCTCGACCCGGTCGGAGCGCCGCAGCACGTCGGCGTGCCAGCCGGCGATCTCGGTGACGGTGCCGGAGAGCGGCTGCGGGACCCCGGTCTCGGGATCGACGAGGAGCAGTTCCTCCTCCACACCGAACGTGCGCAGCCCTTCTCCGCGGTGGTAGGTCCACGGCTGCTCATGGCGCATGCAGGGCACTCCTTCACGGGCGGGGGCGGGCGGGAGGTGCGCGGGACGGCCGTTCGAAAAGAGCTTTCCCCAAGCGTGTCCACGAGCGCGCCCGCTCTCACCCGTCCGCGCCGACATGGCGCGAAATGCCGCCGGGGAACCACGCGGGAAGGCACCGGAGGGGCGCCCGGTGCGGACGCCCCTCCGTGAGCCGTGTGCGGTGTCAGTTCTCGCCGCGCCGCCGGGTCAGGAGGAGGCTGCCCGCGCCGAAGACGGCCAGGGCGCCGGCGCCCGCCAGGGCGAGCGGGAGGGGCGAGGCGGGGGTCTCGGCGGTGTCGGCGGAGAGGGCCGGGGCCTGCTCGTCGCCGCCGTGGCCCGCGTGGCTGACGGTCGACAGGGACGCTCCCGCCGCGATCTTCTCCTCCGTCGGGGCCTGCGCCTTGACCGCCGTACCGGCCCCGAAGGTGACGTCCGAGCAGCTGTAGAAGGCCTCGGGGCTGTCGTTGCGCTGCCACACCATGTAGACGATGTGGCGGCCGGTGCGGGCCGGCAGGTTGCCGGTGAAGGCGTAGTAGCCGTCCGTCGCGGTGCGGGTGGTGGTGTGGACGGCGACCGGGGTGCCGTCGAGGTCGGACCACCTGAGCGGCTGGGTCGGGTCGAAGCCCGGCTTGGTGAGGTACATCGTCATGGTGCCGGAGTGCGGTGCGGTCACCCGGACCTTGAACCCGAAGGCGCCGGGGCTGACGGCGGTGGCCGGCCAGTCGGTGCGGGCCCAGTCGAGGGCGCGGTACTTCTCGCGGTTGGCCGAGCAGAGCTTTCCGTCCGGGATGAGGGCCTGGTGGTTGCCGTCGGCGTTGGCGATGTTGACCTCGTTCCAGTCGTAGAGCGGCTGGGTGCCCGAGTCGGCGACGAGGTCCTTGCACACCTGGGAGTCGGGGGACTCCGGCCCCTCCGCGTAACAGGCCGCCACCCGGCTGACCGGGTTGAACACGGCGCCGTGGGCCTGGGCGGCGGTCGGGGTGAGGGAGACGAGCGCGGCGGCGCCGGCGGCGGTCAGCGCGCTCGCGGCGGCGGCGCGGCGGGTCCGGGAGGTCGTGATGCGGGGCATGCGGGCAGCTCTCTCTCGTGCGTGGGGGAGGACGGGACGAGCAACAGGCCTGCGGCGCACGGCAGTTGCGGACGACGTGCGCCGCCCCGAGGGTCGCATTGGTCCATACCAATGGGCAAGGGGTGCGACGAAGAAGGCGGGCTCCCGGGTGTGCCGCCGCACACCCGGGAGCCCGCCGCCCCACGTGCTCGTCCGTCGTGCGCCTGTCAGCCGTTCGCGAGCGCCTGTACGCGCGAGAGGTCCCCGTTGAAGTGGTTGTGGTCGCCGACCGTCGGGCCGGACGAGGTGTACTGCCACATCGTGTAGTAGCCCCAGCCGGCCGGGAGCTCGCCGACCTCGGAGGCGTAACGGGCGATCCAGAGCGGGTGGTTGGTGGCGAAGCCCCCGTAGTTGCCCGTGCACTGCTTCCACCAGCTGGTCGCCGTGTAGATCACCGGGTAGCGGCCGGTCCGGTACTTGTACCGGTTGACGAAGTCCCAGATCCAGCTGACCATCCCGGACTGGGTCTTGCCGTAGCAGGTCGCGCCGTACGGGTTCCACTCGATGTCGAGCGCGCCGGGCAGCGTCTTGCCGTCCTTGGACCAGCCGCCGCCGTTGTTCACGAAGTAGTCGGCCTGGGCCGCGCCGGTCGTCGTGTCGGGTGTCGCGAAGTGGTACGAGCCGCGGATCATGCCCACGTTGTACGAGCCGTTGTACTGCTGCGTGAAGTAGGTGTTCTTGTAGTAGGTGCCTTCCGTCGCCTTGACGTAGGCCCACCTCACCCCGCTGTTCCACAGCGTCGACCAGGCGACGTTCCCCTGGTGGCTGGAGACGTCGACGCCCTCGGTCTGGACGGCCTGGACCGAGATGCCGCCCGGCTGTGCGCCCTGGCCGTCGTGGGCGATCACGCCCATGCCCATGTAGGCGGAGCCGCGGGCGGGTACCTGCCGGGTGCCGGGGTCCTCGGCGGCGCTGGCGGTGCCGGAGAGGGTGACGGGGAGGAGGAGGGCCAGGGCCGCGAGGGCGGCGCCGGCGAGGGACGTTCCGGATCTGTGCACACGCATTGCGTGCCTCCGAAAGGCTCGGTGGGGGAACCATGGCGGACATGCCCTGGTGTGGACATGTCAGGCGGTGTCGCCGGACAAGACGCTACGCACGTAGACCCGCCCTGCGGAAGAGGGCCCGGGGGCTGCCGTTGGTCTACGCCTGCGAAATACTGAAGGAGCTGCGGCGATGACCGCGGCCCGAAAGAAACTTTCAGCGAGCGGAAAGCGCGCGAGGGGTGCTGACGTGCACGGAAGCGGTACGGGGAGTGAATCCCGACCCAAGGGCGGGAGTGGTGTGGACCAGGAATTCCTCGCCCTGGAGCGGGAACTGGCGGTCTTTCTGCGCCGCGCCCGCGCCCAGTCCGGCGAGATGGCCCGCGAGGTCCATCCCGAACTGGAGCCGGCCGCCTACGGACTCTTCGTACGGCTCGACGAGGCCGGACCCCAGCGTGCCACCGACCTCGCCGGCTGGTTCGGCGTCGGCAAGGCCACGATGAGCCGTCAGCTGCGCGCCCTGGAGGACCTCGGCCTGGTCGCCCGCGACCCCGACCCCGCCGACGGCCGGGCCTCGCTGGTCCGGCTCACGGAGGAGGGACAGGGGCGCTTCCGGCACGTACGGGACGCCCGTCGTGAGCGGTACGTGCGCAAGCTTGCCGACTGGGACCGCGCGGAGGTCGCGGAACTGGCCCGGCTGCTGCACCACTTCAACGTGCGGGCGGCGGAGGGCTGACCGGCCGCCCCGGCGCGTCAGAGGACCGCGTAGACCGCCGTCGCGTCGTCGTGGGGCTTCCAGCGGCGCGGCACGCCCGCCCGGGCGTCCGCCGCCTCCAGGGCGCGCACCCGCCGGAGCAGGCCGTACGGGCCCTCCTTGTCCAGGAGGGTGAGGAGGTCCGCCCAGTCGCCCTCGCGGAACAGTTCCACCCAGCGGGTCGCCCCGTCGGACAGCGCCGCGAGCGCCCGGACCTCCGCCCTCGGGCTCGTACCGGTCACCGCGCGGGCCGCGACGGACGGGTCGGCGGCGGCCGTGAAGAAGCCGCCCTCCCGGTTGCGCAGCCGGTCCGTCGCCTCCCGGGAGCGCAGGACCTCGGCCGGGACGTGGTCGAGCCGGTCGTCGAGCACCGCCCGTACCGTGCCGTCGGCGCCCTGGAGGAGCAGGGCCGCGTCGGACAGCACGAGGTGCTCCACCGAGGCCGCGCCCCAGCGCGCCATGGCCACCGTCGCCTGTGGTGTGCGGACGTGAGAAAGGTCACAGGTGTTCCGGTGGGCGTCCGCGGTGCGCCGGATTGCCAGTGACAGGATCCCGGACAGCGTCAGATCACTTCGCGAAGCGGACAGTTCGGTCAGGGCGCCCCCGAGCCGGGCGGTGAACCAGGGCACCCCGTGCACACAACCGTCGTCGCCCGGCGGAGGCGTCACGCCGTCCAGGACCACGACGACGCCACCCGTCCCCGAGGCGGGCAGAACTGCGGCCGCCCAGTCCTCATTGGGCCGTTCGGGGCTGCCGGGCAGGGACGCCGCTTCCGTACGCATGATCCACAGTCTGCCCCGCCGGCGCCGGTCTGCATCGGACCTTCACCGCGCGTCCAGATAGCCTGATATGGCCTGTACCAAAGGGTTCTGACGGTGCCGGAAGGCCGGAAGTGAGGGCTCCGGGAAGCTGCGGGCGCGCATCCTGCCAAAGCCCGCGCGGAAGATCCAACCGGCGGTAAGCCCGCCGCCCCGGCACCCACGGAGACGAGTTGTTCCCCAACTACGGAGTGTTGTTCACTCGTTCGGGTGGCGGAGCGGCCGATGCCAGTCCCCTGACCAGAACCGCTGAAATGGTCGGAAGACACACCAGGGGTGGGGGCTCTTACATGTGACCGGTCGTCACCTCTGCTTCATGGGCGGACGAGTCAAGGATGCGAGCACCGGTGCAGAAGAAGCGGCCTCGGAGCAACAACGGCACGCGGAGCCAGACCCCCGGTGACCCGCAGAACCCCGGGCTGCCCGCGGAGCCTTCGGCCCCCGAGCCCGTGACCTCCGGCGGCCGCGCCAAGCGGGTCCGCGGCCGGCTCGTCGCCGGGGTCGCCCTGGTCGGCGTCACCGTGCTCGCCGCCGGCGCCCCCATGGTGCTCACCGCCTCCGCCGACCTCGACGAGTCCGTCAACCTGGTCGCCCTCGCCGCACTCGACCGCCAGGCCGTCACCCTCGCCCACTCGCTCTCCGACGAGCGCGACGAGGTCGTCGCCTACATCGCCGCGGGCAGGGACGAGCAGACCGCCGACAGCGCGGACGACGGTGCCGGCGGCTCCGCCGCCAAGGACAAGCGCCGGATCACCGACGCCCGCTCCGCGCGCGTCGACCGCCAGATCGACGAGATCCGCCCCGCCGCCCCCGAGGAGCTGCGCCGCGAACTCGCCGGCGTGCCCTCCATCCGGCGTGCCGCGCTCACCGGCAAGGGCAGTGCCCTGGAGGCCCACAAGGCCTACACCGACGTCATCGCCAAGCTCCAGGCCCTCGCCGACCAGCTCGCCGAGCACACCCCGGCGCGCGCCGCCGAGGCCCTGCGCGCCCCCGCCGCCCTCGGCCGCGCCACCGAGCAGGCCTCCGCCGAACGCGGCCTGCTCCTCGCGGCGCTCGCCGTCCCGCGCCCCGAGTCGAGCGGCACCACCCACTACGACCCGGTCTCGGGCACCTACGTCACCGACCGGCCCGAGGGCGCGGAGGAGGCCGACCGCGCCCGCAACGCGCTCACCGCAGCCGCCCAGCAGGCCCGGGTCCGAGAGCTCGCCGCCCTCGCCGACTTCGACCAGGCCGCGGGCGCCGAGGCGCGCGACTCCCTCGCCGCGACCGTCGCCGGCCCCGACGTCAAGAGCGCCGAGCGCCACCTGGCCCGGCTCACCGACCGGCCGGAGCTCTCCGAGTCCGAGCTCGACACCGACCCGGCCAAGCTGGACGCGGCGCTCTCCTCCCGCATCGAGCAGATGCGCGGCGTCGAGTCCTCGCTCGCCGCGCAGCGGGTCGAGCGGCTCTCCGCGCTCCGCGACGACGACGTCACCGCGCTCGAGATCCGCGTCGCCTTCCTCGGCGGCTGCCTCCTCGTCGCCGTCGGCATCGCCACCTACGTCGCCCGCAGCATGACCCGGCCCCTCGCCGTGGTCCGCATCGGCGCCGCCCGGCTCGCCGCCGCGCCCGAGCCGCAGCACGAGCAGCCGATCCGCTTCACCGGACGCAACGACGAGTTCGCCCAGGTCGTACGGTCCCTCAACGCCCTCCAGGGCAAGCTCGCCGCGCTCTCCGCCCAGGTCGAGCGGCTCGGCGGCGAACGCGACGAGCTGGCCGGCGCCCGCGAGGCCCTCGCCGCCGAGCTCGCCGCCCAGCGCGCCGAGCTCCAGGGGCAGAACGCCCTGCTCACCGCCGAGCTGGAGCGCCTGCGCGGCACCGTCCACCACACCTTCGTCAACCTCTCGCTGCGCAGCCTCGGTCTGGTCGAGCGCCAGCTCGGCGTCATCGAGAAGCTGGAGGAGCGCGAGCAGGACCCGGACCGGCTCGCCACCCTCTTCAAGCTGGACCACATGGCGACCGTCATGCGCCGCCACAGCGAGAACCTGCTGGTCCTGGCCGGCCACGAGCACCACCACGGCCACCCGGGGCCGGTGCCGCTGGTCGACGTGCTGCGCGCCGCCGTCAGCGAGATCGAGCGCTACGAGCGGGTCAGCATCCAGTCGCTGCCGCCGCACGCCCAGGTCGCCGGCTTCGCCGCGGACGACCTCAGCCACCTGATCGCCGAACTCCTGGAGAACGCGACCTCGTTCTCGCCGCCCGACACCCAGGTCCAGCTCTCCGGCTGGCTCCTGGAGTCCGGCGAGGTGATGCTCTCCGTGCAGGACGGCGGCATCGGCATCTCCGCGGCCCGCACCGCCGAGCTCAACGCCCGGCTCGCCGACCCGCAGCCCACCGGCACGGACGGCGAGGGACTCGGCATCCGGGTGACCGCGCTGCTCGCCGCACGCCACGGCGTACGGGTGGAGCTGCGCGAGCACACGCAGGGCGGGACGACGGCCGTCGTGGTGCTCCCGCTCCCGCTGCTGCCCTCGGCCCCGCCGGCCACCGTGCCGCCGACCGTCACGCTCGCCGCCACGGGCACCCAGGTGCCCGTCCTCACCCTTCCCGGCTCGGTCGCCGAGGCCAACTCCAACACGCTGCCCTCCCGCCACCGCGACCCGCTGGTCGAGGCGGCGGAGCGCGCGATCGCGGAGGCGGAGGCCGAGACCGAGGCGGACCCGGCACCGGCACGGGAAGCGGAGCCGGAGCCCGAGCCGGCCCACGAGCCCCGGCCCGCGCCGGAGACCGCCCAGGAACAGGCCGAGCGGTCCGGGCCCGAGCAACCCGGTCCCGCGCTCGGCACGTCGGTGGCCGAGACCACGCTCCAGGTGCGGCTGCCCGGTCCGCCGGCCGAGCCGGACGCCCACGAGCGGGCCGCCGAGGAGCCGCTCGCCGGCACCCCCGTGGCCGACGAGCCCGAGCCCGAGCCCGGGCCGCAGGCCGGGCAGTGGGAGCGGGTCACCGACAAGGGACTGCCCAAGCGGACGCCGCGGACGGTGCGTCAGGCCAAGACCCCCGCCACACCGATACGCCGCGGCGGCGTGGACGCCGAGGCGCTGCGCAGGCGGCTCGGCGGCTTCCAGCGAGGAGCCGAGAACGGCCGCCGCGACGTGGCCGCCGAGATCCGCGCCGCTGACACAGCACGGCCCGAAACGAACACGGAGAACACGGGGGACACCGTCGAGGAGGCACGCAGTTGACTGCGACCGGAACATTCGGACTGAGCAGCGAGGCCCGCAACCTGCAGTGGCTGCTGGGGAACCTGGTCGAGGAGGTGCCGGGGGTCCGCTCCGTCGCCGTGGTGTCCTCGGACGGGCTGCTCCTGCTCTCGTCGGACCCGGACGCCCAGACCGGGGCGCCCACGGCCGACCGTACGGACGGTCCGCGCGGCTCCAGCGCCGACCTCGCCACCATCGTCTCGGGCATCGGCAGCCTCACCGTGGGCGCCGCCCGGCTGATGGACGGCGGCGGCGTCAAGCAGACCATGGTGGCGATGGAGGAGGGCAGCGTCTTCGTCATGTCGATCAGCGACGGCTCGCTGCTCGGCGTGCACGCCACGCCCGACTGCGACATGAGCGTCATCGCGTACCACATGGCGCTGTTCGTGGGCCGCGCCGGCCACGTCCTCACCCCCGAGCTGCGCAGCGAACTGGCCAAGACCGCCCGGTCCGTGGAGAGCGACCGGTGACCGCCGCCGTCCACGCCCACCGGCTGCCGATACGCGGGGAGGGGCGCCGCCCCTCCCGCGTCCGTCCCTACTCGCTCACCGGCGGCCGCACCCGCTTCGGCCACGTGCTCCTGGTGGAGACCTTCGTGGCCGCGCTGGAGGCGGCGCCCGAGCGCAAGGCCCTCACCGACGGAGGCCCCGCGGCGCGCGGCCTGATGCCGGAGATGCGGGCCATCGTCGAGGTCTGCCGCCGGATGCGCACGGTCGCGGAGATCTCGGCGCTCCTGAAGATGCCGTTGGGTGTCGTCCGGGTGCTGCTCAGCGACCTGGCCGACCAGGGAAAGATCCGTGTGTACGGGACCGGTCACGGCACCGGCCAGCCCGACCGCGCGCTCCTCGAAAGGGTGCTGAGTGGACTCCGCCGTCTCTGACGCGACCTCGGTCGCCGAACCGCCGGCGGTCGCCGGCATCCCCGCCCAGCCCACGGCCGAGGCTTCGGTACCCGATCCCGAAGAGGGCGCCCAGGACTGGCAGCTGGACCACACCCGCGCCCCGATAGCGACCAAGGTCGTCGTCGCCGGCGGCTTCGGCGTCGGCAAGACCACCTTCGTCCGGGCCGTCTCGGAGATCACCCCGCTGCAGACCGAGGCGCTGATGACCTCGGCGAGCGAGGGCACCGACGACCTCACCGCCACGCCCGACAAGCTGACCACCACCGTCGCGATGGACTTCGGCCGGATCACGCTCGACGACGACCTGGTCCTCTACGTCTTCGGCACGCCCGGGCAGCAGCGCTTCTGGTTCATGTGGGACGACCTGGTGCGGGGCGCGATCGGCGCGATCGTCATGGCCGACACGCGCCGGCTCACCGACTGCTTCCCGGCGCTCGACTACTTCGAGAGCTGCGGGCTGCCGTACATCGTGGCCGTCAACCACTTCGAGGGCACCGAGCGGTTCGAGATCGAGGACGTCCGGGACGCCCTTACCGTACCGCCGCACGTCCCGATCATGATTATGGACGCGCGCAAGCGGTACAGCGTGGTCGAGACGCTGCTCGCGATGGTCGAGCACGCCCTCGAAGCCACCCCCGAATAGCTCCCTCCCCGAGCACCCCCCGAGCACATCCCCGAGCACACCCCCAAGGTCGCCCATGCGGAAGATACTCATAGTCGGCGCCGGCCAGTCCGGTCTCCAGCTCGCCCTCGGACTGCAGTCGAAGGGCTACGAAGTCACCCTGATGTCCAACCGCACGGCGGACGAGATCCGCGCAGGGCGGGTGATGTCCACGCAGTGCATGTTCGACACCGCGCTCCAGCACGAGCGTGACCTGGGCCTGAACTTCTGGGAGTCGCAGGCCCCGCGCATCGAGGGCCTCGGCGTCTCGGTCGCCGGCCCCGAGTCGGCCCGCGTCATCGACTGGGTCGGCCGGCTCGACGGCCACGCCCAGTCCGTCGACCAGCGGGTGAAGATGGCCGGCTGGATGGAGACCTTCGCCCAGCGCGGCGGCCAGCTGGTCATCCACGGCGCGGCCGTCGGCGACCTGGACTACTTCTCCCGCGGCTACGACCTCGTCCTCGTCGCCGCCGGCAAGGGCGAGCTGGTCTCCATGTTCGGCCGGGACGCCGCGCGCTCCCCGTACGAGGAGCCGCAGCGCGCCCTCGCCGTGGCGTACGTCCACGGCCTCGGCCCGCGGCCGGAGCACCCGGAGTTCGACGCGGTGCGCTGCAACGTGGTGCCGGGCGTCGGCGAGCTCTTCGTCATGCCGACCCTCACCACCTCGGGACGCGCCGACATCCTCTTCTGGGAGGGGATCCCGGGCGGCCCGCTGGACGTCTTCAAGGGCGTCAAGGACCCGGCCGACCACCTGGCGCTCACCCTGGAGCTGATGGAGACGTTCACGCCCTGGGAGTACGCGCGCGCCACCAAGGTCGAACTGACCGACGCGGGCGCCACCCTCGCCGGCCGCTACGCCCCGACCGTCCGCAACCCGATCGGGCGGCTCCCCGGCGGCGGACTCGTCCTCGGCGTCGCCGACGTGGTCGTGGCCAACGACCCGATCACCGGCCAGGGCTCCAACTCGGCGTCCAAGTGCGCCGCCGCGTACCTCGCGTCGATCGTCGAGCACGGCGACCGCCCCTTCGACGAGGACTGGATGCGGGCCACCTTCGACCGCTACTGGCAGACCGCCGAGCACGTCACCAAGTGGACCAACGCGATGCTCGCGCCGCCGCCGGAGCACGTCCTGGAGCTGCTCGGCGCGGCCGGCCGGCTCCAGCCGGTCGCCGACCGCTTCGCCAACGGCTTCAACGACCCCGCGGACTTCGACAACTTCTTCTTCGAGCCCGAGAAGACCGCCGCCTACCTGGCCTCGGTTGCCGGAGCCTGACGGCTCTCCGACCTGCGTCGGAGTGGTTGCCGAGCGCGGCGAGTCGCCGCCGGCCCCCCCCGGGACCCGCCGGCCGGCCCGGCAGGCGTCACGCCCCGGTGCCGGCGGGCGGGGCCCCGTCCGCGGGCCCGGTGCCGCCGTAGCCCTCGTCCGCGCCGTCCGTGGCTCCCGGCGGGAGTTCGGGCGGCGTGAACGTCTTCAGGGCCCCGCCGTCCGGATCGGGGCGGACGGCGCCGAGGAGCGGGTTGGCGGCGATCGGGGAGACCTTGACGCGGGCGCCGGGGCGGGGAGCGTGGACGACGAGTCCGTCGCCGAGGTAGAGGGCGACGTGGGTGGCCTCGGGGAAGTAGACGACCAGGTCGCCGGGGCGGAGCCGGTCCAGGGGCACGCGGGGGAGTTCCGCCCACTGTTCCTGGCTGGTGCGCGGGAGCTCGCGGCCGGCCGCCGCCCAGGCCCGCTGGGTGAGGCCGGAGCAGTCGTACGTCTCCGGGCCCTCCGCGCCCCACTCGTACGGCTTGCCGATCTGCCGCACCGCGAAGCGCAGCGCCTCGGCGCCGTCCTCGGAGGGAGTGCGGGGGCCGTCGAGGGCGCCGGAGCCGAGCAGCTGGTTCTGGGCGCCGGCGGTCTGGGCCTTCTCCAGGGAGGCGAGGCGGGCCAGCTGGTCGGCGGTGAGCGAGGCGAGCAGCCGCTCGACCTCGCGGAGCTTCGTCCGGACCGTGTCCTTCTGCTTCTGCCGGCCGGCCAGGAGGGCCTTGCGTTGGTCGAGGGCCTTGCGGGAGGCCGTCGCGAGGGCGTCCGCCTTCTTCTCGGCCGCCTGGAGGCGCGTGACGACGCCGGCCCGTTCGCGGGCGGCGCGGGCCAGCAGGTGCTCCTGGTCCAGGGCGCGCCGTGGATCGGGCGCGAGCAGCAGCCCGAGGTACGGGGAGAGTTCGGACCGTCCCTGGTACTGCTGCCGGGCCAGCCGGCCGGCCTCGTCGCGGCCGCGGGCGAGGGCCTGCCGGGCGGTGGTCAGCTCGGCGTCGGTCCTGCGGGTGTCGGCGGTCTGCTTCTTCAGCGCCTCGTCGGCGGCGTTGTAGGCCTCGGTGGCCCGCTCGGTCTCCTGGTAGAGGGTGCGGAGCCGGGTGAGCAGTCCGGAGACGGAGTCGGTGGGCTCGCCGGGCGCCGCGGCCACCGGGCCCGCGGCGAGGGTCGTCGCCACGGCGAGCACTCCCGTCAGCACGCCGGTGAGTACTCCCGCCAGCCGCCCCGTTCTCGCGCCCGCCTTCGCCCCGGTCCCCGCCCCCGCCCCCGCCTTCGCCCCCCTCTCCGTCACCGCCTCGGTCCGCGCCTTCGTCCCGGTGCGGACCGTGCGCAGCAGTCGTCCCGGCACGTCACCACCTCCACCCGGGATGATGACGGCAGGAATACTCCGATTAACGGATGATCCGGCGGGTGTCCGGCGTGCTCACTCCTTCGGAGCAGCCGGCTCCTCCGGTGCGGCCGGCTTCCCCGGGGCGGCAGGCTTCGACCACGGCCACCTGATCTCCCGGCGCTCCCGCCCGTCCGGCGCGTACACGTACACCCAGCCGCGCTGCAGCCCGAGCCGCTTCGTGTAGCCGGCCGGCTCGCGGCGGTACGCGTACAGCATCGGGGGACGCCCGTCGTGCGCCGGGACCGGCACCTCGTACCACTTCGGAGGGTGACCGGTCGGGCCGACCAGGACGGGCAGCACCCGGCCGTCGAGGGGGCCGCCGCGGAAAGGGGTGTTCTCGCTCTTCACCCCACCAGTGTCCCCTCCGGCGGCCTCGGGGGAGGCGTACGGGGAGGGCCGGAGGCCCGAGGGGCCGCGGAGGCGCACGGTCTCGGGGAGGCGTACGGTCTCGGGGAGGCGTACGGGGAGGGCCGGAGGCCCGAGGGGTCCGCGGAGGGGCAGGGTCTCGGGGAGGCGTACGGGGACTGCCGGAGGCGCGAGGGCCCGCACAGGTGTCCGGACTCACCGGACTCACCCCAGGGTGCGCGGGATCCACCGGAAGGCGCGGGATCCACCCCACCTGCGCGGGTCTCACAGAAGGTGCGCGGCCTCGCTCACCACCGGGATGACGTTCCTGGCCAGCGTGCCGACCGGCCCGGACGCCCGCTCCTGGGCCAGTAGCCGGGCCACCACCTCGGCGGTCTCCGGATCGCCCGCCGCGGTCACCGCGAGCAGCGCCACCAGGTGGTCGACCAGCCAGTCCCGCAGCTCGCCGGCCGGCGGCCGCTTGCCCTCGTCCACCCAAATCAGAGAGGCGGCCTCCACCGCGGCGATCCAGGTCCGCACCATCATCGACAGGCGCGGCCCGGGCTCGGTCACGCCCAGGTGGAACAGGATCTGCTCGGCCGCGGCCCGCCGGACCTCGTCGACGATCGCCGAGGTCCGCGAGGTCCCGGCGACACTGCCGCCGCGCAGCAGGGCGGCGAACCCGGCGTCGTGCTGGTCGACGAAGGCGAGATAGCGGTCGAGGACCCGGGCGAGACGCTCGGTGGGCGGGCCCTCGGGCGGTTCCGCGAAGCAGTGCTCGAGCGCGTCCGCCGAGGAGCGCAGGGCAGCCTCGTACAGCTGCTGCTTCCCGCCCGGGAAGTAGCGGTAGACGAGGGGGCGCGAGACGCCCGCGGCCTCGGCGACGTCGTCGAGCGACACGTCCTCCGGCGGCCGGTGCGCGAACAGCGTCTGGGCCGCGTCGAGCAGCTGGAGCCGCCGCTCCTCGACGCTGAGCCGGCGGTACGCGGGCGTGGCGGCACTGGTCATGCCCGCAGCGTAACGCCGGTATCGGCTCCTCAGGCCAGCAATCCGGACGACTTCCAGAGCCTGCGGCCCGCACCCCGCAGCACCCCGATGTCGTCCAGGAAGTCCGTGAGCCGCTTGGCGCCGGACTGCATCACCTCCCGGCGGTGGCCGCTCGCCCGCACCTGGGCGACGGCCTCGCGGCGGTCCAGACCCACGTTGTCGTAGACGGCCGGGTTGACGAAGCAGGTGGAGAAGACCCGGGCGGCCTCGCCGCAGCTGAGCCGGGTGAACTCCTGCTCCCAGCGCGGCGCGGTGATCATCTGGCGGCGCAGTTCCTCCCGCGCGTAGCGGACGTGCCGCGCCTCCTCCACCACGTGGATCCGGGTGACGCCGCGGACCAGCGGCTGGACGCGCTCGTCCGGGAAGGTCAGCCGCTGCATCCAGTCGAGGATCTCCTCGCCGAGCAGGGTCGCCGCGAAGGAGCCGGGTGTGGTGGAGACGGTCTTCAGGACGCGTCCCAGGTTGTGGTAGATCCGCGGCACCGGGTACTCGGGCGCGCCACCGCGCCGGATCAGCCTCGCGAACATCATCGAGTGCCGGCACTCGTCGGCGATCTCGGTGAGCGCGTAGCGCACGTGGCTGCTGGTGAGCGACTTGTCGTAGATGTGCCGGACGAGGAGCTGCATCAGGATGATCTCGAACCAGATCCCGAGCGAGGCCAGCGAGGCGGCCTCGTGGCGGGACAGGTCGATCCGCTGCTCCTCGGACATCCGCCGCCACATCGGGGTGCCGTAGAGCGAGACCAGCTCCGGCGGCCAGAACCACTTGCCGTCCTCGAAGGGCGCGTCCCAGTCGAGTTCGGTCTCGGGGTCGAAGGAGTGCTTGAGAGAGGACTCCAGGAGCCGCTCGGCGACCTGCTCGCGGTCGCGCAACGGGCCGAGAGCGTCCCGCAGAAGGGTGAAGTCGGGCTCGATGAGACTCGCCATGACACTTATGAGACTCTCCGTCAGCAACGTCGTCAATCCCTCGCGCACGACTTGTTGACCCTGCGTCTACCAACGTGTGAGCCTGCTGGAAACGTCGGAAGGAGTCGTCAGTGTCGACGCACGACCTCTACGCCCAGGCCCCGAAGGAGCCCGTCTGGCAGGTACCGGCGCACGGTGCCGCCCGCTTCGACTGGGAATACGACATGGCCGCCGACGGCCGCGACCGTCTCCTCGCCCTCTACCAGAAGGGCAAGGACAAGCAGTGGGACGGCGCCACCCGCGTCGACTGGGACCTGGAGGTCGACCCGTACGACCCGCTGGGCACCCCCGACGAGGCCATGTCCCTCTACGGAACCCGCCATTGGGGCAAGCTCACCGGCAAGGACAAGGGCGAGCTGCGCCGGCACTACACCTCCTGGCAGTTCAGCCAGTTCCTGCACGGCGAGCAGGGCGCGATGGTCTGCGCCGCCCGGATCGTCGAGTCCGTGCCCGACCTGGACGCCAAGTTCTACTCGGCCACGCAGGTCATGGACGAGGCCCGGCACGCCGAGATCTACGGCCGCTTCCTGCACGAGAAGATCGGGATGCTCTACCCGATCAACGACAACCTGCAGAGCCTCCTCGGCGACACCCTGCGCGACTCCCGCTGGGACATGCCCTACCTCGGCATGCAGGTGCTCATCGAAGGCCTCGCGCTCGCCGCCTTCGGCATGATCCGGGACACCACGAACAAGCCGCTGCCCAAGCAGATCCTCGCGTACGTGATGCAGGACGAGGCCCGGCACGTGGCCTTCGGCCGGATGGCGCTGCGCGACTACTACAAGCAGCTCACCGACGCCGAACTGCGCGAGCGCGAGGAGTTCGTCATCGAGGGCTGCCACCTGATGCGCGACCGGCTACGCGGGGTCGAGGTCCTGGAGAACTTCGGCATCGCGAAGCGGGAGGCGGAGGAGCTCAGCGAGCAGAGCGAGTTCCTGCACCTGTTCCGCAAGCTGCTGTTCAGCCGGATCGTGCCGTGCGTCAAGGACATCGGCCTGTGGGGCGAACGCCTGCAGAAGGCCTACCTCGACATGGGCGTCTTCGACCTGGGCGACTCCAACCTCGACCTCCTGATGACCCAGGACGAGGAGATCGCGGAGGCCCTGGACCGGGAGCGGTTCGAGGCGGAGGAGAAGGCGCGGGTGGCGGAGGTGGCGGAGGCGGTCGCGGAGGGCGGGGCCTCGTAGCCGTCAGGCCGTAGCGGCCGGGAGAAAGGGGTGAGCCCCCGGCGCCGTGCGGCGCCGGGGGCTCACGTGTCGTACGGCCGTCGTGCGACGGGACGCATCAGCCGAAGGACTTGATGCCGTTCCAGTTCGAGGACAGGACCGTCTTGACCGGTGCGTTGGTGTTGGTGGTGGACGGGTAGTACAGCTTGATGTTGCCGGTGTCGGCGAAGCGGGCCCAGATGTCCGGGACGCCGTCGTCGTTCACGTCCGGGATGCCGATCGCGGTGGACACGTTGGCCTCGGTCCAGCTGGTGCCGAAGGCCACGTCGCCGTTGAGCGAGTTCGCGGCCACCTTGATGGACTCCAGGTCGACGCTGCCGGCCACGGAGCCCGGCTTGCCGTGACGGACGTACATGTTGCCGTTGTCCAGGTTGCGCCAGAGCAGGTCCGGCGTGCCGTCCTTGTTCATGTCGGCCAGGTTGACGATGTCACGGCGCGCCCAGGCGCTGCCCTCCATCAGCGTCGCCGACTGGAAGCTGGCGCCGGTGTAGCCGGAGAGCACCCAGAACGCGGTACCGGCCCGCACGGCGACGTCCGGCAGCTTGTCGCCGGTGATGTCGCCGATGGCCTTCATCTGGACCCAGGTCGACGGCGCCGGGGCGTTCGACGGGAGGCGGATCTTCAGTCGCTGGTCGACGTTGAAGGTGCCGTAGCCGTCGCCCGGGTACAGGTAGAACGTTCCGTCGGGGTCGACCGCGAACAGGTCGGTGGAGCCGTCGCCGGGGTAGACGTCCTGGTAGTGGGAGATCAGCGCCGCCTTGGTGCCGTTCCACCACGGGGTCTTCGGCGCGAGGACGGGCTTGCCGTCGGTGCCGATGGTGTACGAGCCGGTGAGGCCCGCGTACAGCTCGCCGCCGGGGGTGCCCGGGTACGAGAAGAAGTTGCCGTTGGCGTCGATGATCATCAGGTCAGGGACACCGTCACCGCCGACGTCCATCGGGCCGTCCGCGGTGTCGCGCGGCGGCACGTAGGTGGCGTAGTCGGTGCGGGCACTGACGTTGCCGACCGCGTCCAGGGCGAACACGTGCATCCAGTTCGGACCCGCGTGCAGCGGCTTGAGCCCCGTGACGGTGAGGGAACCGTTGGTGGCGGGGACGTCGACGTAGTTCACGCCCTCCCAGCCGTAGCGGAACTTGGCGGCGCCCGCCGACGTGAAGGTCATGGAGCCGGTCGAGCCGAACTTGACGGTGGCCCAGGTGGCGCCGTCGGAGGTGGCCCGCTTGAACTCGGTGCTGCTGACGGCCGGCGGCGGCGGCGCGGAGCCGTCGATGGTGATGGCGCAGTTGTCGGCGGTGTTCGGCGGGAAGTGGCTGGAGGACAGGCCGCCGGAGTCCTCGGCGCGCACGGCCCAGAAGTAGGTGGCCTTGTCCACCAGGGACGTCGAGGCGATCGTCGTCGAGGCCCAGCCGCTGGACAGGTTGGTGACCAGGGTGCCGGTCGGGACGGGGTCGCCGGACTTCCAGAACTTGAAGCGCAGGCCGAGCAGGTTGTTGTCGGGGTCGGTGGCCTTGGCCTTCAGGACCAGGTTGGTCTTGCCCATGGTCTGGCCGGGGCCGGTGGCGCTGACGACGCAGTCCAGGCCGTTGATCTCGCCGTCGGTGGGCTCGTTCGGCGGACGGTTGTAGTCGTACTCCATCAGCGCGGACGTGGCCGCGAACTTGCGCCAGGTGTAGGTGTCCGTCTCCGAGGTCGCGCGCAGGCCGAAGGTGATGTTCGACCAGCCGCCGGTGGCGGCGCTCTGCGCGGTGGACTTGACGTCGATGGCCTCGTACTCGTTCGGGCAGGACGAGGAGTAACCGTGGGCGAAGGACCACTTCTTCAGCTGCGTCGACCAGGACGGCTGGGCGTTCCAGGTCGTGCCGGAGGAGATCGAGCCGGTCAGGTAGAACTGGAACTCACGGGTGGAGCAGGACCACGAGTGGGTGTTGTTCACCTTGAAGACGGCGCGGGTGACCGTCGCGGTCTTGATGTTGTTGTTGAAGCCGATGCGCCAGAAGGACCGGGCGGTGATGCCGGTCTGGTTCTCGTGGCCGACGCGGGCCTCGCTGGTACCGCCGCTGTAGTTGGTGCCGTTGATGTAGTTCGAGTTGGGGTAGTTCTTGACCACCAGCGCCCAGGCAGCGGTACCGGGCGTGAGCGTCGGGTCGACGAAGACGGGGTACTGGACGCCCTTGCGGGACAGCAGGCCCGTGCCGGCGACGTCGAGCGCGATCGTGGCGGTCCCGGTGTTCTCGCCCTCCAGGGCGACGGGCAGCTGCGCGGACTCGGAGCCCGACTCGATGCCCGACAGGCCGGACAGCTTCAGGACCTCCGCCGGGGTGCCGGTCGCGGTGCGCGGCGCGGTGCCCTCGGGGAGCTCGCGGTCGCGTCCGTTCGAGTCCCAGGCGAAGGGCGTCGGCAGGGAGGCGATCTCCTTGCCGGCCTTGTCCAGAGCCAGGACCCGGTTGCGCTCGGGGTCGTTGCGGAAGGTGGCGGTGGCGGAGTGCAGCCCGTACCGGACCTTGGCGAGGGCCGGGTTCTTGGCCGCCTCCGGCGTCTTCACGATCAGGAGCTGGCCGAAGCCGCCCTCCTGGCGGGCGACCAGCAGCAGGTCGACGCCGGGCAGCACCTCGGAGTAGAGGGCGCGCGGACCGTCCAGCACCGGCTCCGGCAGGGCGCCGGGCCAGGTGAAGGAGATGGTGTGGCCCTCGAACTCGGCCTCCGCCAGGAACGTTTCACCCGGCTGCGGGGCGCGGGCGTACGAGCGGTCCGCGCGCGAGGCGTCGGCGCTCCCGCTCGCGAACCGCACGGGCACGGCACCGTTCGCGGGCGCGATGCCCAGTCCACGGGGCGCCTTCGCCGAACGCTTCAGGGTGTTGTCGATCGGGGCCCAGTGGCCCGCGGCGTTCTTCGCCCGCTGCGGCAGCGCGTGCGCCTGCGTGCGGAACTTGCCGTCGGGCAGGGCCCAGGTCAGGTCCGTGGCCGTGGTGGCCGTTTCGACGAGGACCTTCTTGCCGGTGCGGGCGGCCTCGGCCATGGCGGTGGCCTCGTCCTTCGGACCGGTCGACGCGGGCTTGGCGTCGACCGGCCGCTTGCCGGCGTTCGTGGGCTGGGTGGTGGTGCCCTGCCACCAGGGCAGCAGGGCAGCGGTCAGGGCGGCCAGGACGAGGCCGATTGTCAAGGACAGCCGCGTGCGCGTGCGCACGAATGGGCTGAGATAACGAGGCGGCGCGGACACGCGGTCTACTCCCGTGTGAACCAGACGGATGGTGGACAACACAGCAAGCCCCGGACGGCAAGCCGCGGGGCATAAGGCGCGCACACGATCACACACGTGAAGCATCCCGTCCATGCGTGAAGGTTTTATGAATCCGTTACGCAAACGTGGAACCCCGATGACCAAGCGTCAATGCCGCCCGGTTCAGGCCGTTTTCGGTGCCGTATTGGCCGTGATCAGAAGATTTCCCGCGATCCGCCCGGCTGGTCTGTCATGGGAATGCTCTGCTCCGTTTCAGGGCGTGACCGAGATCACTTTTCTCGCCCTCGCGGCTCTTGGGCCGATCTTGAAATGTGGTCCGGGCATGACAGAGAGTGCGCACGCACGCGCCTGAGCCAGGCGTGTGCCTTTTGGTGTTTCCGCACCTCAATCGGTTGTTCGAACTGCCAGGGTGGGAGTCGACGCGTATGCGTGCTTCAGGTCCGCTGTCATGGCTGGGGCGGGGACGCCCAGCCTTGACAGAGTCACAACGACGACGCCGGCGGCGAAGCCGCACGGCGATCGTCATGCTGTTGTCCTCGACACTGACGGTGACGAGCCTGGGCGGGGAGGCCTTGGCCATCCCGGGGCCGGGCATGAGCCGCGAGGAGTCCATCTCCCAGGTCGACCTGCCGGACCTGCCGAAGGCCACCGAGGCCGGAGGCGACGACACGGCGGACACGAAGCTGAGCCTGGCTCCGCAGGTTCCGGTCGATCCGTACGACCCGAAGAACGCGGTCCCGTGGACGGCGGGCGTGGGTACGGCCCCGCTCGAGTCGACCGACGCACCGGGCACCATGAAGCCGGTCTCCGGCGACCTGCCCGTCGCGATCGGCGTACCCGAGGGCACGGACCCGGCGGCCGTCGCGGGCAACTGGACCGTCGACCTGCAGACTCCCGTGGAGTCCCAGGACGCGGGCGTGCCCGGCCTGATCATGAAGGTCACGCCGCCGACCGGCGTGGACCCGGCCGCCCAGGTCGCGCTCAGCGTCGACACCACCGGCTTCGCCGACCTCTACGGCCCGCAGGCCGCCGACCGGTTCGGTCTCGTCCTGCTGCCCGACTGTGTCATCGACGCGATGGGCGTGGGTGACTGCGAGGCCGAGGCCGGCACGCAGACCATGGCCGGCAAGGACGGCTCGGAGACCGAGGGCCAGTTCGAGCGCCTGAGCTCGACGGTGGAGACGGTTCCGGCCAAGGACGCGCCGACCCGTACCAAGGCCGCCAAGGGCGCCAAGACCCGCAAGATCGTCTCCGGCACCATCCCGGTCGCCAAGCTGCTCGACGGCCCCGATGCCTCGGCCGGCGCGGTCAACAAGGCGTCGTTCTCCGCCGCCGGCACCTCCAGCGGCTCCGGCGCGGTCGGCATGATGGACACCGGCGCCTCCGCCTCCGGTGACTTCACCGCCTCCCCGCTGCTGTCCTCCGGATCCTGGTCGGCGGGCTCGTCCTCGGGCGCCTTCACCTACTCGTACGACGTGCAGGTGCCGGAGACCGCCGGCGGTCTGATGCCGAAGGTCTCCCTGGGCTACTCGTCGCAGTCGGTCGACGGCCGCACCTCGGCGAGCAACAACCAGGCCTCCTGGATCGGCGACGGCTGGGACTACAACGCGGGCTCCATCACCCGCACGTACACCAACTGCCGCCAGGACTCCAAGAAGGCCGGCTCCAACAACGCCACCCACCGCACGCCGGACCTGTGCTGGGGCTCGAAGAACGCCACCCTCTCGCTCGGCGGCATGACCACCGAGCTGGTCTGGGACGCCACCAAGAACAAGTGGTTCACCGCCAACGGCGACGGCTCCAAGATCGAGCAGGTCAAGGGCCAGAACACCGGCAACGGCGCCAAGGACGGCGAGTACTGGATCGTCACCACCAAGGACGGCACCCGGTACCACTTCGGCCTGAACAAGCTGCCGGGCTGGTCCGACAAGGGCACCACCGACACCGCTGACGACGACCCGAAGACCGACTCGGTCCTCACCGTCCCCGTCTACGGAAACCACGCGGGCGAGGACTGCTACCAGGGATCGACCGTCGAGGACTGGAAGAAGTCCTTCTGCGACCAGGGCTGGCGCTGGGGCCTCGACTACGTCGAGGACGTCCACGGCAACGCCATGTCGCTGTGGTGGAAGAAGGAGCAGAACTACTACGCCCGGAACCTGTACTTCAAGGGTCCGGTCGTCTACGACCGCGACGGCTGGCTCGACCACATCTACTACGGCCAGCGCAAGGACAACATCTTCAGCGCGACCGCTCCGGCCCGCGTCGGCTTCACCGTCGACGAGCGCTGCTACACGGTCGGCACGGTGACCTGCACCGAGACCAACTTCACCTCGAAGGACCCGGGCAACTACAGCATCTGGTACGACACTCCGGCCGACCTGCGCTGTGAGAAGGGCAAGATGTGCTGGAACGCGGGCCCGACCTTCTGGTCGCGCAAGCGTCTGGCCAAGATCACCACCTCCGCCCAGCGCCGTACCGACACCAGCGCCCGCCAGGTCGTCGACGAGCACGTCCTGACGCAGAGCTTCGCCGAGCAGTACCGCGGCACCCCGAACGCGAACACCGCCCTGTGGCTGGAGTCCATCCAGCGCACCGGCTACGCCCGCAACGGCACCACCGACGCGAAGGTCGAGCTCAACCCGGTGCGGTTCGAGCCCAACGCCGAGGACATGCCCAACCGCGTCATGAAGCGGCGGACCGAGGACGCGGCGGACGGCTCGTACAAGAAGGGCGACCCGTACGACCCCCGGCCGGGCTTCTCCCGCCTGCGCGTCGCACGCGTCATCAACGAGTACGGCGGCGAGACCTACGTCACGTACAGCATCCCCAAGTGGGGCGACACCGCCGACGACTGCGCCACCGGTCTCGGCCTGCCCGGCAAGACGGACACGGCCGCGCTGAAGGCCAACAACCGCCTCTGCTACCCGACGTACTGGAGCCCGGACCCCGAGGTCGAGGACATCGACTGGTTCCACAAGTACGTGGCCACGGCGATCGAGGAACTCCCGAACGTCGACGGCGCCCACGCCACCAAGACGGCGTACGAGTACAAGAACGCCGGCTGGAAGCTGGCTGAGGCCGAGTTCACCAAGAAGTCGACCCGCACGTACTCGCAGTTCGCGGGCTTCGAGCAGACCACGGTCATCACGGGCGCCGAGGACCCGGAGTTCGGCAGCAAGCAGTCCAAGGCCGTCACCCGCTTCTTCCGCGGCATGGGCGACACCGTGCCGGTGAAGGACGTCCACGGCAACGTGATCAAGGCGTCGGACGGCACGACGGTCTACGACCGTGAGCCGTTCGCCGGCCGCATATCCGAAGAGCTCACGTACACCAACCCGACGGACGCGGACACCAACTGGCTGACCCGCAGCGTCACGATCCCCGAGGCCACGGAACTGGCCAAGCGCGACCGCGACGACGGCCTCTCCGACCTGAAGGCCTGGCGCGTCACGGAGCCCGAGGAGATCGCGTACACGAAGTCGTCGGGTACGAACACGGACGACCCGCGTACGGTGCGCGAGGTCCGGACGAACACGACGTACGAGTCGACGTACGGCCTGCCGACGCTGGTGGAGTCGCTCGGTGACACCGGGAAGACCGGTGACGAGTCCTGCACCAAGTCGGAGTACCTGCACGAGACGACGAAGAACCTGATCGGTCTTTCGAAGCAGGTGCTGGTCTCGCCGACGACCTGCGCGAACGCCAACTGGGCCGACCTCGGCTCGCTGACCGGCGCCAACCGTACGGCCTATGACGGCACGACGTACGGAACCGCGCTCGGCGGCGCGACCCGTGGTCTGGCCACCGAGGCCTGGACGCTCAACGGTGCCGGAACCGGCTTCCAGAGCACCGGCACCAAGGAGTTCGACGCCGTCGGCCGGGTGGTCAAGCAGACGCCGGCGGACCAGCTGACCCAGCCCACCCCGAAGTCCGCGACGATCACGTACCGGTCCATCGGGCCGGCCACCGGTCAGATCTTCGAGATCACCACGACC
Organism: Streptomyces sp. NPDC012637; assembly: GCF_042954805.1. Lineage (NCBI taxonomy): Bacteria > Bacillati > Actinomycetota > Actinomycetes > Kitasatosporales > Streptomycetaceae > Streptomyces > Streptomyces sp. NPDC012637. Next base: position 152,993 of record NZ_JBIBDS010000005.1, read on the forward strand.
AACGTCGCCGGGCACAGCCAGACCCAGGAGTTGGAGCCGGGCCGCTCCGTCACACTCAAGACGACCGACGCGAACAACCACACCAGCACAGCCGTGTACGACCCGATGGGCCGGCTGGCCGAGGCGTGGGCACCGGGCCGGACGCCGGGCTCCGGCGTGGCGGACTTCCGCGCGGTCTACACGATCCCGAAGGAGGAGACCGACCCCGCCGACGAGCGGATCAAGATCCGCAAGCCTCCGTACGTCACGACCTACTCGCGTGGCTACGAGGACCGGATCGAGACCTCCGTCACGCTGTACGACGGCCTCGGCCGTGAGCGGCAGCAGATGGAGGAGGCGGACAACAACGCCGGCTGGCTCGTCACCGACACCCTGTACAACAGCTCCGGTGAGGTCTGGCAGACCAACAACGCCTACCTGACCAAGGAGGCCACGCCGGGCGTGCTGTTCACGCCGCTGTCCGACACGGCCATCCCGAACATCACGCGCTACACGTACGACGGTCTGGGCCGTGTGCTCCAGGAGACGCCGTACATGAAGTACGTGGACCCGAGCACCCAGGAGGCCATCTCCAAGGCGTACCCGGAGCGGGCCATTCGCTACGAGTACGGCGAGGACTGGTCGAAGGTCATCCAGCCGCAGGGCGACTCGTCCTACCGCGTCTGGACCGACGCGACGGGCCGGACGACGCGTGCGGACACGTTCAACCCGGCGGCGCCCGGCGGCTTCACGTCGACGCGCTACCAGTACGACGCGCGCGGCCAGCTCGTGAAGGCGACCGCGTCGGCCGACCCGACGCACCCGTGGACGTGGACGTACAACCACAACGCCCAGGTGGAGACGGCGACCGATCCCGACTCGGGCACCACCCGGACCACCTTCGACACCTTCGGCCGGGCCGAGACGACCACCAACGCCCGCGGCATCACGATCTGGAATGGCTACGACGAGCTGTCGCGGCCGACGGAACTCCGAGAGAACAACGCCAGCGGAAAGCTGCTGGCCTCCTTCACGTACGACACGGTTCCGGGCGGCAAGGGCATGCCCGCCACCGCCACCCGCTACACGGACACCCTGGCGTACACGCAGAAGGTCAACGGCTACACGAAGGACTACGAGCCGACCTCGACCACGCTGTCCCTGCCGCAGTCCCTCGTCGACACCTGGGGCTTCGCCAAGGACTACACGTACGACTACGTGTACTCCGACAACGGCATGCTGAACGAGACCACCCTTCCCGCGGTGGGCAAGTTCGCCAGCGAGAAGCTGGTCGTCCGCTACAACAAGGACGGCAAGCCGCTCTCCATCTCCGGCAAGGACTGGTACGGCTCCGAGACCACCTACTCCCCGTACGGCCAGGTGCTCCGGTCCACCCTCGGCGCGCAGCCGTACCGGGTGTGGACGCAGAGCTCCTTCGACGAGGGCAGCGGTGAGCTCAAGGAGCAGTCGGTCTACCGCGAGAAGAACGACGCCAGCCTGGTCGGTGGCAACCTGGTGTCGAACCGGGCCTACACGTACGACCCGGCCGGCAACGTCACCTCGATCCAGGAGAAGTCCGTCGGGATCGAGGAGCGCCAGTGCTTCGCCTACGACCCGATGGGGCAGCTGAAGTCCGCCTGGACCGGTAAGGACCCGGCGACGCAGGGCTGCACCACTCCGAAGAACGCCGATGGCACGCTCAACGTCGCCGCTGGTGCGGACGGTTCCGGTTACTGGCAGGAGTACGAGTACGACCTGCTCGGCAACCGCACCAAGCTGACCGAGAAGGACCTCTCCGGCAACACAGCCAAGGACGCCGTCAGCACCTACGCCTACGGCAAGGCCGACGGCAGCCAGCCGCACACGCTGACCAAGGTCACGAAGGCCTACACCACCCCTGCGGGTGCGCAGGTCACGGCCGAGGCCACGCGTCTGTACGAGCTGACTGGTGAGACCAAGTCGATCACCTCGGTCCAGAACGGTGACAAGCAGGACCTGACCTGGACTTACGACGGCAAGGTCGACCGGATCACCGGTCAGGGTTCCGGTGGCAAGACCCCGTACGTGGGTCTCGGCCAGAAGTGCCTCGACCTGAAGTCCGGCCTCGCGTCCGCCGGTCAGCCGATCCAGCTCTACCAGTGCAACGCCACCGTCGCGCAGAACTGGCACTTCACCCCGGCCCCGGGCCAGGCGAACGCCGACCTGGGCACGCTGTCGGTGTACGACAACTGGTGCGTCCAGCCGACCGCCAACACCGCGGGCTCGGCGATCCAGCTGCAGAAGTGCAACGGCAGCACCGCTCAGCAGGTCAAGCGCAACGCCTCCGGCCAGCTGATCCACCAGGCCTCCGGCCTGTGCCTCGCGGTGCAGGGCGCGGCGAACGTCAACGGCACCGCGATCGTGCTCGCCACCTGTGACGCGGCCCAGGCCGCCCAGCAGTGGCTGCCGCAGAACGACACCCGTCACATCTACGGCCCCGACGGCGAGCGTCTGCTGACCATCCAGGGCAAGCAGGCCACGCTCTACCTGGGCGAGGCTCAGGTCACCCTCCAGCAGGGCGGCGTCCTGGTCCGCACCGAGCGCACCTACCCGGTTCCCGGCGGTGCGGTTCTCCGCTACGCCAACGGCACGGGCGGCGACGCGCTCAACGCACTCGCCATGGACCACCAGGGCAGCGTGTACGCGGAGGTCGCCCTCTACACCGGCATGCCGGTGCGGGTGCGCAAGCAGGACCCGTTCGGCAACCAGCGCGGCGCCGACACGGCGGGTCAGAACCTCCAGACCCACAAGGGCTTCCTGGGCAAGGACCGGGACGACGCCTCCGGCTTCCAGCCGCTTGGCGCCCGCCTGTACGACCCGGTGGTCGGACGTTTCCTGTCCGTCGACCCTCTGCTCGACCCCAACGATCCGTTGCAGTCCAACGGCTACGCGTACGCGCACAACAACCCGGTCACGTACTCCGACCCGACCGGTCTCGCGATCAGCCTGACCGCTTCGGAGAAGGCCGCTGCCCTGGCCGGTGCGGGTCTGTCGGCGGCGCAGGTCGCCCAGGCGCAGGCGACGATGGGCAAGTCCCTCACCTCGGTGATCCTCTCCATTGCGTGGGACACCCTGAAGGACTTCATCGGCATCAACGACGCCATGGCCTGCTTCGGCGGTGACATGTGGTCCTGCGCAAGCCTGATCATCGACGCGATTCCGTGGACGAAGCTCGGCAAGATCCCGTCCGTCATCAAGGCGGTCAACCGCACCATCGACGCCATCCAGGCGTTCAAGGCCGCCAAGCGGGCCGCGGAGGCGGTGCTCAAGGCTGCCAAGGCAGCTGAAGCGGCAGCTTTGAGAGCCAAGAAGGCCGCCATCGAGAAGGCCAAGAAGGAGGCCGCGCAAAGAGCCAAGAAGAAGGCAGCCGAAGCCGCCAAGAGAAAGGCAGACGCGGCGGCCGCCGCTAAGCGCAAGACAGGTAACCCGGTCCAGAAGAACGCCCAGTCCAAGTCCGCACCGAAGTCCTCCTCCCAGCCTGGCGGAGGCAGCAAGGCAGGCGGCGGCAGCAAGGGCTCCGGCGGCGGAGGCGGCGGCAAGTCCGGCGGTTCCGCCCGCAGCAACGGCGGTTCCAGCGGCAGTGGCGGCTCCGGCAAGGTGCCCAGCACGCGGGGTGACTCCGGTGGCCGGGCGCCGAACGTCGACATCGACCGTGCGCCGGCGAACTGGGACCTGGACCAGCGCCTGGCGGAGGTCGAGGCTCGCGTCCCCACCTATGCGGCGCTTGCCTCCAGCGCGGCGACAAGGACCCGTACGTTCGTCGGTGCCATCAACACCCGCACCGGTGACACCGTGCTTGCCTCGTCCGGCGGCGGATACTGCGCCGAAGGCAATGCACTGATCGCCTTGGGAGGAAACCTCGACGAGGTCATCTTCACCAACGCGTATCAGATGGCGCGGGACAATCAGCGCAAATGGACGGCCGTCCTGAAGAAGGTCTGCGTAAGATGTCAGGCGGACTATCCCAGCCGCGACAACTTCGTGCCCGGGATTCAGGGCGAACCCGGCGGCCCATGGGGAGACTAGGCAAGTGGCAATGAATCTCTTCGAGATCGAAATCCAGAAGCTCGATTGGGAGCGGATGGACTGTGGTTGCGGTGAGAGTGCTGCTCACCTCCCCGGCATGATCAGGGACCTGATCGGCCTCGGTGAGGAGCAGGGCAGCGGCGACGCGTTCCTCCCCGCGCTGCAGGACCACGTGATGACACCGGGCGAGAGCCTCGTGTCGGCGTCGTCGGCATTCGTCTCGGTGGCCCTCGCCGCCCTGCTGGGTCCGCTGTCCGAACCCGCGCGGCGCGAGACGCTCGGATCGTTGCTGCGCATCCTCGGACCGGCTGTCGATTCCGGGAGTCCGGAGGCGGTCGATTGCGTCGCCGCGGCACGCGAGGGCCTCTGGGTCCTGTACGCGGAGGTGATGCAGGGCGAGTCGCTCGCCGGGGCTGCCTACGCGTTCGAGGCGCTCATGCTGATCGAGGAGGACCTGGAGAGGCTCCGAGCGGTGCAGGCTGCCGCGGGTGACCGCCTTCCCTGGGACCTTCAGCAGGAGGAGATCTGACGCCTGGCTTTCCCGCCGGCATCAAGAGGGGTGAAGCCCCGGCCGTAGAGGCCGGGGCTTCGCCCTTTCCGTGTTCCCCGCTCGGGCTGTCCGTGTGAGCCGCACGTGCCGGGCCCCACCAGCCCCCCGGCCCCTCGCTGCCGGTGTCACCGCCCCCGCCCCTCCGCCTCCAGCCTCAACCCCTCCTCCATCACCGCCTTCGCGATCGGTGCCGCGTCCCCGCCCCCGCTGATGTCCGTGCGGTTCGCCTCCGCGTCCTCCACCACAACCGCGACCGCGACCGCCGGCTGGGCCGAGTCCTTGGCCTGGGCCCAGGCGATGAACCAGGCGTAGGGGGTGCCGGTGTTGCCCAGGCCGTGCTGGGCGGTGCCGGTCTTGCCGCCGACGCGGGCGCCCGGGATGGCGGCGTTCGTGCCCGTGCCGTCCTCCACCGCGCGGACCATCAGCTCCTGGAGGCGGGTCGCGGTCGACGGGCGCATCGCCTGGCGGTAGGTGCGGCGGCCGGTGGTGTCGACCGTGGTGCCGCCCGAGGTGGTGGTGCGCTCGACCAGGTGGGGCTGGGCGATCTCGCCGTTGTTGGCGACGGCCGCCGCGACCATCGCCATCTGCAGCGGAGTGGCCGCCGTGTCGAACTGGCCGATGGAGGAGAGGGCCAGCTGGTCGTCGCTCATGTCGGTGTCGAAGTTCGACTTCGCCACCCACGACGGGACCCGCAGGCCCGTGTCGTTGAAGCCGAAGGCCTGGGCCGTCGCCACCATCCGGTCAAGACCGACCTTCACGGACAGCCCTGCCATCACCGTGTTGCACGACCACCGGATGGCGTCGGCCAGCGAGGCGTCCGCGCAGCCCGTGGCCTCGTTCGGCAGGACCTGCCGGGTGCCGGGGAGGACGAAGGGGTCCGGGGTGTCGGTCGGGGCGTCGGGGTCGGTGACCACGCCCGCGTCCAGGGCCGCCGCCGCCGTCACGATCTTGAAGGTGGAGCCCGGCGGATAGGTCTGCCGGATCGCCCGGTCCAGCATCGGCTGGTTGGGGGAGGTGTTCAGGCGCTGCCACGCGTCCTTGACCCCCGCGCCCGTGCCGGAGAGCACCCCAGGGTCGTACGAGGGGGAGGAGACCAGCGCCAGGATCCGGCCGCTCGACGGCTCGATCGCCGCGACCGCGCCCCGCTTGCCGTCGAGCCCGCGGAACGCCGCCTCCTGCATCCGGGCCCGTACGGTCGTGACGACGTCGCCGCCCGGCCGCCGGCCGCGGCTCACGTCGCTCCAGAGGGGAAGCGGCGCGAGCATCGGATCGGTGCCGGACAGCAGGTCGTCCTCGGCGCTCTCCAGGAGCGTCGTCCCGTACGTCTGGGAGGCGTAGCCGGTCACCGGCGCGTACAACGGGCCCTGGGTGTACGTGCGTTCCCAGCGCAGCTGCTGCCCGCTGTCGCGCGAGCCGGTCACCGGCCGGCCGTCGACCAGGATCGCGCCGCGCGGCTGTTCCCAGCGGGAGATGGCGATGCGGCGGTTGGCCGGGTTGTCGTCCAGCTCGTCCGCCTCGAACAACATCACCCGGGCCGCGTTGACGAGCAGCGCCACGAGCAGCACCAGACAGAGGGCGGCGGCCCGTCGGATGTAGCGGATCATCGGGGTCCCCTCACTTCGCGTCCTCCGCGATCGGGGCGATGACGCCGGTGTCCGCCATGTCCGGGCGCGGGGCGCGCGCCGAGTCCGAGACCCGGACGAGCAGCGCCACGATCACCCAGTTGGTGACGACCGAGGACCCGCCCTGGGCGAGGAACGGCATCGCCATGCCGGTGAGCGGGATCAGCCCCATCACCCCGCCCGCGATGACGAAGACCTGGAGCGCCAGGATCGAGGCCAGGCCGATGGCGAGCAGCCGGCCGAAGGGGTCGCGCAGGGCCAGCCCGGCGCGGTAGCCGCGGGCGACCAGCAGCGCGTAGAGGAGGAAGAGCGCCGTCAGGCCGACCAGGCCCAGCTCCTCGCCGGCTGTGGCGAGGATGAAGTCCGACTTGGCGGCGAAGCCGATGAGCACCGAGTGCCCGAGCCCGAGGCCCGTGCCGAGCATCCCTCCCGCGGCGAACGCGAACAGCGACTGGGCCAGCTGCCCCGGCCCGTCGCCCGCCCGGATCGAGGCGAACGGGTCCAGCCAGTCCTGCACCCGGCTGTGGACGTGCGGTTCGAGCGAGCCGACGAGGAAGGCGCCGGCGGAGGCGAGCAGCAGCCCGACCGCGATCCAGCCGGTGCGCCCGGTCGCCACGTACAGCATGATCACGAAGAGCCCGAAGAAGAGCAGCGACGTGCCCAGGTCCCGTTCGAGGACCAGCACGATGACGCTCAGCAGCCAGATCGCCACGATCGGCCCGAGCACCCGGCCCGTCGGGAACTGCAGCCGCCAGACCTTCCGGCCCGTGTACGCGAGCGCGTTGCGGTTGGCGGCGAGGTACGCGGCGAAGAAGACGGCCAGCAGGATCTTGGCGAACTCGCCCGGCTGGAACGAGAGTCCGCCGATCCGGATCCAGATCTTGGCGCCGTTCACGGCAGGGAAGAAGATCGGCAGGATCATGAGCGCGAGCGCGGCGGCGACGGACAGGTACGCGTACCGCTGCAGCACCCGGTGGTCGCGGATCAGCAGGACCACGGCGATGAACAGGCCGACGCCGAGCGTCGACCAGACCAGCTGGGTCGGCGCGGCCCGGTCGCCCGGCGTCTCCAGGTCCAGCCGGTAGATGAGGACCAGGCCGAGCCCGTTGAGCAGCACGGCGATCGGCAGCAGGAGCGGGTCGGCGAAGGGCGCGCGCAGCCGGACCGCGAGATGGGCGAGCAGCGCGAGGAGCCCGAGCCCGGCACCGTAGCGCGCCGCGTCGGGCGGCACGGCACCGCTGCGGGCGAGCCCGACCTCCGCGTAACCGCACACGGAGATGAGGACCGCGCCGACCAGCAGCGAGAACTCCACACCACGGCGCTTGGGCACACGCACGCCGGGCGGGGGCGCGTCCCTGGTGTCCTTCGCGTCCGTCGGCGGCGGTGCGGTCATGGACCGCAACGTAGCAAGCAGTAAGCCTTATGTCCCTTTTGTGTGACGGTGTGCCGCCGTCACGCGTCCGTCGGCACTTCCGGATCGGCCAGGCGTACGTACTCCGGCAGCGTGAGACGGGCGAGGGCCCCGGGGCCGTCCTCCTCCGGAGCGTTGGAGAAGACGAGTTCCGCGCCGATCACCTCGGCCTGGCCCACGGCGATGGTCAGCCCGAGGCCGTGGCCCTTGCCGCCGCCCTCCGTACGGAACCGCTGCGGTCCGGCCGCCAGCAGGTACTCCGGATAGCCCGTGCCGTGGTCCCGTACCGTCACCACCGGCCCGTCGACGGTCAGCACCACCGGCGGCGCGCCGTGCTTGTGGGCGTTGGCGACGAGGTTGCCCAGCACCCGCTCGAGCCGCCGCTTGTCCGTCTCCACCGTCACGTCCCGCACCACCCGGACCTCGGTGTCGGTGCCGGACGCGCGCACGACCCGTTCGGCGAGCGGCCCCAGGTCGTGCACGGCCAGGTCCACCTTCTCGGTGCCCGCGTCGAGCCGTGAGATCTCCAGCAGGTCCTCGGTGAGCGCGCGCATCGTCCGCACCCGGTCCTGCACCAGCTCCGAGGGCCGCCCCTCCGGCAGCAGTTCGGCCGCGGCGGAGAGGCCGGTGAGCGGGGTGCGCAGCTCGTGCGCCACGTCGGCGGTGAACCGCTGCTCGCTCTGCAGCTTGCGCTGGAGCGAGGAGGCCATGGTGTCGAGCGCCCCGGAGACCGTGGCCACCTCGTCCTGGGGGCGCGAAGGGTCCTCCGTACGGGGGTCGTTGACGCGCGCGTCCAGGTCGCCGGCGCTGATCCGCCGCGCCACCTGCGCGGTCGCGTGCAGGCGCCGGGTGATCCGGGTGACGGCGAAGGCGCCGACGAGCAGGGTCGCCCCGATGGCGAGGACGGAGGAGCCGAGGATCGAGCGGTCGAGCCCGTCGATGGTGTCGGCGCTCTGGGTGTAGTCGATGCGTACGGCGAGGGCGCGGCCGTCGGCGGGGGCCGCCGCCCACATGGTCGGGCGGCCCTCGAACTCGGTCACCATCGTGCCCCGCTCGCCCGCCAGCGCGAGGGCCCGGAGGGACTCGGGCAGCCCGGCCGGGTCGACCCCGGCGAACCGGGGCAGCGGCTCGCCCGACTCGTAGAGCCGGCTGACCTCGTCGAGCCGGGTCAGCGCCTTGTCCCGGGAGTCCTTCACGGTCTGCCCGGCGACCGACACGTGGACGAGGACGCCGAGGAGTGCCGCGAGGGCGCAGCACATCACGGTGATGAAGACCGCGGCCTTCCAGGTGAGGGTCGCGGTCCAGGCGGGCAGCCGGGGGAAGCGGCGGGCCGCGGACCTCGTGCTCCGGCCGGCCCAGGGTGGCTGGGGTGCCCTGGATGCCTGGGGTGCTCTGGATGTCTGGGCTGCCTGGGGTGCCTGGGGTGTCTGGGCTGCCTGGGATGAGCGGGGTGAGCGGGATGCTCGGGGTGGCCAGGGCCAGCGGGGTCGGCGGGGCCGGTGGTGCCCGCGGTGCCAGCGGGGTGTGCGGGGCGATCGGGGCGTGCCGGGCGTGTGGGGTTCCTCGGGCCGGTTCACGGGCCCGCCTCGGAGGGGCTCGGGGCGGGGGTGCGGCCGGGGGCGGTGGCGGTCGGGCTCACGAACTCGGGTGCGGGAACCATCGAGCTCCCCGCGCCGGGCTTCACCCGCACGATCTCGTCGCGCGCCGGCAGCATCGACCCCTGTTGCTCGTCCCAGGACCACGCGGTCCGGTACTCGTACCCGGGAATCCCGGCCGAGCTGACCCGCGTGATCAGGTCCCGTCCGGCGAGCTCGACGCTGACGACCTGGTCGACGGTGGACATGATCCGCGTCAGACCGCCGTTCTCGGCGAGATAGACCCGGACGCCGAGCTGCTGGTCCGGCATGCGGATGCCGACGATGAGCTCGTCGCGGCCGTTGCCGGTGAGGTCGCGGTAGTACGGCTTGAGAATCGGACAGGCAGCGCCCTTGCCCTTGCCCTTGGCCGCGTCTCTGCCCTTGTCCTCGTCCTTGCCGCAGTCCTCGACGGCCCGCACCGTCTCCTCGTACATCCCGTCCGGGCCGGAGCGGGACTCCTCGTTGCCGCGTACCTCGGCCTGGACGACCGCCACGGCGTCGACGGTGTGGACGTCGTTGTCCGGGACCTCGATCCCGGGGACGCGCTGGGTGTCGGTCTCGCCGTAGTCGATCGGCGGGTTGGTCGCGGGCGGCAGGTCGGGCCAGAGCCGGACCGGGCCGACGGCGGAGGGAGTGCGGCCGGAGCTCTGGAGTTCGCCCTGGCCGCCGCAGCCGGTGAGGACGGCGGTCAGGGCGAGCGCGAGCGCGCCGAGGGCCGCGACCGGGACGGCCGCGGTGGCGGTGGCGGCGGAGAGCCGCGCTCGGCGTCGCGTGGTCACTGCCCTCCTCGGGCGGGTCGGGGTCGTCGGCTTCCTGAGGTCCCCATGGGTTCCCCTTGGACCCCGGTAGGGGTCACTTCACCAGGTCGGCGAAGAAGATGATGTTGTCGGTGCGGTGACCGTCCCGGACGGGCCCGCCGCAGGTGATGAGGCGGAGCTCGGGCCGGTCGGTCTTCCCATAGACCTTATTCGTAGGGAAGTCCTTTTTGTCCACTTGCTGGATCTCGCGCACCGCGAACCGTGCCGTCGAACCGTCCGCGCGCCCCACCTCGATCAGGTCTCCGGCCTTGATCTTCGCCACGTCGCGCATCAGGGCGGGTCCGCGCGCCGTGTCGTAGTGCGCGACGACCACCGCCGCCCCGCGCTCGCCCGGCGTCACGATCCCCGTGTACCAGCCGGGCTGCTCGGCCTGCTCCACCGACGGCACCCGCATCTCCTGATCCGCGTCAAGGCCGAGCTTCAGCATCGGCCCGGCGTCCACTCCCGCAGACGGTATGACCAGACGATTCGGTTCCGAGGCCGCCATGGCCGGCGCCGCCTGGCGGGCGGCGGGCGTCACGGCCACGTTCCGCATGCTGACATCCGGCGCCCCGGCCCCTGTCCCGGCCCCCGCCGCCCCGACGGCACCGCTGCACCCGATGACGCCGCCTCCGACGGCGACGGCGACCGCGCTGCTGACGAGCAGCCCGCGTCGGCGGAGGGGGGAGGTGTGGCGGAGGGAAGAGGGGCGGCGGAGGGGAGAGGGGCGGCGGCCCATGGTGGACTCCGATCGGGTGGCGGCGGTTGACCGGATACGAAGGTAAATGTCCGTCTTTGCGGTTGTGTAACGGTGAGCCGGAGGTGAGCCTGCGGGCTCGGTGCATGCCGCGCAGTGCGCGGCACGGGAGAAGCGGATGCGCGGCGGTCCGAGGGGCGGTCGGAGGGGCGGTCGGAGGGGCGGGGCACGGGGAAGTCCGCGCCGGGGGCTCACGGTCCGCGGGTGCGGTGCGGCCCGCGTCGGGGCTGGCGGCCGACTGCGTTGGGCTCGCGGCCCTGCCGCGGTGGGCTCGCGGCCCCGCTCCGATGGACCGGCAGCGGCGCGCGTGGGCACAGCGGCATCCCGCCGCGGTGTGCCGCAAGCAGCAGGCGGGGGCGCCAGCGCCCCCGCCGAGGGCGGAGCGCGGTCGTGGCCGCCGTCGCCCCCCGTCATCCGGCCGGTCCGCCCGGCCCCGTCATCGGCCGGCTCGTCCGGCGCCCGGCGCCCGGCGCCCGCCGTCCGCCGTCCGCCGTCCGGCCCCCGGCGGCCGCCGTCCGGCGGCCGCCGGGGGCCGGGCCCCGACCGACCGGCGGGCCTGGCAGGGCCCTTCAGTCCCGCCCCTCGCCGCCCGCTCGGCCGCGCGCCCCTCGCCGCCCGGCCGCGCGGTCGCCGAGCCGCGCGGTCTCCCGCCCGCCCGCCACGCAGTCCGGCAGACGGCGACGGCCTCCCGGCCTTCCGCCCGCCCGCCGCGCAGTCCCGGCAGGCGGCGACGGCCTCCCGCCCGCCCGGTCGCGCGGCCTCCTGGCGGCCTGACGCCGTCAGTACATCCGGCGCTCCATCTGGGTCAGGGCCGCGCGGCACAAGGTGAGGAGCTTCTCGTCGTCGTGGACGTCGTGGGAACCCGCGCCGTCCTCTCGGGCGTTGTGGCGGCGTCGGCGGGAGAGTTCCGCGCGGATCGCGGGCTCCGCGGCGGACGCCGCCGGGCCCATCTCCGCCAGGCACTCCGCCACGGCCACGCGGGTGTGCCGGTTCTCCTCCCAGCCCGCGAGCAGCACCGGCAGGGTCTCCGTCGCGTCGCCCGCCACCCGCCACAGCGCCGCCGCCGAACGCACCCGGACCCACAGGTCCCGCGCGCCGAGCCCCGCACGCAGGGCAGGGGCCGAGCGGGCCGCTGCCGGCCCGATGGCACCCAGCGCGAGGGCCGCCGCGCACCACTCGCCGCCCGACGTACCCGGCCGCAGCCAACGGTCGAGCGCGCCGAGCGCCTCGTCCAGCGAACCGTCCAGCGCCCACATCGCCCGCGCCGCCATCGACGACACCGCCGCCGACTCCGAGTCGAGCAGCCGCCGCACGTCCGGCAGCGCCTTCCGGGCGGCCGGCCCGAACGCCGCGAGTGTCCGCAGGCACGCCTCCCGCACCCACTCCCGCCGGTTCACCGGCGCACCGCGCAGCACCCGCAGCACCTCCGGCAACGCCTGGGCGCCCCGCACCGAGCCCAGTGCGAACAGCAGCGGCGCCGCCCGGTCGTACAGCAGGTCGTCGAGCTCCACCTCTCCGAGCCGGCGCCGCAGCACCGGCGCGAGCGGCTGCGCCGCCGGGCCCAGCGAGTCGACCGCGTACAACAGCTCCCGCCGTACCTCCCGCTCCTCCAGCGCCCTGGCGAGCAGCGGGATCGCCCGCGCGTCGCCGCAACGGGCGAGCGCGAGCAGCGCCCCGCCCCGCCCGGCCCGCGCGCCCGGCCCCGGCAGGCCGAGCGGCCCCGGCGACCCGGTGGAGAGGCGCGTGGCGAGCGCGTCCGCCGCGGGCCCGCCCAGCTCGAAGAGCCGTTCCAGGAACGACGTCGCGGCCTCGCGCAACCGCGGCTCCGGATCGCTCAGTTGCGCCCCGACCAGGCGTACCACTTCCTCGTACCGCCCGCGCCACACCCGTATCAGACCGCCGCACAACCAGATCGCGTCCGACCGCTGACCCCAGTCGGGGCTGCGCAGCTGCGCCAGGATCAGCGCGATGCGGTCGTCGACCCGGTCGTCCAGGGCGGAGTGCAGCGTGCGCAGCAGCTCCTCCGTCCACGGCGTCGGGCGGCCCACCGAGTGCTCCTCGAACAGCTCGCGGACCTGCCCCATCAACGCCGAGGCGGAGGCGGCGGCGGAGGCGGCGGCCGTACAGCCCGCCGCGGCACCATCGATGCTGTCGACCCCGTCGGTCCCATCGAGCCCGTCTGCCCCGTCTGCCCCGTCGATCCTGCCGATGCCCTCGACGCCGTCGGCATCCGCAGCTCCCACGACTCCAGCGACGGAGTTCAGCGAGTCGAGCGAGCCCAGCGAGTCCAGCGAGCCGAGCGAGTCGAGCGAGCCGAAGGCGTCCGCCGATGCGTCCGACGGGCCGGGCGGGGCCGCCCGTACCTCGTCGAGCAGCACGGTGACCCGTTCCACCACGTCCTCCGGGATCTCGGCCGGCGCCACCCGGCCCAGCTGCGCGAGCGCCGCGAGCCGCAGCCCCGGCGCCTGCGCGGCGCGCGACAGCCAGCCCAGCCAGTCCACGGTCTCGTCGCGCAGCGACTCGTGCCGCAGCGCGATCCGTCCGACCGCCGCGACCAGGGCGAGCCGCACCTCGGTGTCCTGTTCGACCGTGAGCCGCTCGCGCAGCAGGTCGAGCACCCGGACCGGGTCGCAGTGCAGCGAGGCCAGCGCGCACGGGGCCGCGAGCCGTACCTCGGGATCGGGGTCGTCGACGAGCGCGAGGAACACGTCGGCGCCTGCCGCGATCGCGGCGGCGGCCATCGCGTAGTTCGCCGCCGGTATGAACTCCTCGTCGTCCGGGTCGAGTTCCTCCAGCTCCTCGTCCCCGCACAGGTCGATGCCGCCGATGCTGGTGAGCAACTCGACGATGCCGCCCCGGTCCTGGACCGTGGGGTCGGCGACCAGTTCGAGGAGGAAGGGGATACAAGCGAGAGTCGAGTCGTAGACGTCACCCTGGTGGTGCACCGCCCCGTACATGCCGTCGAGCGCGTTCTCCCGCTCGGCGGGGTCGTCGGAGGCGAGACCCCGCAGGAGCTCCGGCACGTCGTCCGCGGGGCCGTACGCATGGCCCAGCGAGGCCCAGTCGACCTCCTCGATCCCCGTCAGCATGCAGGCCGCCTTCCCCGTGAGCGCTTACCAGGCAGCAAGTGTGCACCAACGCACCCATAACAAGGACCCGCCCGCCGGACGCTGTTCCGCAGGCCCCGCGCGGCCGCTCGCTTTGCGCCACGCGCAGGTCCGCCGGGGGCCCGCCGGGAGCCCCGAGGGCCCCTCGACCCGCCGCTGGAGCAGCCTCACGGGCCCCCTCCGCCCGTCCATCGACACCTCAACCGCCCGTCGGACATGCACACTTGCGCACCCGACCGCCCGCACCGCGTCCCGCACCCGGGTGCGCGGGGACTTTGTCCGGAACGGAGCGGAGGGGGAGGGGGATCGCTATCCGGCCGCGGGGCCAGTTCACGCTGGGAGGCCGGGCAGGCCGAGGACGAACAGCGGGGCTCCCACGCCTCCCCGCCCCACCTCGCCATGCGCCTCCTCGCCCTACGCCTTCCCGCCCTACGCCTTCCCGCCCTGCGCCTTCTCGCCCCACGCCTCCTCGCCCTGCGCCTTCCCGCCCACGCCTGCCCGCCCTCGGGCTCCTTGCCCTACTGGTCCCCGCCCTCGGGCTCCCCGCCCTACGCGTCCCCGCGCTACGGGTCCCCGCCCTACGCGTCCCCGCCCTCCGGCTCCGGCCACGGCTCCGCCTCCCGTACCCGTACGAACCTTGCCGTGTCCTGGCGACCGGCGATCACGCGCAGTTCGACCGTGACGGGTCCGGTGAGCGGCCGTACCGGCCCGTGTTCCGGGTGTTCCACCGGCTCCGCCGCCACCCGCCCCGCCGTCAGCTCGGCCACCTCGCGCGCCTGGGCCCCGGTCAGCCGTGGCGTGGTGCGCAACTCGCGCCCGTCGGGCAGGCGCACGAGCAGTGCGTGCGGCCGGTCGGGCGGCCCGAACAGCCCGGCGAGCAGGGCGTCGCCGGTGTCCGAGTGCCGTACCTTCCGCCAGGACCAGGTGCCACCGGGCCGGTACGCCGAGTTCCAGGCCTTCGCCACCACGCCCTCGACGCCCGCGTCGCGCAGCGCGCCGAACCACTCGTGCGCCGTCGCCTCGTCGTCGGTGGCGAGCACCCGCTGGAGCGGCGGCCCGATGCCGGCGAGGGCGGCGCCGAGGAGGTCCCAGCGTTCGTGCAGCGGCCGGCCGCGCAGGTCGTGGCCGGGGAGGGCGAGCAGGTCGAAGGCGATGTACGAGACGGGGACCCCGGCCCGCTCGCGGTCCCGGTGGGTGCGGAGCAGGTCGGTGAAGCTCAGCCGCCCCTCGCGGTACGCGCAGAGCTCGCCGTCCAGGACGATCCCCGGGGGCAGCCGCTCACCGAGGTACGCGGCGATGCCCGGGAACTCCGCGGCGAGGTCGCGCCGGGCACGGGACTGCAGGAAGACCTCGCCGTCCTCGAGGACGAAGGCGAGGGCGCGGAAGCCGTCGAGCTTGAGGGAGTACTGGAAGCCGCCCGGAACACTGCCCTGCCGGGGCAGCTCGTCGGCGGCGCGTGGGCGCATGACGTCGACGGGCGGCCGCAGCACGACGTCCGGGCCGGGGCCGGGGTCCGGGGCCGGGTCGGGGTCCGGGGCGCGGCCAGGTTCGGAGCCGGGGCCGGGGCCACGGCCGGCGGCGTCGGGCGGGGGCGGGGGTACGGGCGGCGGGGAGGGGCTCATGGCAGCGCTCCGGCGACCGCGGGGTCGAACAGCGGCGCGAGCAGCTCGCCGTACGTCTCCAGGCGTGGCGCGACGTCCTCCAGCAGCACGACCAGCGGTTCCGCCCCGCCGTTCCCCGCGGCTCCGGTCTCCCCGGTCTCGGCGGTCTCCTCGACCTCCTCCCAGGTCACCGGGGCGGAGACGGCGGGCAGCCGGCGCGCCCGCAGGGTGTAGGGGGTCGCGGTGGTCTTCGCGGCGGCGTTCTGGCTGTGGTCGACGAAGACCTTCCCGGGCCGGAGGGCCTTCGCCATCCGGTGCACGACGAGCCGCGGCAGCTCGGCCTCCGCCTCGACGGCGAGCCGTCGGGCGTAGCCGGACACCTCCTCGGAGGGCGCCGGGACCAGCGGCACGAGCAGGTGCAGGCCCTTGGACCCCGAGGTCTTCGCGTACGCCGTGAGACCGTCGGCAGCGAGCCGTTCCCGCAGGTGGAGGGCGACCCGGCAGCATTCGACGACGGTCGCGGGAGGACCCGGGTCGAGGTCGAGGACGAGCCGGTCGGCGACGCCGGGGGAGTCGGCCCGCCACTGCGGGGTGTGGAACTCGACGACCAGGTTCGCCGCCCACATCAGCGACGGCAGGTCCTGGATCATCACCTGTCGGGCGCGGGGCGCGTCGGAGCGGGGGACGGGGGTGGTGTTCACCCAGGCGGGCGTGCCGGGCGGCGGGTTCTTGGTGAAGAACAGCTGCCCGTCCGGGCCGTCCGGATAGCGCAGGAAGGAGACCGCCCGGTCGCGCAGATGCGGCAGGATCACGGGCCCCACGGTGGCGTAGTAGTGCAGCAGCTCGCCTTTGGTGGTGCCGGTGGCGGGGTGGAGGACCTTTTCGAGGTTCCTGAGGACCAGGCGCCGCCCCTCCACCTCTGTGATGGGCGTCATACGATGAGAATCCCATGATTCCCGACCAATGGTGCGAAGGGGATGAACAGTGCGATCCATATGGAACGGGGCCATATCCTTCGGCCTGGTCAGCATCCCGATCAAGCTGGTCAACGCCACCGAGAGCCACTCGGTCTCCTTCCGCCAGATCCACGCCGAGGACGGCGGACGGATCCGCTACAAGAAGGTGTGCGAGCTGGACGGGGAGGAGGTCACGCAGGCGGAGATCGGCAAGGCGTACGAGGACGCCGACGGGACCATGATCCCGATCACCGACGAGGACCTGGCGGCACTGCCGCTGCCGACGGCCAAGACGATCGAGATCGTGGCCTTCGTCGCCGCCGGTGAGATCGACCCGCTCCAGATGGACGCCGCGTACTACCTCTCCGCCAACGGCGTGCCGGCCGCCAAGCCGTACACCCTGCTGCGCGAGGCGCTGAAGCGCAGCGACAGGGTGGCGGTGGCGAAGTACGCCCTGCGCGGGCGCGAGCGGCTCGGGATGCTGCGGGTCGTCGACGACGTGATCGCCATGCACGGGCTGCTCTGGCCGGACGAGATCCGCGCACCGGAGGGCGTGGCGCCGGAGACCCAGGTGACCGTACGCGAGGCCGAACTCGACCTGGCCGACGCCCTGATGGCCACGCTCGGCGAGGTCGACATCTCCTCGCTGCACGACGACTACCGGGAGGCCGTGGAGGAGATGATCGCCGCGAAGGCGGAGGGCGGCGCCGGCCTCGCCCCGCCCGAGCCCACGGCCGCCGGTCGCGGCCAGGTGATCGACCTGATGGCGGCCCTGGAGAGCAGCGTACGGGCGGCGAAGCAGGCCCGGGGAGAGGCGGGCGCCGAGGGCGAGGGCGCGGGAGCGGCTGAGGCGGCCCAGGCGGATGAGGCGGCTGAGGTCACCGAGCTCAGGCCGCGGAAGCGCGCCGCGACCAGGACGGCTGCGACACGGACCTCGGCGGCGGCGCCGAAGGAGACGGGCGCGAAGAAGTCCACGGCGAAGACGGCGGCGAAGAAGACGGCGGCCGCGCCCGCGAGGAAGTCGACGGCGAAGACGGCGACCAGGTCCACCGCCAAGGCGCCGACCAAGTCGACCGCCAAGTCGACCACGAAGTCGACGGCCAAGTCGACGGCGAAGAAGCAGCCGGCGAAGCAGCCGGCGAAGCAGACCGCGAAGAAGGCGGCGGAGAAGACGGCGGCGAAGAAGGCGACTCCGCGCAGGCGCACGGCGTAAGGACGATCGACTCGTGGCCGACGTCCTCGTCGGCCCGTTCGGCGGACACGTGTACGGTCGAGCCCGCCGCGGCACCCGCCGCGCGGAACGGGAGGAACCGACCGATGCGGGCCGACGCCTGGCTCCTGGAACTCGACGGGACGCGTGACGAACTGCGGGGCTTCGCGCCCGACTTGGAGGGAAGCGCGCGCAAACCGCTGTTCGACGCGAGCGTCCTGGGTGCGAGCGTCCTGGGTACGAGCGTCCTGGACGTGAGCGTCCTCGACGCGCGGGAGCGCGAGCGGGCGGCGGCGTTCCTGCGGCCCGCCGACCGGACCCTGTACACGGTGGCCCACGTCGCGCTGCGCACCGTACTCGGCGGGTTGCTCGGGGAGCGCCCGGAGGACCTGACGTTCACGCGTGAGCCCTGCCCGTGCTGCGGCGAGCCGCACGGCCGTCCGGCCCTCGCCGTGTCCCTGCCCGAGCCGCCGCTGCACTTCTCGCTCTCGCACACGCGCGGGCGGGTGCTGATCGCGACGGCGCCCGTCCCGGTCGGCGCGGACGTCGAGCTGCGCCCGGAGCCCGAGGCGGTACGGGAACTGGTGTCCGTACTCCACCCGGCGGAACGGGCCGAGGTCGAGGCGGGGGCCGAGGTCGGGGCCGAGGGCGGTTCGGCCGGGGCGGAGCGGGACCCGGCGCGGCGGGCGGCGGCGTTCGGCCGCATCTGGGCTCGCAAGGAGGCCTATCTGAAGGGCCTCGGTACCGGCCTCGGCCGGGCCCCGCACCTGGACGACCTGAGCACCGGGGCCGAGGCCCCGGCCGGCTGGTCCCTGCACGACCTGCCGTGCGGCACGTCCCACCATGCCGCGGTCGCGCTGCGCGCCCCGCACGCGACGACCGAGCCGCCGCGGCTGCACCACCTGACCGTCTGACGTAGGGGAGGGCCGGCCGGGGCGCGGAGCCGGCAGGGCTCCGGCAGCCTTCCGTACCGGCTCTCGCGCGCCTCCGGCACGGCATCGGCACGCCCGCGTCGCCTTCGGCACCGCCCCGGCACGGGTCCGGCAGGGTCCCGGCACCTGCTCGGGTACATCTCCGCAACCCGCATCGGCACGCCTTCGTCGCGCATCCGGCACCGCATCGGCTGGGGTCCGACGGGGCTCCGGCACCCACTCAGGTGCGTCCCCGACACCGGCTCCCGCGCCGCTCCGGCACCCCTCCCGCGCCCCTATTCGAACCCTCTATGACCCTTGGAGCGGTCAACCCTCCGCATAGCGGACGGAGTTGGCCACCCTTCGGACAACTGATGGTCAAATCCTTGTTGCATACCTGTCAATCGGGGCTGCTCGCTGGCACGCTCACTCGCGCACCACCCCCCACACAGATCCCCCACGCGTAACAGCGAAGGAGCCCGCGTGACCCGCCAGCAGACCTCGCCTCGTCGTCACACCACCGCCCGAGCCGCCGCCCTGATCGCATCGGCCGCCATGGTCGTCGTCGGAATCCAGTCCGGATCCGCCAGCGCCGATGCCCAGCGCGAGGCGGGCGCGACCGCGCTCGTGCTCACCGGCACCCAGCGCGCCGCCGCCATCCAGGAGGCGCAGTCCGCCGCGGCCGGCACCGCCAAGGCCATCGGCCTGTCCGGCCAGGAGAAGCTGGTCGTCCGGGACGTCGTCAAGGACGCCGACGGCACGGTCCACACCCGCTACGAGCGCACCTACCAGGGCCTGCCGGTCCTCGGCGGCGACCTCGTCGTGCACCAGAAGAAGAACGGCGCCCGCTCCGCCACCAAGGCGACCGAGGCCCGCATATCCGTGGCGAGCACCACCCCCGCCGTCGCCGCCACCACCGCCAAGCAGTCGGCGGTGGCCGCCGCCGACGCCGAGGGCGCGACCGCGTCCTCCGCCCGCAAGGTGATCTGGGCCGCCACCGGCAAGCCCGTCCTCGCCTGGGAGACCGTCGTCGGCGGGCTCCAGCACGACGGCACGCCGAGCGAGCTGCACGTCATCACGGACGCCACCACCGGCAAGGAGCTCCACTCCTTCGAGGCGATCGAGACGGGCGTCGGCAACACCCAGTACAGCGGCCAGGTCACGCTCGGCACGGCGCCGTCGTACACCCTGACCGACACCGCCCGCGGCGGCCACAAGACGTACGACCTGAACGGCGGCACGTCCGGCACCGGCACCCTCTTCACCAACTCCACGGACGTCTGGGGCAACGGCTCCGCGTCCAACCGCGAGACCGCGGCCGCGGACGCGCACTACGGTGCGGCCGTCACGTGGGACTTCTACAAGAACGAGCTGGGCCGCAACGGCATCCGCGGCGACGGCGTCGCCGCGTACAGCCGTGTCCACTACGGCAACGCGTACGTCAACGCCTTCTGGTCCGACCAGTGCTTCTGCATGACGTACGGCGACGGTGCGGGCAACGCCAAGCCGCTGACCTCCCTGGACGTCGCCGGCCACGAGATGACCCACGGCCTGACCGCGTCCACCGCGGGCCTGCGCTACAGCAGGGAGTCGGGCGGCCTGAACGAGGCCACCTCCGACATCCTCGGCACCGCGGTCGAGTTCTACGCCAACAACTCGTCGGACGCCGGCGACTACCTCATCGGCGAGAAGATCGACATCCGCGGCAACGGCACGCCGCTCCGCTACATGGACAAGCCCAGCAAGGACGGCAACTCCGCCGACTACTGGTCCAGCAGCCTCGGCCGCCTCGACGTCCACTACTCCTCGGGCCCGGCCAACCACTTCTTCTACCTGCTGTCCGAGGGCAGCGGCACGAAGACGCTCAACGGGGTCACCTACAACTCCCCGACGTACGACGGCTCCGCGGTCACCGGCATCGGCCGCGCCGCCGCCTACAAGATCTGGTACAAGGCCCTCTCCACCTACATGACCTCGTCCACGACCTACGCCGGCGCCCGCACCGCCACCCTCTCGGCGGCGACGGACCTCTACGGCGCGGGCAGCGCGGAGTACAACGCGGTGAACGCGGCGTGGAAGGCCGTCAACGTCAAGTAACGCGCCCGCACACGCACCCCACACGTGGGGAACCAGGGGCCGCCCGGCACACCGGGCGGCCCCGTCCGCGTTCTCAGGCCGGAGAACGCCTCGCGCTCCCGAGGGCACCGGCCTCCGGACCCCACCCGCCCCTACCTCCGCACCGAAGTGCCGACTCCGTACCCGGGCTTCGAGGACCGGACGTGGAAATACGAGCGACCGAGGTCGGCCACCTGCCGCATAACCCGGGCGTGGACGTGTCCGACGAGGATGACCCTCCATCCCCATTCGCCCACCCACCCGTACCGATTCCGCTGGAAGACGGGTCTCTCGGGTGTGCTGGGCCGGGTCAAAAGGAGCTCCGCCACCAATGACGAGGTGGATTCTCGTACGGATAGGCGTCGGGACGTGCGAGGATGCGCAGATCAAGAGCGTGCACGCTGCTGCGTAGCTCCCGGGAGCTCTTCTTGGGGAGCGCGCAGATGGCCAGTTCCAGCAAATCCCGTTCGTCTGCCGGCTCTGGGCAGCACTCGGTGACTCCACACCGGTTGCCGAACGGTGCGGGGAGCCGGTCCTTCGGTGACCTGGCGATGGAAGCCCAACGAGCAAGCGCCCGTGCAATCGAGCCCGGTTGAAGCCGAGTCCGTTCCAACCGGATGATCTGCGCCTGTGCCGACCCGGACAGCCGGCCGACCTTCGAGTAAGTCCGATGCCCGGGCGAGCACTTGCGTCGCTCCCGGAGACTGGAGGGCCGCCTACGCGGCATGGCCCTTTCGGTTGTGAGTCATAGGCCGCAGTTTACTTCCGGCCGGGTGTCCA
Organism: Streptomyces sp. NPDC012637; assembly: GCF_042954805.1. Classification (NCBI taxonomy): domain Bacteria; kingdom Bacillati; phylum Actinomycetota; class Actinomycetes; order Kitasatosporales; family Streptomycetaceae; genus Streptomyces; species Streptomyces sp. NPDC012637. Next base: position 174,491 of record NZ_JBIBDS010000005.1, read on the forward strand.
TTTCATGCCGAGCCGGTAGGCGCGGGAGATCACGTCCTGGACGCCGGGGCCGTCCGCCGGGGTGAACCAGCGCACCTCGCGTCCGACGACGAGTTCGCCCTTCTGCCGTTTGATGAGGGCGATGGCGCAGGCGTGCGCCTGCGGCGGGCACTCGTCCAGTACCACCCGGAAGCGGTCGCCGCGGTCGGAGGTCAGGGTCACTACCGCGTCCAGGCCGCGGAAGTCACCCGACCCCTGGTAGATGTAGACGAAGAGCAGGAGCTTCTGGAACTCGGCCTGGTGATCCAGGTTGATGACCAGGTTCTCTCCCGTCTCCCGGGCCCCGGTCCGGTCGTCCGCGTCGAGGGCGACGTACGGGAAGCCGTCCACCGCGCCGAACGCGTTGCCCAGGGCCTGCACCACGGTCTTGGAACCGTCGGTGCAGCGGATCATGCAGCCGAGGTCGAGGTCCACCGTTCTGGCCGCTGCCGACCGCAGCGAGGCCCGTAGCCGGCCGAACAGGCCACGCGCCTCGCCGGCCGCCTGCCGGGCGGCGGCCTGCGGCGAGGTCCAGTTGAGGTTGACCTTGATCAGCCCCGACGTCACGCCGTGCTTGGCCAGGGAGACGGTGGGGGTGGCCTTCGTCAGGTCCACGGTGGCGGGCTGGGGCATGCGGCACCTTCCGGGGGACGATCCAGGGAGCCGGGTTGGGCGCCGACCATACAGGCGGGGCACGATACGTCGCAGGGAATCGGTCGTTCGGCTCGTTCGGCCGTCTGCGCCGGTGTACGACAGCCGGGACGGCCGGAGGTCGTACACGCTGATGTTCCGGTCGGTGAATCGGCGTCGACGGCCCGGCGAGAGGAGGGGCCGTCGGTTGGGCGCGGAGCCGGCGGGAACCGGAGGACAGGTGAGTCGGCGAAGCCGGCAACGACTCGCGTAGGGGGCCAGCCGCACTGAACCCTGGGACTGTTCGATCTGGCGGGCGACAGTGTGAGGGCCGTTCGGGGGCCCGAGCCGAATCGAGGCGCGGAGGAATGGGCGGAGGAGTGGGCGGAGGAATGCGCGGAGGAATGGGCGGTCTCACGGAAGCGAAGTTGAAGGCGGTGGCCGGGGAGCGTTCGTTCGCGCGTGGACGTGCTTACGTCGACGAGGTGTCCCGAGTCGAGTTCGGTGACGGCTGGGTCAGGGCATCGGTACGTGGCACGGAGCGGTACGAGGTGGAGCTGCTCCTCGGCGGTCGCAGAAGGCCGGCGGGCACGTGCGATTGCCCGTACGGCCAGGAGGGCAATTTCTGCAAGCATCTGGTCGCGCTCGGCCTGACGGTGATTGCTCAGGAGGCCGACCTCCCTCGCTTGCGGAATGCGGCCCGGGACCGGGCCCGAGGCCTCGACGCCTGGCTGATGGGCCTGTCGCGGGAGGACCTCCTCGCCCTCGTGCGGGAGGAGATGGACGAGGACGGGAACCTGCGGAGGCGTCTGGAACTGCGGGCGGCGAGCGCCCGCGGCGACGTGGCCGGGATCCGTTCCCGTGTCCGCGAGTTGCTCGACATCGGCCCTTTCGCCCAGTACGGCTACGTCGAGTACGCCGACGCCGGTGCCTATGCCGACCAGGCCGGGCAGGCGGTCACCGCGATCCGATCGCTGACGGCCTCCGGTCAGGCGACCGACGCGACGGTTCTGGCTCGGGAGGCGATCGGCCTGCTGGGCTCCGTGGTCGAACGTGTCGACGACTCCGACGGTCGACTCGGCCAGGTCGGCACCGATCTCGCCGACGCCCACCACGAGGCCTGCCGCGCGGCCCGCCCCGATCCGGAGGAACTCGCGCAATGGCTGGTGGCCCATGCCCTCGACGAGGCGGCCGACCTGACGGACGTCGACCCGCTCGACTACGAGGACCTGCTCGGCGAGCGGGGGATGGCCGCCCTTCGCCGGTACGCGGTCGACGCCTGGCAGGCCAACCGCACCGGCTGGGCCGAGAAGCACCTCATGCAGCGCCTCGCGAAGTCGGGGCGGGACACCGACACGGTGATCGCCGTGCACGCCGCCGACCTCGCGCCGAACGGTCACACCCACCTGCTCATCGCCCGCGAGCTGGACACGGCCGGCCGTACCGCCGAAGCGCTGGAATGGGCCGAGCGCGGCATCCGGGAGACCGAGGACCTGGCCGGCGTCGACACCGCCCTGGTCGACCACCTCGCCGACCGCTACGCCCGCACCGACCGGCTCGCCGACGCCGTCACCCTGCGCCGAGAGCACTTCACCGCCCGCCGCACCCTGCTCACCTACCAGCAGCTGCGTGCCGCAGCCGTGGCCGCCGACTGCTGGTCGACCGAGCGGGAGAAGGCGCTGGAGCTTCTCCGCGCCGATGCCGAACGGACTGACGCGTACGGTGGCCGGGTCCTCGTCGACGTCCTGCTGGACGACAAGGACGTCGACGCCGCCTGGCAGGCGGCCCGCGAGCACGGCGCCCACGACGGCCAGTGGCTCGCTCTCGCCGACCAGTCCCGCCCGACCCGCCCCGCGGACTCCCTCGCCGTCTACCACCGCCTGGCCGCCCGCCTCACCCGCGAGACCGGAATGCACGCCTACGAACAGCTCGTCAGCCTGCTCCTGAGCATCCGCGACAGCCACCACCGCCTCGGCACACCGGGCGACTTCGCCGCGTACGTCACCGACCTGCGCGCCGCCCAGAAGCGCAAGCGGAACCTGATGCGGCTGTTGGACGAACACGGGCTGTGAGCCGCAGGGGTCTGGAGCGAGGAGGTCGAACACGAAAGCGCTGCCGACCCGGGCCGGGGCTCGCGTTCACACGGCGTTCGCTCCGCCTCGCCCTGTTCCTGCCGTGTCTCACGGAGCTGGTCGCGCCGGGCGACGGCCGCGGCGATGCCTGGGAGCAGCGTGGAGACGTCTGCAGTCGGGGTCGGTGACTCCTTCGCGAAGTCGCGGAGCCGGTCGTCCACGGTGCCGGTTCCCCGGAATTTGGTCAGCGCGGGCTTTCCTCTTGCGGAACGCAAGAAGACCCCCCAACAGTTCTGACACTGTTTGGAGGGTCTTGGCACTTCCTGCGAAGTGCCCCCGGCAGGATTCGAACCTGCGCACACGGCTCCGGAGGCCGTTGCTCTATCCCCTGAGCTACGGGGGCGTCCGCCGCTTCTCGCGGCGACGGGAAGAACACTACCAGCTCCTGCAGGGTGCCTGTGAACAGGTATTTCCACCGCGTCACCAGGGGGGTGTTCCCTCGCACGGGTCAGAAGTGGGCAAAAGCCGGACGCGGGTGCTCCCCGCGACCTACTCTCGACGTGTGTCAGGCGTGTCCGGGCGGGTGCTGGTTGTCGATGACAACCGGGTGATCCGCCAGCTGATCAGGGTCAATCTCGAACTCGAGGGGTTCGAGGTGGTGACCGCGGCCGATGGTGCCGAGTGTCTGGATGTCGTGCATGAGGTCTGTCCTGATGTCGTCACCCTCGACGTCGTCATGCCCAGACTGGACGGGCTGAAGACCGCCGCGCGGCTGCGGGAGGACCCGCGGACCAGTCATCTGCCGGTGGCGATCATCAGCGCCTGCACCGAGTACGGGACGGACGGCGCGGGCGGGGGAGCCGCCGGCGTCGACGCCTTCCTTGCCAAGCCCTTCGAGCCGGCCGACCTCGTGCGGGTCGTCCGGCAGCTCATGCACCAGGAGCGGCGCGAACCCCGCGACGGTGCCGACGCCGAGGAGCCGCCCGCAGTCAGCCGGACCGGGCGGCGCGGCGAGGGGTGACCCCGGAGGGATTTCCGCGGGGGCGGCACGACCGCGGGGGGATGGTGGGATAGCCGCGGGCAAATGGCGGGACAGCCGCGGGTGAGAGGAATCCCCGCTCTGGTACGTCCTGGCATCGCGGCCCCCGCCCCCCGCCGCCCACATGCCGAAACCGGTTCGCTTTCCGACCCCCCTCCTCCCCTACGCTTGTCCCGTGACCCCCGCGGACCTCTCCCTCACCGTGCTGCACGCCGTGCGCCGTGCGGTCGACGAGGGCGTGCTGGCCGTCGAGGTGCCCGAGCTCGTGCGGGTCGAGAGGCCCCGGGCAGGTGGGCGTGGGGACTACGCCAGCAACGTCGCGCTCGTGCTCGCCCGGGCCGCCGACGCCACCCCCCGCCATGTCGCCGAGCTCCTCGCCGAGCGGCTCCTCCCGCACCCCGACCTCGACCGGGTCGAGATCACCGGGCCGGGGTTCCTCAACTTCACCCTCCGTCCCGACGCCCAGCAGGACCTCGTGCGGGCCGTCCTCCTGGGCGGACAGCGGGATGGACGACGGGACGGGCGGCCGTACGGGCATCTGCCTCCCGGCGGCGCGGCCGTACAGCTCGTCCATCGTGCCGACGTCCGCGCCGCCGTCACCGCCGACGCCGTGCGGCGGCTCCTCGTCTCGCAGGGCCACCCCGTGCGCGTGGCCTGCGAGGACGGCGTCGACCCCGAGTGGGACCTGCTCCAGGCGCGCACCGACGTCGCACACGCCCGTGGCCGCCTCGCCACCACCGTCGCCCCCCTGCCCGTGCCGTACGGAGCCGCCGAGCTGCACCGCCGCTTCGGCGTCGACGCGGCCCGCTGGGGGCTGCTCTCCGCCGCCGCGCACGACCACGCCAAGCTGACCGACGAGCTGCTCCACCAGCACGAGCGCAATCCGCTCTTCCGCGTGCGGTACGCCCACGCGCGCGCCAGGCGCCTCGCGGACAACGCCGACCAACTCGGGTTCCGCGGCGAGCCGCTGCAGGCCGTCGAGGCGCCCGAGCTCACCGCCCTCCTCGGCGACCACCCCGCCGTCCTGCTCTCCGCCGCCCGCCACCGCGCCCCCGACCGGGTCGCCCGGCACCTCGAGGCCGTCGCCGACGCGCTCCTCGCGTTCCAGCACACCGTTCTGCCCCTCGGCGACGAGAAACCCTCGGTCGCCCACCGCTCCCGGCTCGCGCTCGCCGAAGCCGCCGGGACGGTGCTCGCCGGCGGCCTCTCCCTGCTCGGCATCAGCGCACCCGACCAGATCTGAAAGACGCAGACCATGAGCCGTTCCGCACACCCCGCCGGGCCCCGCCACGCCGACGTCCTTCCCGAGGGGCACTACTCCGCTCCGCCCGCCGATCTCAACCGGCTCGATCCCAAGGTCTGGGCCCGGACCGTGAGCCGGAACGAGCAGGGGCAGGTGACCGTCGGCGGGCTGAGCGTCGCCGAGCTCGCCGAGCAGTTCGGCACGCCCGCGTACTTCCTCGACGAGGACGACTTCCGAGCCCGCTGCCGCGCCTGGGCCGACGCCTTCGGCAGCGACGCCGACGTCTTCTACGCGGGGAAGGCCTTCCTCTCGCGGGCCGTCGTCCGATGGCTCAAGGAAGAAGGGCTCAACCTGGACGTCTGCTCCGGCGGCGAGCTCAGCACCGCCCTCTCCGCCGGCATGCCCGCCGAGCGCATCGCCTTCCACGGGAACAACAAGAGCGAGGACGAGATCCGGCGGGCCGTCGAGGCCGGCGTCGGGCGGATCGTGCTCGACTCCTTCCAGGAGATCGTCCGGGTCGCTCACGTCGCGCAGTCGCTCGGCAAGCGGCAGCGGGTGCAGATCCGGGTCACGGTCGGCGTGGAGGCGCACACGCACGAGTTCATCGCCACCGCGCACGAGGACCAGAAGTTCGGGATCGCGCTCGCCGGCGGGCAGGCCGCCGAGGCGGTGCGGCGGGCCCTGCGGCTCGACGGGCTCGAGCTCATCGGGATCCACTCGCACATCGGGTCGCAGATCTTCGACATGGCCGGGTTCGAGGTGTCCGCGCGGCGGGTCGTCCAGCTGCTCGCCGAGGTGCGCGACGAGCACGGGGTCGAGCTGCCCGAGATCGACCTCGGCGGCGGCCTCGGGATCGCGTACACCTCCGACGACGACCCGCGCGAGCCCCACCACATCGCCAAGGCGCTCACCGAGATCGTGACGCGGGAGTGCGAGGCCGCCGGGCTCGCCACGCCCCGCATCTCCGTCGAACCCGGGCGCGCCATCGTCGGGCCCACCGCCTTCACGCTCTACGAGGTCGGCACCGTCAAGCCGCTCGAAGGACTGCGCACGTACGTCTCCGTCGACGGCGGCATGTCGGACAACATCCGCACCGCCCTGTACGACGCCGAGTACACCGTCGCGCTGGTCTCGCGCACGAGCGACGCCGAGCCGATGCTGTCCCGGGTGGTGGGCAAGCACTGCGAGAGCGGTGACATCGTCGTACGCGACGCGTTCCTGCCCGCCGACATCGCGCCCGGCGACCTGATCGCCGTACCGGCCACCGGTGCGTACTGCCGCTCGATGGCCAGCAACTACAACCACGCGCTGCGCCCCCCGGTCGTCGCCGTCCGGGACGGAGAAGCACGGGTCATCGTGCGCCGCGAGACGGAGGAAGATCTCCTGCGTCTCGACGTCGGGTGATGAAATAGTCAGGTGGTGGAAACCATGTCTCGCCATTCGGACCAGGCGCTGAAACGTCCGTCCGGTGAGTGAGACTGGTTCCCATCGTGGGGAAAGCCGGGATTTCCCGCCCCGCGGAACCGAAGGAAAGGCGTCCGCAGAAATGCGGAAGCCGAAGTCGAAGTCGTACGAGAGACGAGGTCGGATGATGCGTACGCGTCCGCTGAAGGTGGCGCTGCTGGGCTGTGGAGTGGTCGGCTCAGAGGTGGCGCGCATCATGACGACGCACGCCGACGACCTCGCCGCGCGCATCGGCGCTCCGGTCGAGCTCGCCGGCGTGGCCGTCCGCCGGCCCGACAAGGTGCGCGGGGGAGTGCCCGCCGAGCTGATCACCACCGACGCGACCGCCCTCGTGAAACGCGGGGACATCGACGTCGTCGTCGAGGTCATCGGCGGGATCGAGCCGGCCCGCACCCTCATCACCACCGCGTTCGAGCACGGCGCCTCCGTCGTCTCCGCCAACAAGGCGCTGCTCGCCCAGGACGGCGCGACCCTCTACGCGGCCGCCGACCAGCACGGGCAGGACCTGTACTACGAGGCCGCCGTCGCCGGGGCCATCCCCCTCATCCGGCCGCTGCGCGAGTCCCTCGCCGGCGACAAGATCAACCGCGTGATGGGGATCGTCAACGGCACGACGAACTTCATCCTCGACAAGATGGACACCTCGGGCGCCGGGTACTCCGAGGCCCTGGACGAGGCCACCGCGCTCGGGTACGCGGAGGCCGACCCGACCGCCGACGTCGAGGGCTTCGACGCCGCCGCCAAGGCCGCCATCCTCGCCGGGATCGCCTTCCACACGCGCGTGCGCCTCGACGACGTCTACCGCGAGGGCATGACCGAGGTCACCGCCGCGGACTTCGCCTCCGCCAAGCAGATGGGCTGCACCATCAAGCTGCTCGCCATCTGCGAGCGGGCCGCCGACGGCGAGTCCGTCACCGCGCGCGTGCACCCCGCGATGATCCCGCTCAGCCACCCGCTCGCCTCCGTGCGCGAGGCGTACAACGCGGTCTTCGTCGAGGCGGAGGCCGCCGGGCGGCTCATGTTCTACGGCCCCGGGGCCGGCGGCGCGCCGACCGCATCGGCCGTGCTCGGCGACCTGGTCGCCGTGTGCCGCAACAAGCTCAGCGAGGCCAACGGCCCCGGTGAGTCCGCGTACACCCAGCTGCCCGTGAGCCCCATGGGCGACGTGGTGACGCGGTACCACATCAGCCTCGACGTGGCCGACAAGCCTGGCGTGCTCGCCCAGGTCGCGACGGTCTTCGCCGAGCACGGCGTATCCATCGACACCGTGCGCCAGCACGGTCGACAGGACGGAGACGGCGAGGCATCGCTCGTCGTCGTCACCCACCGCGCGCCCGACGCCGCCCTCTCGGGGACCGTCGAGGCGCTGCGCAAGCTCGACACCGTGCACGGTGTCGCCAGCATCATGCGTGTTGAAGGGGAGTAAGGACCCATGACCAGCAAGGGCACCCACCAGTGGCGCGGCATCATCGAGGAGTACCGGGACCGTCTTCCGGTCACGGACACGACGCCGGTCGTCACGCTCCGTGAGGGCGGCACGCCGCTCGTCCCCGCTCAGGTCCTCTCCGAGCGCACGGGCTGCGAGGTGCACCTCAAGGTCGAGGGCGCCAACCCCACCGGCTCCTTCAAGGACCGGGGCATGACCATGGCCATCTCCAAGGCCAAGGAGGAGGGTGCGCAGGCCGTCATCTGCGCGTCCACCGGCAACACCTCGGCCTCCGCCGCCGCGTACGCGGTGCGCGCCGGCATGGTTTCCGCCGTCCTCGTTCCGCAGGGGAAGATCGCGCTCGGCAAGATGGGCCAGGCGCTCGTGCACGGCGCGAAGATCCTCCAGGTCGACGGCAACTTCGACGACTGCCTCACCCTGGCCCGCTCGCTGTCCGAGAACTACCCGGTGGCGCTGGTCAATTCGGTGAACCCGGTCCGCATCGAGGGCCAGAAGACGGCCGCTTTCGAGATCGTGGACATGCTCGGCGACGCGCCCGACGTTCACGTGCTGCCCGTGGGCAACGCCGGCAACATCACGGCGTACTGGCGCGGATATCGCGAGTACGCGGCCGACGGGATCGCCTCCCGCACGCCGCGCATGTGGGGCTTCCAGGCTTCCGGCTCCGCGCCGCTCGTGCGCGGCGAGGTGGTCAAGGACCCGTCGACCATCGCCACCGCGATCCGCATCGGCAACCCGGCCTCCTGGGACTACGCGATCGCCGCGCGCGACGAGTCGGGCGGTTTCATCGACGAGGTGACGGACCGTGAGATCCTGCAGGCCTACCGCCTGTTGGCCGCTCAGGAGGGCGTCTTCGTCGAGCCCGCGTCGGCCGCCTCGGTCGCCGGTCTGCTGAAGGCCGCCGCCCAGGGCAAGGTCGACCCGGGCCAGACGATCGTCTGCACCGTGACGGGCAACGGCCTGAAGGACCCCGACTGGGCCGTCGCCGGTGCTCCGCAGCCGGTCACCGTCCCGGTCGACGCCGCGGCCGCGGCCGCGCGCCTCGGCCTCGCCTGAATCTGGCCGGAAATCGACGCAGTGCGAGGTGCGCTGCAGGCAGCGCACTGTAGGTTCCTGATCAAGAGTCAAACCCGATCAGGAACCTACATAGGCGCACAGGTTGGCGCGCGACACGCATCGTGCGCCTCCTGTGCGCCCTATGTCGCGACAGAACCTTCCTTCGATAGGCTGTACCGAACCCGCCCCGACGCATATGCGTCGTGTTGTTGCCGTCGTCGCGCCCGAGGCGCGAGCGGCCCCCGGGTTCTCCGTACTTCCTCCGAACAAATCCGTAAGTCCGCACGTCAAGGAGAGTCATCGAGCGATGGCCGGTCCCGCGTTCCGCGCCGCCGCCGTACGGGTGCGCGTTCCCGCCACCAGCGCCAACCTCGGCCCGGGCTTCGACGCCTTCGGCCTGTCGCTGGGGCTCTACGACGACGTCGTCGTCCGGGTCGCCGACTCCGGGCTGCACATCGACATCGCCGGAGAGGGCGCCGACACCCTCCCGCGCGACGAGAGCCACCTGCTCATCCGCTCCCTGCGCACGGCGTTCGACCTGCTCGGCGGGCAGCCGCGCGGTCTCGAGGTCGTCTGCGCCAACCGCATCCCGCACGGCCGCGGCCTCGGCTCCTCCTCCGCCGCCATCTGCGCCGGCATCGTGGCCGCCCGCGCCGTGACCATAGGTGGCGACGCGCGGCTCGACGAGACCGCGCTGCTCGAGCTCGCCACCGAGATCGAGGGCCACCCGGACAACGTCGCCGCCTGTCTGCTCGGCGGGTTCACGCTCGCCTGGACCGAGGCCGGCGCCGCGCGGGCGATCAGGATGGACCCCTCGGATTCCATCGTTCCGGTGGTTTTCGTCCCCGGGAAGCCCGTACTGACCGAGACCGCCCGCGGTCTGCTCCCGCGCACCGTCCCGCACGTGGACGCCGCCGCCAACGCCGGCCGGGCCGCGCTCCTCGTCGAGGCCCTGACCCGCCGGCCCGAGCTGCTGCTCGCGGCCACCGAGGACCGGCTGCACCAGGAGTACCGGGCGCCCGCGATGCCCGAGAGCATCGCCCTGGTGAACCGGCTGCGGGCGGACGGGGTGCCCGCGGTCATCTCCGGCGCGGGCCCCACGGTGCTCGCACTGGCCGAACACGGGACGGCCGACAAGGTCGCCCTCCTTGCGGGCGAGGGCTGGGCCGCCAACCGGCTCGACCTCGACATGCCCGGCGCGAGCGTCCTGCCGCTGGCGCCCTGACGGGCAGCGCGTGGAGAACCGGGCCGGAAGGCCCGGATCTGCGCGGACACGAGATTGCCGGTGACCGAGAGGGGGAATGTTTGTTGGAGCCGGTAGTGTTAACCTCAAGCTTGCACCCGACGTCTTTGAGGCGCGGTGCTGAGTGTCCCTATCAGGGACCACCAATTCTTCCGGGAGCCTCCTCCACTGCCTGAGCAGCCTGCCTGAGCAGTTTCGAGCACGCTCCGGAACCGGCACGACACCCCTCGCTCTTCTTCATTGCGTGAGGGCCGAGCAGGGGGCGCTCGGGCCGGACTTACAGCACATTTTCTCTTCCGCCGCACCCGGCGGGACCACCGCTCCGACACGGTCCACCAAGCAGGACCGCTGTCGGACAGCACAACCGGTCGCCGAGCCAGATGGCCGACGTCCGCTCCAGGGAAGGACCCTTCGTGAGCGACACCACCGATCTGATGGGCGTGACTGCCGACAACAGCGTCGACACCGCCGCGCCCGCCGCAGGTGCTGCCACTGGCACCACCGCACGGCGCCGCCGCTCCGGCACCGGCCTCGAGGGCATGGTCCTGGCCGAGCTGCAGCAGGTCGCGTCCGGCCTCGGCATCAGGGGCACCGCGCGGATGCGCAAGAGCCAGCTGATCGAGGTCATCAAGGAGGCGCAGGCCGGAGGCTCCGCCGCCGCGCCCGCCAAGTCCGGCGACGCCGCCGAGACGAAGCCGAAGCGCCGCGCCACCTCCAAGGCCCGTACGGCCGAGACCGCTGCCGAGACCGCCGCGCCCAAGGCCGAGAAGGCCGAGCAGGGCGAGCCGACCGCCCAGCAGCAGATCGAGATCCCGGGCCAGCCCTCCCCCAAGCTCTCGACTTCGCTCGAGCAGGGAGGTGCCTCCATCGGCGACGCCCCGGCCGGCGAGCGCCGTCGCCGGCGCGCCACCGCTCCCGCCGGTTCGCCGGAGGGCGCCGAGGCCAAGGGCGAGACCGCCCAGGTCGTCAAGACCGAGGCCCGTACGGAGACCAAGGGCGAGCCGCAGGCCGAGGCGGCCGCCGACGGTGCCGAGGGCCGCGGCCGTCGCGACCGTGGCGAGCGCGGTGACCGCCGCGACCGCCGCGACCGTCAGCGCGAGCGCGGCAAGGGCGACGAGCAGCAGGGCGGCGGCCAGGGCGGCCAGCGCAAGGAGCGCCAGGGCCAGGGCGCTCAGGGCCAGCAGGGCGGCCAGCCGGCCGGCCCGCAGGACGAGGACGACTTCGAGGGCGGTCGCCGGGGCCGTCGCGGGCGCTACCGCGACCGTCGTGGGCGTCGTGGCCGTGACGACTTCGCGAGCGGCGAGCCGCAGGTCTCCGAGGACGACGTGCTGATCCCGGTCGCGGGCATCCTCGACATCCTCGACAACTACGCGTTCATCCGGACCTCCGGCTACCTGCCCGGCCCGAACGACGTGTACGTCTCCCTCGCCCAGGTCCGCAAGAGCGGTCTGCGCAAGGGTGACCACGTCACCGGTGCCGTGCGCCAGCCGAAGGAAGGCGAGCGCCGCGAGAAGTTCAACGCGCTGGTGCGCCTCGACTCGGTCAACGGCATGGCGCCGGAGTCCGGCCGCGGCCGCCCCGAGTTCAACAAGCTCACCCCGCTGTACCCGCAGGACCGCCTCCGTCTGGAGACCGACCCGGGCGTGCTGACCACGCGGATCATCGACCTCGTGTCGCCGATCGGCAAGGGCCAGCGCGGTCTGATCGTGGCCCCGCCGAAGACCGGCAAGACCATGATCATGCAGGCGATCGCCAACGCGATCACCCACAACAACCCCGAGTGCCACCTGATGGTCGTCCTCGTCGACGAGCGTCCGGAAGAGGTCACCGACATGCAGCGGTCGGTCAAGGGCGAGGTCATCTCCTCGACCTTCGACCGCCCGGCCGAGGACCACACCACGGTCGCCGAGCTGGCCATCGAGCGCGCCAAGCGCCTCGTGGAGCTGGGTCACGACGTGGTCGTCCTGCTCGACTCGATCACCCGCCTGGGCCGCGCGTACAACCTCGCGGCGCCCGCCTCCGGCCGCATCCTGTCCGGTGGTGTCGACTCGACCGCGCTCTACCCGCCGAAGCGCTTCTTCGGTGCCGCGCGCAACATCGAGGACGGCGGCTCGCTGACCATCCTGGCCACCGCGCTGGTCGACACCGGCTCGCGCATGGACGAGGTGATCTTCGAGGAGTTCAAGGGCACCGGCAACATGGAGCTCAAGCTCGACCGGAAGCTCGCCGACAAGCGCATCTTCCCGGCCGTCGACGTCGACGCCTCGGGCACGCGCAAGGAGGAGATCCTGCTCGGCAGCGAGGAGCTCTCCATCACCTGGAAGCTGCGTCGCGTGCTGCACGCGCTCGACCAGCAGCAGGCGATCGAGCTGCTGCTCGACAAGCTGAAGCAGACGAAGTCGAACGCGGAGTTCCTGCTCCAGATCCAGAAGACGACGCCCGGCGCCAACAACGACTGACGCCGAGACGCTCGTCACACGGCGAGAGGCTGACCTCAGGCTCGTAACCTTGCCGTGACCTGCGTAAACGACTGCGCCCACCGTGCCCGCACGGTGGGCGCAGTCGTGTTTACGGTCCGTCGTCCGCCCAAACCTCACAGCCTCATATGCAACCCTTTCGGGTGCTTCGCCGTCACACAAGGTGAACCATAGGGCTGAGGGAAGACGATGACCGAGCAGAACCAGAGCGGCCGAATACGGGGCACCGGCCGCCGCCGCAAGCCGCCCGCCAAGGGCCGCCGCGCGGCGGTCGCCGCCGCGTGGACCGCAGCCGTGCTCGTCCTGGCCGGCGGCTCCGGACTCGGCTACGTCTACTTCAAGCTCAACGGCAACCTCGAGGGCGTCGACATCAACGGGCAGCTCGGCAAGGACCGGCCCGAGGACGTCGACAACGGCTCGATGGACATCCTCGTCCTCGGCTCCGACTCCCGCTCCGGTGCCAACGGCGACTACGGCAGGGACGAGGGCGGCGCCCGCTCCGACACCGCGATGGTCGTCCACGTCTACGAGGGCCACAAGAAGGCCTCCGTGGTCTCCATCCCGCGCGACACCCTGATCGACCGCCCCGCCTGCACCGACGACAAGGGCGGCAAGGTCGCGGCCGAGCACCGGGCCATGTTCAACACGGCGTACGAGGTCGGCGGGCCGGCCTGCGCGGTCAAGACCGTCGAGGCGATGTCCGGCATCCGCATGGACCACTACGTCGAGGTCGACTTCACCGGCTTCAAGAAGCTCATCGACCGGCTCGGCGGCGTCGAGATCACCACCACCAAGGCCATCAGGGACTCCAAGAGCCACCTCGACCTCGAACCGGGCACGCACACCCTCGACGGCGAGCAGTCCCTCGGCCTGGTCCGCACCCGCAAGAGCGTCGGCGACGGCAGCGACCTCGGCCGCATCCAGCTCCAGCAGGCCTTCATGAAGGCCTTCATCGACCAGGTGAAGAGCGTCGGCGTCTTCTCCGACCCGAAGAAACTGCTCGACCTCGCCGACACCGCCACCAAGGCCATCACGCCCGACTCCGAGCTCGACTCCGTCACCGAGCTGATGGGCTTCGCCAAGGGCCTGTCCGGGCTCGGCGCCGACGACGTCCACATGATCACGCTGCCGGTCGAGTACGACCCGAGGGACCCCAACCGGGTCGTGCCCCTGGAGGCCCAGGGCAAGCAGGTCTGGGAGGCCCTCAAGGCCGACCGGCCGATCCCCGCGTCGGCGACGAAGGACGCGGCCACCGGCCAGGCCGCAGGCCTCGTGAAGTAGCCCAGGAATAGTTCCGGCCCGACCCCGGTTTTGGGAGATGCGGCCGGTCCTGGCAGACTGGTACGTCGGCCCCGGTTCACGCATGTGCATCCCGCACGGGCGACCCGGAGCCCTCCCGGAACTAGGAGACACCTTGAAGCGCGAGATCCACCCCGAGTACGTCGAGACCCAGGTCAGCTGCACCTGTGGCGCGTCGTTCACCACCCGTAGCACCCTCACCGAGGGCACCATCCGTGCCGAGGTCTGCTCCGAGTGCCACCCGTTCTACACGGGCAAGCAGAAGATCCTCGACACCGGCGGCCGCGTCGCCCGCTTCGAGGCCCGCTTCGGCAAGGCTGCCGGCTCCGCCAAGAAGTAGCGAGCCATTGCGCCGGTCTTCGGCTGCCCCTGCGCGGGGTGGCCGGGACCGGCGCTTTGCCGTCCCGTAGCAACTTACGAAAACCCAGGAGCCCCCGATGTTCGAGGCGGTCGAGGAACTGGTCGGCGAGCACGCCGACCTCGAGAAGAAGCTCGCCGACCCTTCGGTCCACGCCGACCAGGCCAACGCGCGCAAGCTGAACAAGCGTTACGCGGAGCTGACCCCGATCGTCGCCACCTACCGCTCCTGGAAGCAGACCGGTGACGACATCGAGACCGCCCGCGAGTTCGCGCACGACGACCCGGACTTCGCGGCCGAGGTCAAGGTGCTGGAGAAGCAGCGCGAGGAGCTGACCGACAAGCTCCGGCTGCTGCTGGTCCCGCGCGACCCCAGCGACGACAAGGACGTCATCCTCGAGATCAAGGCCGGCGCGGGCGGCGACGAGTCCGCCCTGTTCGCCGGCGACCTCCTGCGGATGTACCTGCGCTACGCCGAGCGGGTCGGCTGGAAGACCGAGATCATCGACTCCACCGAGTCCGAGCTCGGCGGCTACAAGGACGTCCAGGTCGCCGTGAAGACCAAGGGCGGCAACGGGGCCACCGAGCCCGGCCAGGGCGTCTGGGCGCGGCTGAAGTACGAGGGCGGGGTGCACCGCGTGCAGCGCGTGCCCGCCACCGAGTCGCAGGGCCGCATCCACACCTCCGCGGCCGGTGTGCTCGTCACGCCGGAGGCCGAGGAGGTCGACGTCGAGATCCACGCGAACGACCTGCGCATCGACGTCTACCGCTCGTCCGGCCCCGGCGGCCAGTCGGTCAACACCACCGACTCCGCCGTCCGCATCACGCACCTGCCGACCGGCATCGTCGCGTCCTGCCAGAACGAGAAGAGCCAGCTCCAGAACAAGGAGCAGGCCATGCGCATCCTGCGTTCCCGGCTGCTCGCCGCCGCGCAGGAGAAGGCCGAGGCCGAGGCCGCCGACGCCCGTCGCAGCCAGGTCCGCACCGTCGACCGCTCCGAGAAGATCCGTACGTACAACTTCCCGGAGAACCGCATCTCGGACCACCGCGTCGGCTTCAAGGCGTACAACTTGGACCAGGTGCTCGACGGCGAGCTGGACGCGGTCATCCAGGCCTGCGTCGACGCCGACTCCGCGGCGAAGCTCGCGGCAGCGTAAGACGGCGCAAGACCTTGTAAAGCCCCCACCCGCACCACGGAGGACCAGCGTGAACCTGCTGCTTGCCGAGGTGGCCCAGGCCACCCAGCGGCTGGCCGACGCCGGCGTTCCCTCACCGCGTTTCGACGCCGAGGAGCTCGCCGCGTTCGTGCACGGCGTCAAGCGGGGGGAGCTGCACAACGTCAAGGACGCGGACTTCGACGCCCGCTACTGGGAGGCCATCGCGCGCCGCGAGGCGCGCGAGCCGCTCCAGCACATCACCGGCCGCGCGTTCTTCCGCTACCTGGAGCTCCAGGTAGGCCCCGGCGTCTTCGTGCCGCGCCCCGAGACGGAGTCGGTGGTCGGCTGGGCCATAGACGCCGTACGGGCCATGGACGTCGTCGAGCCGCTCATCGTCGACCTGTGCACCGGCTCCGGCGCGATCGCGCTCGCCATGGCGCAGGAGGTGCCGCGGTCGACCGTGCACGCCGTGGAGCTGTCCGAGGACGCCCTGGTGTGGACCCGGAAGAACGTGCAGGGCTCACGGGTCGTCCTGCACGAGGGCGACGCGCTGAGCGCGCTGCCGGAACTGGACGGCCAGGTCGACCTGGTCATCTCCAACCCGCCGTACATCCCGCTCACCGAGTGGGAGTACGTGGCGCCCGAGGCCCGCGACCACGATCCGGAGATGGCCCTGTTCTCCGGCGAGGACGGCCTCGACACCATCCGCGGCATCGAGCGCACCGCCCACCGCCTGCTGCGGCCCGGCGGCCTCGTGGTCGTCGAGCACGCGGACACGCAGGGCGGCCAGGTGCCGTGGATCTTCAACGAGGAGGCCGGCTGGGCGGACGCCGCCGACCACCCCGACCTGAACAACCGGCCGCGATTCGCGACCGCGCGCAAGGCGACCCCATGACGAGCATGTTCGACGTGTACGAGGAGGACCGGGACTGATGGCTCGGCGATACGACTGCAACGAGGCGACGGACCGTGCGACGGGTCTGCGTGAGGCCGCGTCCGCCGTACGCCGGGGCGAGCTGGTCGTGCTGCCCACGGACACCGTGTACGGCATCGGCGCGGACGCCTTCAGCTCGGAGGCCGTCGCGGACCTGCTGGCCGCCAAGGGCCGGGGCCGCAACATGCCCACGCCGGTACTGATCGGCTCCCCGAACACCCTCCACGGCCTCGTCACGGACTTCTCCGAGATGGCGTGGGAGCTCGTGGACGCCTTCTGGCCCGGCGCGCTGACGCTGGTCGCCAGGCACCAGCCCTCCCTCCAGTGGGACCTGGGCGACAC
This sequence comes from Streptomyces sp. NPDC012637, assembly GCF_042954805.1. NCBI lineage: Bacteria > Bacillati > Actinomycetota > Actinomycetes > Kitasatosporales > Streptomycetaceae > Streptomyces > Streptomyces sp. NPDC012637. The sequence continues at coordinate 191,269 of NZ_JBIBDS010000005.1, forward strand.
CCGGGGCACCGTCGCGATCCGGATGCCGCTGCACCCGGTCGCGATCGAGCTGCTCACGGAGGTCGGTCCGATGGCGGTCTCCTCGGCGAACCTGACCGGCCACCCGTCGCCGGAGGACTGCGACGCGGCGCAGGGCATGCTCGGCGACTCCGTCTCCGTCTACCTCGACGGCGGCCCGACCCCCGGCATCGTCCCCTCGTCCATCGTCGACGTGACGGGCAAGGTGCCGGTGCTGCTGCGCGAGGGCGCGCTGTCGGCGGAGGAGCTCCGGAAGGTGGTACCCGACCTCGAGGTGGCCAGTTGACCGCCCCTGAGGGGCGTGGCATAGCGGGGCACGAGCAAGACGGCAAGACCTTCCGCATCCTCCACGTCAGCACCGGCAACGTCTGCCGCTCGCCGATCACCGAGCGGCTGACCCGCCATGCCCTGATCGACCGCCTCGGCGACCCCATGGTCGGCGGTCTGATCGTGGAGAGCGCGGGCACCTGGGGCCACGAGGGCGCCCCGATGGAGAGCAACGCGGAACAGGTCCTCGCGGACTTCGGCGCGGACTTCAGCGGCTTCACCGGCCGGGAGCTCCTCGACGAGCACGTCATCCGCGCGGACCTGGTCCTCACCGCGACCCGCGACCACCGCGCGCAGGTCATCTCGATGGGCCACTCGGCGGGCCTGCGCACCTTCACCCTGAAGGAGTTCACCCGCCTCGTCCGTGCGATAGATCCGGCCACCCTTCCGGACCCCCGGGACGGCCACGGCACGGTCGACCGCGCCCGCGCGCTGGTCCGTGCGGCCGCGGCTCTACGCGGGTGGCTGCTGGCCCCGTCGGCGGAGGCGGACGAGGTGAACGACCCGTACGGCGCTCCGATCACGTTCTTCCGCTCGATCGGCGACGAGATCCAGCAGGCGCTGGACCCGGTGGTGACGGCCCTGACGGGTGTGAACACGAAGCGCTGAGGCGGCGTACCGCCCGGCCGGCAGCCCGTCGGGCCCGTGACGGGAGTTCGCCCCCGCACGGAGCGCCGAGGCGTTCCCCCGGGTCCGCGGGGCCGGGTGGAGCAGTGGGGGAGCGGGGGGCGCTGTGGGTGCCTAGAGTGGGTTTCCAGGCCCGCTCACGCACTCGGAGTGCCCCATGCCGGTCACCGCGCCAACCGAAGACGAGCACGCGCTCGACGTACTGCGCCGTCAGGACCCCGAGGTGGCCGATGTGCTGCTCGGTGAGGTGCGGCGGCAGGCGGACAGTCTGCAGCTGATCGCCGCGGAGAACTTCACCTCGCCCGCCGTGCTCGCCGCGCTGGGCTCGCAGCTGGCCAACAAGTACGCCGAGGGCTATCCCGGCGCCCGCCATCACGGCGGCTGCGAGTACGCCGACGCCGTCGAGCGGATCGCCGTCGAGCGGGCGAGCGCGCTCTTCGGTGCCGAGCACGCGAACGTGCAGCCGCACTCCGGCTCCTCCGCCGTCCTCGCCGCCTACGCGGCGCTGCTGCGGCCCGGCGACACCGTCCTCGCCATGGGGCTCGCCTACGGCGGGCACCTCACGCACGGCTCGCCCGCGAACTTCTCCGGCCGCTGGTTCGACTTCGTCCCGTACGGCGTCGACGCCGAGACGGGTCTCGTCGACTACGAGCAGGTCGCCGCGCTCGCCCGGCACCACCGGCCGAAGGCGATCGTCTGCGGGTCCATCTCCTATCCGCGGCACCTCGACTACGCGATCTTCCGCGACATCGCCGACGAGGTCGGGGCCTATCTGATCGCCGACGCCGCCCACCCCCTCGGGCTCGTCGCCGGCGGCGCCGCGCCCAGCCCCGTCCCGTACGCCGACATCGTCTGCGGCACCACCCACAAGGTGCTGCGCGGTCCGCGCGGCGGGCTGCTCCTGTGCGGGGCGGAGCTCGCGGAGCGGGTGGACCGGGCCGTGTTCCCCTTCTCGCAGGGCGGCGCGCAGATGCACACCATCGCCGCCAAGGCCGTCGCCTTCGGCGAGGCGTCCACTCCGGCCTTCACCACGTACGCCCATCAGGTGGTCGAGCACGCCAGGGTGCTCGCCGCCGCGCTCGGCGCGGAGGGATTCGCGCTGACCACCGGTGGGACGGACACGCACCTGATCACCGCCGACCCGGCCCCGCTCGGCATCGACGGCCGCACCGCCCGCGCCCGCCTCGCCGCCGCCGGCATCGTGCTCGACACCTGTGCGCTGCCGTACGGGGACGGGCGCGGGATCCGGCTCGGCACGGCCGCCGTCACCACCCAGGGCATGGGCGATCCGGAGATGGCGAGAATTGCGGCATTGTTCACTGCCGCGCTACGTGACGACGCGGAGGAGACGGCCAGGGTACGGGCCGAAGTACGCGAGCTCGCCGGGCGTTTTCCCCCGTATGGCCGGTAAAGAGGCCCCGGCCGGAACCGTTCGCGACGCCCGTATGTCCTCGACCATGGGGACGGCCCGGCTAGGGTGTGGGGCTGAGATGGCCAGCGATTCCTGTGGGGCAGCCCGTGCGTGATTACCTGCTGACGCTCTGTGTCACGGCCGCGGTGACCTATCTGCTGACCGGTCCGGTGCGGAAGTTCGCCATCGCGACCGGCGCGATGCCGGAGATCCGCGCCCGCGACGTGCACCGAGAACCGACTCCGCGGCTCGGTGGCATCGCCATGTTCTTCGGGCTGTGCGCGGGACTGCTCGTCGCCGACCACCTGCAGAACCTGAACAGCGTCTTCGAGCTGTCCAACGAGCCCCGCGCGCTGCTCTCCGGCGCCGCCCTGATCTGGCTGATCGGCGTCCTCGACGACAAGTTCGAGCTGGACGCGCTGATCAAGCTGGGCGCGCAGATGATCTCCGCGGGTGTGATGGTCATGCAGGGTCTGACGATCCTGTGGCTGCCCATCCCCGGCGTCGGCACGGTCGCGCTCACCCAGTGGCAGGGCACGCTGCTCACGGTCGCCCTGGTCGTCCTCACCATCAACGCCGTGAACTTCGTCGACGGCCTCGACGGCCTCGCCGCCGGCATGGTCTGCATCGCCGCCGCGGCCTTCTTCCTCTACGCGTACCGGATCTGGTTCGGCTACACGATCGAGGCGGCCGCCCCCGCGACGCTCTTCGCCGCGATCCTCATGGGCATGTGCCTGGGCTTCCTGCCGCACAACATGCACCCGGCGCGGATCTTCATGGGCGACTCGGGCTCCATGCTGATCGGTCTGATCCTGGCCGCGTCCGCCATCTCCATCACCGGCCAGGTCGACCCGGACGCGCTGAAGATCTTCGAGGGCTCGACCAAGGCCGCCACGCACGCCGCCCTGCCGGTCTTCATCCCGCTGGTGCTGCCGCTGACGGTCATCGCGATCCCGATGGCCGACCTGGTGCTCGCGATCGTGCGGCGCACCTGGAAGGGCCAGTCGCCGTTCGCGGCGGACCGCGGGCACCTGCACCACCGGCTCCTGGAGATCGGGCACTCGCACAGCCGTGCCGTGCTGATCATGTACTTCTGGTCGGCGCTCATCGCCTTCGGCACGCTGGCCTACTCCGTGCACTCGACGTCGATGTGGATCGTGCTCGCCGTGGTCTTCCTGAGCGCGGTCGGTCTGGTGCTGCTCCTGCTGCCGCGCTTCACGCCGCGCGCGCCGCGCTGGGCGGAGGCGGTCGTGCCGCCGCGCTACCGGCGTCGCAGGCCGGTTCCGGAACCGGAGCCCGCCCTGGAGGAGCCGGCCGTCGAGGAGGAGCGGGTGCCCGTGCCCGCCGGGGTCAACGGAGCGACCGCCATCGGCCACCGTTCGCGCTTCTCCGACCGGAGTAAGGCCGGGGCGCGCGGTTGACGTAAGCCGCATCGGGGGTCAATACCAGACAAGGCGCCCCGCTGTCGTGCACACACGCGCGCACTCACTCTCACGTGTGAGAGTTGGCACACCCTCTGAGTAAAGACCTATTCAAATAGTTTGTGATACGGTTCACGAGACCCGGCGACAGTGCCGAAGGACCGTAGTGCGACGGTTCGTTGGCCCCGAGACACACCTCGGACCGGGCTTACGCTCGTCCATGACGACACCATCGCCCCCTCCAGCAAGCGGAGACACCGCCATGCCGTCCAACGACGCACGCACCCTGCTGCACACCGCAGTCCCCACCGCCGCCGTAGGCGCCATCGCCACGGTCGTCAGCGGTGTGGTCGCCGGTGGCAAGGGCGCGCTCGGCGCCGTCGTCGGCACCGCGGTCGTACTCCTCTTCATGGGCATCGGGCTGGTGGTTCTGCAGCGGACGGCGAAGAAGCTTCCGCAGCTCTTCCAGGCCATGGGGCTGATGCTCTACACGGCCCAGCTGCTGGTTCTCTTCATCTTCCTGGCCTTGTTGAAGGACACTTCGGCGTTCGACTTCAAGGCCTTCGCCTTCACGCTGCTCGCCACGACCATCGTGTGGGTCGCCGCCCAGGCCCGGGCCTATATGAAGGCCAAGATCATGTACGTCGAGCCCGAGAACACGGGGCCGAAGTCGTGAAGGGTAGGGCCGGGATAAAGACGCGTTCGGCTTCCTGCTATCGTCCGGTGCCAACTGCGGCACTGCGGGCGCGGGCATCCGAAGCGGCGCCTGTCCCAGCGCGAGGCTCGATGCCGAACCGCCGCCCCCTTATCCGTAAGACCAGTCCAGTGCCGACCCGCGGCTGCGTGCCGCGCCGACACAACGAGGTTGCCGTACCTATGCGCCACGCTGAAGGAGCCCGCGGTGAGTGCTGACCAGACGCTTGCCTTCGACCCGGATTGCCACATCTTCACCGGATGCGGCTTCCCGGCGCCGGGCCTGCACACGTTCATGTACGAACCCATCTTCACCGTGGGCAGCTTCGAGTTCACCAAGCCGATGCTGCTCGCCATCCTGGGTTCGATCGTGGTCGTCGGCTTCTTCTGGGCCGCGTTCAACAAGCCCAAGCTGATCCCCGGCAAGATGCAGATGGTCGGCGAGGCCGGTTACGACTTCGTGCGCCGCGGCATCGTCTACGAGATCATCGGCAAGAAGGACGGCGAGAAGTACGTCCCGCTGATGGTGTCCCTGTTCTTCTTCGTATGGATCATGAACCTCTGGTCCATCATCCCGCTCGCCCAGTTCCCGGTCACCTCGCTGATCGCCTTCCCGGCGGCCCTCGCGCTGATCGTGTACGTGCTGTGGATCTCGCTGACCTTCAAGAAGCACGGCTTCGTCGGCGGCTGGAAGAACATCGTCGGCTACGACAAGTCGCTCGGCCCGATCCTGCCCCTGGTCGTCGTCCTCGAGTTCTTCTCGAACCTGCTCATCCGGCCCTTCACGCACGCGGTCCGACTGTTCGCGAACATGTTCGCCGGTCACCTGCTCATCGTGATGTTCTCGCTGGCCACCTGGTACCTCATGAACGGCCTCGGCTTCGTCTACGCCGGCGCCTCGTTCGTGATGGTCATCATCATGACCGCCTTCGAGCTCTTCATCCAGGCCGTCCAGGCGTACGTCTTCGTCCTCCTGGCCTGCAGCTACGTCCAGGGCGCGCTCTCCGAGCACCACTGAGCCGGCCCGGCAGCAGCCAAGAACCACTCACCCAACCCACAGTCGTCCGGTGGCCAACCCCCACCGGGTCCTTGAAAGAGAAGGAAGAACCGGCATGTCCGCTCTCGAGACTCTCGCCGCCGTCAACGGAAACGTCGCCTCCATCGGCTACGGCCTCGCGGCCATCGGCCCCGGCGTCGGCGTCGGCATCATCTTCGGTAACGGCACCCAGGCCCTCGCCCGTCAGCCCGAGGCGGCCGGCCTGATCCGTACCAACCAGATCATGGGTTTCGCCTTCTGTGAGGCGCTCGCCCTCATCGGCATCGTCATGGGCTTCGTCTACAAGTAAGCCGGACCGACAGCCCGATTCTTTTTACGGAAGGCACTGATGTGAACGCTCTGCTTCTTGCGGAAGCGGCGGAGGAGCAGCCTCCGCTCATCCCGCATCTCGACGAGCTCGTCATCGGCCTGATCGCCTTCGTCATCGTCTTCGGCTTCCTCGCCAAGAAGCTCCTCCCGAACATCAACAAGGTTCTGGACGAGCGCCGCGAGGCCATCGAGGGTGGCATCGAGAAGGCCGAGTCGGCCCAGATCGAGGCTCAGAGTGTGCTGGAGCAGTACAAGGCTCAGCTCGCCGAGGCCCGCCACGAAGCCGCGCGTCTCCGCCAGGAGGCGACGGAGCAGGGCACCGCGATCATCCAGGAGATGAAGGCGGAAGGCCAGCGCCAGCGCGAGGAGATCATCGCGGCCGGTCACACCCAGATCGAGGCCGACCGCAAGGCCGCGTCCGCCGCGCTGCGTCAGGACGTCGGCAAGCTCGCCACGGACCTGGCCGCGAAGCTGGTCGGCGAGTCCCTCGAGGACCACGCCCGCCAGAGCCGCACCATCGACCGCTTCCTCGACGAGCTCGAGGAGAAGGCCGAGGCCGTCCGATGAACGGAGCGAGCCGCGAGGCACTGAGCGCCGCACGCGAGGCACTCGACGCGCTGACCGACAACACCTCGGTCGACGCGGCGAAGCTCGCCGGTGAGCTGGCCGCGGTCACCGCACTGCTCGACCGCGAGGTGTCGCTGCGCCGGGTCCTGACCGACCCCGCACAGTCGGGCGAGGCCAAGGCCGAGCTCGCGCAGCGACTCCTCTCCGGTCAGGTGGGCGGCGAGACCGTCGACGTGGTCTCCGGAATGGTCCGCTCCCGCTGGTCGCAGTCGCGCGACCTGGTCGACGGGCTCGAGGAGCTGGCGAACATCGCCGACCTCACCGCCGCCCAGAAGGCGGGCGCCCTCGACGACGTCGAGGACGAGCTGTTCCGATTCGGCCGCATCGTCTCCTCCAGCACCGAGCTCCGCTCGGCGCTGACGGACAAGACCGCGAAGGCCTCCGCCAAGGGCGAGCTGCTCGGCAGCCTGCTCGGTGGCAAGGCCAACCCCGTCACCGAGCGGCTGGTCGTCCGTCTGGTGACCCAGCCCCGGGGACGTAGCCTGGAAGCGGGACTCGAGTCCCTGTCCAAGCTCGCCGCGGCGCGCCGGGACCGCATGGTCGCCGTCGTCACCTCGGCGGTGCCGCTGACCGACCAGCAGAAGCAGCGCCTCGGTGCCGTGCTGGCCAAGCTCTACGGCCGCCAGATGCACCTGAACCTGGACGTGGACCCGACGGTCCTCGGCGGGATCTCGGTGCGCGTCGGCGACGAGGTCATCGACGGCACCATCGCGGAGCGCCTCGACGAGGCGACCCGCCGCCTGGCCGGCTGACCTCGGCCACAACGAAACAAGCATGACCAGCGGCCCGGTTGGGCCGTGCAGAGATTGCAGAAGATTCCTGGGGGTCGCCCCCAGACCCCTAAGAAACTTCGGGCCCAACAAGGAGAGCAGGGAACCCAGATGGCGGAGCTCACGATCCGGCCGGAGGAGATCCGGAACGCGCTGGAGAACTTCGTCCAGTCGTACCAGCCGGACGCGGCCTCGCGCGAGGAGGTCGGCACGGTCAGCCTGGCCGGCGACGGCATCGCGAAGGTCGAGGGTCTTCCCTCGGCCATGGCGAACGAGCTGCTGAAGTTCGAGGACGGCACCCTCGGCCTCGCCCTGAACCTCGAGGAGCGCGAGATCGGCGCGATCGTCCTCGGCGAGTTCAGCGGCATCGAGGAGGGACAGTCGGTGCAGCGCACCGGCGAGGTCCTCTCCGTCGGTGTCGGCGAGGGATACCTGGGTCGCGTCGTCGACCCGCTCGGCAACCCGATCGACGGTCTCGGCGAGATCGCGACCGAGGGCCGCCGCGCCCTCGAGCTGCAGGCGCCCGGCGTCATGCAGCGCAAGTCGGTCCACGAGCCGATGGAGACCGGCTACAAGGCCGTCGACGCCATGACCCCGGTCGGCCGTGGTCAGCGTCAGCTGATCATCGGTGACCGCCAGACCGGCAAGACCGCCCTGGCCGTCGACACGATCATCAACCAGCGCGACAACTGGCGCTCGGGCGACGTGAACAAGCAGGTCCGCTGCATCTACGTCGCCGTCGGCCAGAAGGGCTCCACCATCGCGTCCGTGCGCGCGGCCCTGGAAGAGGCCGGCGCGCTCGAGTACACGACGATCGTCGCCGCCCCGGCGTCCGACCCGGCCGGCTTCAAGTACCTCGCCCCGTACACCGGCTCGGCCATCGGCCAGCACTGGATGTACCAGGGCAAGCACGTCCTGATCATCTTCGACGACCTGTCGAAGCAGGCCGACGCCTACCGCGCCGTGTCGCTGCTGCTGCGCCGCCCGCCGGGCCGTGAGGCCTACCCGGGTGACGTCTTCTACCTGCACTCCCGCCTGCTCGAGCGCTGCGCCAAGCTCTCGGACGAGCTGGGTGCCGGCTCGATGACCGGTCTGCCGATCGTCGAGACCAAGGCCAACGACGTCTCGGCGTTCATCCCGACCAACGTCATCTCCATCACGGACGGCCAGTGCTTCCTGGAGTCCGACCTGTTCAACGCCGGCCAGCGTCCGGCCCTGAACGTCGGTATCTCCGTCTCCCGTGTCGGTGGCTCCGCCCAGCACCCGGCCATGAAGCAGATCTCCGGCCGTCTCCGCGTGGACCTGGCCCAGTTCCGTGAGCTGGAGGCGTTCGCCGCCTTCGGTTCCGACCTGGACGCCGCGTCGAAGGCGCAGCTGGAGCGCGGTCAGCGCATGGTCGAACTGCTCAAGCAGGCTCAGTACCAGCCGATGGCCACGGAGAACCAGGTCGTTTCCATCTGGGCCGGCACCACCGGCAAGATGGACGACGTCCCGGTCGCGGACATCCGCCGCTTCGAGGCCGAGATGCTGGCGTTCCTGCGCCAGAACCACTCGGGCCTGATGACCTCCATCCGTGAGGGCAAGAAGATGTCGGACGACACGCTGACGTCCGTCGCCGACGCGATCGCGGAGTTCAAGAAGCAGTTCGAGACCTCTGACGGCAAGCTGCTCGGCGACGACGCCTCCGCCGTCAACGTCTCGAAGTGACGACGGAAGGGACCTGACTCATGGGAGCGCAGCTCCGGGTCTACAAGCGTCGCATCAAATCCGTCACCGCGACGAAGAAGATCACCAAGGCGATGGAGATGATCGCCGCCTCGCGCGTCGTCAAGGCGCAGCGCAAGGTGCAGGCGTCGACGCCGTACGCCACCGAGCTCACCCGTGCGGTGACCGCGGTGGCCACCGGCGCCAACGACAAGCACGCGCTGACCACCGAGGCGGAGAACCCGACCCGCGCCGCGGTCCTGCTCCTCACGAGCGACCGCGGTCTGGCCGGCGCCTTCAACTCCAACGCCATCAAGGCGGCGGAAGCGCTCGTCCGCAAGCTGGAGGGCGAGGGCAAGGCGGTCGACATCTACGTCGTCGGTCGCCGTGGCGTCGCGCACTTCAACTTCCGTGAGCGCAAGCTGGCCGACACGTGGACCGGCTTCACGGACGAGCCGACGTACGCGGACGCCAAGAAGATCGGCGAGCCGCTGATCGAGGCGATCGAGAAGGACACGGCCGAGGGCGGCGTGGACGAGCTCCACATCGTCTACACCGAGTTCGTCTCGATGATGACGCAGACGGCGGTCGAGGCCCGGCTGCTGCCCCTCAGCCTCGACGAGGTCGCGAAGGAGGCCGGCGAGTCGGACACGCTCCGCCCGCTGTACGACTTCGAGCCGTCGGCGGAGGACGTCCTGGACGCCCTGCTGCCGCGCTACGTCGAGAGCCGGATCTACAACGCGCTGCTCCAGTCCTCGGCCTCGAAGCACGCCGCCACGCGGCGCGCGATGAAGTCGGCGACCGACAACGCGGGTGAGCTGATCACCAGCCTCACCCGACTTGCCAACGCGGCCCGCCAGGCCGAAATCACCCAGGAAATCAGCGAGATCGTCGGTGGCACTGCTGCCCTGGCCGACGCGACCGCGGGGAGTGACAAGTAATGACGACCTCTGTTGAGACCGCCGCTGCCACGGGCCGCGTCGCCCGGGTCATCGGCCCGGTCGTCGACGTGGAGTTCCCCGTCGACGCGATGCCGGAGATCTACAACGCGCTGAACGTCGAGGTGCCGGACCCGGCCAGCGACGGCACCAAGACGCTGACCCTCGAGGTCGCGCAGCACCTCGGTGACGGCCTGGTCCGCGCCATCTCGATGCAGCCCACCGACGGTCTGGTCCGCCAGGCCCCGGTGACCGACACGGGTGCGGCCATCTCCGTGCCGGTCGGTGACGTCACCAAGGGCAAGGTGTTCAACACCCTGGGCGAGGTCCTGAACGAGGACGCGTCCACGGTCGCGAGCGCCGAGCGCTGGCCGATCCACCGCAAGGCCCCGGCCTTCGACCAGCTCGAGTCCAAGACCGAGATGTTCGAGACCGGCCTGAAGGTCGTCGACCTTCTCACCCCGTACGTCAAGGGTGGAAAGATCGGTCTGTTCGGTGGCGCCGGTGTCGGCAAGACCGTTCTGATCCAGGAAATGATCATGCGTGTGGCGAAGCTGCACGAGGGTGTTTCCGTCTTCGCGGGCGTCGGTGAGCGTACCCGTGAGGGCAACGACCTCATGGTCGAGATGGAGGAGGCCGGCGTTCTCGACAAGACCGCGCTGGTCTTCGGCCAGATGGACGAGCCCCCGGGCACCCGTCTGCGCGTGGCCCTCGCCGGTCTGACCATGGCGGAGTACTTCCGCGATGTGCAGAAGCAGGACGTGCTGTTCTTCATCGACAACATCTTCCGCTTCACCCAGGCCGGTTCCGAGGTGTCGACCCTGCTCGGCCGCATGCCCTCCGCGGTGGGCTACCAGCCGAACCTGGCCGACGAGATGGGTCTCCTCCAGGAGCGCATCACCTCGACCCGTGGTCACTCGATCACCTCGATGCAGGCGATCTACGTCCCCGCCGACGACCTCACCGACCCGGCGCCGGCGACCACCTTCGCCCACCTCGACGCGACGACGGTTCTCTCCCGTCCGATCTCCGAGAAGGGCATCTACCCGGCCGTGGACCCGCTGGACTCCACGTCCCGGATCCTGGACCCGCGCTACATCGCGCAGGACCACTACGACGCCGCCATGCGCGTCAAGGGCATCCTGCAGAAGTACAAGGACCTCCAGGACATCATCGCGATCCTCGGTATCGACGAGCTGAGCGAGGAGGACAAGCTCGTTGTCCACCGCGCCCGCCGTGTCGAGCGCTTCCTGTCCCAGAACACCCACGCGGCGAAGCAGTTCACCGGTGTGGACGGTTCGGACGTTCCGCTCGACGAGTCGATCGCCGCGTTCAACGCGATCTGCGACGGTGAGTTCGACCACTTCCCGGAGCAGGCCTTCTTCATGTGTGGTGGTCTCGAGGACCTCAAGAAGAACGCCAAGGAGCTCGGCGTCTCCTGAGCCCCGTGCTCGCCTGAGGGGGCGGGATCGCTCCCGCCCCCTCTTCACGCCCACTAGCTGCATCTCCCGGGGGAGAACCCCCGGACCCCCGGCACACACCCCCGGGGGGCGGGCTCTGGCACTTCGGTGCCGGACGCCCGACTAGACTTTGACCCAACACCCGGCAGCACGGCCGGGTGGTGACCCGAGGAGCCACCCTTGGCTGCTGAGCTGCACGTCGAGCTGGTCGCCGCGGACCGGAGTGTCTGGTCCGGCGAGGCCACCCTGGTCATCGCGCGCACCACCTCCGGCGACATCGGCGTCATGCCCGGCCACCAGCCGCTGCTCGGTGTGCTGGAGTCGGGCCCGGTGACCATCCGTACGAGCGAGGGCGGCACTGTCGTGGCCGCCGTCCACGGCGGTTTCCTCTCGTTCGCCGACGACAAGCTTTCTCTGCTCGCGGAGATCGCCGAGCTGGCGGACGAGATCGACGCCCAGCGTGCCGAGCGCGCGCTGGAGCGCGCCAAGGCCGGAGAGGACGCCGCCGCCGAGCGGCGCGCCGAGGTCCGGCTGCGCGCGGTAGCGGTCCGCTAGCGGTCCGCGCCGAGAGCCAGCCCTCAGCCGCGGTACGGCTGGAATTTTCCAGACCGTGCCGCGGCTGAGGCGATGCAGATGCAGGTTGTATTCGGTCAGGCCGGCTCCGCCGGTCACGGGACGCAGCGAGGAGGTCGGTGAAGATGTTCCTCGCGCTGCTCGTGTGCGGCCTGGTCGTCGCACTGCTGGTGATCGGGCTCTTCGTCTTCGGCTTGCGCCGCAGACTCATCCAGCGCGCCGGCGGCACGTTCGACTGTTCGCTGCGCTGGAACGTACCCGAGACCCCGGACACCAGCGGCAAGGGCTGGTCGTACGGGGTCGCCCGTTACAGCGGCGACGAGATCGCCTGGTTCCGGGTCTTCTCGTACGCGCCCCGCCCGCGCCGGGTCCTGGAGCGCTCGGCCATCGAGGTCCTCGAGCGCCGGATGCCGGAGGGCGAGGAGGAGCTGGCACTCCTCTCGGACTCCGTGATCCAGGGCTGTCTGGTGAAGGGGACCCGCCTGGAGCTGGCGATGAGCGAGGACGCTCTCACCGGCTTCCTCGCGTGGCTGGAGGCGGCGCCGCCCGGACAACGAGTCAACGTCGCTTGAGAAGGCCGTCTCGTTGGGCGGGGGTATCCCCGGACGAAGCCCGGGGGAGGGCCGATGTCGCCTGATGTTCTCGTACGGCCCGGTGAGTGCCACGTGTGGACCGCCCGGGCCGTTTCCGTTTCCCCCGGTCTCGAGGCGCTGCTCGACGCCGCCGAGCGCCGGGTGTTCGCGTCGTTCCTCCGCGAGCCCGACCGCGCGCTGTACCTGACCGCGCACGCCCTGCGGCGGCTGGTCCTGGCCGAGGCGCTCGACCGTGACCCGGCGGCGCTGGTCTTCGCGGCCGGGCCGCACGGCAAGCCCTACGTGGAGGACGCCCCGGTCGAGTTCTCGCTGACGCACTCCGGCGAGCGGGTGGCCGTCGCCGTGACCTCGGGTACCCCGGTGGGGGTGGACGTCGAGCGGGTCACCGAGCTGGCCGAGCTGCCGCTTCCGGTGCTGTCGGAGCGGGAGCGGGCGGTCTTCGACCGGGTGCCGGAACCGGATCGGGCGGCGGCCTTCACCTCGTACTGGGTGCGCAAGGAGGCCGTGCTCAAGGCCACGGGGGAGGGGCTGCGGGTGGATCCCGCGCGGCTCACCGTGTCCGCGGCCGACCGGCCGGCGGAGCTGCTCGGCTGGCGCGGCCGGGACGCCGCACGGCGTGGGGGCGGCCGGCGGGACGATTCGCAGCGGGCCGCCGAACAGCGGGAAGCCGTACAGCCGCACCCGCCGGTGCGGCTGTACGACCTCGACGCCGGGGAGGGGTACCGGGGCGCCGTGGCCCTGCTGGGCCCGGCGCACCGGATCGTCCGCCACGACGGGGGCGGCGTGCTGCACCGCCCCCGCCGGGCCGCGGGTTGAGGACCGGGGCTAGTTCAGCCCGCTGTTGATGGCGCCGACGAGTTCGCCGTTGCCGGTGTCACCGCTGAACTCCCAGAAGAAGGCGCCGCCGAGGCCCTGGTTCTTCGCCCAGCTCATCTTGGAGGTGACGGTGGCGGGGGTGTCGTAGCTCCACCAGTTGGTGCCGCAGTGGGCGTAGGCGGTGCCGGCGACGGTGCCGTTGGCCGGGCAGGAGTTCTTGAGGACCTTGTAGTCCTCGATGCCCTGCTCGTAGGTGCCGGCGGCCGGTCCGGTGGCGGTGCCGCCGGGCGCGGACTGGGTGACGCCGGTCCAGCCGCGGCCGTAGAAGCCGATGCCGAGCAGCAGCTTGTTGGCCGGGACGCCCTTGGCCTTGTACTTGGCGATCGCCTCGGCGGAGTTGAAGCCCGCCTGCGGGATACCGGCGTACGAGGTGAGCGGGGAGTGCGGGGCGGTCGGGCCCTGCGCCGCCCAGGCGCCGAAGAAGTCGTACGTCATCACGTTGAACCAGTTCATGTACTGCGCGGCGCCCGCGTAGTCGGTGGCGTCGATCTTGCCGCCGGAGGAGGCGTCGGCGGTGACGGCCGCGGTGACGAGGGCGCTGCTGCCGAACTTGGCGCGCATGGCCTGCATCATGTTCTTGAAGGCGTTCGGGCCGCTGGTGTCGCAGGACAGACCGCAGGCGTTGGGGTACTCCCAGTCGAGGTCGATGCCGTCGAAGACGTCGGCCCAGCGCGGGTCCTCCACCAGGTCGTAGCAGGACTGGGCGAAGGCGGTCGGGTTCTGCACGGCCTGGCCGAAGCCGCCGGACCAGGTCCAGCCGCCGAAGGACCAGATGACCTTGATGTTCGGGTAGGCCTTCTTCAGCTTGCGCAGCTGGTTGAAGTTGCCGCGCAGCGGCTGGTCCCAGGTGTCGGCGACGCCGTCGACGGACTGGTCGGCGGTGTACGCCTTGTCGTAGTCGGCGTAGGAGTCGCCGATGGTGCACCGGCCGTTGGTGACGTTGCCGAAGGCGTAGTTGATGTGGGTGATCTTGGACGCGGAGCCCGAGGTCACGATGTTCTTGACGTGGTAGTTGCGGCCGTAGACGCCCCAGTTGGTGAAGTAGCCCATCTTCACCGTGTTGCCGGGCTGCGGGTTGCCTCCGCCGCCGGTGGTGCGGACGCTGACGGCGCCGCTGGCCGGGCCGGTCTGGTCGACGGTGTCGCGGGCGACGACCGTGTAGCTGTAGTCGGTGCCGGCGGTGAGGCCGGTGTTGGTGTACGTCAGGCCGGTGACGGTGGCGATCGTGGTGCCGTCCCGCTTGACGTCGTAGTTCTTGATGCCCTTGTCGTCCGTGGCCGCGGTCCAGGTCAGCTTGACCGAGGTGTCGGTGACGTTCGAGGCGACCGGGGTGCCGGGCGCGGAGGGGGCGGCGTCGCCGGGCTGGGTGGAGCCGTCGCAGGAGCCGCCGTTGACCTTACAGCCGGACGGGGCGCCCGAGCCGGTGCCGTTGAAGCCGAAGGAGATGGTGGCGCCGGGGGCGAGGGTGCCGTTCCAGCCGACGTTCTTGGCGGTCCAGTGGGTGCCGGAGCTGGTGACGGTGGCGTCCCAGGCGGAGGTGACCGCGGTTCCGGAGGGGAAGTCCCACTCGACGGTCCAGGAGGAGAGCGAGGTGGTGCCGGTGTTCTTCACCGTCCACTTGCCCTCGAAGCCGGTGCCCCAGTCGGAGACCTTGGTGTACGTGGCGGTGGCGGAGGTGGCCGCCTCGGCGGGGGCGGCGAGGCCGACCATGGCCGCGAGGGGCAGGGCGAGTGCCGTCAGACCGGCGGCGATGCGGCGTCTGAAGCGGGTGGTGCGCGTCGGTGCTTGAGTGCTCAACGGTGCTCCTCAAGTTGCGGACGACAGGGGTGGGGGTGGTCCGGGAAAGGTGCGCGCGCCCCGCGAGCGTAGAAAGGTCTGGACCAGCCGTCAAGAGGTCCAGACCAACGTCGGAACGGACTGGGCCGGATGCCCGTCCCCGATCCGTCAGATCCCCAACTCCTGTGCCAGCACGGCCGCTTGGACCCGGCTGCGCAGCTCCAGCTTCCCCAGCACCTTGCTGACGTGCGTCTTCACCGTGGCCTCCGCCATGTCCAGGCGCACCGCGATCTCCGCGTTCGACAGGCCCGAGCCGAGCGCCGAGAGCACCTCGCGCTCGCGCGGCGTCAGCCGGTCCACGACCGCCGGATCCTTGCCGCCGGGCACCCGGACCGGCCGGCGCGGGGCGGCGAACTCGGCGATCAGCCGACGGGTGACCGCCGGCGCGATCAGCCCCTCGCCGCGCGCCACCGTCCGCACCGCCTCGATGAGGTCCTTCGCGTCCGTGTTCTTCAGGAGGAAGCCCGCGGCACCCGCGCGCAGCGCGCCGAACACGTACTCGTCCAGGTCGAAGGTGGTCAGCACCAGGACGTCCGCCAGGCCCTCGGAAACGACCTGCCCGGTCGCCGACACCCCGTCGAGCTTCGGCATCTGCACGTCCATCAGGACGAGGTCCGGCCGCAGTTCACGGGCCAGCTCCACCGCCCGCTCACCGTCCGCCGCCTCGCCCACCACCTCGATGTCGGGCGCGCTGCCCAGGATCAGTACGAGCCCCGCGCGCACCGCGCTCTGGTCCTCGGCGACCACGATCCGGATCGTCATGCCTCCGGCGTCCTCTCCTCGGCGGGCAGCACGGCCCGCACCTGCCACGTCTTCGAGCCGTTCCCGTCCGGGACCGGCCCCGCCTCGAACTCCCCGCCGAGCAGCGCCACCCGCTCCCGCATGCCCACGAGCCCGGCGCCCGAGCCCGGCGCGCGCGGCCCGGGGCGGTCCCCGATCGGGCTGGTCACCCGTACGGTCAGACTCCGCGCGTCCCGGCCCAGGAACACGCCGACCGCACCGGCCGAGGCGTGCTTGAGCGCGTTCGTCAGCGACTCCTGCACGATCCGGTAGGCGGCCAGCTCGACCGGCGCCGGCAGCCGCGCGCCGTCCTCCTCGCGCGTGTCCACCAGGGTGAAGGCGAGCCCGCTGGAGCGGCCGTTCGTCCGGGCCTGGGCGATCAGCGCCTCCAGTCCGGCCAGTGTCGGCGCGGCCGCCGGCTCGGCGTCGCCGCTGCTGTCCCTGAGCAGGCCGATGAGCCGCCGCATCTCGGCCAGGCCCTCGACGCTGTTCTCCCGGATGACGGTCAGCGCCTGCCGGGTGGTGGCCGCCTCGTCGAGCGAGAGCGCGGCCGTGGAGTGGATCGCGATCGCCGACAGGTGGTTGGCGACCATGTCGTGCAGCTCGCGGGCCATCCGGGCGCGTTCGGCGACCACTGCCTGGGACCGGTCCATCTCGGCCAGCAGCGCCGTCTGCTCGGCGCGCAGCCGGGCCGCCTCGGCGGTCTCCCGGTGGTTGCGGACGACGGCGCCGGTGACGGCGGGCAGGAACGAGACCATGCCCGTGATCAGGCCGATCACCAGGGCGGCGGCGTTCTGCCACCAGACGAGGAAGCCGATCGTCACACCGATCGTGATCAGTCCGGTGCTCCACGGGACGCGCCGGGCGGAGGCCGGTGACCCGTAGACCACGGCCGCGTAGACCACGTCCGTGAACATCAGCGCCGTGACGAGGCTGCCGTAGGTGAACTGGTCCGCCACCAGGGCGAGCGTGCCGATCGTCAGGGCGGTCTGCGGCAGGGTCCGGCGCAGGGCCTCCATCGCGGCCATGACGAGGAGCGGCACGAGGGTGGCCCAGCGCGCGTCGATCGGCCGGTCGGTCTGGGTGTGCAGCCCGAAGGACCACATCAGCAGGCCGATGGCGAGGCCGCCGGCGGCGATGAGCAGGTCGTCGCGGTGCGGTCGGGGGAGTGTCACGTCCCCATCCAACACGGCGTGCGGCCGCGGGGCCTCGCCGTCCGGGCCGATCCGCCCCTCCGTCGAAGGATGTAGTCGCGGTTCGTCACCGACGACGACGAATCCGGGCCGGGCCGCCGGGAGTCTGGAAGGACGACGGGGGATCGAACGAAGGAGTGCCGCCGTGATCGTCACGCTGATCGTGATCTGTGAGGTCGGCTTCTGGGTGCTGCTGGCCGCGGGCCTCGCCACCCGCTACGGACTGAAGATGCCGCGCACCGGCCTGGCCCTGCTGCTGTGCGAGCCGCTGCTGGAGGTCGTGCTGCTGGTCGTCACCGCGATCGACCTGAAGAACGGCGCCGATCCGAGCTGGAAGCACGGCCTGGCCGCCCTGTACATCGGCTACACCGTGGGCCACGGCCACCGGACGGTGAAGTGGCTCGACGGCCACGCCGCCCACCGGCTGGGCGGCGGCCCGCCGCCGGTGAAGCCGCCCCGCTACGGCATGGCCCGCGCCCGCCACGAGGGAAGGGTGTGGCTCGGCTCGCTGGTCGGCGGCGCCGTCGCGACCGTCCTGCTGCTCGCCGCGATGGCGTACGTCGGCGGGGACGGCGACACCTCCTCGCTGAAGAGCTGGATGTACGGGGCCTGGCGGGCGGTCGGCATCCACGGCCTCATCGCCCTGTCGTACGCCCTCTGGCCGAAGAAGGAACCGGCCGGGAAGGTCCCGGCCGCCGGGGAGCAGGCGTCAGCGGTCCCCGCCCGGGACCCACAGCACGTCCCCGACCTCGCGGTTCGCCGTCCTGGCGAGGATGAAGAGCAGGTCTGACAGCCGGTTGAGGTAGGTGGCGGTGAGCGGGTTCATGGTCTCGCCGTGCACCTCCATCGCCGCCCAGGTGGACCGCTCGGCCCGCCGGACCACCGTGCACGCCTGGTGCAGCAGTGCCGCACCGGGCGTGCCGCCGGGCAGGATGAAGGAGCGCAGCTTGTCGAGCCGCTCCAGGAAGCGGTCGCAGTCCGCCTCCAGCTTGTCGACGTACGACTGCTCGACGCGCAGCGGCGGGTACTTCGGGTCCTCGACCACCGGAGTGGACAGGTCCGCGCCCACGTCGAACAGGTCGTTCTGGACGCGGACGAGGACCTTCACCACGTCCTCGTCGAGCTGCCCGAGCGCGACGGCCGTGCCGATGACGGCGTTGGCCTCGTTGGCGTCGGCGTAGGCCGAGATCCGCAGATCGGTCTTGGCGGTCCGGCTCATGTCGCCGAGGGCGGTGGTGCCCTGGTCGCCGGTGCGGGTGTAGATGCGCGTCAGATTGACCATGCCCCCAGCGTAGTTACGCCCCGGCCTTCCGGAACGTGCGTGTGCCCACAGTCACGGCCAGCGCCGTGAGTCCGAGGGCGACGAGGACGCCGTGGAGCATCGAGGCGGTCGCGTACTGCCCGACGTACGCGTCCCGCACCGCGTCCACCAGGTAGCGGAACGGCATGAAGTGGGACAGCACGTCCAGCCAGCCGGGCGCGAGGGCCATCGGCAGCATCAGTCCGGACAGCAGCATCGCGGGCATGGCGAGGGTGTTCACCGCGGGGCCGAACTCCTGCGGGCTGGGCAGCCGCAGCGCCAGCACGTACGAGAGCGCGGCGAGCGAGAAGGTGAGCAGCGCGACGAAGCCGAAGCCGATCAGGATGCCCGCGAGCGGTGCCCGCAGGCCCATGGCCAGGGCGGCGAGTACCAGCAGCACGGCCTGGAAGACGAAGAGCGCGGCGTCCCGCAGGACCCGGCCGAGGAGCAGCGCGAGCCGGCTGACCGGGGTGACCCGGAGCCGTTCGAGGACGCCCCAGTTCTTCTCCATGATGACCGCGAACCCGGCGAAGGAGGCCCCGAACAGGCCGAGCTGGAGCAGCAGTCCGGGCACCAGGACCTGCCAGGAGTCGCCCTCGCGACCGAGCGGGAGCCCGGTGAGCAGGGGGCCGAAGAAGAACAGGTAGAGCAACGGCATCAGGGTGCCGAAGAAGATCTGGAACGGCGAGCGGAGGGTCTGCCGGGCGTAGCGCCCGAAGAGGACCGCGGTGTCGTGGAGAAGCATCGTGGGTTCCTAGACGGCGACGGGGGTCCGGTCGACGGGCGCGGGGCCGCGCCCGGTGACGGCGAGGAAGGCGTCCTGGAGGGTGTCCGCCGCGTGCTCGGCCTTGAGCGCGGCGGGTGTCCCCTCGGCGGCGACCACGCCCTTGTCGATGATCACCAGCCGGTCGGCGAGCGCGTCCGCCTCGTCGAGGTAGTGGGTGGTGAGGACGACGGTGGTGCCGTGCTCGTCCCGCAGCCGCCGCACCAGCGCCCACAGGGCCGTCCGGCTGCCCGGGTCGAGACCGGTGGTCGGCTCGTCGAGGAAGAGCAGCTCGGGGCGGTGGGTGAGGCCGAGGGCGATGTCGAGCCGGCGCCGCTGGCCGCCGGAGAGCGCGGTGGAGCCCCGGTCGAGCAGCTCGGTGAGGTCGAGGTCGCGGGCGAGTCCGGCGGCGCGGGCGGCGGCCTCGGCGCGGGAGAGCCCGTAGAGCCGCCCCTGGAGGACGAGTTCGGAGCGGACGGTCTCCTGCGGGTCGACGCCGCCGGACTGGGCGACGTAGCCGATCTTCCGCCGTACGCCCACGGCATCGCGCAGCAGGTCGTGGCCGGCGACGGTCGCGACGCCGCCGGTGGGCGGGAGCAGGGTGCTGAGCATGCGCAGGGTCGTGCTCTTGCCCGCGCCGTTGGGGCCGAGGAAGCCGAGGATCTCGCCCGGGCGGACGGTGAGGTCGATCCCGTGGACCGCCGTCACCTCGCCGTGCCTGGTCCGGAAGGTCCGGGAAAGTCCGGAGGTGCTGATGATTGCCATGGCGACTACAAAAACAGAGTCTCTGAAATTTTGCAACGCCCCCAAAATTTCATGGGGTCTAGGATGGCGGCGTGGCTGAAGGGCTGAGGGAGCGCAAGAAGCGCCAGACGAAACAGCGGATCTCGGACATCGCGACCGGGCTCTTCCTGGAGCGCGGCTTCGCGGCCGTCACGGTGGCGGAGATCGCCGAGGCGGCCGATGTCTCCGTCAACACCGTGTACAACTACTTCCCCGCGAAGGAGGACCTGTTCCTCGACCGCATGGAGGGCATCACCCACCGCCTCGCCCGGATGATCCGCGGCCGCGACGCGGGGGAGTCCGCCGCGCGGGCCGTGCTGCGCGAGATCCGCGGCCATGTCGCCGCCGTCTCTCCCGCGTACGGGCTGATGGACGGGTACGCCGACTTCATGCGGGTGATCGACGAGGCCCCCACCCTCCAGGCCCGGCTCCTCACCCTCCAGCAGCAGGTCCGCCAGGTCACCGTCGCCACCCTGCGCGAGGAGGCCGGGGCCGGGCCCGACGACCCGATGCCGGTCCTCGTCGGCGGCCAGATCGCCTGGATCCAGGGCACCCTCGTGGAGTTCATCAGCGGCGAGATGACCGCCGGGCGCAAGGCGACCGAGGTGTCCCGCGAGGCCCTCGACCTGCTCGACGAGATCGAGGACCTGCTCGGCGAGAAGGTGCTCGGCTACGCGGTGCGCGCCGCCGGGTGACACGCGGTGCGCGCCGTCGGCGGATACGTCGTGCGTGCCATCGGCTGATCCGCGGTGCGCGTCGCCGGCTGATGTGCGGCGCGCGCCACCGGCCGACGGCGATCCGGCCGGGGAGGGCCGGCCGCGAGTCCGCCCGGGGAGGGTCCGCGAGTCCGCCCGGGGATGGCGGGGGTCCGCCCGAGGGGCCTCGAGGCCACTTGGAGGACCCCGCGGGGCCGCCCGCGGGGTGTCGCGAGTGTGACGTCCGTCAAACCGGGCGTGACGTGGCTTACTTAGCGGTCACATGGCGCCCCCCGCCCGCTAATCTCCGCCGAAGAGCCAGAAGTGAACAGCCGTTAAGGCGATGAGGGGTGGAAGACGTGGCCAGGAAGCTCGCCGTCATCGGAGCCGGACTCATGGGGTCCGGCATCGCGCAGGTCTCGGCCCAGGCAGGCTGGGACGTCGTCCTGCGCGACGTCACCGACGCCGCCCTGACCCGAGGCACCGACGCCATCAAGACCTCGTACGAGCGCTTCGTCGCCAAGGGCAGGCTGGACGCCGCGGACGCCGAGGCCGCGCTGGGGCGGATCACCGCCACCACCGAGCTCGACGCCGTCGCCGACGCCGACATCGTCGTCGAGGCCGTCTTCGAGAAGCTGGAGGTCAAGCACGAGATCTTCCGCTCCCTCGACAAGATCGCCAAGGACGGTGCGGTCCTCGCCTCCAACACCTCCGCCATCCCGATCACCAAGATCGCCGCGGTGACGGAGCGCCCGGAGTCCGTCGTCGGCGTCCACTTCTTCTCGCCGGTCCCGATGATGCAGCTCGTCGAGCTGGTCCGCGGATACAAGACCAGCGACGAAACCCTCGCCACCGCCCGCGAGTTCGCCGAGTCCGTCGGCAAGACCTGCATCGTCGTCAACCGCGACGTGGCCGGCTTCGTCACCACCCGCCTGATCTCGGCGCTCGTCGTCGAGGCCGCCAAGCTCTACGAGTCGGGCGTGGCCACCGCCGAGGACATTGACATCGCCTGCAAGCTCGGCTTCGGGCACGCCATGGGCCCGCTCGCCACCGCCGACCTCACCGGCGTCGACATCCTGGTCAACGCCACCGGCAACATCTACACCGAGACCCAGGACGAGAAGTTCGCGCCGCCGGAGCTGATGCGCCGGATGGTGGACGCAGGTGACATCGGCCGCAAGAGCGGGCAGGGCTTCTACACGTACTGACATCGCGGCCGAGCACGGGCCGGGGTGGCGTTCCGATGACGCACAGGGGTCCGACCGCCCCGGCACCATCGCCCCCAGGGGTGAATTTCGATATCGGTTCGCTTACAAGGCGCAACGCTTCTGCCGATGCGGCAGTCAAGCGTTGCGTAGACGGGCACACGACACGGAGCACTCTCGGGGAGCGCATATGCACATCAGGGGCGACCACGCCGAGCTGGTCGTCGGGGGCCGCCTCGACGTCCGCAGCGCGGCGGACGCCCGAACGGTCCTGCACTCGGCGGTCGACGACGGAGTCGGCGACCTCGTGCTCGACCTGACCGGCCTCGACTCCTGGGACGCCACCGGACTCGGCGTCATCATGGGCGCCCACCGCCGGGCCGGCCGCTGCGGCCGCCGCCTGGTCCTGCGCGGAGTGCCGCCCCAGATGCAGCGCCTGCTCGTCGCCACCCGGCTGCACCGCATCCTCGCGATCGAGGGCGGCCTCGCCGCGGAGTCCCTGCCCCGCGTCTGACCGCCCGCGCCCGGCCAAGGGCGTCCGGCCACCGGCGTCCGGCCACTCGCGGTGGGTGTCCGACGGCCCGTGCCCGGCCACCGGTGCTCGATCCCTCCGGTGGCGCACCGATGACGCATATGTCACGGGCACACCACGGGGCTGTGAAGCACCTGTGCGAACCAGGCGTCACACCCAATCCTCACAAGACCGTGACGTCTTGGTCTCCACAGGCCCCCGGATGTTCCCGGGGCACGGACAACCGTCTAGGGTCGGCTCGCCTGCACATCGCCCGCCGCTTGGGAGCTTGGACCATGGACCCGATCAACCGGGGACCGGAGGAGTACGGTCACGACGCCGAGGGCGAGGACGCCCGCCCCGGTCTCGCCGCACCCGCGCCCCTGTCCACCGCCCCTGCCCGCGTGCGTACCGCCCGCCTGGTCTCCGGCGGCCTCCTGCTCACGGTCAACCCGCTCGACGGCAGCGAGATCGAGGTCTGCCCGCCCGGCGAGACGCCCCCGGCACCCCGCCGGCGCACCGCCCAGGAGCGCGCCGAGGCCGCCCGCGCCGCCACCCCGCCCGTACCGCCGGGTCCCGCGGCACCCTCACTCCCGCTCCTCGAACGGCAGGAACAGCGCGAGACGCTCGTCCAGCACCTCACCCGGGGCCGCTCCGCCCGGGTCACCGGTCCCGCCGGCTCCGGCCGCACCAGCCTCCTCGACGCCGTCGCCGCCGAATGCGGCACGATCGCGCCCGACGGCGTCGTCCGGCTCTCCGGCAACCACCGCACGCCCACCGACCTGCTGTACGAGCTCTTCCACGCCGTCCAGCACGCTCCCGGCTTCCGGCCCGACCGTGAGGAACTCCTCCTGGAGGTCCGCACCATCGGCGCCATCGTCCTCGTCGACGACCTCGAGTTCGGCGGCGCCGCCCTCGACGAGCTGCTCGCCGCCACCCCCGACTGCGCCTTCCTCTTCGCCGCCGGCCCCGACACGCCCGCCGCCTCCGCCGACGCCGGACTCGAAGAGCTCGCCCTGCCCGGCCTCGGCCGCGCCGCCGCCGTCGAACTCCTGGGGCACGCCACCGGCCGCGCCCTCACCGACGACGAGATCAACTGGGCGGGCGACCTCTGGTTCGAGTCCGAGGGACTGCCGCTGCGCTTCGTCCAGGCCGGCGCCCTGCTCCGGCAGCGCGACCGGCTCCGCGTCGGCCCCGCCGAGTTCGACGCCTTCGGCGCACTCGAAGAGGCCTTCGGCCCCTCGGGCGCCGCCGCACCCGCCGACCCGGCGGCCTCCGCCGACGACCCCGACGTCGAACTGCGCGACATACCTCTGCCCAGCCTCGGCGAGGGCGCCGCCCCCGCCGTGCTGCTCGCCTCCCGGCTCAGCCGCGCCGCCCAGGACACCCTGCGGTTCGCCGTCGCCCTCGGCGGCGAGGTCCCGCACCAGGCGCACCTGCCCGCGCTCGTCGGCGACACCCACGCCGACGCCGCCGTCGGCGAACTCATGGCCTGCGGACTGCTCTCCCCGGTCGGCACCCGCTACCGCCTCGCCGCCGGAGTCCTCACCCAGCTCGTCGCGCAGCGCTACGAGACCGACGTCATCGCCCGCGTCCACACCGTCGCCCAGCACTACGCCTGGTGGGCCGGACACCCCTCCGTCACGCCCGAACGCGCCACCGCCGAGGCCGACTCGCTGCTCGCCGCCCTCGCCGCGCTGGTCCCCGGCACCACCCCCGAGCACAGCGCCACCGCCGTCCTGCTCGCCCGCGCCGCCGCGCCCGCCTTCGCCGCCGGACTCCACTGGAGCGCCTGGGAGCGGGCCCTGCGCGGCGGCCAGGAGGCCGCGCGACTGACCGGCGAGGTCGCCGAAGAGGCCTGGTTCCACCATGAGTTGGGCGTCCTCGCGCTCTGCCGCGGCAGCCTCCAGCGGGCCCGCGCCGAACTCGAGGCCTCCATCGCCATGCGCGGCGCCCTCGCCGACAAACGCGGCACCGTCGCCGGCCGCCGCGCCCTCGCGCTCGTCGCCGACCTCACGGGCGAGGCCACCCCCGTGGAGCCCGCGCCCGCCACGCCCGCGGCACCCGCCGCTCCCGTGTCCGCCACCGCGCCCACCGCCGCGCTGCCGTCGGCGCCCCGGCCCGCCGCGCTCCCGCGCCGTGACGGCCCCGCCTCGCCGGCGCGCGGCATCCCCAGAGCCGCCGCGCTCCCGGCGAAGCCCGCGCTCCCGACGAAGCCCGCGCTCCCGGCGAAGCCCGCGTTCCCGGACCTCGCCCCGCCGACCCCGGCGCGACCGATGGCCCCGGTCGCCTCGAAGGCCTCCCTCGACGCCTTCGCGGCCTTCACCGACGAGCCCGCGACCGTCGTCGTCGGCCCGGACCGGCACAAGGAGCAGGGCCAGGACGGCAGGCGGGAGGGCCTGCGCAAGGGCATCCTCAGCGGAGCCCGCCGCAACCTGGCGGCCGTCGGCGCCGGCGCCCTGCTCGTCGCCGTCCTCGGCACCGTCGTCACCCTCGGCGCCACCTCCGGCGACGCCGAGGACCCGGGCGGCACCGGACGCGTGACCTCCGACAGCACCGCGAGCCAGGACCCCTTCGACGACGGCGACGGCGGCGAGGCCGAACCCACCGAGGACGCCACCGGCGGCCCCTCCGACCCGGCCTCCCCGACCACGACCGGTACGCCCACCCCGGGCGCCACCGGCACGACGGGCACCCCGACGACGTCGGGCTCGCCGTCGGCGACGGGCAGTCCGACGGCGAGCGACCCGGCGACATCGCCGAAGCCGTCTGGCTCGCCGAAGCCGTCGACGTCCCCGAAGCCGTCGAGCTCGTCGGCCTCTCCGTCGACCTCGCCGACGTCCACGGCGACCACTACGCCGTCGACCGCCCCGCCCACCACGGCGACCCCGAGCACCGGGACCGGAGGCGAGTCCGGCAACTCCGCCACCGCCTCCCGCTCCGAGTCAGCCACCGGCACCTCCGAGAGCAGCAGCCCCGCGGCCTGACCGCGTACGAGAAGGGCCCGGGCGCGATCCCCCGCACCCGGGCCCTCCTCGCATCCATACGTCAGAACAGCCGCAGCTTGTCGTCCTCGATGCCGCGCAGCGCGTCGTAGTCGAGCACCACGCAGTCGATCCCGCGGTCGTTCGCGAGCACGCGCGCCTGCGGCTTGATCTCCTGGGCGGCGAAGATGCCCTTCACCGGCGCCAGGTGCGGGTCGCGGTTGAGCAGCTCCAGGTAGCGGGTCAGCTGCTCGACGCCGTCGATCTCGCCGCGCCGCTTGATCTCCACCGCGACCGTGCCGCCGTCGGAGTTCCGGCACAGGATGTCCACCGGGCCGATGGCCGTCGGGTACTCGCGGCGGACCAGCGTCCAGCCTTCGCCCAGGGTCTCGATGCGGTCGGCGAGCAGCTCCTGGAGGTGGGCCTCCACGCCGTCCTTGATGAGGCCCGGGTCGACACCCAGCTCGTGCGAGGAGTCGTGGAGGATCTCCTCCATCGTGATGATCAGTTTCTCGCCCGCTTTGTTGATCACCGTCCACACGGCGGCGGCCCCGGCTTCGGCGGCCTCGCCGTTGACGTCTTCCTTGAGCGTGCAGGGCGGCGACATCCAGTTCAGCGGTTTGTACGCCCGGTCGTCCGCGTGGATCGAGACGCTGCCGTCGGCCTTGACCAGGATCAGACGGGGGGCGGAGGGCAGGTGGG
Organism: Streptomyces sp. NPDC012637; assembly: GCF_042954805.1. Classification (NCBI taxonomy): domain Bacteria; kingdom Bacillati; phylum Actinomycetota; class Actinomycetes; order Kitasatosporales; family Streptomycetaceae; genus Streptomyces; species Streptomyces sp. NPDC012637. The sequence goes on from NZ_JBIBDS010000005.1 coordinate 217,425, forward strand.
CCGTGAGCCGGCCCGCGTAGTCCACGGAACAACGGGCAATGACGAGACGCATGGTCCGCAACGCTACAAGACGGAGGCTCGTGCACGCGATTCGGGCGCCGGGCGTCCGCCGGCGCCCGCCGGGCGTGCGCCCAACACCCGTCACTTATTGGCCGGTTGTGCGCCCATTCTCCTGGTGCGGGCAGGACCCGGCGCTTAACGTGGAGGACAGGAGGTCGTCGTCCGGGCACGCTGCGTGTGCGGCGCGGCCACCTGTCCCTGCCCGCAAGGCCCCGCCCGGCGGGGTCGCGAGAGGAGAACCCATGTCGCTCGACGTCTCACCGGCGCTGTTGGATCAGGCCGAGCGAGGCGAGGTCGACGAAGCCGACTTCGTCGACTGCGTCCGGACCTCCCTGCCCTACGCATGGGAGATGATCAGTTCTCTGGTGGCACAGCTGAAGGTCGACGGCGGAGAGTTCGCCGACAACCAGACGCCGCCGCCGGACGAGCAGGCACGTGGTCAGCTGCTGCGCGCTCTCGCGAGCGATGCCATCCGTGGTGCGCTTCAGCGACACTTCGGGGTACGACTCGCCTTCCAGAACTGCCACCGCGTGGCGGTCTTCCCGCTGGACCCGTCGGTCGACGAGCGGCTCGCCCGCTTCACCTCCGTACGGGCGCAGCTCCTCAACCAGTCGCCGGAACTGCGCGACTGCTGACAGGCCTGGTGCCACCGCTCCGCGTCGGCGGGAGAGCGAAGAGACGCGGGGCGGCGGCATGGTCCTGCCCACCACATGCGACACCACATGCCCCACCACACGCACGGGTCACGCACGGTCTCAGACGAGCAGCGGGAGCACCTCGGCGCCCAGGCGCCGCACGTTCTCCTCGGTGGCGGCGAGATCGCCGGAGCCCTCGGCGAGCAGCGCGAAGCGGGTGATGCCCGTGCGCTCGGCGGTGGCGGCGAGCCGGTCGGCGGCGAGCCGGGGCGTGCCCACCGGGTGCAGCCCGCACAGCAGCTCGGTGTACGCGACCGGGTCGCGCATCGCGCGGTACCGGCCGTCCACCGTCACATGGGCGTCGAGGCCCTGCTTCAGCCAGCCCGGCATCGCCTTCACCAGGGCCTCCGCCGCGTCCGCGGTCCGGTCGGCGAGCTGGACCACGCCCGCCGAGACATGGCCGGCGCCGATCCGCGCGATCTCGTCCGGGTCGCGTCCGGCGTCCCGCGCGGCCCGCTCCCAGCAGGCCACCATCTCGGCCTTGTCCTCGTCGCCGCAGTGCATGCCGAGCAGCATCGGCAGCCCGCGCTCGGCCGCGAGCCGCACGCTGTTCGCCGAGGTGCAGGCGACCACCACCTCCGGCGCGGCGGGCCCGCCGATCAGCTCGCCGGGGGCCGGTACGACGGCCACCTCGCGGAAAGCGAATCGTTCCCCCTCGGCGCCGACCCGGGGCTCGCGCAGCCAGCGCAGCAGCAGGTCGAGCGATTCCGGGAAGCCCTTCTCGTACGCGGGGAGCCCCGCGCCGAACACCTCCAGGTCCACCCACGGGCCGCCGCGGCCCACCCCGAGGGTGAACCTGCCGCCGGACGTCACGTGGAGCAGGGCCGCCTGCTCGCCCAGGGCCACCGGGTGGACGGTCGGCAGCACGCTGACCGCCGTGCCGACCCGGAGCCGGCGGGTGCGGCCCAGGAGCAGGGCGGCCAGCGTCACGGCCGACGGGCACACCCCGTACGGCACGAAGTGGTGCTCGGCCAGCCAGACCGAGTCGAGGCCCGCCTCCTCGGCGACCTCGGCGGTCCGCACCGCCCGGTGCAGCGCTTCTCCCTGACCCTGGCCCGGAAACTGGGCGGCCAGCACGAACGTACCCACGCGCATCGCTTCTGCCTCCTCGCGGTCGGCGCGTTCTCCCCTTCGCGGACTTCGCCCGCGCGTCCCCCTCGTACTGGCAACAACGTCTGACACGTGCCAAAGGCAACGGCCCGACATGAAGTTCTTGCGATTTTCCGCTGATCCGCCGCCCACCCGTGCCGGGCCACCCCGTCGCGGCCCGTAGGCTGGACGGAACCGTCCGTGTCCCCGACCCCGAGCGAGGTGCCGAAGTGTCCCCGCGCCACAACCGCCCGCGAGGCGGCGCGCAGCCCCCGCGGCAGAGCGATCCGGGCGACCGGTACGGCGGTGTGCAGAGCACCGAGACCTGGCAGGGCGAGGAGTGGTGCGTGCGCCACGTCGCCGGCGCGAGCTCGCCCGGCAAGCGCTACCGCTGCCCCGGCTGCGACCAGGAGATCCCCTCCGGTGCGCCGCACCTGGTGGCCTGGCCCGAGTACGGCGGGGTCGACGACCGCCGCCACTGGCACAAGGCGTGCTGGAACGCGAAGGACCGCCGCACCACCCGGGTGCAGCGGTCCCGCAACGCGCCTCGCTACTGAGCGGCCGGCGGCCTCAGACGTCCCTGTTGTTGATGAGCGCGAACGCGCCGCCGAGCACCGCGGCCGCCAGGACGGCCATGATCCAGACCGGGTCCCAGCCCGAGGGGCCGTCCACGGTCACCGCCGAGCGGCCCGCGTACAGCGCGATCAGCTGGCTCGGGATCGCGTAGTCGAGGAGCCACTCCCGCACCTTGGCCAGCGACTCCGCGAACATGAACATCGCCGACACCAGCGGCAGCAGCAGCACACCGATCATGATCGTGATGGCGCCCGCCGAGTGCCGGATGATCGCGCCGACGCCCAGCGACAGCAGCCCGAGCAGCGCGACGAACAGGCCGACGCCGACCGTGGCCCGCAGCCACTCCGCCGTCGTGGGCTCGGCGGCCTCCACCATCGCCACCTGGGCCACCGCGACGACGGTCGCGGTCAGCGTGGTGATGCCGAAGACGAGCAGGAAGAAGACGATCGCCTTCGCCGCGAGCACCCGGGCGCGGCTCGGGCAGGCCGTCAGCGTCGTGCGGATCATGCCCGTGCCGTACTCGGACGCGATCGTCAGCACGCCGAGCGTGATCACGCAGATCGAGCCGAGCAGCACACCGAAGAAGCCGAGGCCGAGTGCCGTCTCGCCCTCGGTGGACACCTCGGACGCCGACACGATCGCGCCCACCCCGAGCCCGATGCCGAGCATCAGCAGGATCATGATCCCGAGGGTCCAGATCGTGGAGCGCACCGAGCGGATCTTGGTCCACTCCGAGGCGAGCGCGTCCCCGAGGTGCGCCTTGCGCACGGGGATGGGGGAGACGTACGAGTACGGGGTCGTCATCGGGCGTCCTCGGTGTTCGGGCCCTGCGGGTTCTGCGGGGTGGCGTACGGGTTCTGTCCGGGCGGCGGCGGGGCGTACCAGCCCTGCTGCGGCACCTCGGGGACCGCGTACTGCTGCTGCGGCTGCGGCAGCTGGTGGGGCGGCATCGGCGGCTGGAGGTGGGCCAGCCGGTCGTCGGTGGAGCGGTAGTCCACGGCGCCCTGCGTCATCCGCATGTACGCCTCCTCCAGCGAGGCCTGGTGCGGGGAGAGCTCCCACAGCCGCACGTCCGCGTCGTGCGCCAGGTCGCTGATCCGCGGCAGCGGCAGGCCGGTCACGCGCAGCGCGCCGTCCGGCTCCGGCATCACCTGGCCGCCGGCCTCGGTGAGGACCGTGCTCAGCTTCTCGCGCTGCTGCGGCTCGGTGTGCGGCGTGCGCACCCGGGCGAAGTCGGCCGAGTTCGCGGAGATGAAGTCCTTGACGCTCATGTCCGCCAGCAGCTGGCCGCGGCCGATCACGATCAGGTGGTCGGCGGTCAGCGCCATCTCGCTCATCAGATGGCTGGAGACGAAGACGGTCCGGCCCTCGGCGGCCAGCTTCTTCATCAGGTTGCGCACCCAGAGGATGCCCTCGGGGTCGAGGCCGTTGACCGGCTCGTCGAAGAGCAGCACCTGCGGGTCGCCGAGCAGCGCCGCCGCGATGCCGAGGCGCTGCCCCATGCCGAGCGAGAAGCCGTTGGAGCGGCGCTTGGCCACGTCCTGGAGGCCGACCACGCCGAGCACCTCGTCGACCCGCTGGGCCGGGATGCCGGCCAGCTGGGCGAGCGAGAGCAGGTGGTTGCGGGCGCTGCGGCCGCCGTGCACGGCCTTGGCGTCGAGCAGCGCGCCGACCTGGCGCGGCGCGTTCGGCAGCTGCCGGAACGGATGCCCGCCGATCGTGACGTGGCCGGACGTCGGCCGGTCGAGCCCCAGGATCATGCGCATCGTGGTCGACTTGCCCGAGCCGTTGGGGCCCAGGAAGCCGGTCACGTGGCCCGGTCTCACCTGGAAGGAAAGGTTGTACACGGCTGTCTTGGCGCCGTAGCGCTTCGTCAGGCCGACTGCCTCGATCATTCTCCAGCCCCATCGACATGGTCGGGTGTTTCTCGGGGCGTGACGGCCGACGGCCGGAGCCCCCCGTATGAGCTAGGAGCTTATCCAGCCGTTGACGGTTCCGGCGAAGCCCGGATCGTGATCCGGGAAAGGTCAGGGAAAGGTCAGGGCTCGCTCAGGCGTCCCGGTGCTTCAGCACCAGGTAGCCACCGGCCAGCGCGGCCGCCACCCAGATCAGCATGATCCCGAGGCCGCCCCACGGCCCGTACGGGGCCTTCTCCGAGCCCAGGGCGTCCGGCACCACCTGCATGATCTTGGAGCCGGCCTGGTCGGGGAAGTAGCGGGCGACCTCCTTGGCCTTCGGCACGGCCGACAGGATCTGCGAGATCAGGAAGAAGAACGGCACGAGGATGCCGAGCGACAGCATCGAGGAGCGCAGCATCGTGGCCACGCCCATCGAGAACAGCGCGATCAGGGCCATGTAGAGGCCGGCGCCGACCACCGCCCGCAGCACGTTGTCCGCGCCGAGCGTGGTGCGGTGTTCCCCGAGCAGGGCCTGCCCGAGGAAGAAGGACAGGAAGCTCGTCATCAGACCGACGAGCAGCGCGAGCCCGCCGGCCACCGCGATCTTCGAGAAGAGGAAGGTGGCCCGCTGCGGTACGGCCGCGAGCGAGGTGCGGATCATGCCCGAGGAGTACTCGGTGCCCACCACGAGGACGCCGAACACCACCATCGCCAGCTGCCCGAGCACCATCCCGGAGAAGCTCACGAAGGTCGGGTCGAAGGTCGCCCGCTCCACCTCGCTCAGGTCGTCGAAGGTGGACCTGATCAGCGCGGACAGTGCGGCGCTCATCGCCACCGTGACCACGAGCGCGCTCGTCAGCGTCCACACCGTCGAAGAGACCGTCCGGATCTTGGTCCACTCCGACTGGAGGACCGCGGATGCCGCTGCCATCGATCAGACTCCCTCGAAGCTCTCGCCCCAGCGGGGCCCGGCCGGCCCGTCGCCGCCGTGGACGTCCGTACCGTGCGCGTGGTACTCCACCACGCCCGCCGTCATCTGCATGAACGCCTCCTCGAGCGAGGCCCGCTGGGCGCTCAGCTCGTGCAGCACGATCTGATGGGAGGCGGCCAGTTCACCCAGCTTCTCCGTCGTCGTGCCGTCCACCTCGAGCGTCCCGCCGCCCGCCTCGACCGCGACGAATCCGTTCGCGTGGAGCACGTCCCGCAGGCGTTCCTGCTGCGGCGAGCGCAGCCGTACGTAACTCCTGGAATTCTGCTGGATGAAATCCGCCATCGACGTGTCGGCGAGCAGCTTTCCCTGCCCGATGACGATCAGGTGATCGGCCGTCAGCGCCATTTCACTCATCAGATGGCTGGAAACGAAGATCGTCCGGCCCTCCGCCGCGAGCGCCTTCATCAGATTGCGGATCCAGTGAATTCCCTCGGGGTCCAGACCATTGACGGGTTCGTCGAACATCAGGATCTCGGGATCACCGAGCAGCGCGGAGGCGATTCCCAGCCGTTGCCCCATGCCGAGCGAGAAGCCCTTCGACTTCTTCTTCGCGACCGCCGTCAGACCGACGAGGTCGAGCACCTCGCCGACCCTTCGCGCCGGAATGCGGTTCGACTGGGCCAGGCACAGGAGGTTGTTGTACGCGGAGCGGCCGCCGTGCATCGCCTTGGCGTCGAGCAGCGCCCCGATGTACTTCAGCGGTTCCCGGAGCTCCCGGTAGTGCCGGCCGTCGATCCGGACCGTCCCGCTCGTCGGGTTGTCCAGGTCCAGCATCATCCGCATCGTGGTCGACTTGCCCGCCCCGTTCGGCCCCAGGAAGCCGGTGACCACGCCGGGCCGCACGGTGAAGGTGAGATGGTCGACGGCCGTCTTCGATCCGAACCGTTTGGTGAGGCCCTCGAGCTCGATCATGCGTACCAACCTACGGGTGCGCGAAACCCCCCGCCACCGGAATGGCAGGGGGTTTTCGCGTCAGCGGTACGCCCGGGGGAGGGTCAGCGGGTCTGCTGGGCGGGGACGCCCGCGGTCCGCTCGTCGTCGATCGGGGAGCCGGCGGCGGCCACCGCGGCACCGGTCAGCGTGGCCAGCATCTCGCGGACGTTGGTCAGCTGGGCGTTGATCGAGTCGCGGCGGTTCGTCAGCGCCGCCAGCTCGCGCTCCGATTCGCTGCGGATGCGGTCCGCCTTGGCGTTGGCGTCGGCCACGATGTCCTCGGCCTGGCGCTGCGCGGTCTCCACCGTCTGGCGGGCCCGGCGCTCCGCGTCCGTGCGCAGCTTCTCGGCCTCGAGGCGGAGCTGCTCGGCGCGGTGCTCGATCTCCGCCAGGCGCTTCTCGGCCTTCGCCTGACGCGAGGCCAGGTCGCGCTCCGACTGCTCGCGGCGCTTGGCCAGGTTGGTCTCGAAGTCCGCGGCGGCCTGGGCGGCCTTGGCGCGGGTCTCCTCGAAGAGGGCGTCGGCCTCCTCGCGCTTCGACTGCGCGTCCTTCTGGGCCTCGGCGCGCAGGGAGTTCGCCTCGCCCTGGGCCTTCTCGACGATGCGGACGCCCTCGTCCTCGGCCTTGGCCTTGCGCTCCGAGGCGAACGCCTCGGCGTCGTTGCGGACCTGCTGGGCCGCGGACTCGGCCAGCTCGCGGTGCTGCTCGGCGGCGCGCCGGGCCTCCTCGCGCAGGTCCTTCGCCTCCTCCTCGGCGAGCCGGAGGATCTTCTCGACGCGAGCACCGAGACCGGCGTACGACGGCTCGGCGTCGGTGACCTGGGCCTGGGCGTTCTGCGTTTCGAGGTGGAGCTCCTCGATGCGCTTTTCCAGAGAGGTGATTCGGGCCAGAGCACTGTCACGGTCGGCGACGAGCTTGGTAATGCGGTCGTCCACCTGACCGCGGTCGTAACCACGCCGCACGAGCTCGAAGCCGAAGGGGGAGGAAGTGTCGCTCATGGGGTTCCTGTCGAATGAGACCGGTGAGGTGTTAGAGGGAATCCTAGGGGTCGAAGCGGCGTGTCATCGAGCGTATGCCCGTTTGATCTGGAGAATGTCCAGCCTTTTGAGTGGCTAGCTCTCGGAAGACTTGCCCCCCGAACGAGTGGCTCCCGCCGACGCGCCCGCCTTGACCCCGTCCCGGCCGCCGTCGGACTTCGCACCCGCTGACGGCGTCTCGAAAGACTCCAACGCCTCCAGCACGTCCTGGACACGGGAGATCTCGGCATTGATGTCCTCGCGCCTGCGCACCAGGACGTCCAGTTCGCGCTTGCCCTCCGAGACGGTCTCCTCCGCCTGGAGTTCGGCGTCCGCCTTGATCCGCTCCGCCTCCGCCTTGATCCGCTCCCCCTCCGCGACCAGCGAGGCCTTCTTCTGCTCGGCCTCCTTCAGGAGCGCCTCGGCCTTCTTCACCGCGGCGATGCGGACCTTGCTCGCCTCCGAAGTCGCCTCCGAGACCAGCTCCCTGGCCTTCTCCTCGGCCTCGGCGCGCTGCTCCTCCGCGGCCTTCACCAGCTTGTCCACGCGCTCGCCGGCCGTCTTCATCTGCTCGGCCGTCTCGCGCCGCGCACGATCGTGCAGTTCCTCGATCTCGCTCTCGACGCGGGAACGCAGCTCCTCCGCCCGCTCCCTTATGGCGGTCGCGTCGCTGCGGGCCCCGACGAGGAGCTCGTCGGCGTCCGTACGGGCCTTCTCCACCAGCGAGTTGCCCTCGATGGTGGCCTCGGCGACGATCCGGTCGGCCTCCTTGCGGGCCGCGCCCACCATGGTGTCCGCCTGCTCCTCGGCCTCCGTGGTGGCGCGCAGCGCCTCCTCCTGGGCCTTGGTCATCAGCTGGTCGGCCTGCTCGGCGGCGTCCGCGCGCTTCTTCGCCCCGGCCTCACGGGCCTCGTCGAGCGTGCGGTCGGCCTCGGCGCGCGCCTCGGAGCGCATCTCCTCGGCCGCCGCCTCGGCGTCCGCCTTGACCCGGGCCGCCTCCTCGGCGATCCGCTCGGCCTCGGCACGCGCCTCGCCGATGAGGGTGTCCGCCTGCTCGGCGGCGTCGGCGCGCCGCTTGTCGGCGGCCTTGCGGGCCTCGTCCAGGATCCGGTCGGCGTCGGCGAGCGCGGCGCTGCGCAGCGCCTGCGCGTGCGCCTCGCCGTCCACCTTGACCTGCTCGGCCTCGGCCCGGATCCGCTGGGCCTCCTGCTCGGTCGACTCCAGCAGCTCGGCCGCCTCCGCGGTGAGCCGCTCGGCCTCGGCCGTGGCTTCGCCGATGAGGGTGTCGGCCTGTTCGG